>DXMF01000029.1 GCA_019414345.1 Collinsella sp.
GCGTCGTAGCCCTCGTCGGCGACCTTGTCGGCGAGCGCGGTCATCTTCTTGCCGGTCTCGTAGAGCGCCTTGCCGTCCTCGAGATAGCCCTCCTGGTCGAAATGCATGATCTCGATCTTCTCGGTTTCCTTCATTTGTCTCTCCTTTCTGGGGTTGTTTCCACATCCCCCATGCCAACGGGCATCAAAACCCGCTTACATTCCGTAACACTCGGCCGCTTTGGCCTTAAGCGCATTGACTGACTCTTCGTAGCCCTCTGCCTTGACCTCCATTTGCTTGGAGACGGCATCAAGATACGGGTGCACGTCCCATGACTTCAGACGCTCGGCTATCATGGCCGCAATCGTCTGGAAGAACACAAGATTGGGAATTGCGCTGAGCAGCGGAGCCACCTGAGGCACCGCAACCTCGTGAGCCCTACCCTTGGGATGGGCCGTGAGCAGCACCGTTTTTGTCGTAACGTTCGATAGCGCATCAGCGATATTCGCAAGACGCTCCGACCCCTGCGGATCGTCGACGATAAACACCAGATAGCCCGGAACGATCTGCATCTCGGGACCGTGGACGAACTCCTCGCCTTCGTGATGCATGGCAGGAATCTTGATGGTCTCGCTCAGCTTGAGGGCCGCCTCTTCGGCAACGCCATAGTTGGGGCCGTTGCCGACGACCATGGCGGGCGTGTGCTCAGAAAGCTCGAGCATGTGGTCTTGGACATATGCCTCGGCGGTCTTGCACATCACGGCATTGGCCTGGATAGCCTCACGCAGGTCGTCAAGACGCTGGGCAACGCCCTTGGCGTCAATCGTTCCGCGCGCCTGACCGCCGTAAATACCAAAGAGCACCAGGTACTCAACGAGCACCTCGACGCCCAGAGTCACAAAGTCCACCGACTCGACGCCCACACCGTAGTCAAGAACGATGTCAGCGTGTTCCTTGATGGGTGCCTCGACGTTTGCCGTGAGCGCAACTGCAGCCATATCGTGTGCGCGCATGTAATCGAGCGCCGCAATCGTATTGGTCGAATAGCCACTCTGCGAAACGGCAATGTTGAGCACATGCTGCGGATAGGTGTGTTCAAAATCGACGAAGGCCTCGGGCGTCACAACGGACACCTGCATTTGCAGGGCATCTTGCAGGTAATCGCGGGCGCAATCGGCGGCATGGCGCGACGAACCCGAAGCAACGATGCGCAGCGCGTCAAAAGAACCGGACTGGAAAATATCAACGAGCTGCGCTACCAGCTCAGACGAACGCTCGAGGTTCTCCCCCATACGCACATGGGCAAGCTGAACGTAATCGAGCATCTTCATCGTCTCACCTCGTAACAAATCATTAGTATTTGATACCAATCACAGTTACAGGTTACGGCTTTTTGATACCTCTTTGTCGATTAATTTATCCCCATCGGCGAACGGTCGATTTTGAGCCCTGTAAGGTTGTATATACAGCTGACCCAACGATCAAAACTGGTTAGTTTCCCAGCCGTTATTCACAAAATACCAGCTAGTACGTATAGGTGTAGCCGCCCGTATCGCCACGATTGAAGGACTTTACATACTCGATAGCCTGACCGCTCGCGTCATAGCTCACGCATTCCAAAAGCAAAACAAGATCGACCTGTCCCAGTCCAAGGAGGCCGGCATCTCGTGCGCCCAGCGCTTCGATATCGAGCTTTTCCTGTGCCATGACTGGCTTTCGGCCCAGCATCTCATAGGTCTCGTACAAACTGAAGACCGACACGTCAATATCTTCGATGGTTGGGAACAGCAGGCAGGGAATCAGCGCCGTCTCAATCGATACGGGGCTACCGTTTATGCAGTTCAGGCGTCGAACGGAATAGAGCAGGTCGTCCTCGGCGATGCCAAACAGGTCGGCGTAATATGGCCCCGCATAACGCTTGGAACGCGCGAGAATACGGACGGACGGCTCGCCGCCCGAAGCACGGACCGATTCACGGAAACCGACCGTGCGTTCAAAAAAAGCAGGTACTTTCTGCGCCACAAAGGCACCTTTTCCCCGAACACGGCGAATCTGCCCGCGCCGAACCAGCTCATCGACAGCGCTTCGGATGGTCAAGCGTGTCGTACCAAATTCCTCGGCAAGGTCTTTTTCGGACGGAATCATGGAACCCGTGGGATATATACCGCGCTCGATACGTTCCTCGATGCGGCGTCGAATGCGCATATAAACCGGGGTGGCATCTACTGTTTCAGCCATTGTTCACCTGCCACGCTCCTCATGCCGTTCTCTTCGCCGTTATCGGCAAAGCGGAACTTTGTGGGCAAAATCACCGATTTGCAATGCTCCACAAAGCGCATGTCCTTATCAAATTCGATCGAGCTCTCATAGAACACCGGCGTTCCCTCTTCTTGCTGGAGCAGCTCGGCCTCTTCGGCGTTCAAACGCGAGATGGAGATATGCTCACGTCCATGCTCAACACGCACGCCACCTTCTTTGAGCAAGACATCGTAAAGACTCTCACACTCAAAATCGTGCTCGGGAAGCGCGGGGCACAGGGACAGGTTAACGTGAGCGGTCTCGATTGACGCCGGCTCGCCCTCTATAAGTCGAATGCGCTGCATGCGGAGTAAAGGAGCGCCCACAGCCACCCCAAGCTTGTCGGCAAGCGCCTCATCCGCCTCGATGGTCCCGGTGGAAACCAGACGAGAAGAGGGGTGCAGGCCGGCAGTCCGCACAGCATCGGAAAAGTTATACGTTTCCTGGAAGATATTCAGCGGCTTGGGAGGACACACATACGTACCCGATCCGCGACGGCTCTCGAGCGTTCCACACGAGATGAGCCGCGTGATACCGGCGCGCAACGCCGTACGCGAAACGCCGATCTCTTCGCACAGCACACGCTCGGCCGGCAGTCGATCGCCGCCGGCAAGCTGGTGGTGCTGGATATACCAAAGAATTCCCTCAACAGCACGATCTTTGGGGGGAATTGCATAAGATTCGCCTGCCATTGCACAGACTCCTCATTCAGAAACGTATGCCGCCAAAATTAGGCCAGCCCTCCCATGGCATCAAATTCGGCCTTGATTTTCTCGGCGACATTCCGATACGACTTATATAGACTTGAATCGCGTTTGACTTCGTCGGTCATAACGGGAATCTCTAATTTGGAAACCTCGTCTTTTCCCGTCTGAACCGCCACAACAACGCCCATACCAAGACACATATTACGCTTGGCAGCGTTTATTTTCGCCGCCTTGGCAGGATTTGCCAGGATACGCTGGGCAAATTCCTGTTTAGAGACCGCTTCTTCGGCCTCCGGATCGCCCGCCTCGGCCACTTCGCACTGCAACACGTCCGCATAGTCAAAAATCTTCGGCTCGCCGCCGCGCTGATGCACGGCCCACTTGCGACGCGTGGCATCCTGGTAGATAGCCGGCAAAAACGTAAACCGCGGCGGGTCCAAAATCGTATCCGTGATGGTAAACACATCGGAATCAAAGGCATCCTGCGGGTTTTTCTTCTTGAACAGCCCCATATCAGCCTCCCGTACTAGCATTAAACAACTCAAGCCGAATATAGCACCAATTTCAAGCCGCTGCCTTACCCTATCGGTGCGCGGCGTCTATGGCTCGCCCAGCGGAAGAGTTTACGGACGAGGGCCGGGGTGCCTGCCGGCAAATAGCGGACACTCCGCATGCAATCTATGCAAACAAGCAAGTACGCTTAGCTACATTCGGTAAGCTCGAGCACGCTGTCCTTAACGATAAGCGCCGGCTCCAGAACGACCTCTTCGGCACGTCTACCGCCCCTACCGGCAAGACGCTTGGACATGCAGCCAAAAGCATGCTCCGCAAGGACACCAGGATCCTGCTCGATCGCGGTCAGCGCCGGCTCAAAGAGAACGTCGGCCGCCGAGTTGTCATAGCTTACGACCGAGATATCGCCTGGGATGCTCTTCCCCATCTCGTGCAAGCGCTTGAGCAGACCGAGGGCAATGTTATCCGAGCTTGCGAACACGGCGGTGGCGTCAGTTGCGAGCACCGCCTCCGAGGCCTCGTAGGCACTCGGAATGTAGTACTCGCTCTCAAACTCCAAACGCGCATCGATGGGCAGCCCCACCTCGCGCAGCGCACGCTCGTAGCCGGCAAGACGCTTACGACCCGTATTGGAACGGCGCGCATTAACCAAGCAGGCAATGCGACGGTGGCCCTGCTCGATCAGATAGCGGGTGGCCATGTAGCCACCCATCTCGTGGTCGAACATCACCTTGTCGCACTCGAGCCCCTCAATGGCACGGTCGACCATTACCGCCGGGATGGGTAGATGGCTGACCTCTTCGCGCAGGGCGCGGTCGTCAGAGAACTCGTCGCCTACCACCAAAAAGACGCCATCGACGCCGCGCGTCACCAGCTGGCGCAGGAGCTCCAGATCGTCCTCGGCACTTCCACCCGAGCTGGTAATAAAGAGCGCATATCCGTCCTCGCGGCAGCGCTTTTCCAAGCTGCCGGCGAGCGAAGCAAAAAAGCGGCTCTCGATGTTAGGGACGATAAGGCCCAGTGTGCGCGACTCGCGCATGACCAGGCTACGCGCGATCTGGTTAGGAACATAATGGTTGCGCGCCGCGACCTCTTTGATGAGCTTGCGGTTTTCTTCCGAGATTCGGCAGGGCCGGTTGTTAAGGACAAGCGAGACCGACGAGGGGGAAAGCCCCACCTCCTGGGCAATCTGCTTGAGAGTAACTTTGTTGCCCATCTCGCTCCTTCCGAGTATTCGCGCAATCTCTTGAAAGTATAGCGACCGTCCCTCTACCTTGATGATAAACACTTTACCAATCCGGTAGACGGCTGTTTTATCGCCGCGATTGGCGCAAAGCAACCTAACCCCTTTGCGCCATGTGATGCATTGGGGTCAGGTTACTTTGCACCAAATCCATCCGGGTGGGGTATATTGCATTCGATTAATGAAAACGACCACCATAAGGCGGATATTCGTATGCACGAGAATGACTTTTTTAACGAGGACCTGCTCTGCGCGCTCGCCGGTGTTGCCGGCGAGGACAACGTGCTCATGAGCGAGCCCATGCGCGAGCACACCACGTTTAAGATCGGCGGCCCGGCCGATGTCTTTGTCACGCCCGATACCGAGCAGGGACTCGTCGCCACGCTTGACACCTGCTACCGCTGCGATCTGCCCCTCACCATCGTGGGCAACGGTTCCGACCTGCTCGTCGGTGACAAGGGTATCCGCGGTGTCGTCGTGGCACTGGGCGAAGGCCTCTCTAACATCACCGTCGACGGCACGCATGTTACGGCAGCAGCCGGCGCCTTGCTTTCCGATGTCGCCGCGGCTGCCGCCGAAGCCTGCCTCACCGGCATGGAGCCCCTCTCGGGCATCCCCGGCTCGGTCGGCGGCGCCTGCTATATGAACGCCGGTGCCTACGGCGCCTGCATGGCCGATGTTTTGGAGTCCGTGCGCGTCTATAAGCCCGCCCGCGCGCTCGACGACGGCACCCGCGGCAGCGGCAATATCATTGAGTTCGATGTCGACGAGCTTAACCTGGGCTATCGCAAGAGCCGCATCGCCGACGACGGCTTTATCGTGCTCTCTGCCACCTTTCACCTCGCCCCGGGCAACGCCGCGATGATCAAGGCCGACATGGACGACTACCGCCAGCGCCGCGAGGACAAGCAGCCGCTCGACATGCCGAGCGCCGGCTCCACTTTCAAACGTCCCGAGGGCTACTTTGCCGGCAAGCTCATCATGGATGCCGGTCTGCGCGGCCATGCTGTCGGCGGCGCGCAGGTGAGCGAAAAACACTGCGGCTTCATCGTCAACGCCAACCACGCCACCGCCGCCGACGTTGACGAACTCATCCGCCACATCCAAACAACCGTCAAAGGCCAATTCGACGTAGACCTAGAACCCGAAGTCCACCGAGTAGGCGAATTTTAATAGCCCGCTCGCCGCGGTCCACTTTAATTAATAACGGGACAAGTGATGTAGCTCACTTGTCCCGTTTTCATTTATTTGCGAAGAACATCGGCCATCCGCAGGATTGAAATCATCGACCGATAAGTGAGTTCCACCTTTTCGCCCGCAAGCAGTCGTTTCGAGCCAATCTCATCTAGCCCCACAAGCCGAGAAAACAGCGGGCCGCTCATCGTGCCATCGTCAATTGATTCCCTTATGGTCTTCAAAACGTCCGTATCATGAATCGATGCCGAGCTGTAGGGGGCAACACGAGCAGAACTCTCAATTAACGACGAGACAAAAGGATGGAGATGCTTTGGACATAGTCCATCAAACACCACATCCCCATTGTCATCCGAGCCGACTAGTCGCCAACTATAATGATCGACCCAGTCGTCTCCGTCATATATGGTGTCCATGAGCAACTTCCCGTCTAGAGAGAAACCTGTTTGAACATCGGGGCGCAAGGCCGCAATCCATATAGGACCCGCAGCAGCTCCAACCCAACGCACCACACGACAATTGTATATTGCGACTATTTTAGATCTACATGATCAGTTCGAGTTCGCAACAAGGCGATTATTGCAGCTAGGTTATATTTCATTTTCCACTTTGATGAGCCGTCGGCTCCAAATTCCAAAACCGAAGTCCACGGAGTCGATAATTTTATTTAAAAAGAAGGCCCCGAAAGGGGCCTTCGCCATCTTTATATCAGACAACCAGTCCGGTGTATCGCGCTCAGGACCCGAGAGGGCCGGGACAGTCCGAGAGGCATAAGGTTGATCGCGAGTTCCGCACGAGCCGGAGAGCACTTAATGTGCTCTCCGTGCGAGCAGGACTGCCCGAGCAGGCAATCAAATATATTGCGGGCGGGCACGCGGCCCAGTCGGCTTTACGACAGCGCAATACCGCCAAGCCAGCCCCAGCGCACGCCAGAGCCAGTGCCGTAGAACCCAATGAACGAGTCAAGCGACCTCGACGTGATGGCGCCCTCGTTACTCATAACGATGCCGCCGCCAACGTAGATGCCCACGTGGCCATAGATCAGGCCCGGTATGCCGGTGCCGCTATGCGATGAGTCGGCAACAATCATACCCACCTGCAGCGCCGAGCGGTCGGAGCTATAGCACCAGGCGTTAAACATATCGCACGCGTTACCGCCAAAGTAGCCAACGCCGGCGTTACGGAAGACATTGGTAACCCACGCCGCGCACCAGTTCTGACCCGGCGAAGGCGTGGAGTAGCACGCGTTGACGACGGCCTGCTGCTTGCCCGAGCCGGCATTCTGCTGCGGAGTTCCGGGCGCATACGATCCACCGCCCGAGCTCGAACCACCCGAGTAGGAATTGTTCTTGTTCGCGGCGGCCGCGGCAGCGGCGGCGGCCTTCTTGGCAGCCTCCTCGGCCTGGGCGGCAGCGAGAATCTCGGAATCGCGCTGAGCCATGAGCTCCTTGACGTCGTCGGAAAGACCGTTCAGCACGGTCTGGACTTCTTGCTGCTTGGCCTGCATGTCCTGCATCTGGGCAGTCTGCTGGTCCTTGAGCTTCTCTAAGTCGGCCTTCTGCGACTCGAGCTCGGTCTTTTGCGCATCGAGCTCTTCCTGGATGGTCTGAATGTCCTCGATGGCGTCGCGGTCGCTCTTGTTGATCTTCTCAACGTAATGCGCGTTGGCGACGAGTTCCTCAAACGAGCCAGAGGCCAGCAGCAGCGACAGGATGTTCGTGCCGCCGGACTTGTAGCTGGCGGCCACGCGATCGGAAAGGTCGTTGCGCTTCTTCTTGAGCTCGGCCTTCTTTTCATCGATCTGGGCCTGCGTGTCGTCAATCTTGCCCTGGACATTCTCGATGTCGTTGAGGGTCTGGGCATTCTTGTTGGCCAGCGCCGCATACTCATTTGCGATGCTGTCGAGCTGGGCCTGAACCTCGTCGAGCTGGGCCTGGGCGGCATTCAGTTTATCGGTGGTTTCTTTGGAAGCCTCCGCCGCATGGGCGCGAGCGGGCAGGCCAAAAAGAACTGCCGCAGAAGCGGCGCCGAACAGGGCCTTAAGGACAGTGCGGCGCGAGAGCTCCTGGGAAAGGATGGAATCGCTGTTTGGTGACATATGTACTCCGTTACATGCTTATTTATATGTCGCTCAACTCATACATATTAGCGTACATATGGCGCGTCCCAACGATTTCCACGAACGGCAGGAAACTGCAAGGTCGACGGCTCGTAAGCAAATGCCAAAGATCAGGTTATGCGCACGCAAGCTCTTGTATGAGTACGTTAACATAATCCTCTGCTTTTCCTGCCGCGCACGTTCTTGGCGCCCCTGCCTGCGCTATACTCCCCTCAAGAAGTGTTCCTGATTCGATAGGAGACTACATGTCCAAAGCACTCGACCCCAAAGACACCTGCGTCCTCGTAACCGGTGGCGCCGGTTTTATCGGCTCGCACACCGTCGTTCAGCTGCTCGAGGGTGGCTACCAGGTCGTCATCGTCGATGATCTCTCCAACTCCAGCGCCGTCGCCGTCGACCGCGTCAAGACCATCGTGGGCGATGAGGCCGCCAAGAACCTCACCTTCTACGAGGCCAACGTGCTCGACCGTGATGCGATGAACAAGATCTTCGATACCCATCAGATTGACCGCGTCATCCACTTTGCCGGCTTTAAGGCCGTCGGCGAGTCGGTGAGCAAGCCCGTCGAGTACTACCACAACAACATCGAGAACACCCTGGTGCTCATCGACGTCATGCGCAACCATGGCTGCAAGTCCATCATCTTCTCGAGCTCCTCGACCGTCTACGGCGACCCGGACAACCCGCCCGTCACCGAGGAGGATCCCAAGAAGCCCGCGACCAACCCCTATGGTTGGACTAAGTGGATGATCGAGCAGATCCTTATGGACGTCCACACCGCCGACCCCGAGTGGGACGTCGTGCTGCTCCGTTACTTCAACCCCATCGGCGCTCATCCGTCGGGCCTGATCGGCGAGGACCCCAAGGGCATCCCCAACAACCTGGTGCCCTATGTCGCCCAGGTCGCCGTGGGCAAGCTCGAGGCCGTTCAGGTCTTTGGCAACGACTACCCCACCCCCGACGGCACCGGCGTGCGCGACTACATCCACGTGTGCGATCTGGCCTCTGGCCACGTTGCCGCCCTTAACTGGATGAACGGCAAGACCGGCGTCGAGATCTTTAACCTGGGCACCGGCACCGGTACCTCGGTACTCGAGGTCGTCGCCGCCTTCTCCAAGGCTTGTGGCAAGGAGCTGCCCTACATGATCCGCGAGCGCCGCGCCGGCGACATCGCTGCCAACTGGTGCGATGCCTCCAAGGCCGAGCGCATGATGGGCTGGAAGGCCCAGTACGACATCGCGGACATGTGCCGCGATAGCTGGAACTGGCAGAGCCATAACCCCAATGGCTTCGCCGACGCCGAGTAGCAAAAACCTACATACCGCTCTTGCCCCGATCTCACGTTGTGAGGTCGGGGCTTTTTCATGGCATGTAACCATTCGCCGAAAATCGACCAACTTTTTTATCTTGCCTGTACATGTTTAAACAACATGTTTTACAATAGGCGTATCGGATCAGAACATCGGAGGCGGACTGCACACCCATCGGCAGGCCGACCCCACAACAAGAAGGTTGGTGAGCGCATTCATGGAGCGTGCAAGCGGCGTCCTCATGCCCGTCTCATCTCTGCCCGGACCATACGGAATCGGCGGCTTTGGCTGGAATGCCTACGACTTCGTCGATTTTCTCGCCTCGTGCAAACAACATTACTGGCAGATTCTGCCCCTTACGACGATCAGCTATGGCGATTCGCCCTATCAGTCGTTCTCGGCCCGCGCAGGCAACCCCAACTTTATCGACTTTGCCGAGCTTATCGAGGCAGGGTATCTGGAGCAGCGCGATATCGATGGCGTGTATCTGGGATCCGACCCCAGCAATGTCGACTACGGTGCCATCTTTGGGGGTCGCCGTCAGATTCTCGACCGCGCCGCCGAGCGCTTTGCTGCCGACAAGCCGGCCGATTTCGATGACTTTATCCAGGCCAACGAGGACTGGCTCATCCCCTACTGTGAGTTCATGACCGTCAAAGAGGAGTGCGGTCTCAAGGCGTTTTGGGAGTGGCCCGCGGAACTCCGCACCCGCGGCGAGGCTTCCGCCAAGGTCTGCGCCGACCATCCGGCGCGTATGCTCTACCACCAGATGACGCAGTACTTCTTCGATCGCCAGTGGAGCCGCCTCAAGGCCTATGCCAACGAGCGCGACATTCTCATCATCGGCGACCTGCCCATCTATGTCTCGCGTGACTCCGTCGAGATGTGGGCGACGCCTGAGCTCTTTAAGATCGACACCGCCGGCAATCCCGTGAGCGTCGCTGGCACGCCGCCCGACCAGTTCTCGACCACCGGCCAGTACTGGGGCAACCCCATCTACGACTGGGACGCCATGGAGTCCGACGGCTTCTCCTGGTGGGAGGGCCGCATTCGCGCCGCCCTCGACATGTACGACGTCATCCGCCTGGATCACTTCCGCGGCTTCGAGGCCTATTGGGAGGTGCCGTTCTCCTCGCCCGATTCGTCCTACGGTTCGTGGACGCAGGGTCCCGGCCTCAAGTTCTTCAAGACGCTCGAGGAAAAGCTCGGCACGCTGCCCATCATCGCCGAGGACCTGGGCTTCCTCACCCCCGGCGTCATCGACATGCGCGACAACTCGGGCTTCCCCGGCATGAAGATCCTGCAGTTTGCCTTTGAGGGCACCAACTCGTACTACCTGCCGCATAACTACATCGCCAACACCGTCGCCTATGTGGGCACCCACGATAACGAGACGGCGCGCGGTTGGTTTGAGGGAACGGCCACCCCGCGTCAGCGCGAGCAGGCAGCCCTGTACACCCATCAGCAGGCCGGCGAACCCATGGCAGATGCACTCAATCGCACCATCGCCGCCAGCGTGAGCGACACGTGCATCTACACCATGCAGGACCTGCTCAACTTGGGCAACGAGGCGCGCATCAACACCCCTGCCACGCTGGGCGGCAACTGGACCTGGCGCATGCTCGACGGCGCCATCACCCGCGAGCTCGAGCACAAACTCACCGACTGGACCGAGACCTACTTCCGCATCCCGTCGGAAGCCGAAATCGAGCTTCCTCAATAGGAGCTACCGCGCCCGACCCCTCCCCACCGTGCGGACGCGCTTGCTTTTCCCGCGCGAGGCCACCCCAATCCCCTCGCGCGGGCTTCTTATGAATTGCAGACATGAAACAACCCATCACAGGAGAAAACATGCCCCAAATTAACCTCATGGAACTCGCCGAGCAGTCTTTTGGCACCTCGCTCGAGCAGCTCGACGACCGTCGCATTTACAAGCTGCTGGTCAAACTCGTGCAGGAGCGCTCCGCCACCTGCCCGCTCAACAACGGCAAGAAAAAGCTCTATTACATTTCCGCCGAATTTTTGATCGGCAAGCTGCTCATCAACAACATGATCGACCTCGGCATCTACGACGAAGTTAAGGACCAGCTCACCGCCGCAGGCCACGACCTCAACAAGATCGAGGAATTCGAGGTCGAGCCGTCGCTCGGCAACGGCGGCCTGGGCCGCCTGGCCGCGTGCTTCCTGGATTCCATCGCCACGCTGGGCTTGACCGGCGATGGCGTGGGCCTCAACTATCACTACGGTCTGTTCCGTCAGCGCTTTGTCGACAACCAGCAGAAGGCCGTCCCCGACGAGTGGCTCGGTGAGCAGGACATCCTAGTCGACGATGACCGCTCCTACACCGTCGAGTTCGGCGATTTTGCCGTTACCTCCAAGCTCGTCAACATCGATGTGCCCGGTTACGACCAGCCCACCAAAAACCGCCTGCGCCTGTTCGACCTGGCGAGCGTCGACGACGGCCTGGTCCCCGGCAGCTCCATCGACTTCGACAAGACCGAGATCGCCAAGAACCTCACCTTGTTCCTCTACCCCGACGATTCCGACGAGCAGGGCCGCCTACTTCGCATCTATCAGGAGTACTTCATGGTGAGCAACGCCGCCCAGCTCCTGATCGACGAGGCCGTCGAGCGCGGCAGCAACCTGCACGATCTGGCCGACTACGCCGTGGTCCAAATTAACGACACGCACCCCACCATGGTCATCCCCGAGCTCATTCGCTTGCTCACCACCGAGCATGGCATCGAGTTTGACGAGGCAGTGACCATCGTACGCTCCATGGTCGCCTACACTAACCACACGATTCTTGCCGAGGCGCTCGAGAAGTGGCCGCTCGCCAGCCTGCAGAAGGTCTCCCCTGCCATCGCCGACATTATCGTCAAGCTCGATGAGATCGCGAAAGCCGAGCACGATGACCCGCGCGTCGCCATCATCGACGAGCACGACACCGTCCACATGGCCCACATGGACATCCACTTTGGCTTCTCCATCAACGGCGTAGCCGCACTCCACACCAAGATCCTGGAGGACACCGAGCTTCATCCGTTCTACGAGATCTATCCCGAGAAGTTCTCCAACAAGACCAACGGCATCACCTTCCGCCGCTGGATCCATGGGGCCAACCCTGCGCTCGCCAGCCTGCTCGACGATGTGATCGGCACCGACTGGCGCAGCACCGGCGATCTGAGCAAACTCGCCAACTTCGCCGACGATAAGGATGTTCTTGAGCGCCTGGCCGCCACCAAGGTCGAGGCCAAGGCCATCATGCGCCAGTTCATGGCGCTCGAGCAGGGCGTGACCATTCCCTCCAACGCCATCATCGATGTCCAAGTCAAGCGCATCCACGAGTACAAGCGCCAGCAGATGCTCGCGCTCTACATCATCTGGAAGTACCTCGACATCAAGAACGGTAACAAGCCCGAGCATCCCGTCACCATCATCTTTGGCGGCAAGGCAGCGCCTGCCTACACCATCGCTCAGGACATCATCCACCTGATCCTGACGCTGTCGCAGTGGATCGCAAACGACCCCGATGTGGCCCCCTACCTGCAGGTTGTCATGATCGAGAACTACAACGTCACCGCTGCCGAGCGCGTGATTCCCGCCGCCGACATCTCCGAGCAGATCAGCCTGGCCTCCAAGGAGGCGAGTGGTACCTCCAACATGAAGTTCATGCTCAACGGCGCTTTGACCCTGTGCACGCTCGACGGCGCCAACGTCGAGATTGCCGAGCTCGTGGGCGACGAGAACATCTATACCTTTGGTGCCTCGTCCAAGCAGGTCGAGCAGCTCTACGCCGACGGCACCTACAACGCCGGTGCGCTCTACCGCAAGCCCGGCATTAAACTGCTAGTGGACTTCATCACCAACCCGGCCTTTATGGCGACCGGCAACGCTGAGCGCCTGCAGCGCCTGCACGACGACATTAAGGGTAAGGACTGGTTTATGGCCCTACTCGACATTGAGGAGTACATCCAGACCAAGGAGCGCGTGCTGGCCGACTACGAGGACCAGGACGCTTGGATGCGCAAGGCGCTGATCAACATCGCCAACGCCGGCACCTTCTCGTCCGACCGTACGATCTCCCAGTACAACGACGAGATCTGGCACCTGGACTAACCCATTCCCCTTACTCATCCTCTTGAAAGCGGAGTCGTGGCAACACGGCTCCGCTTTTTGTGTCCATATGCCGGCCTATGGTTTGTCTCGACCAAACAATCTCGATCTGTAACACCTAACCGGCAAAATTGGGTCTATCTGTTACAGATCAAGACAAACAGAATTGTCCCGATGAACTGTCTCAATCTGTAACAGATAACCGCTGGAATCGGGTCTACCTGTTACAGAACGAGACAGACGGGCAAGGCTGCTAAAACAATCTCGATCTGTAACAGGTAGCTGCCAAAATCAGTCCTTCGTGTTACAGATCGAGACGGAAGGACAGACGGCTCAACTCAATCTCGTTCTGTAACATCTAAACCCAATTCGAACCTCTACCTGTTACAGATCAAGATAAGCTAACAGATGGACAACCCCAACACAAAGAAAGGCTCCCCTCTCGCCTAGTGGACGGGAGGGGAGCCTTATATGTGACCGCGGCAAAAGGATGGCAATACCGCAGTCGCCCAAAGGGAGGGCCTGGATGCACCGGGCCTAGATAAGGTTCTTGCCTGACACCTTATCGAAGAGGTGGGTCGCGTTCTTTTCGAACTTGAACCAGATGGGGTCGCCCGCCTTGAGCGCACCCTTGGCCTCAAGGTCGACAACGGGAATGATCAGGACGAACTGGCCATCGGGAGCGGTCACGTGGACATGCTCGGTCGAGCCCATGAGCTCGGTCACCTCGACGGTACCCTGGAGCGCACCCTCCTCGTCCTTGTCGGCAAGCAGGATCTGCTCGGGGCGCACGCCGGCCGTGATCTCCTTCACGTCGCCGCCGTCCCAGTTGAGGGCAAGCTGAGCGCAAGTCTCGGGGGCGAGCGCGACGTTCATATCCTCGGTCTTGACGGTAAAGCCGTCGCCCGAGCGCACCAGCTGGGCATCGAAGAAGTTCATCTGCGGCACGCCGATGAAGCCGGCGACGAAGATGTTCGCGGGGTGGTTGAAGACCTCCTGCGGCGTGGCGATCTGCTGGACGACGCCGTCCTTCATGACCACGATGCGGTCACCAAGGGTCATAGCCTCGGTCTGGTCGTGGGTAACGTAGATGAACGTGCCCTTGATCTCGTGGCGCAGCTTAATGAGCTCGGCACGCATCTGGTTACGAAGCTTGGCGTCCAGGTTGGACAGCGGCTCGTCCATCAGGAAGACCTTGGGGTCACGAACGATAGCGCGGCCGATGGCGACGCGCTGGCGCTGGCCGCCCGAAAGCGCCTTGGGCTTACGGTCGAGGTACTCGGTAATACCCAAGATCTCGGCGGCGGAGCGAACCTTGCGGTCGATCTCGTCCTTGGGGACCTTCTTGAGCTCAAGCGTAAACGCCATGTTCTCGTACACCGTCATGTTGGGGTACAGAGCATAGCTCTGGAACACCATGGCGATATCGCGGTCCTTGGGCGCCACGTCGTTGACGCGCTTGCCGTCGATAAGCACATCGCCCGAGGTAATGTCCTCCAGGCCGGCAACCATGCGCATCGTCGTGGACTTACCGCAGCCAGAGGGGCCAACGAGGACGATGAACTCCTGGTCGTGAACGGTGAGGTTAAAGTCCTCTACAGCGAGCACGCCGTCCTCGGTAACCTTGAGGTTGTGCTTCTTCTCCTCGGTCTTCTTCTTTTTGCCAAAGAAGCCCTTCTTTTTGGACTCGTTGTTGGGATACACCTTCTGAACATGTTTGAGAACGATCTCGGCCATGTCTTTACCTTTCGATATGCGGCGCCACGCTGAAGGGGCCGCAGAAACTTGCAAAACAGTTACGGCATCAGCCCTTGACGGCACCTGCCACCACGCCGTCGATGATGTACTTCTGGCAGAAGATGTACATGATGACGATGGGGACAACGACCATCATGATGCAGGCCATCATGGGGCCGAGCTCGACGTGGCCATAGCCGCCACGGAAGTACTGGATCAAGATAGGAATGGTCTTGTACTTGGTGGAGTCGAGCGTAAGGTAGGGCAGCAGGTAGTCGTTCCAGACCCACATGGTCTCGAGGATGCCGACCGAAAGATAGGTGGGCTTCATGATGGGGAGAACGATCTTAAAGAACACCTGAACCGGGTTGCAGCCGTCAATCATGGCCGCCTCCTCGATCTCGAGCGGGATGTTCTTTACAAAGCCGGCGAACATAAAGACCGCCAGGCCCGCGCCAAAGCCCAGATAGATAAAGCAGATGTTGAACGGCGTATTAAAGCCGATGCGGTCCGCCAAATTGGACAGCGTGAACATCAGCATCTGGAACGGTACGACCATCGAGAACACGAACAGGTAATAGAAGAAGTTCGAGATCTTGTTGTTGACACGAACCACGTACCAAGCGCACATGGAGCAGCACACCAGAATCAGCACGACCGACGTGACTGTGATGATGAGCGAGTACATAAACGCCGAGGCAAAGCCCTGCTCGTTCAGAGCGTGCACGTAGTTTGCGAGGCCGTTGAACGTCTCGGGCGTGAGCAGATCGAACGCCGTGGTGGTGCTGATTGCGGTCCCCTTCTTAAAGGAATTGAGCGCAATCATGAACACAGGGTAGATCCACGCGAGCGACAGAATCGTAAAGAAGATCGAGAGCGCGCGGTTAATAGCCTTATCGCGTTTCATTACTGCTGCACCTCCTTGGACCTCGTGGCCTTAAGCTGGATCATAGAAATAGCGACAACCAGGATGCAGAAGATAACTGCCTTGGCCTGACCGATGCCCTGCCATGCGATGCCAGCACGCGAATAGAACGTGTTGTAGATGTTCAGGGCGAGCATCTCGGTGGAGTGCGCCGGGGCACCACCGGTAAGGGCGAGGTTCTGGTCGAACAGCTTAAAGCCGTTGGTGATGGACAGGAACAGGCAGATGGTGATGGTCGGCATCAGGTTGGGGATCTTAACCTTCCAAAACGTCTGCCATGCCGTAGCGCCGTCGACCTTGGCGGCCTCGATGTAATCAGACGGAATGGACTGCAGACCGGCGATGTAGATGATCATCATGTAGCCGACCTGTTGCCACAGGGTCAGGATGATAAGGCCCCAGAAGCCAGCGGCGGAGTTGAGGGCGATAAGCTGGGCACCCACGTTGGAGAGCAGGCAGTTGATCAGAATCTGCCAAATGTAACCCAGCACAATGCCGCCAATCAGGTTAGGCATAAAGAAAATCGTACGGAAGATGTTGGTGCCCTTGAGCGCCTTGCGAGTGAGCGCCTGCGCAATGGCCAGCGCGATCACGTTGATGAGCACCGTCGACAGGAAGGCAAACGCCACGGTAAAGAAGAACGACGTGGAGAACTGCGGGTCGGTCAGTGCGCGCACGTAGTTCTCGATACCGACAAAGTGCGCGTTATTGATGGTAATAAACTGGCAGAACGAGAGATAGAAACCCTGGATAAAGGGAATCACGAACCCGATCATAAACGCCAGGCACGTGGGCAGCATAAAGAGCGGCCACCAGCGCTTGAGTGCTTTGCCCATAGAAGGGTCCTTTCAATATGCAGGGGGCGGGCAAACCTACGTCTGCCCGCCCCCTGTCGCTAATCAGATAGCTTGGGCAGCAACTGCTTACTCGGAAGCAGCCTTCTCGGTCTTCCAGCCATCGACGAAGGCGTTCTTGACGCCGTCCCACTTGGTGTTGTCGGCAGCATAAGCGATGAGAGCCTGCTTGAGGTTCTTCTTCCACTCCTCGGAGGGGATGTAAACGAAGTCCCAAGCGACAGTCTTCTTGCCGTCCTTGGCCATAGCAACGGCCTGCTGAGAGAAGACGTTGGTGGTCTCCTTAGCGCTCTTGAACGGGGCGGTCAGGCCCATCTTGTCAGCGATGATGCTGGTGGCGGTGTCAGAAGTGACGCACCAATACATGAAGTCCTCGGTGGCCTTCTGGGCATCCTCGGAAGCCTGGGAGCTGACGCACCAGTAGTTCTCGCCGCCGGAGCACAGGCCCTGGTTCTCCTCGCCGTCGACGCCGATGTAGATCGGCAGCATGCCGAGCTGGTCGTCGGTCATACCGGCCTTGGTGAGGTCGGCGTAGGCCCAAGAGCCGTTCTGGTAGAAGACGGCCTTGCCGGTTGCGAACTCGTTGGTGGCGTCGTCACCGGTCTTGGAGGCGAGCTGCGAAGGATCGCAGGTGGAGTCGGTGATGTACAGGTCGAAGATCTGCTTAAAGTTGTCGAGATACTCGCCCTTGATCTCGTCGTCCTCCTGGTTGTGCTCCTTCTCGAACTCGTAGTAGAGCGGGAGGTTGGCGAGGTGGGTGGTGTAGCGCCAGCTGGAGGAGTCATCCATGCCGGCGGAAGTGAAGGCACCGTCAACGCCGAGCTCGTCCTTGCGGGCCTGGATGTCATCGGCGCAAGCCTTCAGCTTGTCGAAGGAGTTGATGTCCTCGGCCTTGTAGCCGGCCTTCTCGAGGAGCTCCTTGTTGTAGATGATGCCGTAGCTCTCCTGAACCCAGTCGATACCCAGATCCTTGCCGTCGGACTGCAGCGCCAGGGAGTCGTCGATAAGCTCGCCGCGGAGCTTGGTGTCGGAAAGATCGGCGCAGTAGTCCTTCCAGTTCTTAAGACCGGTGGGGCCGTTGACCTGGAACAGCGTCGGAGCGGAGCTCTTGGACATCTCGGACTTGAGCTTCTCCTCGTAGGTGTTGGAGGCGGCGGTCACGATCTTGACCTCGACGCCCTTCTCCTTCTTGTACGCCTTGGCGATCTCCTTCCACTCCTTGTCGACCTCGGGCTTGAACTGGAGGAAGTAGACCTCGGCAGCGTCACCAGAAGCAGAGGAGCCAGAGCCGGCAGAACCACCGCAGCCCACGAGGCCCAGACCAAGAACCGCAGCCGCGGAACCAGCAAAGCCCAGGAACTGCCTTCTGCTCATTTCGTTCTTCATTACAATCCACCCTTTCACACCGTGGCGGCACCCTTTGCCGCCGCCTTCGGAGATTGGCTCGGGGACTTTGCCCCTTTTGCTGACTTGTACAATACGCTATTTGGCTAGTTGTTTGAACAAGTATTACTAGAGCGGTAGAAAAACTTCGGTGAACGGTAATTTCAGCTTGATACTTGACAAGTTTTGTATAAACAATTATTTATTATCGAATGCAGAGAAAACGCCCGGTCAAGCCGATGCATCGTCGGTTTGACCGGGCGTTTTCTCTTTGAGGGCATGAGTCTCGTCAGGCTGCGAGCTAGCCGGCTATCGCTTGGAGTTGACACGGTAGTGGAAGATCTCGGGATGCGTGCGGGCATGCGTGACCTCGAACAAGATGCCGTCCGAAGTGTACGACTGGCTCTCCATGACGGCGACACAGTTGTACTTGCCAAGGTCCAAGTAGCTGCAGTCCTCATCGTTGGCGAGCTCGACACTCACCGTACGGCGGCTCGCCATCACTTTGATGCCGCGCTTGTGCTCCAGATAGCCGTAGATAGAATCCGCCGCGATCTCGGGGGTCAGGCCCTTGGCGATCGACGCCAAAAAGTAGCCGTGGTCCACTTGGCGCGCGCTGCCGTTGAGGCTTCGGACACGCACGACGCGAATCAGCTCCTCGCCCACCTTAAAGCCCAGGCGACGAGAGAGTTGCTCAGTGCAAATCAAATGTTCAAAAGACTTGACCTCGGTCGATGCGACGGCATTGTTGCGTTTTGCGAACTCGCCAAACGACTCAACCTCTTCGAGTGCGCCCAGCATGTCGGTTTCGCCCTTAAGCCAAATAACGCGCACGCCCTTACCGTGTATAGGCTGCACAAACATCTGGTCGGCCAGCATGCTCAAGGCGCGTCGAACGGTATTGCGCGTGCAGCCAAACTCCGCGGTCAGCTCGGCTTCGGTTGGCAGCATCTCCTGAAACGCATAGGTCCCGTTGATGATGCGCGAACGGATCTCGCGGTAGATTCCTTCGTAAATCGCTTTTGGCATGATTTCACCTCTAATGAATATGTATGGCTAGGCACGATAGCATTTCTTAAAGTTGTTTAAACCGATTATCGGTAAAGCACGGATTATTTACCGTCGACGGTTCCCCCGAAACCCAAATCGGACCGAATCAAAACCGTCAATGCGGCAAGCAGCCAGTCCTCTACAATGAGTTCATTGTTTAAACGTTCTTGCTCGCACAGCATGTTGCATCCGGAAGGCATATTATGCTGCAGAAAATCCAACGTTTTGGCGGAGCCATGTTCGCGCCCGCCATGCTGTTTTCTATATCAGGCCTCATGGTCGGCATCTCCGCCCTCGCCACGACCGTAGACATCGTCGGTGACCTCGCCGTATACGGAACCCCTTGGTACGTTTTCTGGACCATCATCCAGCGCGGCTCGTGGACGGTCTTTAAACGTCTCCCGCTCCTTTTTGCCGTAGCGCTGCCTATCGGTCTTGCCCAAAAGCAACCGGCGCGCTGCTGCCTCGAGGCACTCGTGGCCTATTTTGCCTATTGCTTCTTTTTGAGCGAGATCATTAAGCTGAGCGGAGACAACCTTGGGCTTAAGTACCCATCATCTTTGACCCCCGCCAGCGGTATCACCGTCATCGACGGCATCAAGACGCTCGACACCGGCATTATCGGCCCGCTGGCGGTGTCGGCAACCGTCGTCGCCATCCATGACCGCTTCTACGATGCCAAGGTTCCCGATTGGCTCGGCACCTTCTCGGGTTCCTCGCTGGTCTACCTCATCAGCTTTTTTGCCGTGTTTGCCCTTGCCGCCATCTCGGCCGCCATCGTGCCCTTCGCATACGCTGTGACCGAAACGCTGCGCCACGCACTTGCGGGCGTCGGCCCCTTCGGCGTGGGCATCTTTGTGTTTTTGGAGCGAGCGCTCGAGCCCATGGGGCTGCACCATCTGCTCTATATGCCCATCTATTACGACAATCTGGTCATTCACGACGGTATTTACGCCACGTGGACCAACCTGCTCCCCATTCTCTCCCATAGCACGCGCCCTTTAAATGAACTTGCGCCCTGGGCAGGTTTTACCGCCACCGGCTGGGGCAAGCTCTTTGGCCTTCCCGCCATCGCGGCAGCATTCTATTTCACCGCCAAACCCGAACGCCGCGCCGGCCTTAAGGTCATCCTTTTGCCCGCCATCGTCGCCTCGGTGGTCTGCGGCGTCACCGAGCCGCTCGAGTTTCTCTTTATGTTCACCTATCCCGGACTCTTTTTGCTCTACGCCGTCCTGTCCTCCTGCCTTGCCATGACCATGAACTTCTTTGGCATCGTCGGCATCTTCTCGGGCGGTCTCATGGAAATGACGGCCTTCAACTTCATCCCACTCATGCGAATGCATGCCGGCTCCTACCTTTTGGCGCTCGGTATCGGTCTTGCCTTTAGCCTCATCTTTTTTGTTAGTTTTCGAGCACTCATCTTGGTCTATGACCTTAAGACGCCGGGCCGCGAGGATCATGTCTCCAATCGCGCGGCAATCGATCGTTTAACGGGAAGCGGCTTTGCCAAAGAGCAATCTCCCAATGGCGAGGTCAGTATTCAATCCGATCAAGATCACGTCCTCGCCGAGCGGGTAATTCAGCTTTTAGGTGGCGTTGGCAATATCGTGGGCGCAACCAACTGCGCCACGCGCCTGCGCGTCGAGGTCGCAGACCCTTCCATCGTTGCAGATAATGCGTCGTTTGTCGCGGTGGGCGCCAAGGGCCTCATCATTACGGGCAAGACCGCCCAGGTGATTATTGGCATCTCCGTTCCCCGCGTTAAAGAGCATTTTGACCAGATCATGGGCCTCGAGCCGGGATTTGTGCCCACCACCTCGGCCTCCCCTGCCGCCAGCGCAGCCCATAAGCGCGGCGATATCTGCTTCTTCGATATCGACGGAACACTCGCCTGGCAAGACCCTCGAGTGGCACAAGAACTTCCCGAGAGCGAGCGAGACCTCTCCCCCTATCCCAATGAAGCGGTCTCGCAAGCCATCCGTGATTTTGTCGCCAAGGGCAATATGGCGTTTATCTGCACAGGGCGCACGCTGAGCTGCATCCATCCAAAGCTGCTCGAGCTGCCCTGGACCGGCATCGTCTGCCTCGCGGGTGGCTATGTCGAACTTGAGGGACACGTGATTCGCGATTTGGCGATGACGCCCGGCATGCTGCAGCGCCTTGCTCCCATTCTTGAGCAATCGGACGAAGTGATTCGTTTTGAGGGACTCAATGGCGTCGTTCGCATGAGTGCCGATGCGCCCGACGCCCCGGGATACGCCCGCACCGTGGGCGATGCAATTACGCAGCTGCAACATTACAGCGCCTACAAGATCTTAATGTCCACGTCGCTTGCCAACCGCATCGCTCAGGATCAAGCGTTTGAGCCGCTGCTCTGCTTTAACGAGCTCGAGCTCGAAGTGACCGAGATTTCGCCTCGCGAATGCACCAAGCGCGAGGGTATCCAGTCCGTACTCGACGCCCTCGATCCCCACCACGGAACCGTATACGGCATCGGCGACGCCAGCAATGACGTCTCGCTGATGAACGCCGTCGACGTTGGCATCGCCATGGGCAACGCACCGGACTTCCTCAAGGAAAAGGCCGACTATGTCACCGACAGCATCGACCACGACGGCGTCGTCACCGCGCTCGAACACTTTGGGCTTATCTAGCCAAGCCCCTACCGCACTTGCGGCCGCATGGACCAATCGTCTTCAACCGCCGCGCTCGACGCCCTAATGTGGCAATATGTTGTCTGCATAATGCAACGATGCAACCTATCAAAGAATGCGAGAACCCGTGTCCAGTCCGTTTACCAGCTTTTTAGCCCAGCACTTTGACCAGATTAACGACTATCTGGCCACGTTCTTTGACGGACAGGCGACTTCCGCCGATATCGAGCGCTACCTGTATACCCCGCTCTCGGCATTTACGGCAAACGCTGGCAAGCGCCACCGCCCGCTCATCTGCATGCTCGCCGCCACTGCGGTAGGCGGCAGCTTTGAGAGCGCCCGCAGCGCAGCGGCGGCCATCGAGCACTTTCAGTCGGGCGCACTCATCCACGACGACATCGCCGACAACGGGCAGATTCGTCGCGGCAAGCCCTGCATGCACCTTACCGAGGGCACCGGTCTTGCCATCAACTGCGGTGACCTGGCGCTCACCATGGTCACCAAGACGGTTCTCGACGACCCCACACTCAACGCAGACGTGAAGCTTCGCGTGCTCCACGAGCTTACCGAGATGATCGTCCGTACCATCGAGGGCCAGGCGCTCGACCTGGGCTGGGTCCGCGACGGGCGCTTTGACATTTCGGTCGACGATTATCTGGACATGGCGACGCACAAGACCGCGTACTACAGCGGAGCGACGCCGCTTGCCGCCGGAGCCATTATCGGCGGCGGCAGCGAAGAGCAGATTGAGGCACTGCGCGCCTTTGGGCTGCACACGGGCCTTGCCTTCCAGATTCAAGACGACCTGCTCAACTTGATCGGCACCAAGGAGGCCGCCAACAAGGACTTCCGCACCGATATCACCGAGGGCAAGCGCACCCTCGTTGCCGTGCATGCCCTGTCAGACGAGCGCTATCACGACGAGATCGAGGCAATCCTTTCCTCGGGCACCGAGGACCCTGCGCAGCTCGCACGCGCCGTGGAGATCTTCCAGGAGACCGGCTCCATCGATTACGCCCACACCTATGCGCTCGACCTGACCGCCAAGGCCAAGGCCGCTATCGAAGGCGTCGAGCTCGACCCGCATGCGCGCGAGCTCTTCCTCTCAATGGCAGATTTCTTTGTGGAGCGCCTTAACTAGCGGGGGTCATAAAACCTGTGGGCAGCGAGTTTGGGTACAAGTTGCTACACTATTGAGTGCATGTTTATAAATTGTCTCGCGTTGTCTATCCGACACACGCTCAAAATAGTACGAATGGTACGCCGAAAGGGGTTCGTTCATGGAACCTATTACCACGGGCATGCAGGGAGCAGCCGTCGAGGACGTCCAGTCCCGCCTTCTGCAGCTCGGCTATACAATCGATGGCGCCGAGGTTGTCGACAAGCGCTTTGGCACCACCACCGAGCAGGCCGTCAGCACCTTCAGGCTCGACAGCGGCCTTGCTGCCGGTCATGCCGTCGATATCTCCTGTTGGAGCGCCCTGGTCGACGCCTCGTATAAGCTGGGCGACCGCACTCTGTATCTGCGCATGCCCAATTTCCATGGCGCCGATGTGCAGGCCCTGCAGCGCGCTCTCAACGTTTTGGGCTTTGCCTGCGGCGAGGACGACGGCTACTTTGGTCCGCATACCGAGGCCGCCCTGCAGCAGTTCCAGGAAAATGTCGGCCTGTTTGCCGACGGCATGGCCTTCCAGGACACCTACGCCTACATCAACCGCCTGCATCATGTGTGGGAGGGCAAGCCCTCGGTCACCGAAGCCGAGTCCCGCATCGGTTTTGCTCGCGCCGCCAACGTGCTCGAGCGCTTCCAGATCGCCGTTATCGGTGAGGACCCCATCGCACGCAGCGTTGCTTCGCGCATGTGGAACATCGCCACGGCAACGACCGACAACAGCGGCATGATGCTCTGCGACTCCGAGGTCCCAACCGACGTTGACCTGGTACTCGAGATCGCAAGCGACGAGCTGCCCGCCGACGCCGCGCCACGCGCCACGATTGCCCTCGCCGAGTGCCACAACCTGGCCCAGCGCATCCGCACCGCCAATGTCGCCGCGCAGCAGAAGCCGGCTCGCATTCGCATTGAGCTCACGGGCATGACGCGCTACAACGGCACCTTCACGGCCAGCGACGCGCAGACGCTCGCCGTACGCCTACTCGACGGCGTTTGCGATGCCCTCGCAGATTAGGTAAACTAGACGAGTTGCTTTTGGGCAACACCACACATTGGGACGTAGTTCAACGGTAGAACTCCGGTTTTTGGTGCCGGCTGTTGGGGGTTCGAATCCCTCCGTCCCAGCCCCAAAGAACATAGCGCTCCAGGCTCTCATGAACCTGGAGCGCTTTTTCGTGGGCAAGCGGAGGGATTCGAACCCCCTAGGGTGCGGAGCTGAGGAAACGCGAAGCGTTTTCCAGCGCAGCACGCAAGGAGCGAAGCGACACAGCGGGGCGCGGCCGCCGCAGGCAGACGCGGTGTCGGCACTTGGGGACGCTCCTAAGTGCCGGCATTATAGGAACGTCCCCAAGTGCCGGCTCGGGACTATTTTCGAGGACCCTCCGAAGGACTGTGGCCAAAAACGGCAAATATGAGTACTGTCACCGTTGTAGCTACATTATTTTCGTTAATAAAAGAAGATCTTAATGAGATTTATTCGCATCAAGGTCTTCCTTTAATGAACACTTGAGGAGATACGGCAGCTTATCTGCTCGATCGACACGTCAAATCACCTTAAATGTGGTCAAAATTACTGCTACTAAAAGAATATCAGTACTCATATTTGATGTTTTTTGGCCACGGCTCTTTATAGACACCCTGTACAGCGACGGTGGTAGATTTCGGAACGTGTCCGTCAGCCCCGTTCCGAAAAGCGAGCCGCATGCAACGACCAAGCCACGACAGGCCCCGGAGGAGCGGGGACACCGACTTAGGTTTATCGCGAGTTCCGCACGAACAGGAGGCCACTTAATGTGGCCTCCGTCGTGAGCAGGACTGTAGAGCAGGAAACCTAAGTCGGTGTCCCCGCTCTCCCGGGGCCGGCGGAACTAATTATTAAGCATGCGGTCGAAGCTTCCCGAGTCGCCATCCCGATAGTCGGCGGTCATCAGAATCTCCTGCGGAATGCGCCCGCCTTCACGTAGCACGTTGCGGAACTGCACACGCGTGACCATGGGCAGATCCTTGATCGTCGCCGCCAAGTTCTGCGGCACGCCCTGGTTGGCAGCCGCGGGCTCGCACTCTCCGCCGGCCTTCACGCGACGCTTGTGCTCGGCGAGCATGGCGCGGTACATGCCGGCATGCAGGCGAATCTCAACCACATTGGCATTGCGAGCCTGCTCGACGATGCGCGCGCCCTCGCGGTCGATATCGCCCACGTAGTAGACGTAGTTAAAGCGATAGCCGATCTCGGCCAGATAATCGTCCAGGGCATGCGAGACGCTCGCCTTGCATCCGCCGCCAAAAATCACGCCGCCCACCTTGATGCCAAAGAGCTTGGCGTGCTTGCGGCCACGCAGCAGCTTGACGATCTCGTCGTAGGTATCCAGGTTCTCAACCATAATGAACGGCTTGTCGGCGCCCAGCGTAAAGAAACCCGTAAAGTGCACGGGGCGGTTGGGGGCGACCTTGATCGCCTGCATGCTGATGCCCTTTTCGGTCATGCGCCTTATCAGGCGCTCACCGTGCTTGCCGTCAAAGGCCTTCTCATCGTTAAAAATCTGGTAGGCACGCTGGCGGCGCGAGGCAACCGGCGTATCGGCACCTCGGTTTTGCTCGATCCAAGCCTGGATGATTGCGATTTCCTCGGCAATCTTGCGGTTGGACATCTCGTTGTGCTGAGTGCGCTGCGGAGCCTTTTTGCCGTCCTTGCCCTCGACCTTTACGATCTGTGTCTGCTGCTCCTTGATCTTAGAGAGCGCCGTAGGCGTAGGGACAACCTTGAGCAGCTGCCTGCCTAAAACGCGGGCAAGGGCGAACGCCGATACCTCACCGCGAACGGCCGACTTGGGCTGCTGGACAGCAGTACCTGCTGCGGAAGACTCCGGCTTCTTCTGAGACTTGCGTTTAGAATCGCCTTGGGAATTGCGCTCGCGCTTCGGCATAGACGCCTGCTTCTGCGGGCGATCGGACTTGCCCTCCTTCGCCGGCTGACGCTTAGGCTGCCCCGAAGAAACCTCGGCCTTCGCACCCTCGTCCTGCGGCGTGGTCTTCTCGGACGCAGTCTCGGCATGGGAACTGCGGCCGCCACGGTGACGACGACGGCGAGGCCTGCTCGACGCGCTCTGCTCCGTCCACTCGTCAGTAGGCTGCTGGCCCTTGGCCTCGGCAGCAACCTCAAGCTGCGGCTCAACAGGCTTCTGCTCGCGAGCCACCGGCTCAACGGCCTTCTCGTCCTGGGTGGTCGAAACCGACTCGCCCTTCTCCTGACGCTTTACGGGATACGCACGTCCCGCAAAACCACGTCCGGGACGGCATGAACCCGGAGCCTTCTTGGCAGACTCCTCAACATCGTCTGCAACCTCAGAAGACTCTTCAACCTCACGCGCGGCATCCTGCTGTGCAGCCTTAAAGTGAGCACCGCGACGGCGCTTGGGCTCTTGGGCCTCCACGGGCTTTTGATCCTTCGCGGGCCTCTGCGACTCGGCGGCAACCTCGTTCTCAACAGCCTCGGCATCCGTCTCACCCTTTTGAGCAACGGCACGACGGAAGCGCTCCTGCTGGGCGCGGCGCTGCGCATCGCGCTTGCCACCCCCGCCAAAACCGCCGCGTCCTGCCTTGGCCGTAAAGGCACGCACGACGTTCTCATCGAGCAACTCATCGGTATCGACATGCTCACGCGGAGCAGCTTCTTCCACAGCAGGCACGTCAGCGGAATCCTCGACGACAAAATCTTCGACGGACTCGGCAGGCTGCTCCTGGGCATCGCGGATCTCGACATTGATGGTATAGAACGCCGGGCGCCCGTTAATGCCGCTGCCCTCGATCTTGGTCACGATATTTGCCGCGATAAGCTCATCGCGCATCGCCTTGGTGTCGCATTCCTTATCGACGGAGCGGAAAATCTGCGCCAGCGCGCTCGACTTAATCTTGAGCGCCTTGCGGCAGAGCAGGTCGTAGGCAACCAGCTTGGCGCGCTCGGCAGAAAGCGATGTCTGGCTGCTCAGACGCTCAGCCAGAGCATCGACATTGTTTTGATTATCGGAATATACCGTCTTGGCCACGGGGCCCCTTTCATATGCACACATATACGTCCATATGGTACAACGCACGAGCCTATCCACGCAAAACATCTGCGAGAACGCCCTTGCACCACCTGTTCTCACAAGAAAAAAGACCGGGTCCGCTTGATTGCGGACCCGGTCTTTCCGAGTCAAATAGATGGGAGATTCAACCCGTCCGACCGACTAGGCCTTGGCGGCCTCGGCGTCGGCAGGAGCTTCAGCGGCAGCGGCGCGACCGTACTCGGCCTTGCCCATCTCGGACCACTCGGGCTCCTCGTCGGGCATGGAGCCGGCCTCCTTGCCGAAGAACTCCTTGAGGCAGTTGACGGCGACGATGAGGCCCAGGACCATCAGCAGGACGGCGAAAACGAGCTGCAAGCCCTTGGTGGCGGCGACGGAGACGGCGGCCGTGGTGGCGGTAGCCGGGATGGTGCCGAAGAAGCCGTAAGCCTGGACAGCGGTCATGCAGCCCATGGCGCTCTGGACCAGCGAGGTGAAGGTGCAGCAGAGCAGGAAGGCGACGGGCACGTAGAGCATCCAGCCCTTGCGGCCGGTGCACTTGCAGAACACGGCGAGGGTGATCATGGTCATGCCGCCGAGCAGCTGGTTGGAAGCACCAAAGAGCGGCCAGATGTTGGCATAGCCGCCAAAGGCGAGGGCGAGACCGGGAAGCAGGGTGACGACCGTGGCGAACCAGGGGTTGCCGAGAACCTTCATGTAGCCGGCCTTGGACTCGATGGCCAGGGCGTCGTTGGTCTGGGCAAAGAACTCGGAGAACGAGGTGCGGGCGATGCGGGCGACGGCATCGAGCGAGGTCAGGGCCAGAGCGGAGACGTTCATGGTCATGAAGACGGTAGCGAGCGTGCCGTCAACACCGAAGGCCTGCATACCGCGGGAGATGCCAGCGGCGAAGATCTGGAACGGGGTGGAAGCGACGCCGGCGTTGAGGGCACCGGTGCCGGCGGTGTTCATATCGGAGAACATGATGCCGGCGACGATGATGGCAAGGATGCCGACGAAGGACTCGACGATCATGGCGCCATAACCGACCTTGACGGCGTCCTGCTCCTTCTCGACCTGCTTGGAGGAGGTACCAGAAGAAACGAGGCTGTGGAAGCCGGAGAGGGCACCGCAGGCAACGGAAACAAACAGGACCGGGAACATCATGCCAGAAGCGCTGGAGAAGCCGGTAAAGGCCGGAGCGGTGATGGTGGCCTGGCCGTTGACGCCCAGGACGACGATGCCGAGGACAGCGCAAACGATCATGACGATCATCATGATGGAAGTGAGGTAGTCACGCGGGGTCTTGAGCATCTGGATGGGCATAGCGCCAGCGAAGACCAGGTAGACCATGACGACGGCGAACCACTGGAACTTATCCAGGTAGACCGGGAACTGCATACCGACGGCAAACATGAGAACCATGAGGACAACGCCAGTGACGAACTCGGCAGCGCCGGTGAGGTTGAACTTCTTCTGGGCCCAACCAAAGGCGATAGCGACGAAGGTGAACAGGATGGAAATGGTACCAGCGCAGCCGGCGGCATAGGACTTGGTGAAGTCGATGGCACCGGTAGCAGCACCAGAAGCGTCAACGGCCGGGGTGAACATGAACGTCTTGCA
Source organism: Collinsella sp. (assembly GCA_019414345.1). Lineage (GTDB taxonomy): Bacteria > Actinomycetota > Coriobacteriia > Coriobacteriales > Coriobacteriaceae > Collinsella. The sequence goes on from DXMF01000029.1 coordinate 28,920, forward strand.
GACCATGTCGGTGAAAGCGGCGATGACGATGATGCAGAACAGCCAGCAGAACAGCAGGAACAGGCGACGGCCGGTCTTGCCGATGTACTTCTCGATGAGCTGAGCGAGCGACTTGCCGTTGTTCTTCATCGAAGCGTACAGGGCACCAAAGTCGTGGACGGCACCAAAGAAGATGCCGCCGACGAGGACCCAGAGCACGACGGGCAGCCAGCCAAAGGCCATGGCGACGATCGTACCCGTGACGGGGCCAGCACCGCAGATCGAGCTGAACTGGTGCGAGAACGCGGTGAAGGCGGAGACGGGCGAGAAGCTGTTGCCGTCCTTCATGCGCTTGGCCGGCGTGAGGGCATCCTTGTCAACGCCCCACTTGTTGGCCAGCCAGCGACCATAGCCCAGATAGCCGCAGGCGAGCACCGCCGCGGCCACAACCATGAGCAAAACTCCGTTCATTACATTTCCTCCTCTAAAAAGAACTTCCTAGACATAAAAAATGAGGGCCGTCGGTTGCGCTCGACGGCCCTCATCTTCATCAGCCGCCCGTTATCGTACGGGCTAGCTGTATGTGCTAACCCGCATCAGATAATTACTACGCTGATAATGTTTAGCTGATGCGTGAACATGTCTAAGAAATCCTCTTCAATCATGATGTGAACGATCCGTGCGCGTTCACATCCCCCAGTGGTTGAAAAGGAGTATGAAACTTTAGTTACCTAAAGTCAACGCAAATATGTAATGACTTTTCAACTTTTTTGGATTTCTCGGTATAAAACGCCACTGATCTCGGACTTTACCCCACGACAGTTTTTGCATGAGAGATGCCCCTGAGAGCCGCGGGAGCCGGGCGGCGCATATGAACTTTCCTGCTCTACAGTCCTGCGCAAGACGGAAAGCACATTAAGTGCTTTCCTTTGCGTGCGGAACTCGCGATAAAGTTCATATGCGCCGCCCGGCTCCCGCGGCTCTCAGGGGCTCCCATCCCAAATGCGGAGCAAAGCTCCGCACACCAACTTTTTCTTTCAGCTAAAGAACGCTGGAAATTCGACGCTGGCTTGTTAACCTTGCTGGACGTTGCCGACGCCAAACCAGCTCAGAAGCTATATCGATACAGAAAGGTCCCCGGACGGAGGGGCCGGATATAAGGTTTATCGCGAGTTCCGCACGCAAAGAAGGCCACTTAATGTGGCCTTCGTCTTGCGCAGGACTGTAGAGCAGGAAACCTTATATCCGGCCCCTCCGTCCGGGGACCGCGCCGTACCAGCTACAGCGTCATGTTCGGATCGGCGTCGACGTCGAACGGCGAGATTTCACCTCGGTCGAATTTACGGCGAGCGACCTCCGCGATCATGGCGGCGTTATCGGTACAGGCAGACAAGGGCGGCACCGTTACGCGAATCCCCTGACGTCCAAGCTTCTTGATCATCATCTCGCGCAGATGCGGGTTGGCCGAGACGCCGCCGCCGATGCAGTATTCCTTACATCCGGTAGCGTGCAATGCGTTTTTGGCCTTCTTGTACTGCACGTCAAAGACAGCCGCCTCAAACGAAGCCGCCAGATCGGGCAGGTGAATCGTGCGCCCGGCTTTGGTCTCTTGCTCGATGTAGAGCGTCACCGCCGTCTTGAGGCCCGAAAGCGAGAAACGATAGTCTCCCCTGCTGTTAAGCGCGCGGGGAAAATCGATCGCCTTGGGGTTGCCTGTCTCGGCCAGCTTGGAGATGATGGGGCCACCGGGATAGCCCAGACCCAACGCCTTGGCTACCTTGTCGAAGGCCTCGCCCACAGCATCGTCGAGTGTCTCACCAAGCACCTCGTAGTCGCCCCATGCCTTCACGTGCACGAGCATGGTGTGCCCGCCCGAGACAAGCGTGAAGATGAACGGCGGCTTGAGGTCGGGCTGCGCCAGCAAGTTGGCAAACAGGTGCCCCTCCAGATGGTTGACGCATACGAGCGGCTTACCGGCAGCGTAGGCAAAGCCTTTGGCAAAGGCAACGCCCACCACGAGGGCGCCCACCAGGCCCGGACCCTGTGTCACGCCCACGGCGGCAAGCTCGCTGGGGGCAATGGCTCCACCCTCAAGACCAAGCGATGCTGCGGCATCCTCGAGCGCCGCATCCACGACACTCACAATCACCTCAACGTGTTTGCGCGAGGCGATCTCGGGCACCACGCCGCCAAAGCGGGCATGAAAATCAATCTGTGTCGACACCTGGTTGGCCAGCATATTGCCATCCGAATCGATAATCGCCACGGCCGTCTCGTCGCAGGAACTCTCGATAGCGAGCACTAGGCGGCGGCGCTCAATTTCGGCACGCTCCCCCTCGGAGCGCCCAGGCGCAGGCAGCGGCCATACGCGCTGCTCTGCCGCCGTCGGCTCGGGCGAAGCATTGTCGACCGGAAGCACCAGGGGCAGCGGAGCCGTCATGACGATGGCATCCTTGCCGACACCGTAGTAGCCGCGGCGACGGCCAGCCTCGGTAAAGCCCAGAGCGTTATAAAGCGCGATCGCCCCCTCGTTACCGTCCTCGACCTCGAGCGAAGCCGTGGTGCAGCCGAGCATCTGGGCATCATAGCTCACGTGCGACAGCAGCTTGCGGGCAATGCCCTCGCGGCGATGTGCCGGGTCGACGGCGACATCCAGAATCTGCACATCACCGTCCACGACCATACCGCCGGCAAGGCCCAGCAGCTTGCCGTCGTCGTGTGCCACCCACCAACTACGCGGCGCAGCGACGTCCTCGCCCAGTTCGGACAGGAACATGCCCGGCGTCCACGCCTCGTGTCCGGCACCTTCAAAGCAGGCAGCCTCCAGCGCGCTCGTGCCCTCGGCATCCGCCGCGCCCATGGGACGGAACTGCAGATGACGACCGGCGAGCTCATCGGCAACACCCGTAATTTCGCTCTGCGCACTCTCGGCAAGACCAAGACGCTTGCGCTCGTTTTCCTCGGCATCAGAAAGGCGCGTGTAAATCGGCAGGACGCGAGCCGGATCGCCGTCACCCGCAGCGTGCGCGAGCAGCAAGCCCTCGCCCGAAGGCCACCACAGGTCGCGCTCCACGCAGCGGGCGGTCTCGTCCTCACCCAGCAGCTTGCCATAGCGCACGAGACCGTCACCGGTCAGCTGAACCTGGTCCCAGTCCGCTGCTTGGCGCCACTCATCGAGCGCCACGGCGGCCTTGACCACGTGTTCGCGCTCAAATTGACGCTCGGGACCCTCATCGACCAGCATATACAGCGCCGGATATACCTCACCGCGCATAGCATCGGCCAAGATACCAAGCTTGCCGCGCACGCCAGCCTTCCACGCCGTCCAAGCGCAAGCGTCGAGCGTCGACACGCCCAGCAGCGGAACATTGGCACCGCGCGCGAGGCCCTTGGCAGTGGAGATGCCGATGCGCACACCCGTAAACGACCCCGGGCCGCGGCCGACCACGTAGTAACCAACATCGCTGCGATCCAGACCGGCTTGAGCCAGCACGCCATCAACGGTATTCACGAGCTCAACGTTGGCGTGACGGCGACACATGTGGTCGCCACTCACGAGCTTCGTCTCGCCCGTCTGCCCATCAATCCAGCTTGCCGCGCAGGCAAGCATGTCGGTCGAAGTATCGAGCGCCACCACCAGCGCGTTGTCGTTATGCAAGCTCATCTTGTACAGCCTTATCAATCAAATGGGAAAGCTCCATTGCGCGGTCACCGTGCGCCTCGAGCGTTATCGTTCGCACATCGCTGTCGCCCTCATCACGCTTGAGCGTCACCGAAAGATACTCATCCGTCAGCTCGTCTTGGAATTGTTCGCCCCATTCCAGCAGGCAAGCACCCTCATAGCCCAGCACATCGAAAATGCCCGTATCCTCGAGCTCGTAGGCATGCTCCAGGCGGTATAGATCAAAGTGAAACAGCGGAATACGGCCTTGATCGTGAACGGCCATGAGCGCAAACGTAGGGCTCGTAACCATATGCCCATCGCCCAGCCCGCGCGAGACGCCCTTGGTAAAGTGAGTTTTGCCCACTCCCAGGCCACCGGTCAGGATGAGCACATCGCCGTCCTCAAGGCACGGTGCAATTAGCTCGCCAAAGTACTCCGTATCGGCAGCGCAAGTCGTTTTGTAAGTACCTACCCCCAGGCGCTCCAGGGACATATATGCTCCTTATTATTCCGAGGCGTCCTCTGGTGCGGGATGTCGCTCCAGATAATCGCCCAGCATCTTAAAGTCTTCCTCCAGCAGCTCCTGCCACGCCGGATTGCGTAGCGCTGCTGCCGGATGGAAAGTGGGCATTACTACAAAATGCCCCATCTGGTGGAACCTGCCGCGCAGCTTAGTAATGCCAATCTCGGTCTTAAGCACAAAGTGCGTCGCGGGGTTGCCGAGCGTCACGATAATATCGGGCCAGATGCTTCGAATCTGCTCACGCAAAAACGGCGAGCAAGCCAGCACTTCCTCGGGACGTGGATTGCGGTTTCCCGGCGGGCGGCACTTAAGCACGTTGGCAATGTAGACGTCTTCGCGTTTGAGCCCCGCCAGCGACAAAATGCCGTTGAGGTCCTCGCCTGCCGCCCCCACAAAGGGCTCGCCCTGCAAATCCTCATTGCGGCCCGGCGCCTCGCCAATAAACATCACACGAGCGCGGGGGTTTCCCACGCCAAACACGATATTGTGACGCGACTGGTAGAGCTGGCAGAGGTGACAATCGCCCAGAACGGCCTCAATTTCCTCGAGTGCGACCTCACGTGGTGCCTGATGGGTATGGCCGGGGATGTGCATGACGCCCATGGCGACTCCTACACGTAGACCTTGTCGAGGCGCATGCCAAAGCCGCAGGCGACCTCGTAGTTAATCGTTCCGCGCAGTCGGGCCATCTCGTCCATAGTGATCTCGGCATCGCCATCGCGGCCGACAATAATCATCTCGTCACCATACTCGGCCTCGGGAATCTCGTGTGCCGGGTTGGACTGAATGGCGACCATAAACTGGTCCATGCAGATATTGCCAACCTGATGCACGCGCTCGCCGCGATACAGCACATCCATACGATTGGAAAGCGTACGCGATAGGCCGTCGGCATAACCGATCGGCAGCGTGCAGATCTGAACGCGCGTGCGCGGTACGCGGTAGGTAAAACCGTAGCCCACGCCCTCACCCATCGCAGGGTGTGCCACGCGCGTCACGCGCGCATGGACGCTCATAACGGGATCAAGCTGCATCACGCGGCCACTCAGCTCGCACGGCTGCATGCCATACAAGCCAACGCCGGCGCGAATCATATCAAAATGCATCGAGGGGTCGAGCATCGAGGACGGCGTGTTGGCGCAGTGCACGATACCGCACTCAAAACCCGCATCCTTAATGGCTTGAACGGCCTCGGTAAAGCGCTGACACTGCAGCTTGTAGTCCCAGCCCGAAGGTTCATCGGCCGTGGCGAAGTGCGTAAATACGCCGTCGCACTGAATACCGCGATGGAAATTAATACCGCGGACAAAGTCGAGCACCTGTGTGTAGTGTACGCCGATACGATTCATACCTGTCTCGATGGCGAGATGATACTTGCCCACCTTGCCCGCCGCGACGGCACATTCGCCATACGCAAGAGCAAAGTCAGACGTATAGACCGAGGGCATGATATCAAACTCGAGCAACGTCGGAATGGCCTCGATAGGCGGCTCGCTTAGGATGAGGATGGGTTTCGTAATCCCGCCCTGTCGGAGCTCAACGCCCTCGTTAACCGTCGCCACGGCAAACATGTCGGCACCGGCCGAATACATGATCTTGGCGCACTCAACAGCTCCATGACCATAAGCATCGGCCTTGACCACGCAACACAAGCGCTGACGTGGATTCAGCAAGTTCTTGTAGGCCCTCGTGTTACGACGGAGCGCCCCGCGGTCGATCTCGACCCAGGACCAGCGCGTCAAATCGGCTTTATTCATGATTAGTCATCCGACCCTTCGTCCATGATTCCCAGATCTTCGAGCGCATCCTTTGCTGCCAGCTCCATGGCAGGACCAATCAAGTCGATAAGATCGGTCGCGATAACGCTCTTCTCACCATACTCCGTCGCCGCGGCAAAACCGGCGTAGCTGTGAAGTGCGACGGCGTACGAATACAGCAACTCCCAACGATCCATCTCGTCGCGCATGGTGGCAAGCGTGCCGGCCAAAATACCCGCGAGAACATCACCCGAACCGGCAGTTGCCAGAGAAGCCGGACCCGAAAGTGGCAGCAGCACACGCTCAACGCCACAGATAGCCGTCGTCGGCCCCTTGGCAATGACCACCAGATTGTCGGAGCCTGCAGCCCAGACAACCTTCTGCGCGGCTGCAATCGCGGTACCAAGGTCGTTCACCTCGTCACCGGCAACCAGACGCGAAAGCTCACGATAGTGCGGCGTCATAACCAACGGCTGCTCGCGACGATACATCTCGGGGTTACTATCAATACCGTCAATGGCAATCTTAGCAAGGCAGTTGAGTGCATCGGCATCCAAAATAAGCGGTACATCAAGCTCGAGCAAGCCCGAAACCACCTGCATAGCGCCGGCAGACGTCGTCATACCGGGACCGCACAGTACGCAGCTGTACTTCTTTGCAATCTCGCACACCGTCATGCGCGCAGCGGCGCCAAAGGAGCCGCGGGAATCAGACGGAATAGCAAAGACGGGAATCGAAGGAAGTGCCATGCGAATAAGATTAGCGCAGGCGTCAGGAGCCGCGACTGCCACGTAACCAGCACCCGCGCGAGCTGCAGACTTGGCCGCCATAATGGCAGCACCAGGATATTGCGCAGATCCGGCGACAATAAGCACAGAGCCACGGGAATACTTATCGATATTCGTAGGAAGTGGAGCAAAGAAATCAACTAAGTCACCGGGCTCGACAATCTCGGCGGCGTGGTCGACATCATCGATGACCTCGTCAAGACGGTCGTAAAGATTGCCGCAGATCAAATCGCCAGCATACTCAGGGCCATCGGCGCTATACAAACCAATCTTGGGCGCAATCATCGTCACCGTATGTTCGGCACGAATGCAGTCGTCATCAACAACGCCCGTCTCGGCATTCAGGCCCGAGGGGACATCAATGGATACGACACAATCGGCGCATTCATTGACCGTAGGAATCCAGATGGAGAACGGCGCACGCAGATTCCCGTGAAAACCGGTACCAAAAATGGCATCGACAACAACATCGGCCTTATCGATCAAAACCTCGAGTTCGTCACGCGAAGGGCCGACGCAAACGTGCACATCGCGGCCGGCAGTACGACGAGCAACATGACGTGCCAGAGCAGCAGGAATCTCATCCGGTTCAACCGGAGAAACGATATCCACGTCCACACCCTTATGGCTCAGGATATCGGCGGCAACCCAACCGTCGCCGCCATTATTACCAAAACCGACCAGAAAGAGAACCCGATCGGGATTGAGCTTCAAGACCTCGTTGGCGGCAAACTCACCCGCTAGCTCCATAAGCTCGGCCTTCGAAGTCCCTTCGCGTTCGATGATATCCTCGAGACGAACGACTTCTTCGGTACTCAAAACCGGTTTCATCTATGCTCCTAGCGTATCTTGCGAAGCATCGCCCAGGTGCTCCGTCAATGCTGAATTCTGCAGCTGCTCAAGCTCATCTAAAACAGAGCGAGCCTCTTTAAATGTCTGCGCTACGCGTTTCTTGGTGCTCACCTTTTCCTCTTTTGGCTTAGGCCGAGCATCTTTGGTAATCGCGATGGCATTCGCAACGGCCAAGTCTCCTGTAAGCGTAATGGAAAGAGCGACCTCAACAACACCCAGTTCTTGAGCGATCTCGAGAGCACGGCCCGAAAGCAGCGCCTTCGGTTTGCCGAGTTTATCACGCGTAACCGAAACATCCTTGCGACCCACGCCTTGACTAAAACCCGTGCCGAGAGCTTTAAGTACCGCCTCGCGCGAAGCAAAGCGGCTCGCATAGTGAGCAGCGGGACGCGATGATGCATCGCAATACGCACGCTCTTCTTCGGTAAACACACGCCGAGCAAACGACGGCGTCTTTTCAAGAATTGATTTCATGCGGGAAATCTCGACGATATCAACGCCGATACCAGCTTCAGCCATGTTCACCTCCATATCGCACAGACTAAGTTATTGTAGCCCGTTCGCAGAAGATGCGACAAACGAGGGTTATAAAACACAGCTACTATGTGAGACAAAAGCCCGTAAACGCAAAAAAGGGGGAGGCCGCGAGGCCTCCCCCTTCTCAGTTCAAGCGTACGGCTCGGTGCCGTCCACCGGTCAGCGGCGCCCTGGCCTCCCACGGGCTGACCC
>DXMF01000003.1 GCA_019414345.1 Collinsella sp.
CCAGGCCCGATTTTGCCTCTTGACAATGTCCTGCTCATATTAAAAGGAACGTCCCTAACTGCCGGTCAAAAAACGAGCGAGGATCGTGGGGGCCTCGCTCGTTTTTTTGGGCAATGTTTCGACTGCGCCGTTACTTGTCGGCGGCTGCTTTCTTGGCAGTCGACTTCTTCGCGGTCGTCTTCTTGGCGGCAGTGGCTTTCTTAGCCGTCGTCTTCTTCGCAGTCGAGGTCTTCTTCGCCGTGCTCGCCTTGGTCGCAGTCTTGCGGCCGCGGGCGGGCTTCTTCTCCTTGGTCGGGCAGTCCATGTTGACGCAGATACGCCACGGACCGCGCGCCGTGTTGACCACCACGATGGGAGCGCCGCACTCGGGACAGGTCTCGCCCGTCGCCTCGAGCTTGCCACGCGCCGGCAGCGGATAGCTCACGCCGCAGTCGTCATAGTTGGTGCAGCGGATAAAGCGCTTGCCGCTCTTCTCGCTCTTGTGTGCGATCAGGTCGCCATGGCGTCCTGCCTCGGCGCACACCTTGCACTCGCCCACCTTAAGGTCAGGCTCGTAGTTGGTGGGGCATGTGGGGTTCACGCAAATCTCGAAAGCCTTTTGGCGGAACGGCTGGCACTTAATGCGCGGCGCACCGCATTCGGGGCACACAGCAGCCTCGCCCTCGAGCGGGCTCACCTTGACGCCGCTCGGCACCGGATAGGTCACGTCGCAGTCGGGCCAGCCCATGCAGCCGATAAAGCTGCCGCGGGTCTTGGCGCTCGTCTTCATAACCAAGTCCTTGCCGCACTTGGGGCAGGCGCCCACGCGCGCATCGGCCGTGACGGCGTCGCTGATAGCATCGCCCAGTTCCTGCGTATGCTTGAGCAGCTCGTCGAGCACACCGGCCAGCAGCGCGCGCGAGTGCGTCACGACATGCTCTTCGGTGACCTCGCCGCGCTCCACGCGGGTCATATCGCCATCGAGCTCGCTGGTCATATCGGGGCTCGTGATGCGCGGGGCAAACTGCGACAGTGCATCGATGATGGCGATGCCCAGCTTGCTCGGCTCCACGGGATCGTTTTTGAGATAGCGCACGGCGTACAGGCGCTCGATGATGCTCGCGCGCGTGGACTTGGTGCCCAGGCCGCGCTTTTCCATCTCCTGCACGAGCTTGCCCTGGCTGTAGCGTGCGGGCGGCTCGGTCTGCTTGGCCTCGAGCTTAATGTCGAACACGTCGACCGTATCGCCCTGCTCCAGCGGCGGCATCTGCTCGTCGCGCTTGAGTCCATACGGATACGCCTCGCGGAAACCCGGGGTCACGAGCACATCGCCCGAGGCCACGAACGGCTCACCATTGACGTCGAGCTCGAGCTTGGTGTTCTCGATGGTCGCGGGACCCATGAGCGTTGCCAGGAAGCGACGGGCGATGAGGTCGTAGAGCTTGCGCTGGCCACCGTCGAGCGCGGACGGATCGCCCTCGCCCGTGGGATAGATAGGCGGGTGGTCGGTGGTTTCGACTTTGCCGCGCGTGGGCTTCATGGGGCCGGCGAGCACCTTTTTGCACACGGGCGCCAGCGCCGGGTTGATCTTTGCAAGGTCGCTCACCACGGCGCCCAGATCGAGCGTCGCAGGGTACACGGTATTATCGACACGCGGGTAGCTGATGAGGCCCGCCATGTAGAGGGACTCGGCGATGCGCATCGTACGCGCAGGCGAGATGCCCTCGGCCGCGGCGGCAGCCTGCAGCGAGGTGGTCGCAAACGGCGTGGGCGGCTGCTGCTTACGCGAGCGCTTGGTCACCGCGGCAACGGTCGCCGTCGTAGCGCCGTCAACGTGGCCGTACGCCGTCTCGGCAGCATCCTTGTCGGTAAAACGCGCCGTCTTGTGCGCGATCTTAAAGCGGTCGTCCTCGGCAGCGCCCTGCGCGGCGCCCATGCCACGGATCTGCCAATAGTCTTCGGGCACAAACGCCATGCGCTCGCGCTCGCGCTCGACCACCAGGGCGAGCGTCGGCGTCTGCACGCGGCCGGCGGAACGCACGTTGCCAAAGCCGCCAAACTTGGCGAGCGTCAGGTAGCGCGTGAGCACCGCGCCCCAAATGAGGTCGATGTGCTGACGGCTCTCGCCGGCGTCGGCCAAGTTCTGGTCGAGCGAGACGAGATTATCAAAGGCCTGCGTGATCTCGGCCTTGGTAAACGAAGAATACTGGGCGCGGGCGACCGGCAGGTCGGGCGCAACCTCGCGCACCTTGTTGAGGGCGTCCGAACCGATCAGCTCGCCCTCGCGATCGAAGTCCGTGGCGATGATGACACTGTCGGACTTCTTAGCCAGGTTCTTGAGCGAGCGAATGAGTTCCTTCTCGGCCGGCAGTTTAATGACCGGTGCCCACGTGAGGTAGGGCAGGCTCTCGAGCTTCCAGCCCTTAATGGAGATACCGTCGGCAAGGAACGGCTTGCGCTTGGTGTCGTAGGGCGGACGGGCCAGGCCATCGGGTATGTCGGCCGGCAGCATCTCGCCGTCCTCGGTGACCGAATACCAGCCCAGCTTTTTATCGAACAGCACGCTGTCGCAAAAATCGGGCGCTAGGATGTGACCGGCAAGGCCGATGGTCACGCACTCCTCGCCCTTCCACTCAAAACGGTAGATGGCGGTGTTGTACACCTTGTCCTTTTTGGGCTTACCCGTGGTCAGCCGCTCGGCAATCTGACGCGCGGCGTCGTTTTTCTCGGCGATGATGAGCTTCAAAAGAGGCTCCTATCTCGTATCTCTGCGGCTACGCCCGCCCGTATGGCGGCCGACTTACGCCCTTGCTTGCTCAATCTGCCCGATGAGCCAATCGCACCAGGCATCCATGCCCTCGCCCTTGCGCGCGCTCACGGCAAACCGCGGCGCCTGCGGATTGAGGTCATCGAGTGTCTTAGTATACCTATCCATGTCAAAATCGAAAGCCGGGGCCACATCGACCTTGTTGAGCAGCTGTGCGCCGGCGTGCTGGAAGATGCCCGGGTACTTGATGGGCTTGTCGTCGCCCTCGGGCACCGAGAGGATCATGATAGACAGGTTCTCGCCCAGGTCAAAGTCGACTGGGCAGACCAGGTTGCCCACGTTTTCGATAAAGATGACGTCGATGTTTTCCAGACCCACAGCCTGGTCGAAGGCGTCAACGGCCTCCATGATCATGTTGCCCTCGAGGTGGCACAGGCCGCCCGTGTTGATTTGGATGGCGGGCATGCCGGCTTCCTTCATGGTGATGGCGTCGACGTCCGAGGCGATATCGCCCTCGATGACGGCGCAGCGCAAGCCGGCCTTGTCGCGCAGGCGCTCGTTGGTGCCCAGAATCGTAGTGGTCTTGCCCGAGCCAGGGCTCGACAGCACATTGATCACATAGGTGCCTGTCTCATTAAATCGCTGACGCAGCTGATCTGCCAGGCGCTCGTTGCGCGACAGGATCGGCGACGCGATATCAATCGTTTTCTCGGCCATACTTAGCGCTCCTTACTTTAGCCCCTTTGTACCCTGTCCCCAGGTGGCTGGCGGGTTAATCGTCGGGGGTCTCGATTTCGATACTGGCGATGTCGAGCTCGCGGCCGTGCAGCAGACGCACGTTGGCGCCGCCACACTGGGGACAGCGGCAATGGAAGCGGTCGTGCTCAAAGACCTCGCCGCAGTCCAGGCACTCGCTTTGTGGATGGACTTCCTCCACAGCAAGCTCGCAGCCGCGCGTGAGCGGGTCCTCGTCGCGAAACGTCTCCCAGGCAAAGCCGAGCGCCTCGCGCACGACCTCGGTCATATCCCCGATACGCAGCGTCACCAAAACGGCGCGCGAGGCCCCCGCCCCACGCGCCGCGCGAATCACTGTATCGAGTATGCCGTTGACAATGCCAACCTCGTGCATACCGTTTTACTCCTCGTCGTCCTCGTCGTCCGAGAACAGGTCCAGACGGCTCACGAACAGGCCCTCTTTGCCCTCGCGCGCGGTAATGACCACGCGGGCGATAGCGAGCGAGATCTCGTAGAGCGAAAGCAGAGCACCGTACATAAGGCCCAGGGTGACGGGCGAGCCGTCGGGCGTGATCACGGCCGAACCCACGAGCAGGCCAACGTATACATAACGCCAGGCACCGCGGAAAGCAGCGTAGGACACGATGTGGAAGACGGACAGGTAGAAGATGATGAGCGGCAGCTCAAACGCCACGCCAAAGCCGATCATAAAGAGCAGCTCCATGTTGACGTAGTTCTCTAGATCGGGCAGCGCCGTAGCGACGGCCGAGGTCTCGCCGATGAGCCACTCAAAGCCCGCAGGAATGATGATGAAATAGCAGAAAATGGCGCCCAGGAAGAACAGCACCGTCGAGGCGAGCACCGTGGGCACGACCCACTTGCGCTCGTTGGGGCGAAGCGCCGGCAGGAAAAACGCCAGAATCTGCCAGATGATCATGGGCGTGCACATGACCACGGCCATCTTGATGGCCAGCGAAAAGCGCAAACCAAAGCCACCGAGCGTGGTAGTGATGTAGAACTTACCGTCCGGCACAAAAGAGCGGATGGGGTCTTCCAGGATGTCGAGCACCACAGGCGTGGCGAAATACAGCACGATAGCGGCGGCAAACACCGACACGACCACGATGGTCAGGCGGCGACGGAGCTCTCCCAGGTGATCGAAGAGCGGCATTCGCGCAGGTCCGATAGGCATTACTCATCGCCTCCCTTCGGGGCGTCGGTGGCAGCAGCGTCGTCCTCGGCCTCGAGCTCGCGGGCGAGCTGGTCGACAACGGCTTTGCGCTTGCGGGGACGACGGGCGTAGAGGTCAGCCGTCGTGGGCTCTGCCGGCTCGGGCTCGGGCTCCGGCTCTGCAGCAGGCTCGGGCTCGGCGGCGGCAGCGACAGCGCCGGCGGGCTCTGCACCCTCGGCCTCCCCAGCAGCGCCTTCGCCCTCGGTGGCACCCTCGCTCGCAGCCTTCTCGGCAGCAAGACGGGCGCGACGCTCGGCAAAGGTCTCCTTCTTGGCGGGCGCAGCCGTCTCGGCGGCTTCCTCGTCCGCATCGGAATCGTCGTCGGTCGCAGCGGCCTTCTTGGGCTTGACCGGCGCCGACGCGGCCTCGCTTACCGGATCGATAATCTCGGACTGAACAACGGCCGTCATCTTTTCCTGCGTCTCGCGGAACTGACGGATGGCACGGCCGATCGTGCGGCCCATCTGCGGGAGCTTATCCGGGCCAAACAGCAAAAAGCCGAAGACCACGATGATCGCGAGCTCACCCTCTCCAATACCAAACACACATACCTCCAAGGCTCGATGTGAGTCGAGCCCGCACCGCGCCATTCGGCCGGAACTCGTCTATTCATTCGGTCAAGTATAGCGCCCGGACGCCAAAACGTCCGAGCGCATCACAAACATATGCCAAACGGCACGCCCTTTTGGGGGCCAAGATTATGCAGCGGTGATCGAAATCTCCTGGTCGACACCCAACAGCTGAACCACGCGCATCACCGGAGGCTGCACATTGGTGCAGCTAAAGCGCTTACCGTGGTCGACCGCGTGGTGCGCGGCGCCCACGAGCACGCCAATGCCCGTCGAATCGATGTAGCTCACCTGGGCAAAATCGAGCTCAACGGCCTCAGTGGGCTGCTCGAGCGCCAGGTCGATGGCGTTACGCAGGCTATCGGCGTTAGAAATATCAATCTCGCCGGTGACCTTAATGGTGTAGAGCTCTGGCGTGGGGTTGGTGGAAATACCCAAATCCATGTATACGCTCCTTTACGTATCGAAAGTGCGGATAGTACGGGAAGCCGCGCGTTAGGCGCGCTCGGCACGCGCAAGCTCGGCAGCGACAAGCTTAACGGCCAGCACCAGCACATCGAGCGCAGCCTCCAGGTCCTCGACCGTGGGATAGCTCGGCGCGATGCGGATGTTGGTGTCGCGCGGATCCTTGCCATCAGGCCAGGTGGCACCAGCCGGCGTGAGCTTGACGCCCAGGTCGGCACAAAGCGCGGCGACCTTTTGGGCCGAGCCCTCGGGACCATCGAAGCTCACAAAGTAGCCGCCGCGGGGATGCGTCCAAGTGGCGCAACCCGTATCGCCCAGACCCTCGGTGAGCTTGCGCTCAACGGCCTCAAAGCGCGGGCGCAGGAACTCGGCATGCTTTTTCATGTGTTCCTTGACCGCCTCGATGGTGGGAAGGAAGCGCACGTGGCGCAGCTGGTTGAGCTTATCGGCGCTGATGAGGCCGGCCTTCAGGCGCTTGGAGAACTCCGCGATAACCGCGGGGCTCGCACCGATAAAGCCGATGCCGGCGCCCGGGAAGGTAATCTTGGACGTCGAGGCAAAAGCCACCACGCGGTCCTCGGTGCCCGCCGCGCGAGCGAGGTCAAAGATGTTTGCGAGCTCGTCGGTCTCGTCGTACAGGTCGTGCACGCAGTAGGCGTTGTCCCAGAAGATGCGGAAATCGGGCGCGGCCGTGGGCATCTCGACCAGGCAACGCACGGTGTCCTCGCTAAAGGTGATGCCCGTGGGGTTGGAATACTTGGGCACGCACCAGATACCCTTGATGGAATCGTCGGCGGCAACGAGGCGCTCGATCTCGTCCATGTCGGGGCCATTATCGGTCATCGCGACGGGGACATTCTCGATACCCAGGTCGGCGGTGATGCCAAAGTGACGGTCGTAGCCGGGAACAGGGCACAGGAACTTGACTTTCTTGCCGTCGTGCGCGGCCTCGTAAGCCTCCCAAGGCTCGCTGCCGCACGAACCGCAGCGCCAAAACATGCCGGCGATATCGTGCTCGATCAGAAGGCTCGACGAACCCAGTACGAGCGTCTGCTCGGCAGGGCAACCCAGGAACTCCCCCGCCAGCTTGCGCGCCGAGGGAATGCCCTCAAAGCAACCGTAGTTTGAGCAGTCGACGTTGCCGTCGTGCAGATCGGCATCGGCATTGAGGATATCGAGCATGGGTCGAGAGATGTCCACCTGGGAGGGCGACGGCTTGCCGCGGGCCATGTCGAGCGCCAGGCCCTTGGCCTTGACCTCGGCGACCTCGGCTTTGAGCGCCTCGATGGCGGCATCGAGTTCGGTGGTTTCCATCTTCTGGTAGATCGTCTGCATGGGTGCGACCTTTCGCGAAGCGGGACGTTGCAGTTCGTCTAAGTATAGACCGCCACCGCCGCAACGGCATGAAGCCGTGATAGATTAAGTTCATCGCAATGATTTACGAATCGCCGCGCATGCCGGCGTGGGGCGCCCAAGGAGGCACTATGGAGTACGGATCGTTTCAGGCCGAGGAATTCGGCGACCTGCAGCGCCTGGTCGACGGGCTGTTTTACGACCGCCACGCCATCGACCGCCTGGATCTCATCGTGCAGGCCGAAATCTTGGACCTGGCGCCCGATCTCATGGAAATCGTCAACCTGCTACCGCCCGGCTATTACGACCGCCAGTCACTTTGCGACCAGCTCAACTCCGCCTTGGCCGCCCACGGCTGGGGCGCCGTCTACGGAACGGTGGAATAAGCCTAGTCATTTAAGAACGTCCCCATTGACTAAAACGCCGCTTGTGATGGTGTCCACAGGCGGCGTTTTCAAACTTGTATATGCTTTTACTTGTCTTTGGGCGCGGGGTGTTTGCAGACCACGCTCATGTAGATCATACCGAGCACGGCGGCGGTGACCGAACCGGCAAGGATGGCGGCCTTGGCAGCCAGAACCTCAAACTGGGCCGTCGGGAAGGCAAGACCGCTGATGAGAATCGACATGGTAAAGCCGATGCCGCCCAGAATGCCCACACCGGCAATCATGTGCCAGTTGACATTGTGCGGCAGCTCGCAGACCTTGAGCTTGACCAAGGCGAACGTCATGCCAAAGATGCCGATCGGCTTGCCCAGCAGCATGCCAAAGTACACGCCGAGCGTCACCGGGTCGGTGAGCAGCGTGCTCATGTCCACGCCCACTAGGCGAACCTGTGCGTTCACGAACGCAAAGATCGGCAGAATCACAAAGTTGACCGGCGTGGAGATCAGACGCTCCATGCGGATGAGCGGCGGGGTGACGCGGTGCATGACGCGCTCGACCTTAGTGGTCGAGACGGTAAAGTCATGCTGGCCCAGGATGTGTGCCTCGTCATCGTAGCGGTCATCGAGCAACGGCAGGCACTCGCCCAACCAATCGGTAAGGCTATCGAGCTTGACGCCGCACTTGGCCGGGATGGTAAAAGCCAAGATGACGCCGGCAAGCGTGGCGTGTACGCCGCTCTTGAACATGCAGAACCACAACAGCAAACCCAGTACCGAATACGGGGCAAGGCGGTAATGCTGCGTCTTGTTGAGCCACACGAGCGCGCAGGTCACAAGCGCGGCGGCGCCCAACCAAAACGGATTGGGGCTCTGACCGTAGAAGATGGCGATGGCGGCGATAGAGATGAGGTCGTCGGCGATGGCGAGCGTCGAGAAGAACACGCGCACGCCGTTGGGCACGCGATTGCCCAAAAGCGACAGCACGCCCAGTGCGAAGGCAATATCGGTTGCCATGGGGATGGCCCAACCGTTGTGAGCGCCGGCATGGTTAAAGATCAGGTAGATGCAGGCGGGAACGACGACGCCACCCACGGCCGCCAGCATGGGAAGCATGGCCTGACGCGGATTCTTGAGCTCGCCGACCGTCATCTCGTACTTAAGCTCAATACCCACCAACAAAAAGAAAATCGCCATGAGAAAGTCGTTGACGAAAAGCTCAACGGTGAGACCGGCCGTAAGGTTGCCCAGACCCACATACAGCGGGGTCTCCAAAAAGTGATGGATGGCCTCGTAGGCATCGGTATTGGCGCAAATGACGGCGGCGATGGCGGCGAAGACCATGACGGCGGCGGAAATCGTGCCGTTCTCGGCGATGCGCTCCCAGATGTCGTGACGCTCAAAACGCTTGCGCTCACGGACGTTGAACAGCTGCTCGGGTGCTGCCATGGGCGGCTCCTTTCACGGGAAGGCTCCCGTCTTAAAAAAGCACGGCCCGCCCAAGTGGCGGCGCCGCGCTCTAACGTATTACGCTTGCATCTAGCCTACCCTGCACGACAAGCACGCAGGCGTGGCCGAAAAGCGGAACCACAGGTTGAACATTATTTGCCCAACGGCACGGGCACGCCTGTCCAAGAGACGACGCGGCGCCATGCACAAAAAACGACCGGAGCGCGGGGCGTCCGCGATCCGGTCGTGGCGTTTAGTGAACTAAACCTAGCAGGCGGCCATGATGGGGGCAGCGACCTGCTTCTTACGGGAGAGGACGCCCGGCATCCAGACGCCGTCGTGCTCGTCGGCAATGCCCAGGCCCTTCTGAGCGGCCTCGGTCTCGCCCTCGAGCAGGACCTGCGAGCCCTCCTCCATGATGTCGGTGATGCACAGGACAATGCCGTCAGCGCCCTTCTCGGCAGCGTAGGCGCGCATGGCCTCGCGAATCTCGTCGATCATGCCGAGTGCGCGGGTCTTGTCGACAGTCTCGTACTGGCCGATGAGCAGCTTCTTGCCGGCGGGCTCGAACATCTTGATGTCGTTGCCGACCATCTCGGCAGCGGTAAAGGAGCCGGACGGACGGGTGAGGAAGACCTCCATGCCAAACTTGACCGGGTCGACGCCCACCTGCTCGCCGAGCTTGGCGGCGACGGCGCGGTCGACATCGGTGGTGGTGGGGCTCTTGAGCATGAGCGTGTCGGTCATCATGGCCGAGAGCAGCAGCTTAGCCTGGACGTCGGAAAGCTCAACGCCGAGCACGCCGGCGAGCTTGGTGACGATGGTGCAGCTGGAGCCCCAGGGCAGGCAGATGTAGTGCAGCGGGCCGGCGGTCTCGAAGTCGCCGATGCGGTGATGATCGACGACGCCAAAGACCGTGGCGTCCTTAAGGCCGGCGACGGACTGGGCAGACTCGTTGTGGTCGGTGAGGACGACGAGCTGACCGGCCTCGACGGACTCGATCACGCGGGGCTCGGCGATGCCGGCGTCGGCGAGCAGCTTGGCGGACTCGGCCGGAAGCTGACCAAGGGCGCAGGCCTCGTAGGTGTTGCCGGCATACTCAACCTGGTTGAGCAGCTGGGACAGGACGACGGCGCTCATGATGGCGTCGTTATCGGGGTTCTGGTGACCAAAGACAAGAACGTTTGCCATGGATATCCTCCACTTGATATGTGTACTTGGACGTAGCTATGGTAGCACGCCGATGCCGAGCCTTCGCAGACGGAAGGGTCACGGCATATTTTGGGGCAGGCATGGGGGCCAAGACTGTCCCTTTTGCACCGTGTTGGTGCAAAGTAACCTGACCCCCTTGCACCAGCTATTTACCGGCGGCGCGCAGGGCTACGTAGGCGGCACCGATGATGCCGGCGTCGTTTCCGAGCGAAGCGACCTTAATGGGCGTCTCGCGCGAGGCAGAGAGCGCGTACTGCTTAAAGTGCTCGCGAACCTTGTCGAGATAAACATCGGCCGAAGCGGACGCGCCGCCACCGATCAGGAACATCTCGGGGTCGACCACGTTGGCGATAAGCGCCAGGGCGCGGCCAAGGTAGTCGGCCATGGTGTCGGCTGCGGCCAGCGCGAGCTTGTCGCCCTCGCGGCAGGCCTGGAACACGTCCTTGGAATCGGAGGGGCCGGTGAGCTCAATGGGCTCGACGCCCGCCTTCTTGCACTCGGCAAGGTAGTTGCTCACCACGCCGGTGGCGCTGGAATACTGCTCCAGATGGCCATGGCCGCCACAGCCGCAGGTGCGCTCCTCGGCCGGGTTCAGGCACATGTGGCCAATCTCGCCGCCGGCGCCCACAACGCCCGATACCACGTCGCCGTTAACGATAACGCCGCCGCCCACGCCGGTACCGATGGTGACCATCACCACGTTCTGCACGCCCTTGGCAGAACCGAGCCAGGCCTCGCCCATGGCAGCGGCGTTGGCATCGTTCTCATACTTAACGACCGCATCGGGGCAGTGCTTCTGAATGGCGACCCTCAGCTCGGGCAGGTTAATGGCAATGTTGGCCTTGACCTTGGCATCGCCCGACGCCGGGATGGGACACGGAACGGCCAGGCCAATGCCCGCCACAAAGGCACGCGGAATCTGTGCCTTGGCGACCACCTGGTCGATAGCCTCGGTCACCGCGGCAAAGCCCGCGGCGTCAACGATAGGAGGCGTGGGCACGCTGGCCTTGGCAAGCAGGTTGCCGTCCTCGTCGAACAGGCCCTCCTTAACCGAAGTGCCGCCGACGTCGATGCCGATGTAGTACTGCTTAGGTTCCATGGGAGCCCACCTTTCTCGTTTAAACATTGCCTGTATGGTACCGCTCTCAAGGCAAAAACCTACCAAAAAGGGACAGGTTTGTTTTGGCAGGTTTTATCTGGGGTAACGCAATTGGCTGCCCAACAGGCCGCGCAAGACCATCCCCAAAAATAAAGGCGCCGGGAGGCGGAGGCTCCCGGCGACCGTCAAAGGGACTATGTTGTCTGTTGGACCGCACGGTCCGTCGCGGCGATAACGCCGACTAGGCCTGAAGTGCCTGCAGCTGCTTGTGAACCTCGATGAGCTCCGTCGCCATGACGCGCATGGTCTCGGTGCCGGCCATCTGGTCCTCGGCATGCAGCAAAATCAACGGGGCCTCGCCGTTACGTTCGCCGTTGGCCTCCTTCTTCAGAAGCCCCATGTGAACATCGTGGCCACCGTTATAGGCCTCGTCGCCCTGCTTGATAAGCTCCTCGGCGGCGTCAAAATCGCCCTCCTTGGCCTTTTGCACGGCATTGATGTACATGCTCTTGGCGGTACCGACGTAGCTGATGATCTCAAAGCAGGTCATCTGCAGTTCGTTCATATCCTCCATGCAGAGCACCTAGCCCATCACGCTGACGCAGTGGTCGATGATGCCGGCAGCGTTCATGCGGCCGTAGTCGACCATGTTGATGACCTCGACCGGAAAACGACCGGCGGCCTCCTTCTCAAAATCGCCCTTGGTGTAGCCGATCTGCGGACCAAGCAGCAACATGTCGCACTCGTCCAGGTGATCGTGGGCCTCGTTCATGGGACGAGCCTCGACCTCAATATCCAGACCACGGTTTGCAACCTCGGCCTGCATCTTCTGGACCAGCAGGCTCGTGGACATACCGGCATTGCAGCAGAGCATGATCTTCTTCATGGTTTCCTCCTTATAACTGCGCGGCGCGCAGACGACAACTGGTTGTATTCCTTGCGGCTATTGTGCCCGCTCCCCTGTATCTTTACGCAAGGGAGAGAGCCGCGGGCACCGGCACCGCGTACCGGCGCCCGCAAAGGTGAAAGGGACGAACGTTAGGCGTTCTACTCGGCGAGAGCCTCCTGCTTGGCGATTGCCTTCTCGGAAATCTTCATAAAGGGCAGGTAGACGGCCATGCCAATGACAATCTCGAGAGCCTGCCACACGCCGGCGCGCCAGTCAAAGCCCGTAGCGAGCAGGGCATTGATGACGGGAGGCATGGTCCAGGGCACCTGGGCGATGCAGGGGCTGATGATGCCTGCGCAGGTAAGGCCATAGGTGATGCCGATGAACAGATCGGGAAGAAGGACGAACGGGATCATGAGCGGCAGGTTGTACACGATGGGGTAACCGTAGATAACCGGCTCGTTGATGTTGAACAGACCAGGCAGGATAGCCATCTTGGAAACGGTCTCGGAAGCCCTGTTCTTGGAGAACAGGAGCGTGTCGAGCAGAAGCATGAGGGTGCAGCCCGAGCCGCCGATGAGGGCGAAGCTGTTAACGATCTGCATGTTCATGTAGTGATCGGGCTGGATGGTGCCACCGGCGGCAAAGGTAGCCATGTTGTCGACGATGAGCATGGTCAGGATCGGCTCGACGGTAGCGCCAGAGATGGTGGACTGGTGAATACCGACGCAGAACAGCAGGTTAGCAAGGGTGTAGATGAGGATAACAGCCCACGGACCGGCGTTCATGATGCTCTTGAGCGGGTTGGAGATGCACGTGGAGATGATGGTGCACAGATCGGTGCCGGCGCACACGGCGAGCAGGGCTGCGGCAAGAGCGAAGATCGCGAGGTTGAGCAGCATCGGGATCATGACGTTGAAGGAGTTGGAGACCGCGGGAGGCACGCCCTCGCCCAGCTTAACCTTGAGCTTCTCGACGCCAGAAATCTTGATGAAGAGCGAGACGGAAAGCAGGGCGATGATAATAGCCGAGAACAGACCGTTGGTGCCGGTGTTGGCAGTCGAAAGGGCGCCCGTGACCTCGGCGGAGGTGATCTTGTCGGTGAGCAGCGGGCTCGTGGCGGCAAGCGAGGCGGTGATCTGCTGCGGCATCATGATGACGAAAGCAGAGATAGCGACGACCACGCAAGCGAGCGGGTTATCGAAACGCTTGTTCTTAGCGAGGCTGTAGCCAATCAATCCGGCCAAGATAATGGCAGAGACGTTGAGGGTGCCCAGCGTAATTGCCGAACCCCACGTCTGAAGGTTGGCAAGGCCCGCCGCATCGAGCGGGAACAGAGGGAACACGACGTTGTTAATAAGAACCGCGATACCCGCAAGGATATAGAGCGGCGTGATGGTCGCGAAGGCGTCACGCAGGGAACGCAGGTGAACCTGGTTTCCCACCTTCGCAGAGACCTCGGCAAACTTGTCGAGGAAGCTCTTTCCGTTGTCACTGGCCATGATTGCTCCTAACTTTCAAATCCGGCCTTTTCCTATGCGCACGGTGGTCTGTCGCCCTCTGCCACCAGATGTGCCATGTGTTGCGCGCAGCGGCGCGCGGTCTGGGCGTTCGCCCGTTCGCTAATCAACCACGTGAGTCGTGGCGACCTGCTTGAGCCAAGCTGCCGACTTCTTAAGGCGGCGCTTGTAGCCGTCCATAAGGTCGACCTCGACAAAACCGTAACGGTTCTTAAAGGCATTCGCCCAAGACCAGTTATCGATGACGGCCCAATAATGGTATCCACGGCACTTGGCGCCCTCGGCAATTGCCTTGGCAACCCACTCCAGGTGCTGGCGTACAAAGTCGACGCGGTAGTCATCCTGGATGGTTCCTTCGGCGTCTCGGTTCTTGTATTCGTCCATGATGCCGATGCCGTTCTCGGAAACGAACCACTCAAGATCGGGGTAGTTCTTAGCGCAGTCCATGCCAAAGTCGTAGAGGCCCTGCGGGTAGATCTCCCAGCCGCGGCTCTCGTTCATAACGGCGTCGGGCCACACGTACTCGTCGGCAAAGTGCGGCAGACCGTACTGGTCGATCTTGCTCGCCGGCGCCTGAACGCGCGTGGGGTGGTAGTAGTTGCAACCGAGCCAGTCGACAACACCCTGCTTAAGAATCTCTTGGTCGCCGGCACGGAACGGAAGCTTAACGCCGCCCTCGGCCAGGCTGTCGAGCACGTCGGCGGGAAGCTCGCCCTTGGTAATGAGGTCGAGCCACCAGCGGTTGTTGATGCCGCTGGTCATACGCACGGCCTCGAGGTCCGCCTCGCTGGGGTTCTCCTTGGTGTAGACCGGGGTAAAGCAGTTGATCATGCCGATCTTGGCATCGGCGCGAATAGCGCCCTCGTCATAGGCGCGACGATAGTTGGCCACGGCCAGCGCGTGCGCCAGCGAGATGTGATACTGCACGGTGCGGGCGCGGTTGAAGTCGTGGAGCTGCGGGAACCACACGCCCTCCTGATAGCGCTGCTCGGGCTCGACGATGGGCTCGTTAAAGGTGAACCAGTACTTAATCTCCTGGCCAAACTCGTGGAAGGCGACGTCGGCGTAATGTGCGTAAGCCTCGACAACCTCACGGCTCTCCCAGCCGCCACGGTTAAAGAGGTAGGTGGGCATGTCAAAGTGGTACAAGTTGACAAACGGCTCCAAGCCGGCTTCGCGAGAGGCGCGGAACAACTCGTGATACCACGCGGCACCTTCCTCGTTGAGGTTGCCGTCGGCATCGAGCAGACGGCTCCACTGGATGGAAGTGCGATAGGTATCCAGACCCAAGTCCTTCAAAATGCGAAGGTCTTCCTGGTACTTGGCCATAAAGTCATTGCCGGCGTAAGAGCCAACGCGGTTGTAGAACGAACCCAGATCCTGGATGGACCAGGTGTCCCACAGGTTCTCGAGCTTGCCGCCCTGGTTCCACTGACCCTCAGTCTGCGGGCCGGACATAGCAGCGCCAAAGAAGAAGTCGTTGGGCAGCTGATACTGTGCCATCAAAGTCCTCGCTTTCGTGTTCTAGAGCTTCCGGTTGGAGACGGGTTTGCTTTGGCAGGTTATCCGGCGCGGGCGCGCACCGGCCATACCGATATCCAACCCGCCAAAACAAAACCGTCCCCAAACGGTCGATCCTGTTGTGCGGAAGGATTCCGTTCGTTGCTTAAACTATAGCGCTCTAATTTTAAAAGTAAAGCGTCTTTTTCTTTTTTCTTTCTCGAACTTCTTAGATAAAAGTAATATGGATGCCCTGTTGAGGGTTATACTTACTTTTTGTATTCATATATGTCGGAAAGGAGGTTCCATGATTCCCAAATACGAGGCGATAGCTGCAGATATTCGTCGAAGTATCGAGGATGGCGCTCTTAAACCGGGCGACAAGCTTCCCACCGTCGTTGAGTTCTGTGAGCTCTATAGCGTTTCCAAAATCACTGTCAAACGAGCTATCGAGCAAATCACCGAGGAAGGTCTAATTACCAGCCGTCGTGGATCGGGTACCTACGTTAAGGACACGGCGGGGCTTCCCGGCCAGGCGTTTTTCCAGGGCAAAAACGACCGTGCCCAGGGTTTTTCGTATGAGCACCGCGGGGAGAAGGTGACCTCGGTGGTCTACGATTTCTCGATTGTTAATCCACCAGCGGACATCGCAGCCCAGCTGGGAATTGCCGAGGATGACTTTGCCTATCACATCGTGCGCGTGCGTCAGGCCGATGAGAAGCCCATCGTTATCGAGTACACCTACATGCCGCTCGAGCTGATTCCGGGCCTTAAAAAGAAGGACCTGTACGGATCGGTCTACCATTTCATCCGCGAGCAATGCGGGCTGAAAATTTCGAGCTTCCACCGTACCATTCGCGCCGTGGCAGCAACCAAGGAAGAAGCTGAGCGCCTGGACACCAAACCTGGCTCTCCCCTGCTCGAGCTCAAGCAGATTGGCTTTTTGGACAGCGGCGCCGCCTTTGAGTATTCGGTCTCGCGCAACGTTGGCGACCGCTTTGAGTTGCACAACGTAACGTTGGCATAGGTTTTTGCAGTCATGCGGGCGCTCGTTTTGAACAGTTTTACGCAGCGCCCGCGCAACACAATGAGGTATGAATATGTCCGATTTGATTAAACTGACGCCGATCTTCCACGAGAAGATCTGGGGCGGTCGCCAGTTCGAAACCGTATTTGGCTACGACATTCCCGATGGCCCCATCGGTGAGTGCTGGGCCATCTCGGCCCACCCCAACGGCGACTGCCAGATTGCGGAGGGCCCGTATGCCGGCCACACGCTGTCGTGGCTGTGGGCCGAGCATCGCGAGCTCTTTGGCAACTGCGAGGGCAAGGAGTTCCCGCTGCTCATTAAGATTCTGGACGCCAAGGACGACCTTTCGATCCAGATTCATCCCAACGACGAGTACGCTGCCGAGCACGAGAACGGTAGCCTGGGCAAAACCGAGTGTTGGTATGTGCTGGACTGCGAGCCCGACGCCACGATCATCGTCGGCCAGCGTGCCAAGGACCGCGCCGAGGCCGCACAAATGATCGAGGAAGGACGTTGGGACGACATGCTCAACGTGTTGCCGATTCACAAGGGCGACTTTTTCCAGATTGATTCCGGTACCGTGCACGCCATCAAGACCGGCACGCTCATTTTGGAGACGCAGCAGTCGAGCGACGTGACGTATCGTCTGTACGACTACGACCGTCCCGGCACTGACGGCAACCTGCGCCCGCTGCACATTGAGCAGAGCCTCGACTGCATCGACTTTGATGCTCAGGCTCCGACCGACGGCACGGTGACCGCGCCCGAGGTGGACGGCGTGACCGAGCTCGAGTCCAACCCCTGCTACACCGTCGATCGCGTGCGCGTCAACGGCAGCAAGACCCTCGACCAGCGCTGGCCCTTCATGTGCCTGTCGGTCATCGACGGCGAAGGCACCGTCTGCGGCGACCCCGTCCACAAGGGAAGCCACCTGCTGGCCCCGAGCACCGTCAGCTCCATCGACCTCGAAGGCAAGATGGAACTGATCATCAGCCACCTGTAGGCCACCGGTCCCCAAGCGCTCGCCGGGACGGGGCGCGGGGTTTGGTCGCCTGCTCGGACAGTCCTGCTCGCACGGAGAGCACATTAAGTGCTCTCCGGCTCGTGCGGAACTCGCGATCGACCAAACCCCGCGTCCCGTCCCGGCGAGCCTCTGGCTAGTTACGACAATCAAAAAGCAACAAGGGGCTCCCCCGCTCATCAAACGGGAGAGCCCCTCACCATACATAACGAATCAAGGTGCCTATAGGTAGACCTTTTCGAGAAACGATAATGTGTCCTGAAGACGCGCTCTCTCTTTACGATCGGTCTGCCGATTTACATAAGAAGAAAAGTCCGCAAAGAAGTCTCCGGCGTCAGCCCTCATTTGCTCTATTAGCTCCAAGCGAGCCGAAGGCGGCAACAAACCCGCAAGTCGAACAATATCCGAGCGATGCTTTCGTCGATCTTTATCGTTGCAATGGCGCCCTTCTTCATAGCTCCTATTGATATCAATGTGTGCACGCATCTTGAGGGGAATGATATGGAGCGCATCGAGCAACGTAATGCCCTCTACGTTCGTTGCGTTGTCGCGAATAAATTCGTAGTAGCCATCGTCGAGAATAATTGCCGAAAGACTTGATACGGCCCCGTCAAAGGAAAGAGGTGCCACTTCGCTCGTTTCATCTTCGAGCACAAAATCAGGATGTCGGGCGAATAGCTCAATTTGGCCGGGATAGTCTAGGACTTGCCTTGATCCTTCGGGCAAACAGAACCGATAGTAAGTGCACTTTCCATCGCCGACCTTCCCAGTCTCATATCCGACAGCTTTGATAAATGCCCACAATGCAGTGGCGAATTCAACGCCTTCCCCATCAACAATTACGACGATATCCAAGTCTTCAGTAGCTCTAAACGAATCGCCCTCATTGTCAAATAGAACGCTGCAGGCCCCTCCACCAATAAGGACGTAACCGCCTTTACAGCCGCTCATGGCATCGGCAAATCGCTCTATTCCCCTCACTTTTGACATATCGTCCTCCTGAGCTGTTCGACCGCGTCGAGCAGACGATCTTCTTTGTAATCTGCTTTTGCGCAAGCAACGTATAAGGAAAACGGGTCGACACACTGCAAACCCGTCGCGTCAAAACTAATATCGGACGGCGCGTCCACGGGATACGACCAGACCTCAATCACAACTGCCGCCGGTTCGTACCACTGAGCCTCCAGCCATCTGTCGCCCATATGCTCTTTCAAGGCCTCTAGCTGATATTTTTCGAGAGCAATGGTTGGAGCAGAGTCTTCATGGGCAAGGTCGGACATATAGCTAAGGGCAGACACACCGGAAAGCAGCGCATCAACGGCACGTAGCTCTGTTCTCTCGATAACCTTCTTGAGCCGGATTCGCTCTAAAACTGGCGTGCGAAGATAGTCCTCAAACCCATCTAGCAACGTCTCGGTCGACAGCCCGGCGTCGCACAATATACGCTTTTTGCCGTCCCGCATAATCAACCCAGGAGCTATAGCGGCGATTTCCGAAAGATAGCCGCTGACGCTTGCCGCGCTTTTGCCACACAGACGCGCTAGGTCGCCGGCGGAGCAGTCAACCCATCGTCCCGCAATGAGATTTAGGACGATTCGTTGAGATTGGGGCGAAAGCGGAGCAGCGGGAGAAGCACCCAGCACCTCATCGGAAATAACGGCTCCGATAAACGGCAGGAACGCATTTCGCTCATCTCGGATATATGCGATTCCCTCCGAAGAAAGCGCGCGCATAAAACCTAAATCCATAGCATCCCAGCAAATTGCCACCGGGCGAGCACCTATCTTGCACACTGCATTGACGAGATTTCGCGCCGAAATGACACTGGGCGGTTCTTTTGGCTCGGCAACAATAAAACGGCCTTGCTCAGACATGCCGAGCCGTGCCAAGCGAAGCGAATACCGCTCAAGATACATGCGAGGAATCTGCATCTCAACTGGCTCCGGGTCGATGGCGAGCTCTAAAGAGAAGAGTCTTTTTGGGAGACAATTTAGCAGCATGTCCAATCACCCTTTTCATTTCAGTTACATTTTAGAATCTATCTGAAATTATACTGAATCGTATAAAACGCTCAATCATCAAAGCCAAGCGCACCATTCAAAACGCAACAAGGGGCTCCCCCGTTCTTTAACGGGGGAGCCCCTTGCCATGTCTAAGTATTCAGCCCACCCGGCCCTCCAGACCAAAAAGCGAACGGGCAAAGCGACGTTCGCAAGCAACGTTATCTAAGGACCTGGGCGGGCGTATGGGGCAACATCGATCGCGAGTTCCGCACGAGCCGGAGAGCACTTAATGTGCTCTCCGTGCGAGCAGGACTGTCCGAGCAGGCGACCAAACCCCCCGGCGCGCCCGGTCAACCTCGCAGTTAGGCATTCAGCTTGACGATCGGAGCGAAGCCCTTCATTAGCTTTTTGGTCTGGCCGGTCTTTTCGAACTGGACCTCGATCATGTCTCCGGCGACCGAGATCACGGTACCCGTGCCAAAGGTCTTGTGGCTCACGGTATCGCCCGCGGCAAAGTCCTGCGGCGCGCTGGCGCGATCAACCTTGCGCTCCACCGTCGGGGACACCTTGGACGAGGGCTTTTTGGCTCGCGGTGTGCCCGAGCCAAAGGTCGAGGCAACACGGCCAGCGTCGGGCGAGACCCCACGATGGCGCTCGGTCCCGTAACTGCTGCCACCAAAGAAATCGTCAAAGCTCGATCCGCCACGCGAACCGGAACCGCCGGTCGAGCGCGTATGCGAACCAAATACCTTGCCGCCATACATATCCGAACCCATGCCCGAGCCAAAGGTGCCGTGACGGTCGCCGCGCTTCTCCCAACCCGTGCCTTCAAAACCGGCAGAACCGATACCGCTAAACTCGATATCCTCAAACGGAATCTCGTTGAGGAAGCGCGAGCGCGGGTTGGCAGAGGTCGAGCCGTAGGTGCGACGCGTGGCCGCATAGGTCAGGAACAGGCGCTTACGGGCACGCGTGATGGCGACGTAGGCCAGGCGACGCTCCTCCTCGAGCTTGCCCGGGTCATCGCTGCCGCCAAAGTCGTGCACGTGCGGGAAGATACCCTCCTCCATGCCGGCCACGAACACCGCCGGGAACTCCAGGCCCTTGGCGGAGTGGATGGTCATCATGGTAATGGCATGCGTCTCGCCGGCCAGGGAATCCAAGTCGGAGCGCAGGGCCAGCCACTCCATGAGTGCCGGCAGCGCCTTACAGGTGAGCGGACCGTAGGTGCGCTCAATCTCGTCGGCATGCACGGCACCCGCCGGCAGCTCCGTCGGCGCGGCATACGCGTTGCCCGCGATGGCGGCGGCCAGGGCATCCTGCGGTGAGAGCGCCGGGGCGGCTAGGCTATCGAGCGGATTGGAACCTGCGGCATCGCGCGCGCCGACAAGTGCCTCAAACGAGGATGCCGGGGCAGATGGCCCCGGTTCGGGCGCAGGCGCGCTCACCACGACGGGCTCGGGCTCGGCGCCGGCAGGCACGTCGGCAACACCGGCTGCGCGCAGCTCTTCCAAGCTCTCGAGCGTACCCTCGATATCCTCGTGCGTCTCCTCAAATTCGGCAGCGACGCCCAGGAATTCCTGGATGTTCTCGGCGCGGCTCTCGGACTCCATGGTGCCCTCGGCGCGAAACGCCTGCAGTAGGCCCGTCTTATCGACAATCATCTCGACGACGTCCTTGAGCTCGCCGTCCATGCGGCGGCCCTCGCGCACCAGCGACACAAAGCTCGACAGGCCGTTGCGCACCTTGGCGCTAAACATGCCGGTCTCGGCGCACGCGATCTCGCAAGCCTGGAAGAACGAGCAGCGGTTGTCGCGTGCCAGCTGCTCGATCTTTTGGATCGAGGTGGAACCGATGCCGCGGCGAGGTGTGTTGATGACGCGCTTGACGCTCATCTCGTCGGCCGGGTTCACGATCATCTTGAGGTAGGCCATGACGTCGCGGATCTCAGCACGGTCGAAGAATCGCGTGCCGCCCACGATCTTGTAGGGCACGCCCGCGCGCAGAAACATATCTTCGAGAATACGCGACTGGGCGTTGGTGCGATAGAACACGGCAATGTCGTCGTAGCTCGTGCCTTTGGCATGCAGCTTCTCGATCTCGCCGGCAATCCAGCGGCCCTCGTCGCGCTCGTCGCTCGCCTGGAAGGCCTGGATCTTCTCGCCATCGCCCTCGGCCGTAAACAGGCGCTTGTCCTTGCGCTGCGAGTTGTGGCGTACCACGGCGTTGGCGGCGTTCAGGATATGACCCGTGGAACGATAGTTCTGCTCCAGCTTGACGGTCTTGCAGTTTTTAAAATCCTTCTCAAAGTCCAGGATATTGGTGATGTCGGCGCCACGCCAGCTGTAAATGGACTGGTCATCGTCGCCCACGACCATGAGGTTTTGGTACTTGGCGGCCAGCAGGTTGGCGATTTCGTACTGGACGTGGTTGGTGTCCTGATACTCGTCGACGCTAATGTAGCGGAAGCGCTCTTGGTACTTATCGAGCACCTCGGGGCGGGTGCGCAGCAGCTCAAGCGCGCGCACGAGCAGGTCGTCGAAGTCCATCGCATTGGCGGCGCGCAAGCGACGCTCCAGCTCCAAGTAGACCTGTGCGGCCTTTTTATCGTTGGGGCTATCGGCGCTCTTGAGCATGTCCTCGGGGCCGATCATGGCGTTTTTGGCCGAGCTGATCTTGCTGCGGATCATGTTGATGGGGAACTGCTTTTGCTCGATGCCGAGCGCCTGCATAATGTCGCGCACCATGCGCTTTGAGTCATCGTCATCGTAGATGGTGAACTGGCCGGTGTAGCCCAGCAGGTCGGCGTCCTCGCGCAGCATGCGCACGCACATGGCATGGAAGGTGCACACCCACATGCCGCGGGTACCGCTGGGAATGAGCGCCGCCAGACGCTCGCGCATCTCGGCCGCGGCCTTGTTGGTAAACGTGATGGCAAGAACCTGCCAAGGCTTAACACCCAGGTCGCCGAGCATATGTGCGATGCGGAAGGTCAAGACGCGGGTCTTGCCCGAGCCGGCGCCGGCGAGCACCAGCAACGGACCCTCGGTGGACAGGACCGCCTCGCGCTGGGCGGGATTAAGGCTGTCAATGTCGACGAGCGGCTTGGCGGGCTTGGGCGCCGGCGCGGGAGCGTCGTAGATGTCGAGCGGGACGAGCTCGGGCTCCGGCGCTGCAGGGGCGGTGTATGCATCGAGCGGCACGGGTTCCGGCGCGGGCGGCACGGGTACCGCGGCGTTCCTTTCCCAGGGCAGGGGCTGGGTCATGGGCGACTCCTCATCTGACGGACGGCGCGCCTGCGGGCAGCGCCATAGTTTGAGCCGTACCAGTATACCGAGCCGCGCGGACACCGACGCAAATCACACCACGACTCCGTGCGCCACCGTCAGACCCGCCCCAGCGGATTTGGCGCAATGGGGTCAGGTTGCTTTGCACCAATCTATTGACAATCACGGAACCGCCGATGTCATGGCCACGGTAGCGAGCGGCGGCCAGGGCGAACAAATTGGCATGAAAAGAGGGCGGCATAGACCTTTTGGTCATGCCACCCCCTTTGAATGACAAGTTGTCGCCCTGGCCGTCGCGCAGCGTCAACTAAGTTAGAGGCCGAGCATCGGCTCCAGGACAAAGAAGTACGCGAGAACCACGATGCCCAGGATGATGCGGTAGACGCCGAAGCACTTAAAGTCGTGACGCCGCACGAAGCCCATAAGCCACTTGATGGCAATGAGCGACACCACAAAGGCGACGACGCAGCCCACGCCCAGGATGGCGATTTCGTTGGTGCCGAACGTGCCGCCCTTAATAAAGTACTTGACCAGCTTGAGCGCACTCGCACCAAACATGACGGGAATGGCCAGGAAGAACGTGAACTTAGACGCCACCGAGCGCGTGCAGCCCAGCAGCAGGCCGCCGATGATCGTGGAGCCGGAGCGCGATGTGCCCGGAATCAGCGAAAGCACTTGGAAGCAACCGATACCCAGCGCGGTCTTCCAGCTCAGATCCTCGAGCGTAGTGATGGAGCCAAAGTCCAGGTTATCGTCATCGTCTGAAGCGGCAGCCGCAGCGGGAGTGGCAAAATGCGCACCAGCGGGGCGTCCGCCCGCCACCACGGCACGCGAACCAAACGAACCGGCAAGAGCAGCCTGGTCGCGCTTGTTCGCGCGCCAGTTCTCGATCACAATAAACAGCACGCCGTACACAATGAGCGCCAGCGCCACGACGGGAGCATTATAGAAATGCTCCTCCATCCAGTCGTTAAGCGGCAGACCGATCGCCGCGGCGGGAATGCAGCCGAGCACAATCTTGCCCCATAGCACCCAGGTGTCGCGACGGCCCTCCTTGCCCTTGCTGGGAGAAAACGGGTTGAGGTCGTAGAAGAACAAAACGCAGACGGCCAAAATGGCGCCAAGCTGAATCACGACCAGGAACATATTCCAGAACGTCTCGCTCACGTTCATCTTGACGAACTCGTCCACCAAGATCATGTGACCGGTCGACGAAACAGGCAGCCATTCGGTGATGCCCTCGACCAGGCCCATGAAGGCAGATTTTAGAAGCTCAATGATATCCAAAGGGACCCCCTCGTTAGACACCCGCCGATATTGTTCTGCGGACGGTGCGGGCGATGTCCCATTATCAACCGTTGGCGGCGCGCCTGCGCCTACCCTTACCAAAAAACTCGCCCGTTCACAGAATTGCGAGCGGTCAAACCCAAATCCTTGGGTATAACTGCAACAAGATAAAGTGTCCGGCGGCCACGCATCCGCGCCCGCCCGACGCACGAGCCCCGCGCCCGTGCGATAGACCAAGGAGGAAACCATGAACGAGGGCTATACCAAGGTATTTGTTTCGCTCGACGGTACTGAGCAGCAGGATTTTGTGCTCGCACGCGCCATCAAGGTCGCCGCGAACAACGGCGCCAAGCTGATTATCGGCCACGTTATCGATTCCACGGCACTCGAGAGCGCTGGTTCCTATCCGGTCGATCTGGTCAACGGACTGGAGGAGGCATTTAAGAACTCCATCGCCAAGCAGCTCGAAGAGGCCAAGGCCAATCCCGATATTCCCGAGGTCGAGGTCATGATTCGCGCCGGCCGTATTCGCGAGACGCTCAAAGACGAGATGCTCGACGTGGTGAAGCCCGACTTGGTGCTCTGCGGCGCACGCGGCCTGTCCTCGATCAAGTATGCGCTCCTGGGTTCGATTTCGACGTTCCTGCTGCGCAATACGGACTGCGACATCTTGGTCGTGAAGTAGCAAACGTACGCCTAACGCATCGCGGAGCGCAAGCCCACGTGCCCAAGTCTTCCAAGAGCGGGACCACCATTACGGTGGCCCCGCTTTGCTTTAGGCTGAGAATTGCTCCAGAACCCTCATTCTCTCAACGGAATCCGTCTGAATTTTCAGAGCGACCCGACCCAAATCTCCGGTTGCAGAGGCAAGTTCTGCAAGCTGGGCAGACACCTCTTCAGCCACTTCCGCCGCGATGTTCTTGATCATCTTGAGTGGCAGATGCAAATCTTGAGACATGAATTCGAAATCTTCAGGAGTCACCCCATCGATCACCCGGTGATCCCCAATATCAATCCCAAGATTATGGTCGTATCCCATTATCGTCGTGCAAACAATATCGTATGCAGGGGCCAACCTCTTTTCCCGCCAACTCGGACTATAAAGAAACGAATGGTTCTTGAGATGCGAGTCGCAATTCCCCAACGCATAATCGACCATTACCTGACGAGCGAACATTTGAGTATCAGCAATTACGTTAGACGATTGCTCTCTTATCAATCGGCCGCAAAGAGCCATATAGCAGCTATCGGGACGTGTCTCGTATTTCATATACGAAGGCCAGCCAACCGCTTGGCAAAAATCCTCCTGATGCAGCCTCAGAGGCACATCGAATCCGCTCATCGACGGCGGCTCATTGCTCCAGATTCTGTCATAACGCTCGGAAAAGAACGCACCAGGAATCGTATCCGAAGCTTCTGAACGGGCAATTTCAAGCCCAGCAGCAGACGCTGCCGTCATGCAAATTAATTCGTTGAACGGCAAATCCGGATGTTTAGTTGAAGCAATCTTGACTATGTGAGTCGAGGGGGCAGAGCCGAGCGGCAGCATCCAATCCCCCGACCCGGCCTTTTTTGCATCTTTACCGCGCGGTAAAAACCAACCGGTTTTAGACTGAGCGCCCGCCAACGACAGCCTCGAATCCTGCATATCATTTGCAATCTCAAACACTTCCGCCTTAGAAAGTGCCTCAAAATCCTCGTCTTGCAGAGGACGATAGCCCGGATCGTAGCTCGATTTCTCATCGCCGAGAAACCTCAAGGCACCAACGCACTCATCGCCCAAACGCTCGAGCATCGATAAATAGTCTGACTGGGGGATTTGAAAACGCATCGACAGCTCATGCCGAACCGGGCCCTCGGGAAGCATGCCCGAAAAGAAGGCCGAAAACTCATTGCTGGCATATGGCTCATGTCGCAAGGGAAGAGAAGCTGAGAGTGCGGCGGCATCGTCGCGTTCAAGATATCCCTCATCATATGCAAACGTCTCGTTTACGGGGTCGGCCCTCTCAAATTCTCCGACCAGCTCAAACGTTCCCCGATACTCACGATAAACCTTTAATGCCATGAGCCGTCGCCCCTCTCCCTCAGGATCAAATCGACCCCCAAGCTGTTAGCGATTTGAAGGGTTTGGCGAAGATTGGCACCCGCCTTTCCACGCTCAAGCTCGCTCACAAAGCGCAAACTGCACTGGTTGAAATCAGCCACATCGCGTTGGGTATAACCGAGCTTCTTCCGGCGCTCACGCAAATATGCACCGAGTTCAGCTGGGTCAAAAATCGTTCGCTCATTCCAGTCTTGCATGCTAATCCCCTATGATTATCCCAAACGGGATAATCATAGCACATCATGATGGAATTATCCCGTTTGGGATAATTGTCTTAACGTGAATGACGCTCCGGGACGTTACACCGCGACGACTACTCAAAGTATTGGAATTTGTTGGTCGAGAAGGCAAACGTGACGACGAAGCCTTCGCCGGGCTCGGATGCCGCGGTGACATCGATACCCATCTTGGAGCACAGACGCGCCACCAGGTAGAGGCCAATGCCCGTTGCGCGCTTGGTGGTGCGGCCGTTGTCGCCGGTAAAGCCCTTCTCGAACACGCGCGGCAGGTCGGCCGCGCTCACGCCGCAGCCGTTGTCCGCGACGGTGAGCTCGATGCGTTCGCTCGCCAGGCCCTCGTCCAGCAACGCGCCCGAAAACACGATCTTTGCGCCGTCCTCGCGCGCATATTTAATGCTGTTCTGAATGAGCTGGCCCAGAATAAACTCGAGCCACTTCTCGTCGGTAAAGACCTCAAAGTCGAGGTTCTCGCACACCGGGGCCACGTGCGCCGCGATGAGCTCGCGCGCGTTGGCCTTAATCGCGCCCGTCACCAAGGTCTTGAGATCCCAACGGCGAATCAGGTAGTCGCGCTCCACGACTTCCGAACGCGCGTAGTACAGCGCCTGGTCGATATAGCGCTCCACGCGAGCCAACTCACGGCCCAGGTCATCCACACGAGACAGGTCGTCTTCGCTGCCATCCAGGTTTTCCAAAATTAGATGAGCCGCCGCCAGGGGCAGTTTGGCCTCGTGGACCCAGCTCTCGATATAGTCGCGATAGTCATCGGTCTGACGCCGGCCTTCGGCAACCTCGTCGCAAGCGGCTTTGCCCACCCGGCGCAAGACCTCGTACTCGAGCTCGCCCTCGGCATAGGTCGGGCATTGCACCATCTCCTGCACCCATGCGGGGCTCTCGAGCTCCTCGGCCGCGCGCTCCAGCTGACGCAGAAAACGGCGGCGACGCGCGTACTCGACCACGATGCCGAGCATACCAAAGATAAAGGACACGCCGACCGCCACGACCACAATAGAAACGGGTGCACCGGCGACCGTCAGCACAAAGCAGCTCAGCAGCACGCCGCACGTCCACACGGCGACGGGAAGCAGCGCATCTTTAAAGAATTTGCCAAACGACATAGCCGGCCCCTAGACCGAATAGCCTTGGCCGCGATGCGTCGTCAAATACCCCTTGATGCCGATTTTTTCGAGCGTGGTGCGCAGGCGGTTGATGTTGACGGTGAGCGTATTGTCGTCCACGAAGGCGTCGGAGTCCCACAGGTCCTGCATGATGGCCGAGCGCGAAACAATCTTGCCCGCGCGACTCAGAAGCAGTGAGAGGATACGCAGTTCGTTTTTGGTGAGCTCGGTGCTAGTGCCGGTTTGCGTGTTGGTGACCATTGAGCGGGCGAGGTCGAGCTCCAGCCCCTTGTGGACAAGTGTACTGCGCTCGCCTGCCGCCGCGGTGCGACGCAGCAGTGCGTTGATGCGCGCCACAAGCACGCGCGCGCTGTAGGGCTTGGGAACAAAGTCGTCCGCGCCGAGCGTCATGGCCATGACCTCGTCGATCTCGGTCGTGCGCGACGTGAGAACGATGATGGGGACCTCGGATTCGCGACGGACCTCATGGCAGATGTGCTGGCCGTCTTTGACGGGAAGCGTGAGGTCGAGCAGCACCAGGTCGGGTGCGGCGGCGAGAATATCGCGCGAGACATGCTCAAACGATTCGCAGGCCTCGATTTCAAACCCAGCGCGGGCAAGGATGTCGACAAGCTCACGACGGATGGGCTCGTCGTCCTCAACGATATAGATCAGCGCCATGGATTCCGCTCCCCTCTTGGTTGTCTTGCCACCATTATGGCTGCGAAACTGCAGGTGTGCACCGCGCGCGGTGCCAAGGTGACAGAACTGTTCGCGAACGAAAGCGTTTAGCTTGCCCTTCGCTCGCAGCGGTGGCGGGGAC
Source organism: Collinsella sp. (assembly GCA_019414345.1). Lineage (GTDB taxonomy): Bacteria > Actinomycetota > Coriobacteriia > Coriobacteriales > Coriobacteriaceae > Collinsella. The sequence continues at coordinate 28,063 of DXMF01000003.1, forward strand.
CAAAATGATTCTTTAATCCCCGTCCCAGAAAAATCATTTAGCGGCGGGCACGGAGCTTTTCGTAGCCTTCGGCGAAGAAGGCGACCGTGGCGGCGTCGGCCTCGGCGGCATCTGTCTCGGTCGCGGGGACCACGCCGTGCTCGTCGCTCACTAGGAACAGCGCGCCCTTAAGCTGCGCGGGAATGTCTACGCGCGTGACCGGGATGCCCTTGGTCTGGGCCAGCTGCTCGATGAGCGTCGCCGTGCCGCACAGGCACTCGTCCGCCGGCGCCACAAAGGCAAGCTCGCCGTTGTTGACGGCGGCGAGCAGCTCGGGCGCCACGCCGGTTTCGTCGGCCTCGGAGCGGGCCTCTGCGGAGCGGGCGCGCAGCGCCTTGGCCGACGTATCGGCGAGCGGCTCGTACTCCCCCACCGTCATGGCGGCGTTGCCGTTGACGTCGATCACCAGCATGAGCACGCCGTCATGTGCGGTGTAATCGCCCTCGGCAAGCGACCACTCAACGTGCTGTTTGGCCCAGCTGAGCATGTTATGGGTAAGCGGCTCGCCCTGTACCAGGCGCTCGGACAGTGCGCGAATGTGGCGGTTGAGCATGGGCACCTTTTTGTTGGACATGCGCCAACGGCAGACAAGCGCGGGCTTGTCGAGCGTAAACTTCTCGACCGCCTCCTGATTGGCGCAAAAGTCCTCGTACGCACGCTGATCCTCGGCATTGCCAAACAGCTCGGCATCATCAATCTGGGGCATGGTCATACCTTTCGTGTTAGTCATTCCGTCCTCTTATACCAAAAAGACGGCCCTCCAAACGGAGCAGCCGTCCTTTGCAGAGATTATTTTGTTCCGGGGCGAAACTTAGTGCCTAAAGTGGCGGGCGCCGGTAAAGACCATCGCGATGCCATGCTCGTTGCAGGCCTGGACGCTCTCGTCGTCGCGCTTGGAGCCGCCGGGCTGGATGATGCAGGTCACGCCGTGCACGGCAAGCACGTCGACGTTGTCGCGGAACGGGAAGAACGCGTCGCTTGCACAGGCAAAGCCGCCCTTCTCCACGCCCTCGCGCTCGCAGAAGTCCTCGGCGCGCTCGCAGGCAAGCAGTGCAGAGTCAACGCGGTTGGGCTGACCCGGGCCCATGCCAATGCCGGCCTTACCCTTGGAAACCAGGATGGCGTTGGACTTGACGCCCTTGCAGACCTTCCAGGCAAACTCGAGCTCGGCCATCTCAGCGTCGGTGGGCTTACGGTCGGTGGGGAACGTGAAGGTCGCGGGATCCTCGGTCACGTGGTCGACTTCCTGCACCAGCATGCCGCCGTCGACGGAGCGCAGCTCCACCTGGGCGCCGTGGTCCACGCCGCCGGTAGCCAGCACACGCAGGTTGGGGCGCTTGGCCATGCGCTCGAGCGCCTCGGCAGTGTAGCTCGGGGCGATGATAACCTCGACGAACTGCTTGTTCTGATCGGCAAAGTGCTCAACCAGCTCATAGGGAACCTCACGGTTGCAGGCGATGATGCCGCCGAAGGCGCTCTTGGGATCGCAGGCGAAGGCGCGGTCGTAGGCAGCCGTAATGTCCTCGGCCACGGCAGAGCCACAGGGGTTCTGATGCTTGAGGATCACGCAGGCCGGCTCGTCGAACTCGCGGACCAGGTTCCAAGCGGCGTCGGCATCCAGATAGTTGTTGTAGCTGAGCGGCTTGCCCTGGATCTGCTCGGAACCCACGAGCGGGAACTGCGAGCTCGCGGTATTCTCGCAGCCCTCGGCAAAGCGATAGACCGTAGCCTTCTGCTGCGGGTTCTCGCCATAGCGCAGGTCGTCGACCTTCTCCAGCGAGATCTCGAGCTTGGCAGAGGTGTCCGCCACGTCGCTTGCCTGGGCGGCAAGCCAACGGGAGATAGCCGTGTCGTAGGCGGCGGTGGTCTGGTAGACCTTCACCTGCAGGCGACGACGGGTGGAAAGCGTGGTGCAGCCACCGGTCTCGCGCATCTCGGCCAGGACGGCATCGTAGTCGGCCGGGTCGGAGATGACGGTAACGCTCGCGGCGTTCTTGGCGGCAGAGCGCAGCATGGAGGGGCCACCGATGTCGATGTGCTCGATGGCGTCCGCGAAGGTGACCTCGGGGTTGGCGACGGTCTTCTCGAACTCGTACAGGTTGACGACGACCAGGTCGATCAGCTTAATGCCGTGCTGAGCAGCCTCCTGCATGTGCTGCTCGGAATCGCGGCGGGCCAGCAGCGCGCCGTGAACCTTGGGGTGCAGGGTCTTAACGCGGCCGTCCATCATCTCGGGATAGCCCGTGAACTCCTCGATGGGGGTTACGGGGACGCCCGCGTCCTCGATGGCACGAGCCGTGCCGCCCGTAGAGATGATCTCGACGCCAAAGTCATCGACCAGCGTCCGTGCGAAATCGACGACACCCGTTTTATCGGTAACCGAGATCAACGCGCGTGCGATCTTCACATCAGATCCCATGCAGTCCTCCTGTCTGGTACGCCGCCGTGCTCTGTGAGTCGGTGATACGTCGATCTGCAGCGCTCGCGCAGCGGCATTGAAAATACTGATTCAATGTAGCGCATCAAGCGCATCGATGCACCCCGCAACGGGCGCATGTGCAGAAAAAGTTTGCGAGCAGAGGGGATGGGCACGGCACTGGGCACGGTGAGTTCATGGAACACAGGGGCACCATAATTAGATGCCAATGGCGTGGTAGAACTGTGCTCGATATGCATCCGCAAAAGAAAGAGGCACCATGGTCTCGCGGGTTCTCTACCGACCGTTTGATACCGAAGACTTCGACGCCATCGCGCTGATTCTGCAGCAGCTTTGGCATAACAATTCGGATAACGATGAGTACAACCGCCTTGAGGCCGCGTGCGACCTCGCCTATTGCCTTTCTTCATCGACGTTTTCGCAGGTTGCCGTAATCGACGGTCAGGCGCGTGGCATTTCGCTCGCGCGTGCGGGACAGAGCTCCGGCGCCACCGTTAAGGAACATTGGATGGATACCGAACGCGCGCTGCTATCGCAGATGCGTGAGCTGGAGCCTGATGCCTGCGCCGAGTATCTCTCGTTTGTGCGTGCAACCATCCGAACCAACAACCGCCTGCTCGAGAGCAGCCCGTTGCCGCACGACAACGAAGTCACGCTGCTCGCCGTCGATCCCGATGTCCATGGCCTGGGCGTTGGCTCGGTTTTGCTCGATGCCGCGGTCTCGTACCTGTCCTCGCGCGGGGCGACCAGCGCACACCTGTACACCGATTCCAACTGCTCGTGGAAGTTCTACGAGCTGCACGGCTTTAAGCGCACGGCCACGCACCGCGCCAACCGCGAAGAGCGTCGTCACGACATGCCGCGCGAAAGCTTTCTCTACGAACTCGACCTAACAGCCTAAACCCGGCATCCATACCTAGTCATTTAAGAACGTCCCCAACGACTGATCCCCAACGACTGGTCATTTAAGTCTGTCCCCAATGAGTGGCCTAGGGGGTTTGTAGATAGCCGTGGTCAAAATACATCAAATATGAGTACTGTTACCTTTTTAGTAGCAGCGATTTGGGGCATTTTTGATGCTTGTAGGCATGACGACCAGCTGCACGAGCTGACGTAGCTCCCCAAATGTTCAATAAAATGGGCTCCTAACGAGAAGTACTCTCATTAGGAGCCCATTATTATGTGCAAACATATGTGACCAACGCAGCAACAGTACTCATATTTGGCATATTTTGTCCACTGCCCTTTGCGCGAAGGTCCGCAGCGGAAAGTCTGGCCCGTTTCGATGCACAAAAATGGGATGAATCTTCCCTGGCAACCGCCCAGAAAGATCCACCCCAAAGCAAGCGCTCGCTAGAACGTTCCGCCGCCGCCTCCGCCGGCGCCGCCACCACCGCCGCCAGAGAAGCCGCCGCCGCTGCCGCCGCTCGAGCTATCGGAGCTCGAAGCCAGCTCGCGAATGGTCTCGTGGTACACATCGTTGAACGAATCGAGCGGGGACTCGTTGCCGTAGTGATGGTAATACCACCAGTAGCAGGGGTAGTTGTCGTAGAAATCGTCACTGTTGCGCAGGTCCGCAGGCACAGCTTCGGCCAGCTGTCGCAGCACTTCTTTCGAAACGCCCAGGGCAACGCCCATCACCAGCAGCTTGTTCCACAAGATCAGGTCGCTGGGAACGGCCTCCTTCAGACGCGTAAAGTCCTCGAGCCAATGCTTGAGCGCCTTGCAGCGAGCCGCCACCTCGGCGCCCTCCGGCGTGTAGCGACGGAAGGTGCAGCTCAGGACAAAGCCAACGATCGTGACGGGGATCGAGATCATAGCGGCGCCGACATTGGCATCCGCAAAGTCGGTATAGATCAGAGAGCCCAGAATGCCAAAGACGATGATGATGCCGAGAACCAAGCCGGCAACCAGGGCGATGGTGCCGTCCGAGGCGATAAGCTCGCGCGCCTCCAGCTTGCCCTTAACCGTGCTCTGATAGTCCTCGAGCTTGTCGCCAACAGATGCAGTACGCTCGCTGGCATACTCCTCCAGCTCGCTAAACGTGCGCGAACGGACGCCGTCTTTATCGGGCTTAACGCCAGCGAAGAAGACCTTGAGCACATCGCGGTCGATGCCGTCCTTCTTGGCAGCCTTCCAGGCCTCGTCGGTCACTGTGATGCGATACGTCTGCTCCTCTTTTTCGCGACGGAGCAGACCCTTCTTCTTGGTCTCGGTCGCTTCTTCCAGCTTGATCACGCGGTCGTCGGTGAGCTTCATAAGCGTGGCGATATATGCCTGATCGGGCACGTCGTTCCAGCTCATGAGAGCTGCAAGCACCGCGGGATGGTCGGCCGAGGGCACATCGCGGAAGTACTCGTCCTGGAAGAGCGGCTTGGGCTTGGGCCTGCGCAGCTTAAGCATCACGATCACACCGGTATAGGCAACCGCCACGACAACACACACCACGGCAATCGCGCCGGCAACCGCACGCGCGTGCTCACGGCGAGCGTTGGCCTCGTCGGCCCATTCCTTCTCTTCGCTCAGAATCGTCGACATGCGCTTTTCGCCCGAGACGGCAAGCTGCGGCACCCAGTCGCTGGGGAAGGCGATGCGTGCCTCGGCGAATTCGCCCTCATGCACGCAGGGAATGGTATAGGTGACCATGGGCTCGTCCGCATCGAGCGACACGTCGCCCGTCAGCGGGCCGTGGCCCCATGCGCGGAAGTTATCGCCCTTGACGGCAGCCGTCCCGGCAGCGGCATTTGCGAAGTACACTTCCATCTCGACGTCATCGGAATCCGCCGACCAGCCGTCGCCGACGAATTTCCAGTAGAGCTCGGCGGTATCGGCCCAGTTCATAACCGCACCGGTCATGGAATAACTCACGTAGTAGATTGCGCTGTCGCCGCTCTCGTGAGGGCTGAACACCTTAATCTTTACGCCGTCGTCGGACTGCTCCACCGTGTAAACGCCGTCGTCGCCTTTGTTTGCGCTGTCGACCTTGTTAAACGCAGTGTCGTCTTCCTCGACGCTCAGCACATTGACGACCACCGAGCCGCCTTGCTGGTTAGAGCCTGTATTGATATCCCAATACACGCCGTTGATGTCGTCGTCGAAATCGAACTGGCGTCCCTCGACAACGGTCAGCGAACCATCGGCCTCAACCGTGGCGCCGATGTAGGTTTGGCTCATGGAGTAGCCGTCGGCGTGCGCGACGGCAGGCAGCAGCAACAACGCAAGCGCGACGAGTGCGCAGACGGAAGCGAACCGCGCAAACAGGCGGCGCTGCCGACAGGGCTGGGCAACGGGAGCGTTCATAGGCACATCCTTTGTCTGTGATACCAGTAGCGTCATTGTCCCACGTTTGCGGGTTCATGTGACGAACATCTAGGTCAGCGGAGCGTCAAAACGGGACAAAAGTCACGCCCGCCGCCGGCACCTGGGGACGTTCCTTATCTGCCGGCAATCTGGGACACTCCTTGGCATAGCCCGCTCCGGCAATAGATACTACTTCATAGCTCCATCACAGGTGTAGCGGCTTTGTGTGGGCGCGGCATGCGCTGATTGAGCCGCCAGTTGAGGGGCATAAAGCAGTTGAGCGAAAACGGTTTGCCCCTTTGCCGTCCGCTCGAGGATCATGTCCCCCTTTTCCGCGGAAACCCCGGCAGTTGCGAAGAGCTGCCGGGGTTTCCGTCGTTTGAGGGCTAGATTGATTGACGACGATTAAGGTGCCGAGCCGGTGGTCCGGCACGCGCAACGCGCGGCCTCAGCAACTTGCAGGCCACGGCAGCGTCTCCCCCACCGCGCCCCGCGCTATACTCGTCCGCATGGACATCAACGCACGCAACATAGCAACACCCGCCGTCGACGCGCCAACGCCGCCGGCCGCCCCCACCCCCGTCGTGGGCCGTTTTGCCCCGTCGCCCTCGGGCCGCATGCACCTGGGCAACGTGTTCAGCTGCCTGTGCTCGTGGCTTTCGGCCCGTAGCCAGGGCGGCAGCATCGTACTGCGCATCGAGGACCTGGACGATCGCTGCAAGCGCCCGGAACTTGCCGCCCAATTGATTGACGACCTAGCCTGGCTGGGGCTTGAGTGGGACGAAGGTCCCTACTACCAGCACGATCGCCTGGACTTGTACGAGGACGCCCTGCACCAGTTGCAAGACGCCGGTCTCACCTATCCCTGCTTTTGCACGCGTGCCGAGCTCCACGCCGCGAGCGCGCCGCATGCCAGCGACGGCGCGCCCATCTACCGCGGTGCCTGCCGAAACCTTTCTGCCGAAGAGGTCGCCCGCCGCAGTGAGCTGCGCGCCCCGGCCACGCGCCTGCGCGTGCCCGCCGTCGACGACCTCGCAGACGATGTGATCGAATTCGTGGACCGCACGTATGGTGCCCAATGCGAGGCGCTCGCCACCGAGTGCGGCGACTTTTTGGTGCGCCGCAGCGACGGCGTGTTTGCCTATCAGCTGGCCGTGGTGGTCGATGACGCCGCCATGGGTATTACCGAGATCGTACGCGGATGCGACCTGCTTGGCTCCACGCCGCGCCAGATCTATCTGCAGCATCTGCTGGAACTGCCCACACCACACTACGCGCACATTCCGCTGCTCATGTCACCGGACGGCCGCCGCCTTTCCAAGCGCGATCGCGATCTGGACCTGGGCGAGCTCCGCGCCCGCTTTGGCACACCCGAGGCACTGCTGGGCTGGCTCGCCGGGCAAGCGGGCATCGCGCCGGACACCATGCCGCGCTCTGCCGAGCAACTGATCGAGCACTTTAGCTGGGGTGTTATCCGCGCACACCGGGAAAACATCACCATAACGGTCGAGTAGCCAAATACGCCCCGCCCCTACGCAACATCCCAAGGCTGGAGCTCGTCGCCCAGGCGAACGATGCAGTCGTAGAGCACGGTGTGACGCTCGGCCGGGTTGGCGTCGCGATGAAAATGGCCGTAGTACCAGCGCTTGTAGTCCAAGCGTTCTTCCAGCTCATCGAAAAATGCCGTGAGTCGATCAACGCCGGGGCAATCCCAGCCGGGCGCCGGATAGAGCGTGGGCGAAAGCATGTGCGTAGAGCAGGTGTGGGTGATTACGTAGTCGACCTTCCAGCCCACGCTGTCGAGCTTTGTCCGTGCCTCCTCAAAGTTGCGCTCGTCCGGCAGCTCCTGTGGCCACCAGCTGGAATACGGAATGCGGTATTCCTTGTCCACGCTCGTGGCACCGCCCATAGTAAAGATCGTTGAGTTGTCGAGCTCAAAAACCTCGCCACGCGTCAGGCGCCGTATGGGAGAGGTGTCCGACAGGCGCTGCGTCAGCCCACCGTGCCACAGCTCCATGGAACACTCCGCCCAGTGATCGAAACGCTCGTGGTTGCCGTCGACGAACAGCACGGTATAGGGGCGCGACTCCAGCCAAGCGATATCGGCGCACTCCTCGGCAGAGAAATCCCACGGAAAGCCAAAGTCGCCCGCGACAATCAGATAGTCGTCGCCCGTCAGACTATCCCCAAGCTCCCAGTCGCGCAGCTTTTGCATGTCGACGCCGCCGTGAATATCGCCCGTCACATAGACCGTCATCGGATTACCACTTCCCTGTAAGTCACTAGCCCGCATTCTGCACGATCACTAGGTCAACCGTTCCAGCCCTTCCATCCCTTAGGGCTTACCCCTCGTTCTTCCATCCAAACGGATCGAGCACCCAAAAAACCAGATCGAGCACGCCGCCGGTCATCATGGCGCCGGCAAGGGCCATGCAAACGTGCAGAGAGACGGCACTTCGGAGCACGTCGAACGGCCCCAGAACAGCCAGCAGCGCGACCACTGCGCCGGCAAGGCACAGCGCGAGGCACGGTCCCGCGTCCTTGACGCACTTCTTTGCGAGATGCTTGGTGTTGTCACTCATCAATATCGAACTCCTTAGAGGGTCGTTGTTTGGGTACATGCCGTCGCGACAGAGCAGGACGGCAAGGCAAGTGTCACATGTCGTGCGGACATCAATGGAGAAACCGCCTGCTCGACCAACCCTTGACGCCGTTTTGCATCGGCCCACCATCCCCTGCTATCGAGGTCTAATACTTTCCGGAGAAGTGAACGGCTGTTTTTAGACCCCTGAAGCATCCACATTTTTCGACGGCAAAAATCGCAGGATTTCAGCACCGAAACCGCAGGAAACGACACGCTCAAAGCGTCGATGCTTCGGGGGTCCGATTTAGCTCGTTCACTTCTCCGGAAAAGTATTAGACCTTGATTCTTTGCCGCCCCGAGGGTGCGCCGCTTCCTTCTCTGGAACCCTCACTAGCACTGGCGCCCCTAGCCGCTACGAGCGCAAGCGTGCCTATAATGAGACATGTTTCCTGATGAGAAAGGAATCCAGATATGGACGAAGTCAACCACGCCGTTTTGGACAATCTTCGGGAGTTTTTCAGCCGTGTCGACAGCGCGCGCAACAGTGTATCCCCGATTGAAAAGCCAGATAGCGACCCAATAGAAATAGACGTCAAGGACTTTGTCGCTCTGTGCAATAAACCTGAAAGCTGCACCAAGGACGATGCCTACAAGCTTGGTGAGACAATACTCACTCTAAATGGTCTTGATGAAAACAAACTTAAGGGGATGAAAGCTGCTCTCAAAAACAATACATGGAATGCCTGGTGTGAAGATAATGGCATAAAAGCATCCGCAGATAACGCCACTTTCTACCTTGTGCTCAAGCGCCGCACCGACGATCAGCAGCACTATCATTTTTACTTCGATAAAGATACGGTTGCAGAAATCGATGCCTTTGATCCCTTTTTAATTAAAGGACAGAATGGCGAACGATTTTTAAACCAGCAATGGCATGTGCTCATCTCTGTGCTCGCATACCTTGATGTCGCTCACGCTTTAAGCAGCGATCAGCACGAATACCATTGCCTGTATCAACATATTAAGAAGTTGGACAAAGGCGATTTAAGTGCGTTGCATTTACAATTCCTCTGTTCTGCCAGCACCCGCATCAAGCTTCAAGTTGTTAAACCGAAAACGACCACGAAGGCACAGACAACAACGTATCACACTAAAGCAATGAACGAATGGCTTGAAGCAGCACTGCGTAAATTAGCCGGCAAATAATCGCCCGCCAACCTACTCCAGCCCCGGTCCGCTGTACTTCCCTGTTTCCGAGTCGTAGCTCAGCACGGCGACCTCGCCGTTCTTCATGACGTTCCCGTCGATGTAGTAGTGGCTGGCCCCGTCATGCCAGATGCCGCGGTAGCCCGCGATGCCCGAGACGGTCTCGGTGTTGATGTGCCCAGCGATAACATCAAGGTAGAACTCATGCCCCACGTAATCGGGCATCATCATGGTAAACGACTCAGCAGACGTGCCGAGCTTCCAGTACTCGCCGGCCTCCTCGTCAACGCCGGCGTGCACAAAGACCTGGCCGAAGGGGCTTTCGTAAAAGTAAGGGAGTTTGCGAATCCACGCGATTATGTCCGCGTGCTCGGCCTTTATGCGCTCAACCGTAAAGGCGTAGGCCTCCTCGAACTCCCTGAGCCTCAAAAGGCGCTTAACGTGCTTGAATGCCTCGGCGTCTAAGAAGCTCTTGGCCGTTGCCAGATTGCTGTCGGCGAGTATCCATGCCTGCGTGAAATTGGGGTCCTTCACCTCGTCAATGTACTCGAGAAACATCTCCTCGTGGTTGCCACGCAGCGCCACGACGCGATCGCCATACCGCTTTTGCAGGTCCATGATGAGCTCGAAGACCCCGAGCGAATCGGGACCTCGGTCGCAGTAGTCGCCAAGCAAAACCAGCTTGGAATCCTCGGCATCGAGGTCGACGGTGGAAAGCGATGCCTTAAAGGCGTCCAAGCACCCGTGAATGTCACTCATAGCGTAGATATGCACGTATGACCTCCTGTTTGCGTCGGGACCCCACTCGTTTGCGCCATGCGGCGCGGCGGCCCCTCTGACTTCGCGGGCACCGGGCAACCTTGTCCTGTCACACCCCTCAACATGGTTAAAAGTATATCTCGCCGTGCGGACACAAATTTATGCCTGAGCTCCGGGCGCCCCGCGCGCTTGGCCTCAACCCAACCCAAAAACTCATCCAACATTAATCTTGGCTCAAGAATCGCTTAATCTATAACCTGCACTATAGAGTTCGACCAAGGGCGGGGCGGCGCAACGCAAACCGCCGAACGCAACGCTCGCGCCCGAGCAAATTGCCCGGCGTCGCGCCCATCGAACGAAAGGACAGGTCATGGACGACCTCGAAAAAGTTGAAACCATCCGCACCAAGTGCAACGTGAGCTACACCGATGCCAAGGCCGCGCTCGACGCTGCCGACGGCAACGTTTTGGATGCCATCATTTGGCTCGAGTCGCAGGGCAAGACCCAGACCACGTCGGCGCATGCCGCCACCGAGTCCGCGCCAGTCGATGAGCCCTCTGCCGAGATGGTCGCCGCGCAGGTCGCTTACGAAAAGTCGAGCGAAAAGACCGACTTCTCCAAGAAGATGGACAGCGTGTGGGAGTACCTCAAAAAGCTCTTCCGCCTGAGTCTGGACACCAAGTTTATCGCCACGCGCCGCGATGCGATCATCCTCAACATCCCCATCCTGATTCCCATCGTCGCCCTGTTTGCCTGGGGCGCCACGATATGGCTGATGCTGCTTGGCCTGTTCTTTGGCATGCGCTACCGCATCGATAGCGACGGCGACGTGCCCGGCAGCATCAACAACCTGATGGACAGCGCTGCCAATGCCGCGGACGACATCAAGCAAAATCTGAACGACGACAAGTAATCGCAGACGGGGGCACGTATGGCACGGATCCTGATTGTAGAGGACGAGGAGAAAATCGCCCGCTTTGTGACGCTCGAGCTGGAGCACGAGGGCTACCAGGTGGAGCACGCCGCCGATGGCCGCACCGCCGTTGACCTGGCGCTGGAGCGCGACTACGATCTGATTCTGCTCGACGTGCTGCTGCCGCAGCTCAACGGTATGGAGGTGCTGCGGCGCGTGCGCAAGCACAAGGATGTGCCGGTGATCATGGTCACCGCGCGCGATGCCGTGATGGACAAGGTGGCCGGGCTCGACGCCGGCGCCGACGATTACCTGACCAAGCCATTTGCGATTGAGGAGCTGTTCGCACGGATCCGCGTGGCGTTGAAGCGCTCGGAGGCCGTGCGGGCGGCTTCGGGCGTTGGCGGCGGCGGGGCCGGGGCTGGCGTAGCGAGCGGCACGGCCGCCGGTATCGCCACAATGTCCCCGGCAACCGACACGGCCCAGACCGCTGCCGCGCCCTCCCCCGCCGCACTCGCCGTGGGCTCGGTTGTGCTCGACCCCGACCGCCGCGAAGTCACGGTCGGCGGCTCGCCCATCGCGCTCACGGCTCGCGAGTTCGACGTCCTCGCCCTGCTTATGGCGCACGCCGGCACCGTGCTCACGCGCGAGCGCATCGCGCACGAGGCGCTGGGCTACGACTACGTAGGCGACACCAACAACGTCGACGTGCACATCGCGCACCTGCGCGCCAAGATCGAAGACGCCGGCGGCGCCCGCATCATCCAGACCGTGCGCGGGGTGGGCTATGTCTGCCGCGCGTAATGCCGAGGCCAAGCGCGTCACCTCCATCGCCCGCGCCATCAACTGGAGCTATATGTGGCGCCGCCTGATGAGCTACGTCTGGCTCGATCTGTTGCTGTTGGTTATTGCGGTGGCGATCCTCGTCTATGGATACAACCGGACGCTGCCCAACGGCGCGTTTACCGCAGGATGGATCCCCAGCACCACCGTTCGCAGCATGTCGCTGACGCCCGCGCGCGGCTGGGACCTGACAACGCTCACCTATACCGTCGAGCTTGCGCGTACCACCAAGACTTTCCCCCTCGCGCAGGACCTCGTCACGCTATGGCCTCTCTACCTTGTCGTTGTGGGTTGGCAGGTCATCAGCGTGCTCAACATGCTCGGCGGCGCCCGCCGCGTGCGCCGCACCATGGCGCCGCTCAACGATCTGGCCCTGCGCGTGGACGAACTCGGCCGCATGCAGCTCTCCGGCGGCAAGATGGAAACGCTGGAGCAGGCCATCGAGCGCGCAAGCGTCGACTCGCCGAGCGTCACCACCGGCGACGCCGACCTGGCAAGCATCGAGGTCGCGCTCAACCGCCTGCTGCGCCAGATGCAAGAGGCCAAGCTGCAGCAGATGCGCTTTGTCAACGACGCGAGCCACGAGCTGCGCACGCCCATCGCGGTGATTCAGGGCTACGTGAACATGCTCGACCGCTGGGGCAAAGACGACCCGGACGTGCTGGCAGAATCCATCGCGTCCCTCAAGGCCGAAAGCGAGCACATGCAGGAGCTCGTGGAACAGCTGCTGTTTTTGGCACGCGGCGATGCCGGGCGCACGGTCCTGCGGCGTGCGCATACCAACCTGGCCGCACTGGTCGGCGAGGTATGCGAAGAATCACAGATGATCGATACCGAGCACACGTATCGGCTGGCGTACGACACCACGCTTGCCAACGACCCGCGCTGCGACGCATCTGTCGACGTGGCGCTCGTGAAGCAGGCTCTGCGCGTGATCGTGCAGAACGCCGCCAAGTACTCGGATGCGGGCACATCCATCTCGTTTGGCGTGACGCCGGATGCGGGCGCGGGCACGATCGACATAAGTGTTGAGGACGAGGGCATCGGCATGAACCAGGAATCCGCAGCTCACGCGTTCGAACGGTTCTACCGCGCCGACAACGCGCGCGATGCCGGCGCGCAGGGCTCGGGTCTGGGGCTTGCCATTGCCAAATGGATCGTCGACAGCCACGGCGGCGTCATCGGTGTGACCTCAGTCGAGGGCGTCGGCAGCCGCTTTACGATTCGCCTGCCACGATAGAAAGCCCCTCGGCATAAATAAAGGGATAAGGCCATGCGGCCCTATCCCTTTTTGCTAGCTATGGCAGCTTGTGCGCTACTCTCGGCACAGGTGCACGGCGAAGCCGGCGAACTCGCGCTTAAAGTACACGAGCTTGGTGCCGCCGTCGGGCAGCAGCACGCGCGACTCCTCGTTGACCTCGAGCCCGCGCTCGGCAAACCACTTCTCGGCCGCATCGATGTCGTTGACGGCAAAGCCGATGTGGCCCTTGGCGCCACGACCGTTCTGCTTCATGATCTCGACCAGCGAATCGTTAAAGTACGAAACCGGGGTCTCAATAACGGGCAGCCCCATCATCGTCGAGAACAGCTCCGCGATCTCCAGGGCGTCTGCCGGGTCGGTGGCGTTAATGCCCACATGGGCAACGCGCATACCAAAGAGCTCTACCGGGTTGGCGTTCTGCTCACTCATGCAGTCAGTGCCTACTGAGCCATGACGTCGAGAACGGCCTTCTCGGCGGCAACGCGGTTCATGCCGGTCATGAAGGGCACGCCACTCACGTACGGGCAGGTGAGGCCCTCAGGGGCAACGGTGGTGGCGATCAGCAGGTCGGCGCCCTCGCCGCAGTAGTCCTTGGCCTCGGAGATGGCGCACTGCACGATCTCGTACTTGTCGGCGTAACCGTTGGCGTCGAGCAGGGTGGCGACCTTCTGGGCAACAAGCGTGGAAGTAGCAGCGCCAGCACCGCAAGCCAAAACGATCTTCTTCATAGGTAGTGTCTCCCTTCATGGTTTACTTTAGGTAAGTGTACCGCAGCGAGCGATGGCACTCAGCCTCGATGAGCTTTTATGCCAGTTTGCTTGTGCACTGCGTATAATACATCTAGTACGTGTTGTCATACCGCTCGCGCTACGAGCGACTAAGGACCCTAACATGCCCGATTCCCGCACACTCTGGACCGCCGTCGTTATCATCTGCATCGGCGTGTCGGTGTTCTTTAGCGTCAAAAAACGCACCACGTTCAAGCGTCTGCAGCAGCTTATGGCTGCCAAGCAGTGGGACGAGTTCGATCGTTTGCTCGACGGCAAACTCACCAGTATGCTGTACCCGCGCTACAACCGCGACTACCTGCGCCTGAACTCTTATCTGCTGCGCGAGGACCATGAGCGCGCCAGCGAGATGTTCGACCTGCTGCTGGGACTCAACCTGCCCAAGATGCAGCGCGTCGACCTGGTGATCAAGGCCTTTAACTACTACGTTGGCCAGGAGGACCGCAAAAAGTCTAAGGAACTTTTGCACGAGATCAAGGGCTTTGAGGGCGGTCAGGCCGAGGCGGTCGCACACGAATGCCAGCTGATGTACGACACGATGATCCTCAAGCGCCACAACGACATTCCCGAGCTGGAGCGCATGCTCAAGGAAGCCGGTGACGACCCGGTCAAGCGCTGCCGCCTGGAGTATCTGCTGGCGCTGCAGTACCAAAACAAGGGCGACGAGGCCAAGTTCCAAGAGTTCCTCGAGAAGTCGGGCCAACACTCGATGGCCGTCAACGCGTAACGGACGGCTTGTGCTAGACTTCTAGTCTCACGGGGGCGTGGCGGAATTGGCATACGCAGGGGACTTAAAATCCCTCGCCGCAAGGATTGTGGGTTCGAGTCCCACCGCCCCTACCATATGGAGCTTTCGAGCCCGTGTCCCCAAGGGATGCGGGCTCGCCTCTTTTGGACGCCGTCAACTGCAGAGCAGCTCATTTGGGACGGGGCTTTTTTGACTACTTTTCCGCCCGCCCAATGAGTTTCCTACCACATTTTCCGATGGAAAAACGTGGTTGTCTCCCACATTTTCCGATGGAAACTCCCAAATGGCCTTATACTAGCCGAGAGGGTTGGGAGGCAATATGCAGCGACAGCTTATGAGTGAACTTATCGCTTGGAAATCAAGGGCGAATCGCAAACCCCTCTTGCTTAAGGGAGCCCGCCAGACAGGAAAGACTTGGCTTCTTAACGAATTCGCAAGCCAGCAGTATCGAAACGTCATTCGTTTTGACTTTATGCTCGAGCCGAGCACACGCTCGCTGTTCGATGGGAACCTCGACCCCAAGCGCATCATCTCCCAGATAGAGCTCCTACGTGGCCAAACCGTAACGCCGACAGACACGCTCATCATCTTCGACGAGATCCAAGAGGCGCCACGCGGGATCACCTCGCTTAAGTACTTCAACGAGCTTGCACCCGAATACCACATCGTGGCAGCCGGTTCCTATATGGGCCTCGCGCTCCGACGCGAAAACGAGTCATTTCCCGTTGGCAAAATCGACCAGCTCACCATGCGTCCCATGGGGTTTGCCGAGTTCGTTCGTGCCGTCGACGGCAACCCGCTCGCCGACGCCATCCTTGCCGCAGACATGAACCTTCTGGCAAACGTTGCCGAAAAGCTCGAACACTTGCTCAAGGAATACCTTGTTGTCGGCGGTATGCCCGAAGTTGTCTCCGCTTTCGCCGAGACACGCGACTTCATCGAAGCCCGAAGGCTTCAGCAGCAAATCATCGAGGCTTACGAATCCGATTTTGGCAAACATGCACCCGCCCGCATCATCGAGCGCATGAGGTTGGTTTGGAAATCCCTTCCCGGCCAGCTTGCCAAAGAGAACAAGAAGTTTGTCTATGGCGCCCTTCGCCCCGGAGCGCGCGCACGCGATTTCGAGGAAAGCCTCCAGTGGCTCACGGACTACGGAATCGTTCATAAGGTGCCACGTGTTTCCGCTCTAAAGGCGCCGCTCTCGAGCTACGAAGACCTCTCGGGCTTCAAACTGTTCTGCATCGACACCGGCATCCTCGGAGCGCTCTCCGGTCTCTCTCCGGCCATCGTTCTTAACGGATCCGCTGTTTTTACCGAGTTCAAAGGTTCGCTGACCGAACAATACGTCGCGCAGGAGCTTTTGCTCCAGGACAAAACTCCCGCGTATTGGTCCTCTACCTCTGGCAATGCCGAAACCGACTTTGCCATCGACCATGCGGGAACCGTGCTTCCGCTTGAGGTCAAGGCGGCAGAGAACCTTAAAGCGAAGAGTCTGAAAATAGCCTGCGAAAAATTCAAGCTCGAGCGTTGCGTGAGGAGCTCCCTGGCGGCATATAGAGACGAGGGCACGCTCGTCAATATTCCGCTTTGGGAAATTGGGCAAATCGACAAACTGACATAAAGGCTGCGGAGGCGCTCAGCAAGGACTGTCCCCAGGTGCCTGCAGAAAAGAAACGTCCCTAGGTGCCGGCTGTTGAGTTGCGGTGGAATAGGGACTGTTTGGTGCCCGAAAGGGCGATTTTAGTCCGTATTTCACCGCAACTTATGAGGGGATGGTTAAAGGGCGCTGAGGTTGGGGGTCCAGGCGATGGTGGGGGTCGCGCCGTCGAGAGTCTCGTTGATGGTGGCAGCCATACCGGCGAGCAGGCTGTTCTCGCTTACGGTGAGCGTGTCGTAGCCGCCGGCTCGCATAAGCTCGCGAATCACCACGGCACCAGCCAAGATCACGCCCGCGCGTTTGGGCTGTACACCCGGTAGCGCGGCGATGCCTTCCGCGTCCAACACAGACATGCGCTCGATAGCGGCCGAGACCTGCTCCAGCGACAGCTCGCGTAGGTGCACAAAGCTCGAATCGTACGGTTCCAGCTCGTGGACCAGAGCCACCAGCGTAGTCACCGTGCCGCCCACCGCGACTAAGCGTTCGGCGCGCTCAAAGTCGACAGGCAGGCCCTCAAAATAGGCGGCGAACTGCTCGCCTGCCCACGCGGCAGCGACAGCAAGCTCGCCATCCGCGGGCGGCAACGCGGAGAAAAAGCGCTCCGTCACGCGACGGCAGCCAATGTCCAGCGAGCGCGTCCCTTCCAGCGCAAAAACCCCGCGCTCCGGAGCGTATACGCCCGTCGCGAGCTCCGTGGAGCCACCGCCCGAATCGGCGACGATGATGCGCTCGCCAGCAAAGTCGTGCGCCACGCCAAAAAACGTCAGGCGCGCCTCGACCTCGCCCGGAATCACCTGTGGCTCAAGCCCCAGATCGCGCAGGCCGTCCAGCAGCAGCGCGGCATTGGACGCATCGCGCGCGGCACTCGTGCACGTGGTGCAGATGCACACGGCCCCAAAGGCACGGGCCTCGTCCACAAACATGTGACATGCAGCGAGCACACGCTCAACGGCCGCCTCGCAAAAGCGGCCCGTCGTGTCCACGCCCTCGCCCAGGTCGGTAATCTCGGTATGCTTGGACGATTCCACGATCGCCCCGGCCTCGACCTGCGCCAGCACCAGTCGCGACGACACCGTTCCCAGGTCGATCGCGGCTACCTTATAGCGTTTGCAATTTGTCATTGCGGGCTCCCCTCCGGGCGCTATTTGCCGTTGGACACGACCGTCTGGCCCTCGACGCCGTTAAACCCAAACAGTATGTCGAGCGCCTGGATGTACCACGGCGCGTCCTTGCCGACTTCTTCGATTTCCTTGGCCACTTCGCTGGCCTTCTTGGCGTTTGAGGACTTTTTACTCGACGACGAGTCCGAATCGTCGTCCAAGCCTAGCACGTCAATCTTCTTCTCGCCGGGCATCACCAGGCCCAGGTCCTCGGACGCCGCGTCCTTGATACCTTCCTCCGAGAGCAGCTTGTCGACGCTTTTTTGCAGCTCATCATTGTATTGCTGGCGAATCTCGACCTGCTTGGCCAAGATATCGCTCGAACGCTTTGCCACGTACAGATCGCGCACGGGAAAATACAGGCTCACGAGCACCAGCGCCACCACGATACCGATAAACAGCGGACGCAGAGAGCCATGCGTAAAGTCATAGATCGCCTTGACCACCGCGTTGTCGTTGGCGTAGCGCATAAAGTCCGAGCCCGAAAAACGGTTCGAGGGCCTGCTCGATTTGTCGTGTACCTGAGTCGAGGGACGCGACGCATGCGACGAACGTGCCGGGCGCACCGGTCCATCTGTCGAAGTATTCACTTGAGCATTGGGGCGCGAGGTACCTGTCGGGCGCTGCGTGGAGCGATCGACGCCGGCGTAGGCGGACCCACCGAGCTGCACCGTGCGCGCACGGCGAGGCGACGGCTCACGCGAACCGGCGGAATAGTACCTGTTGTCGTAAATCTGATCCATGTGCGCCTTGTGCGGTTGAGGTTTGTTTGCGCTAAGTCCTTTAGTTATAGCACGAGCGCCCGCACCGCCTTCGCCAGCCTTTGCTCGACATAAAAAAGGCGCTGAGCCATATGGCCCAGCGCCCACAGCGCTTTGCGGCGTCCAGCCAAGACGGGGCGGAACCGAGTCAGCCTCCCCCTCGCCAAATTCGCCCGTTTAGCGAATGTTGTAGAACGCGGCCTTGCCGGCGTAGCGCGCGCTGCCCTCGAGCTCGTCCTCGATGCGGATGAGCTGGTTGTACTTGGCGATACGGTCGCTGCGGCACGGGGCGCCCGACTTGATCTGGCCGGCGTTGACGCCCACGACCAGGTCGGCGATCGTGGAGTCCTCAGTCTCGCCGGAGCGGTGGCTCACGATGCAAGCATAGCCGGCCTCCTTGGCGGTCTCGATTGCCTCGAGCGATTCGGTGAGCGTGCCGATCTGGTTGACCTTGACCAGGATCGCGTTGGCGGCGCCCAGCTCGATGCCCTTCTTGAGGCGCTCGGTGTTGGTGACGAACAGGTCGTCGCCCACCAGCTGCACCTTGTTGCCGATGCGGTGGGTGAGCTCGACCCAACCGTCCCAGTCCTCCTCGGCCATGCCGTCCTCGATGGAGATGATGGGATAGGTGTCGACGAGCTTCTCCCAGTAATCGACCATCTGGGCACTCGTGTACTCAACGCCCTCGCCCTTGAGCTCGTACATGCCGGTCTCGGCGTTGTAGAACTCGGTCGAGGCGGGGTCCATGGCGTACATGAAGTCAACGCCGGGCTTAAAGCCGGCCTTCTCAACGGCCTTGGTGATGTACTCGAACGGCTCGGCATTGGTCTTGAGGTTGGGCGCGAAGCCACCCTCGTCACCCACGCCGCCGCCAAGGCCGGCCTCGTGCAACACGCCCTTGAGGGTGTGATAGACCTCGGCGCACCAGCGCAAGCCCTCGGCAAAGCTCGGGGCGCCCACCGGCATGATCATGAACTCCTGGAAGTCCACGTTGTTGTCGGCATGCACGCCGCCGTTGAGGATGTTCATCATGGGCGTGGGCAGCAGGTGGGCGTTGACGCCGCCCAGGTACTGGTACAGCGACAGGCCCGCCGACTCGGCAGCGGCGCGGGCGACGGCCAGCGACACGCCTAGGATGGCGTTGGCGCCGAGCTTGGTCTTGTTGAGAGTACCGTCCGCGGCGATCAGCGCGGCATCGACGGCGCGCTGGTCGAAGGCATCGAGGCCCACGACGGCATCGGCGCACTCGTTGTTGACGTGCTCGACGGCCTGCGAGACGCCCTTGCCCAGATAGCGGCCCTTGTCACCATCGCGCAGCTCGCATGCCTCAAAGGCACCGGTCGAAGCGCCCGAAGGCACCATCGCACGACCGAAGCTGCCGTCCTCGAGCACGACCTCGACCTCGACGGTGGGGTTGCCGCGGCTGTCGAGCACCTCGCGACCGTAGACGTCCAAAATATCGCTCATGTTGTCTCCCTCTCACTTGGAAACGTAGTGGATGAAAGCGACCGGCTGACCGTGCACCGTCGGTGCGCCTCCGTAAGTTAGCCATGTCGCACTTTTTGCATTATGCCCTAAGTTAGCCGAGGGATACACTTGATTTTCGAAAAATTTAGCGGGAACGATGAGGCATGTCAGCCCGTCGTTCCCGCAGTCTTACTCCTCCGCCTTTGCGGCATCCCACAGGTCGTTGAGGCCGTGGGTCGAAAGCTCGGCAAGATCTACGTGGGCATCGGCCGCCATCTGCTCCATCGCGGCCCAGCGGCGGCGGAACTTTGCCGTGCTGGCACGAAGGGCGCTCTCGGCGTCAATGCCCTCCTTGCGCGCGACGTTGACCAAGGCAAAGAGCAGGTCGCCAAACTCCATTTCGCGCTCGGGCGAGCCAGGGGCCTCGGCCTCAAACTCGGCACGCTCCTCGGCGACCTCGTCCCACACATCCTGGACCGTCTCCCACTCAAAGCCCACGGCAGCTGCCTTGCGCGAGACCTTCTGAGCCTGCATCAGCGCCGGCAGATGCGTGGGCACGCCGTCGAGCAGGCCCTCGGGCGCAGCCTCGCCTGCCGCCACGGCCTTGTCCTTGGCAGCCCTCTCGGCAAGCTTGACCTCGTCCCAAATCTTGAGTACCTCGTCGGAACTGTCGGCATCTACATCGCCAAACACGTGCGGATGACGGCGGATGAGCTTGGCATCGATATCACGCGCCACGTCGGCCAGCGTAAACTCGCCGGCGTCCGCCGCAATCTGCGCATGCAGCACGACCTGCATGAGCACGTCGCCCAGCTCCTCGCGTAGGTGAACCGCGTCGTCCGCCTCGATGCAGTCGAGTGCCTCGTAGGCCTCCTCGATCATGTTCTTGCCGATGCTGCGGTGCGTCTGCTCACGGTCCCACGGGCAGCCGTCGGGCTGACGCAAGCGCCAGACGATCTGCACCAGATGTTGTAGCTCGGCCGACGCGTCGACCAGCGTGGACAAATCGCGCGAGCCCTCGGCATTTTGCTGAGCCATGTGCTGCGCCATGGTTATTCCTCCTCCAGGACCACGTGGCGGAACGCGCCGCCCTCGTAGATGCCGTAGCTGTGCGAGCCGTCCTTGGGGATGCTCACGCTACCGGGGTTGAAGAGCCACAGGCCCGGGTGCGCGGCGCTTTCCTCGTTGACCTTGACGTGCGTGTGACCGTAGACGAGCGCGGAGCCCTCGGGCAGCGCGGGCGCGTGGTCGACGCTGTTGTGCATGCCGGCGCCAAAGACGTGGCCGTGCGTCAGGAACAGCTCACGGCCGGTTTCGTCAAACAGCGTGGCGTAGTCGGCCATGACGGGGAAGTCGAGGACCATCTGGTCGACCTCGGCGTCGCAGTTGCCGCGCACCGCGATGATGCGGTCGGCCAGGGCGTTGAGCAGCGGGATTACGCGCTTGGGGGCGTAATCGCGCGGCAGGTCGTTGCGTGGACCGTGGTAGAGCAGGTCGCCCAGCAGCACGATGCGGTCGGGCTGCTCGGAATCGATGGCGGTGACCAGGCGCTCGGTCCAGTATGCCGAGCCGTGGATGTCGGAGGCGATGAGGTATTTCATGGTGGTCCTTTCGGTGAGGTTGATGGGGTGGGTGTGGCGCGTCGCCGACCGTGTCACTCAAATTGCAGAGCCGCGGCTTGCGCCGCCTGCATCACGCGCTGGAGCGGCACATTGTGCTCACGAGCAAGGCGAGCGCAGTCCTCGTACTCGGGCGCTGCACGCTCGCTGCCATCGGGCAGGGTTGCCACCTTTACGGCCACCTCGCCCCAAGGCGTTGTCACCTGCTCGAATCGGCGCGGCAGGCAAACGCGTTCCATCACCTGGCGACGAACGGCGTTGGTCGTGGTCTCCAAAAAGATAATCGTCTGTAGGCGCTCGATATCCTCGTGCGAGCAGATCACCTGCAACTGCCATCCGGGGCGACCCTTTTTGCAGTAGAGGGGTAGCCAGTGCACCTCGCGGGCGCCGGCCTCGCGCAGGCGGTCGGCGGCATAGGCGAGTACCTCGGGCGACGCATCGTCGATGTCGCACTCCAGCTTGACGATGGTCTCGGGCGCATCGGTCTCGCGGGACAGCGGAGATGTACTTCCACGTTGCATACGGTCCGGTTCCTTTCCGCGCGGGCTCGTTTTGTTCACTCAAACGCTAGCACATCGCGGGCGGCGTGGGGGCGGCGTCATGGGATGGGCGGGACTTTTGCCCGTCGCGGACGTCGGCGTGCGCCGGGATCGTCCTCGCCCCTATCCAAACGTGTACGGCAGCCTCCAAACACGTCATTTTTTGCAGCTTTTGGAGGCTGACGTACACGTTTTGAGGCAGGGTCGATGTCGTGCGGCAGCCCTTGCGCGCCGCCTGCCCTTTCCAGTCGGTTTCGACTTGTGGCGTTCCCGGCGCGCCAGGGGTCGCGCCATTACAATGGAGCGGATTCGCTTGACGCAAAGGAGCTGCCATGTCTGCTTGCCCGCTGGTCGATTGCCACACCCACACCTCGTTTTCGGACGGCCATGCCTCCTTTGAGGAAAACGTTCGCGCCGCCGCGGCGGCTGGCTGTCGGGTCATGGTCTCGACCGACCACCTCACCTTGCCCGCCAGCATGGATGCCAACTGCGAAGTGCAGGTTACTGAGGGCGACCTGCCGGCACATCGTCTGGCTTTTGAGGATGCTCGCAAGCTTGCCGCGCAGATTGCGCCGGAGCTCAGCTTTATCTATGGCTTTGAATGCGATTGGTACGAGGGCTGCGAGCCTTTGGTTGAGCGCTGGTCCCAGGGCGCCGTCGTACTCCTGGGCAGCGTGCATTGGATTGGCAACCCAGGCGATATTGCGGCAGGTGCTGCGGGCACGGCGGGGACGGAGGACGTCGCTCGTCCTGATACACCCGATTCCCTTTGCGGTTGGATCGACGATGACACCAACCTGCATGTTTGGGAAAACTTAGACGTACGCGGCGTGTGGGAGCGCTATGTCGATGACTGGTGCCGCGCCTGCGAGAGCCCGCTCAACTTTGATGTAATGGCTCACCCCGATCTGGTCATGCGCTTTTCGAAGGAAGGCTTTGCGCCCGATTTTGATACGGCACCGTTTTGGGAGCAGATGGCAGAGTGCGCACACGATACAGGCCGCCGCGTTGAAGTTTCGACCGCCGCGCCGCGCAAGGGCCTCGACGACTATTACCCCTCGACGGGGCTGTTGCGTTGCTTTGTCCACGCCGAGGTACCCATCACCTTTGGCTCGGACGCGCACCGCGCCTGCGACATCTGCTGGAATATCCGCGAGGCACAAGCCCACGCCTACGACTGCGGCTACCGAACCTTCGACATCCCCCACCCCACCGGCGAATGGGAACCCACACCCCTCGACTAGCCATCCCTTCATAAGTTGCGGTGGAATAGGGATTGTTTTGCCTGATGAAGCGCTTAAACAGTCCCTATTTCACCGCAACTTCCATGACCCCGTTACACCAACAAAGACTGTCCCAAACGACTAGTGGCGGCGGGCGTTGAGTTCGCCAGCCAGCTCGTCGAGGGTGATGCCGTAGCGCTCAAGCGTCACGAGCAGGTGGTAGACCAGGTCGCCGGCCTCGTAGCGGATGTGGTCGTGATCGTTATCCTTGCAGGCCATGATCACCTCGCTCGACTCCTCGGCAAGCTTCTTGAGCAGCTCATCCTCGACGTCGGTCAGCAGACGCGCGGTATAGCTCTCCTGCGGCGATGCATCACGACGACCGTGAATCACCTCGGCCAGACCTGTCAACGTCTCTCCGATATTTCCATCCTGAACGTTTGCGGTGCGCACACCCATAGTTCAATCCTTTCTGGTTGGCCAAGCGCCTAGTCGAGCGCCCGTCCTACGCGAGTTTCTTAAAGAAGCAGGTACGGTTGCCGGTGTGGCAGGCCGGACCCGGCGAGTCGACCTTGACCAGCAGCGTATCGCTATCGCAGTCGGCCCAGAGCTCCTTGACCTCCTGCATATTGCCGCTCGTCGCGCCCTTATTCCAGAGCTCCTGACGGCTGCGGCTCCAAAACCACGTGGTACCGGTCTTGAGCGTCAGCCCCACCGACTCCTCGTTCATCCAAGCAACCATAAGCACCTCACCAGTGTCATACTGCTGAACCACACAAGGAATCAGCCCACTGGCGTCGTATTTAAGATCCGCTGGAGTAGTAATTTCTTCCATTTCAATTCCCCAATTTAAACATCGCCGGTCGGCGAGGGTTGTCCAGGTACCGCAGGTTGCCGCGAAAGAGGAGCGACGCGTACTTTGGTACGCGAGCGACGGTTTGAGCGGCAAGATGCGGTGCCTGGGCAAGCCGCAGCGCAGCCCGCAGCACTAGAAGTCCAACCTCACAGGGATGCCTTGAGAAGCCATATACTCTTTGACTTCGCGAATGCTGAAGGTTCCAAAGTGAAAGACGCTCGCCGCCAGCACGGCGTCGGCCTCGCCCTCGATCACGCCCTCGGCAAAATGCTCGAGCGTGCCCACTCCGCCGCTCGCGATGACGGGAATCGGCACCGCGCGCGCCACGGCGCGGGTGAGCGCCAAATCAAAGCCGGCCTTGGTGCCGTCGCGATCCATGCTGGTGAGCAGGATCTCGCCGGCGCCACGACGAGCCGCCTCCTCGGCCCACGCCACCGCGTCGATACCCGTAGCGTTGCGACCGCCCGCCGTAAAGACCTCCCACTTATCGGCGCCCGGCTCCCCGGGCAGCCCCACACGCTTGGCATCGATCGCCACGACCACGGCCTGGCTACCAAACGCCGCGGCAGCCTGGCTAATCAGCGATGGATCGCGCACGGCGGCAGAGTTGAGCGACACCTTGTCGGCACCGGCGGCAACCATGGTGCGCATGCCCGCCAGGTCGCGAAAGCCGCCGCCCACGGTATAGGGAATGGCCAGCTCCTCGGCCGCATGCGCCGCCATCTCGATAGTCGTCGCACGGTTGTCGCTCGTGGCGGTAATGTCCAGGAAGACGACCTCGTCCGCACCTTCGCGATCGTAGGCGCGCGCCAGCTCCACCGGATCGCCCGCATCGCGCAAGCTCACAAAGTTGACGCCTTTGACCACACGGCCATCCTTGACGTCCAAGCAGGGAATCACGCGTTTGGTAAGCATGGGCTATTCCTCCCCTCGAGCGGCGGCCAGCGCCTGGGCCAACGTAAAGTTGCCCTCGTAGAGCGCACGACCGGTAATGGCACCTTCAATCGCGCCCTCACCCACCGCGGCCAGTGCGCGGATGTCGTCGAGCGCCGAGATGCCGCCCGAAGCCACGACGGGAAAACCCGCGACCTCGGCCACATGGCGATACGCCGCCACATCGATGCCCGTCTGCATGCCATCGCGCGCGATGTCGGTATACACCAGATGCTTAAAGCCCAGCTCGGAAAGCTGTGCCACGGCATCGTCGAGTGCCACGCCCGCGCCATCACGCCAGCCGTTCACCTTGACCTGGCCGTCGCGCGCGGCAATATCTGCCACCAACAGCTCGCCAAAGCCTTGGGCCGCCACCTCGGCAAAACCCGGCTCGGTCACCAGCACCGTGCCCAGCGCAATGCGACGCGCACCGTAGCCGGCCAACTCGTCGATGCGCGCGAGCGAGCGGACGCCGCCGCCCACGTCCACAGACAGACCGTCGACGCCGCAGATGGCCTTAATCGCCGCCGAGTTAGCAGCGCGCGCGTCCTCGTCCTCGCCAAAGGCGGCGGACAGGTCGACGACGTGCACCCAGCTCGCACCCTGCTCGGCAAACGAGCGGGCGACTGCCACGGGGTCGTCGGAATATACCTTGCAGCGGCTGCGGTCGCCGCGCTCCAGGCGCACGACCTTGCCGCCGATCAGATCGATTGCGGGAAACAGGATCATCGGCCAACCTCCTCGACGATGTTGACGAAGTTCTTAAGGATACGCTGCCCCAGCGCGGAGGATTTCTCGGGATGGAACTGACAACCCCACACGTTGCCGTGGCGCACGATGCACGGGAAGCTCCGCGTATAGTGCGTGCGCGCCAGCACATCGGCGGCATCGGCATCGTCGGCCACCGCGTAGCTGTGGGTGAAGTACATGTTGGCACCCTCGGCAAAACCAGTAAGCAGCGGATCGGCCGCACCGGCGGGCGTCATGTGCACCTGGTCCCAGCCCACGTGCGGCACCTTCAGGCGACTCGATTCCAAGCGCGTGCACGAGCCACGCATAATACCCAGGCCATCGACCCAGGGACCGCCAGCCTGCTCGGGGGTGCTGCCATCGGCAACCGCGCCCTCGTCCGCAGGCACGCCCTCGTTGCCGCGCTCAAAAAATAGCTGAAGGCCCAGGCAGATACCGAGCAGCGGAGTTCCGGCGGCGACGGCATCGAGCACCGCGTCCGCCTCGCCGCTCTGGCGCATAAAGGCGATCGCGTCATAGAACGCGCCCACGCCCGGGATGACCAGGCCGTCGGCGCGGCGGATCTGCTCCGGATCGTCCGATGTGCAGGCGGCGGCACCGGCGCGCGCAAGCCCGCGCACAACACTCGATAAGTTGCCCTTGTGGTAGTCGACCACCACGATCTTCGGTTCGCCCACGCGACCCTCCCTTATCTCATTCAAAACCTGTCTTTTTTGGCAGGTTACAGTGAGCCCTTGGTGCTGGGGATGCCCTGCACGCGGGGATCGAGCTCGCAGGCGTGGCGCATCGTGCAGCCCACGGCCTTAAAGGCGGCCTCGATAATGTGATGCGAGTTGCCGCCCGCCAGCTCGCGCACGTGCAGCGTGAGCTTGGCGTCGCGCGCAAAGGCGTAGAAGAACTCGACGGCCAGCTCGGTATCGAAGCCGCCCACGCGCTCGGTCGGCACGGGCAGCTCGCAGTAGGCCTGCCCGCGGCCCGAAATATCAACGGCGGCCATCACGAGCGTCTCGTCCATGGCAATCGCCGCGTCGGCAAAGCGCGTAATGCCCGCCTTGTCGCCCAGCGCCTGGCAAAACGCCTCGCCCAGCACGATACCCGTGTCCTCGACGGTGTGGTGCGCATCGACCTCCACGTCGCCCACCGCGTGCACCGTCAGATCGAACAGACCATGGCGGCCAAAAGCGTTGAGCATGTGGTCGAAAAACGGTACGCCGGTCGAGATATCGCACGCACCGGTTCCGTCCAGGTCGAGCTTTACGACGATGTCGGTCTCCCCCGTCTTGCGGGTCACCTCGGCATAACGGCCCATCTACATCTCCTCCTTCACCAGCGCGGCAAACGCAGCCAATACCTCATCGTTTTCTTGCGGCGTGCCCACAGTAATGCGCAGGCAGTCCGCGAGCCCCGGCGCATAGCTAAAGTCGCGCACCAAAATCGAGTATTCGTCGCGCAGACGCTCGCGCACGCGCGTGGCATGCGGCGTACGCACGAGCACAAAGTTCGCCGCGCTCGGCCATGCCTCCACGGGCATGCCCTCGGCGGCCATCGCGCGCAGGGCGCCCAGCTCGCGCTCGCGCTCGGATGCGACCTGCGCCACCACGGGCGTGTACGCATCGCGGGCACGCACGCAGGAAAGCGCCGCCGCTTGGCTCAACACATTGACCGAGTAGATCTGGCGAATCGCCGCGAACACGTCGATGACCTCGGGCGCCGCGATCACGTAACCCAGACGCGTGCCGGCGGCGCCAAACGCCTTGGACAGCGTATGCAGAATCACCAGGTTGGGATGCTCGGCGATAAGGCCTTGCGCCGTGGTGGCCGCGCCAAACGAATCGTCAGCAAACTCAACGTAGGCCTCGTCGACCATTACCATGCCGGGGCACGCATCGCACAGCGCCGCGACAAAGTCGAGCGGTGCCACGTCACCCGTGGGGTTATTGGGCGAGGTCACGATTGCCAGGTTGCACTCGGGCGCCGCCGCAAGCACGGCTGCTTGGTCGAGCTCAAAGGTCGCGGGGTCGCGCCACACGTCGCGCACCTCGGTCTGGCAGAGCGACGCAAAGAACGCGTACTCGCTAAAGCACGGCGGGCAGTTGAGCAGGGTCCGCCCCGCACCGCCAAACGCCAGCAGGTAGTTATAGAGCAGCTCGTCACCGCCGTTACCCACGCAGACATTCTCGCGCGCCACACCATGCCAAGCGGCAAGCTCGTCGCGCAGGTCACAGGACATGGGATCGGGATAGCGGTTGAGCGGTGTAGCAGCCAGGGCGGCGTCGACCGCCTCGCGCACGCCAGCCGGCGCGGGATAGGTGCTCTCGTTGGCCGAAAGGTTGATGCGCGTGGACGTAAAGTTGGGATCGTAGGGCTCAATACCGGCCAAGTAGGGCTGGACGAGCTCCTTCATACGGGGCGTCAGCTCGGCCATATTAGGCCTCCTTGCCAGTCGCGCCAACGCCATCCGCGCCCGCAGCCGCCAGGTCAACGCCCTCGGCAACCGTCGCCACGGCGTCGCCCGGCCAGGCAACCTTGGTCAGGTCGGCCGCGGCCAGAGACTCGGCGCTCACGGCATCCTCGCCCTGCTCCAGCACGCGGCGGCGCAGTGCGGCCGAAAGCGCGTGCGCCCACAGACCCTCGGCCTCGGCCAGACGCTGCGTAGCGGGAGCGTCGGAGAGCAGGCCCTCGGGCGTATAGCAAATGACACTTGAGCGCTTGACGAACTCCTCCACCGAAAGCGGGTTGGAGAACATGGCCGTACCGCCGGTCGGCAGTGTGTGATTGGGGCCGGCAACGTAATCGCCGAGCGGCTCGGAGCTCCAAGCGCCCACAAAAATGGCGCCGGCGTTGCGAATGCCGCCGAGCAGGCCCATCGCGTCCTTGCAGTGCAGCTCAAGGTGCTCGGGCGCCACGGTGTTCACCGCTTCGACGGCGGCAGCCATGTCGGCGGCCACCACGATGGTGCCCTCGTTGTCGAGCGAGGCGCGCGTGATCTCGGCGCGTGGCGACTGCGCGACCAGAATATCGATACCCGCCTCGACCTCGCGCGCAAACTGCTCGTCGCAGGTCACCAGATAGCAGGCCGCCAGCGGATCGTGCTCGGCCTGGGCCATCAGGTCGGCCGCGACCACCATGGGCTTGGCCGTGGCGTCGGCAAGCACACAGACCTCGGAGGGGCCGGCGACCATGTCGATGCCCACGTCGCCCGAGACAATCTGCTTGGCCGCGGCGACAAAGGCGTTGCCCGGGCCGGTGATCTTGTCGACACGCGGAATGGTCTCGGTGCCGTACGCCAGCGCGGCCACGGCCTGAGCGCCGCCCACCATGTAGATCTCGTCCACGCCGCCGAGCTTGGCTGCCGCGAGCGTATACGGGCTGATCAGGCCATCTTTTTGCGGCGGGGTCACCATGACCACGCGCTTGACGCCGGCAACCTTGGCGGGAATGGTGTTCATGAGCACCGTGGAGGGATACTGCGCGCGGCCGCCCGGCACATAGATGCCGGCCGCAGCAAGCGGGGTCACCTTAACGCCGAGCATCGTGCCGTCCGGGCGCGTGGTAAACCAGCTCTGCTCGACCTCGCGCTGGTGGAACTCGCGAATCTGGCGTGCAGCCTTTTCGAGCGCCGCGACAAAGGCCAGGTCGAGGCCTTCGAGCGCGGCATCGATCTGCTCCTGCGGCAGGCGAAAACTCTGCAGCTCAACACCGTCAAAACGCTGACAGTAATCGCGCACCGCGGCATCGCCGTTGGCGCGCACGTTTGCCACGATATCGCGGGCGGCGTCGACGATGTTTTGCGGCAGCACGCCCTTACGGTTGAGCTGGTTGGTAACGAGGCGCTCACCGGGAGCAAGCTTGATGGTCTTCATATCGGTATCCCCTATCGGTCGAGGTTGTGTTCGAAAAACGAAAGGCCGGGCGGCGGCGCCAGTCGGCCCGCAGCCCGTACGTTGGGGCGCCCGTGCGTGCTCGCGCTATTGTGCCGAGCCCGCGACGGGCTCAAAATGCTTGTCCTTAACAGCAGCTGCCAAGCGATCTGCCAGATTGCGTACGCGCGGATCCAGGCGCGCGGCACCCGGATTGACAAAGAAGCGCGCCGTGCAGTCCATAATGCGACCAGTAATAACCAGGTCGTTATCGCGCAGGGTGGCGCCCGTGGCGGTAATGTCCACGATACGGTCGGTCATACCGACGATGGGGCCCAGCTCGATATTGCCGTGCAGCGAGACGATATCGGCATTCACGCCACGCTCGGCATACCAGGCGCTCGCGATGCGCGGATACTTGGTGGCCACACGAAGCGACCCGCGACGGGCATAGTTGCGCTCGGCCTGGCCGGCGCGCCACGCGGGCTCCGCCTCGATAAAGGCGCACAGACCGTAGCCCAGATCGACCAGCTGCAGCAGGTTGAGGCCTGCCTCGATAAGCGAGTCCCAACCGCAGATGCCGCAGTCGGCACCACCGCAGCCCACAAAGGCGGGCGCGTCGCTGGGACGCACGATGACAAACTCGATATCGCCGACCGTGCCCTCGCCGGCACGCGTGTCGCGGCCGCGCACGATCAGGTGACGGCCGGGGTCGCGCAGCTCAGAGACGTCCAAGCCCGCGGCCTCGAGCACGTCGAGCGTGTCGGCCTTGAGCGAGCCCTTGGGCACGGCGATGCGCAGTGGACCCTCGGCGCCGCGGCCCACGGCATGGTCACCATCGGAAGCAGCGTCCTCGGCCGAGGTGCGCGCGGCCTCCAGACGCTCGAGCGAAAAGGCGAAGCCCGCCGCCGGTACCTCGATGCCGTCGCCAAATGCACCGGTAAAGATGGAGTCGTAGCGTCCGCCCGAACCCACCGGATCGGGCAGGCCGCCGGCATAAGCCTTAAAGACCAGACCCGTGTAGTAATCGAAAGAGTTCATGATGGAAAAGTCGAAGGACAGCACCTGAGCGTCCTCGGGAGCCAGGCCCTCGACCAGAGCGCGCAGCTCACGCGTGAGCGGCGCGACGATACCGGCGGCAACCAGCAGCGCATCCACGCGGTCAAGTACCTCGGCGCCGCCGTGCAGACGCGGCAGCTCGCTAATGGCAGCCTTGACGGCATCGGACTCGGCACTTGCTGCCACGCGAGCATCGAGGCCCACGAAGTCGTTGGCGTGCACGCAGCGCAGGGCCTCGGCGGCCAGCTCGCGATCCTCGCACGTTGCGAGCAACTCCTTAAATGGGCGTACGCTACCTGCGATAATGCGCGCATCGGGCAGCGCGAGCTTACGCACGGCCTCGGCCACGAGCGAGACAATCTCGACATCGCCCGCGGTGTCGCCCGCACCGATAAGCTCAAAGCCCAGCTGTGTAAACTGGCGCGAGCCGCCGGCATTGCGCTGGCACTCACGAACCACCGGTGCCTCGTAGCGAAGGCGCAGCGGCAGATCGGCCGCGCGCATGCGGGTCGAAACCAAGCGCACGATTGGAAGCGTGTTGTCGGGACGGACCACCAGCAGGCGACCGTCGTCATCAAAGAGCTTAAACGGGGTGTCCGCAATGCGGCCGCCCTCCTCGAGCGAACCCTTGTCCTCGAGCAGCGGCGTCTCGACCGGCAGGTAATGATGCTCCCTAAAGCAGCCCTTCACCGTCAGCGCAATCTCCTCGCGCGCCTGAGCCTCCTCGGGCAATATGTCCCGGAATCCCCACGGTGTGGCCGTCATCTGGTGAGCCTCCTCATGCTGTGTTTCGTATAGAACAGAAGACCGGCAGAGCTCCGCCGGTCTTCTGGGTACTTTAGCATACTAGAGTGCTTGCGGGGAAAATCCGTCGCGGCCGCTCACACCGTATTCATTTGGAAACATAGGGCAGATTGCCGCAACCCAACCCCACCTAGGCGCCAATCGCACGACGATACTCTGCCATTACCTGCGCATCGGCAGCTGCGGGGTCGGCAAAATAGCGCCCGTCATAGGTCTCGGCCGAAACAACTCCGCGATAGCCGCGCGCCACCAGCCTATCCAGGTCGGCGCGCATATCGCGGTCGCCGTCACCCCAGGCAAGATGCGTCGTGCCATCTGCCGCAACATCGACAAAATGCACGTGGGCGACATCATCGCCAAGCAGATCGAAATAATCGTCGATGGTATCCCCCGCCACCGCCATAGCGCCCAAATCCAGACACGCCTTAAGTGCCGGATGGTCAACTGCCTCGATCATGCGCTTCGTGTCGGCCGCCGAGTTCACAATCATCGACTCAACCGGCTGTAGGGCCTCGAGCACCAGTCGCACGCCGCGCTCTCCCGCATGCTCGGCAATCGCACGCAACATCGAGGCGCTGCGACCCCACGCGTCCTCGATCGGCTCGTTCAAAAATGCCCAGCCGCTCGAGACCATGACCTGCTCGGCTCCAAGTTCCGCCGCAATATCTACAACGTTCTTAAAGTACGCGAGTGTGCGGGCACGTGCCTCATTCCCGCGCGCCGCGATATTCCACGGCTTGGGGTTGTTCTGTTCGGGACAAAGCCCCACAATCCGAACCCCATACCGCTGCGAAAGCTCCCGCGCCTGTTCGAGTGAATCGTAGCCATGGCAATCCACATACAAATGCATCGCCCCCGTCCAAAGCTCGCAGCACGTGTAGCCCGAAGCCGCCGCCGACGAAAAGAACTCCTCCAGGTCAAAATACCGATGGCTGATATTCATAACGGCAAGCTGTGGATACTCCATCTTGTCCACCTTTCGGCAAAAGGGCGCCGCAGCACAGTGTGCGCGACGCCCCCTCTTACATTGTTCTCATTATGACGGATACTCTACTGGACACCAAGCACTCCAAAGAACGCGCCAGCGATACTCACGAGCAGGATCACGAGCATGATGAGCAGCGGATTCATCTTCTTCTTGAGCATGAGATAGACGATTCCAAACAGCCCCATCGTGACAAAGCCCGGGAAGATTCCGTTGAGCAGCTCGGCGAGCGTCTGAGCACCATCGCCCGCACCGACCATGAGCGGAATGTCCACGGTCACCATCTCCATGGTCATAGCACCGATCACCATGGCGCCCATAATGGAGGCCATCTTGACGATCGTGTCCATAATGCCCGATTCCTGGACCTTGCTGATCATGTCCGAGCCAAAGCGATATCCCACAAACGTCAGCAGGTAACGGATGATGTAGTGAGGGACGTTGAACACGAGCAGGAACAAAATCGGGCCAAGAATAGAGCCCTGCAGCGCCAGCGACGTGCCGACACCCGTTGCCAAAATTCGCAGCGTGCCCCAGTAGAAGGCATCGCCCACGCCGGACAGCGGCCCCATCAAAGCAAGCTTGACATTAGAGATCGCGCTCGTGTCAAAGCTATCGTCAGTAGCGTTGACCTCCTCCATTGCAGCGGCGATGGACATGGGGAGCGTCGAGATGTACGGCGTGACGTTATAGAGCTCCATATGGCGCTTGAGGGCGGCCTTAAAGTCCGCATCCTGCGGATACAGCTTGCGAAGGATCGGCATAAGGGCCCACATAAAGCCGATATGGCCCATACGCTCGTAGTTCCAGGAATGCTCATAGGGAATCGAGCGCCAGAACAGCTTCTTAAGGTCTGCGCGGGAAATCAGCCCGTCGTAAGAAGACTCAAACTTAAAACTCATCGAACCCACTCCCAATCGCAGGATCCTCGGTTGCCGCTGCAGGCTGCTCCGCCTTTTTCTTGTCACCCAAAACCGTCATCGCAACGACAATGATCGCGGCAAAGATCGCCACGCCCGTCGTGCTAATGCCAAAGTAGGCGACGAGGAAGAAGCCAGCGAAGAAGAACGGCGCCACAGTCTTGTTCATAATCATCTGGGCCAGCATCGCAAAGCCGAGTGCAGGCAAGAAGGCGGCGGCGACATCCATGCCGGTCTGAACGAAATCGGGGATGATGTTGAGCAGGCTGGCAACAGCATCGGCGCCAAAGAAGAATGCCAGGGGAATAATCAGCAGGCCGCACCAGCTCTGCGCGTAACCGGCGATGAGCATGTTGCGCGTGATGGCCTTGGTGTCTCCGTCCTCGACGTTTTTGTCGATACGGTGCACCAGCAGCAGCATCACCGGCTGGCCCAGGGCGGTATCGAGCGCCAGGACGATCGTTGCGATGGGAATGCCCAGGGTCAGGGCCGCCGAAGCGTCCGCGCCGGCCTGCATGGCAAGCGACACACCCAGGATGGTTCCGGAAATCGTATCGGGCGGGTTATATGCACCGACCGAGATGGCACCGACCATGGCAAGCTCCATCGTGGCGCCCATAATGGTGCCGGTCACTACATCGCCCATGACAAGGCCAACCAGAGGCCCGAGCACAATCGGGCGCTGGAGGTAGCTCGTGCCCGTCAGCCACTCGGAATAGCCCAAAAGGGCGATCAGGAAAATCAGGATTGTCTTGATAACCATGACAACCCCTAACCGATGACCTTCGCGGCGTCAGTCTTCGCATCTGCCGGAATCATCTGAATGAACAGTTCATAGCCCTCGCCGAGCAGTTCTTTGACGTATGCCTCGTTTTCGGGCGTGAGGAATACGCTGGTCGAGACCTGGCGGGCATTCTCGCTAAAGGCAACGTTGCCGAGATTGATCTTCTTGATGCCCATCGCCTTGGCGACGGCACCGGCCTGCTGGATCGTCTCGCAAACCACGAAGAGCTTGTACTTATCAGTCACACCGCTCTGGAGCGCCTTGACGGCATCCTCGGTGTTTTTGACGACGACCTTGCAGCCCTCCGGCTTTGCGAGGGATAGAGCTTGCAGGCGAAGCTTGTCATTGAGGACCGTGTCGCTCACCAACAGGATGCAGTCGGCACCCAGAGCCGAGGTCCAGCTAACGGCAACTTGGCCGTGAAGCAGTCGATAGTCCACGCGAATCATCTGAATCATGATGTGCTCCCTAGTGGTTAAAACTCATCGAGTTCGGCCTGCCCCAGCAGGTCGTTGACGTACTTGACCTTGGTGTCGTCCGCCTCGACGATCTGGCGAATGGCCTCATCGATCGGGGTGGATTCGGGCACGAACAGCAGCTGAATAAGGAGCGGCAGGTTCATATTGGTCACGAGGTGCGTGTTAGGACGCGTCTGGACGATCTTGGTGAACTCGTTGTTGACACTGCCGCCAAAGAGGTCGGTGCAAACGACGACCTCATCGTCCGCCGCAAAGCCGTTCAGAATCGCTGCGGCCTCCTTGGTCAGGTCCTCGTTTCCGTCGACATACATAGAGAGCGCATGGACGTTTTCGCGCTCGCCGGAAAGCAGGCCGATGCTCTCGACGATTCCGGACGCAAAATGAGCATGGGACGCCACGATAAACTGCCTCATTCGATTCCCCTTTCTTGCGAATTTCGGCATAAAAATGCCCGGACGCATGCGCCCGGGCAGGGTGCTTCTTGATCAGTAGCTTATTTGTCACCGATTAGTAGTCGAACTGGTGATAGTAACGACGGTAGTTGAGGTTGTGCTTGGTGACCGTCTCGTAGTAAGCGGCAAGGCGATCGGTGATCAGCGAGGAGAGGATCCACGGAGACACGATGACGCGGAACTCGTCGTCAAGGCCGGGGATCGCGAACTCGGCGGTGTCGA
>DXMF01000030.1 GCA_019414345.1 Collinsella sp.
CGCAGGAAGCTTGGATACGCCTAGGCGCGGTCCAAGAAATCGTCCGCACCCCCAAGGCCCCGAATTGTTTCCGTTGTTCCCCACGTCGCGATTTTCTATTCAACAGGTGTAGAACATTGCGGCCCTGTTCGTTATTGCCTACGTTTTAGGTTAGATTTTCCTAAGAACAATTGCCCGAAATTGGGGGTCCCTATGAACGAAACAGTTCCCGCGGCGCCGTCTAGCGCGGAGTCGATGGCAAAGCAAGGTTGCGAAAAGCTCGGCCTGGACACGTTTGACGCGCTGGTCCGCCGCGTCCGTACGTGCCGTCGCTTTGACGAGTCCATGCGCGTGCCGCGCGAGTTTTTGCTCGAGCTGGCGGAACTGGCGCACCTGGCTCCCTGCGGCGCCAATGCTCAGCGTCTGCGTTTTCATGTGGTAAGCGGTTCCGAGGACTGCGCTCGCGTGTTTGACGAGCTTGCATGGGCCGGCGCGCTTAAGGACTGGTCGGGTCCTGCCGAGGGCGAGCGCCCGACCGGCTACATCGCGATTCTTGCCGAGCGCGCCGTTCCGGGCAAGCCCGCCGCTCCTATTACCGAGGTCGACACGGGCATTGCCGCGCAGACGATGATGCTCGCCGCCCGCAGCGCCACGCCCGAGGTGGCTGCCTGCATGTTCAAGGCCTTTACGCCCCACGCGATCGATGCCATGGGGCTCGATAGCGACAAGTATGAGCTCAAGCTGATCATGGCGTTTGGCGTTCCGGCCGAGACGCAGGTGATCGATGCGATCGATTCCAACCCCGACGGCTCAATTAATTACTGGCGCGACGAGGCGCAGGTGCACCACGTACCCAAGCGCCCGCTTGCCGACGTACTGGTGTAGCTGAGCGTCACCGCGGTGTGATCCGGCGGTAAACCACCACAAAGGTACCTGTCCCCTTTGCGGTGGTGCGAGGGGAGGACGTGTGGCAGATTTGTATTTGGTGCGGCATGGGCAGACTGAGCTCAATGTGCAGAACATTTTGCAGGGTGGGCACGATTCGCCGCTTACGGCGCGCGGGCGCGAGCAGGCGCTGGCGACGCGCGCGGCGTTTGAGGCGCGTGGCGTGACCTTTGACCGTGTGTATTCCTCGCCGTTGGGCCGGGCGCGGCATACGGCTGAGCTAATTGCTGGTGAGGGCCGCTCGATAGAGCTGGTCGATGACCTGCGCGAGTGGCATTTGGGCTCGCTGGAGGGTACATCAAATCGCGAGATGCCGCCGCAGCCCTGGGGTGATTATCCGGTGGCCTTTGGTGGCGAGTCTGAAGGCGAGCTCCAGTCGCGCATGGTCGCGGCGCTGTCCCACATCATGGCCAGGCCGCAGCACGACTGTGTGCTGGCAGTCTCCCACGGCTCTTCCTGCCAGGAGTTTCTTGAGTATGTGACTGGCGGGGGAGAGCTACCCGACAACGGTGCCGTGCTTCATTTTGGCTATTGCGACGGTGCGTTTTCGCTCCTTGATTGGTAACGAACGAAAGGACCCCTATGAATAAAGACCTGTATCTGGTTCGTCATGGGCAGACAATATTCAACCTTAAGCGCATTATTCAGGGTTGGAGTGACTCGCCGCTCACGCAGCTGGGATGCGACCAGGCGGCACGTGCCGGCATGTTCTTACGTGCGCGCGGCATTGAACCCGATCATGCCTACACCTCCACACTTCATCGCACCGAGCAGACTATCGCCAACCTGTGGCCGGGCTTGGCGTACGAGCGCCTGGACGGTCTGCGTGAGTGGTTCTTTGGCGACTTTGAGGCCGAGCGCGTGATGCTTATGCCCGAGCGGCCGTGGCGAGATTTCTATCGTCAGTTTGGCGGCGAGGGCCAGATGCAGGTGCGCGAGCGCATGGCGGCGACGATAACCGATCTTATGCGACGTCCGGACCACGAGTGCGTGCTCGCGGTGAGCCACGGCTCGGCTATCAAGGAGTTTTTGGACCACGTGCGGGGCGCGGCGGCCGACGAGCGCGAACGCGTGCCGGGCAACTGCTCAGTGCTGCAGTTTGCGTTTGACGATGCGGCCGATACGTTTGAACTGGTCGAAGTCTTTACGCAGGAAGACTACGCGCGCGAGCTGGGGCTTGAACCGCTCGTGGCTACTGCGGGTCCGCAGCGCGGATAACGCGAGCGCGGCGGCACGGGTCGTCGGCATAACTTCTCGACGCAAAAGGGGCGGAGATGCATGTACCTGCTGCATCTCCGCCCCCTGTTTGTTGGGCTGCCGATTTTTGTGCTGGACGGTCTGGTCTTGCTAGAACCGCGCGACCTGGTGCGTGAGCAGACCCGTCGGAACCTGCGCCGCGCCGCCGCTGACCTGCGCGGCGGGGAAGAGCGCAGCTACGGCAAAGTTGAACGGCTCTTTGCCCGTGTAGGTGCCGGCGGCACGTGCATCGTCGGCCAGGAGCTGTGATGCCTCGACTAGTGCGACAGCGTAGGCAGGGTCGTCGGCCAGTGCCGGCTCCGGCGCCTGGTCGAGCATGGCGCGGATGGCCCCGACGGCGTCCTCGCGCTTGACCTCCCACACGCGGTGCGTAATGCCGGCGGGGTCGGTGACGGCATAGAGTGAAGCGCCCTCTTTTGCGGCGCCGAGGATGATGTCCATGACGGGAGAGGCTTCGTAGACAAGCGTTACGGGACGGGGCTGTACCTTGAGGTCGGCGATTGCGCGCGCAGCGGCGGTCGTATCGGCGGCAACCGCGTCGCCGCCCGCCAGCGCACCAACCGGGCAGATCGCCACGACACCCGTCACACGTCCCGGCTCGCCCGAGCATTCGTACACGTAATACGCCGCACCCGGGTCCTTGAGCATCAGACCATCGGCAATGGCTCCGCGCAGAGCATCGTTGCCGCTCAGGATGCTGCCCATTGCAGGCAGCGCCTCGAGCACGCGGTCCTGAGCCGGGCGGATGCAGGGAAACGGAAGTGCTTTCATGGGCGGTCCTAACGCACGAGTCGGTTTGTTCGCGGCTTATTATGCCCCAACTTGGCCGCTCGCGTCCCAGAGCACGTTATCGGCGAGCGCGATTAGCACCTGCTGACAACGAACGATATCGGCGTGGGGCACATATTCGTTGGGCTTGTGCGCGAGCGCGAGCGACCCGGGACCGTAGCTCATGCAATTGCGGTTACCTGTCTTGCCGGCAATGACGGCGGTGTCGGTGTAGCCGGTAAAGAAGCCGACGGTCGTGTCCGCGTCCGTCACGTCATCGGCGGCACGCTTGAGCGCTGCTAGAAGGGGAGAGTTCGGGTCGCGCTCGATGGCGGGGCGGTCGCCCGTCACGGTGTAGCTGCCATGGCAACCGGGGACCGCGGCTTCGGCGCCGGCGATGGCCAGCTCTACCATGCGCTTCGCGGCGGCCGTATCGGTCGGAGGCGTCAGACGCATGTCGACCCAGACTTTGGCGCGGTCGGGCACGACATAGGGGCGATATCCGCCCTCGATTTGGCCAAACGTGATGGTCGAAGGCCCCAGCTCATCGTGCGCGGGCAGCGCCATAAACGCGCGACGGAGCGAACACACGACCTCGGCCATGGCAGCAACGGCATCCGCGCCCTTCCAGGGCTGGCTCGCATGCGCCGTCACGCCAGTCATTTCAATCTCGAACCACGTACGCCCCTTGTGCGCCACCTGGATCTGTCCGTCGGTGGGCTCGGTGTCCAGCACCCATTCACGCGAGCCGACCCAGCCAGCATCGATCGTGGCCTCTGAGCCGCGCATAAAGTCCTCCTCGTCGACCGAGCAAATGAGTGAGAAGCCACGGCGGGGCAGCTTGCCTTCTGCCGCCACGCGCTCGAGCGTATGGACCAGTGCGGCAATGGCGCAGGCCAGGCCACCCTTCATATCGCAGGCACCGCGGCCATAGAGTTTATCGTTGCGCACGATCGCTCCGAGCGGCGGAATGTCCGCGTCCCAGCCATCGCCCAGTGTAACGGTATCCATATGGCAGATATAGACGAGCCGTGGCTCGTCGCTCAGTCCCGGCACGGTGACCATAAGGTTGCGGCGCCCGGGCAGCACCTCGAGTTCCTCAACCTGCACGGCATCGAGTACCGGATGGCTCAGCTGCGCCAACCGTTCCTCAACCAACGCTTTGATATAGCGTTCAATCTCGCCCTCATACGCACCTGGGTCGGAACTGTCGATCCGCACGAGCCCTTGCGTAAGCCACCAGGCAAAATCTGTATCAACCATAGGCACCTCACAGATAGTTAGGTCAACATACAGATTGTATGCCAAGAAGCGGCTCGGTGCATTTAATGGAGCGCTCACAAAAACGGGGGCGCCTCTCGTGCGAAAGGCACCCCCGCGGGCATTCAATGTCAGTGACGGGCAGGCCACATGGGGAGCTGCCCGTCAGGTCAGTCGGCGCTACTTGATCACGCGCACGCGATACATCGACGGAATCTGCTTGAGCGCCTCGATGGTGCTGCTGTCTAGGTGTTCGTCGGTGTCGAACATGGTGTAGGCGTTCTCGCCGGCGGACTCGTTGGTCATACGCTGCACGTTGGCATTGTCCTTGGCCAGGATTGCCGTGATCTGACCGATCATGTTGGGCACGTTGGCGTGCAGGCAGGCGATGCGGCTTGCGGCGCGCGCCTTGCCCATGCTGCAGGCGGGGTAGTTGACGCTGTGCGCGATGTTGCCGTTCTCCAGGTAATCCTTAAGCTCGCTGATGGCCATGTCGGCGCAGTTGGCCTCGGCCTCGCCAGTGCCGGCGCCCGAGTGCGTGGTGATAAACGTGTTGGGCATCTTGACGGTCTTGGGCGTGGCAAAATCGCAGCTAAACCAGCTCAGCTTGCCCTCGCGCAGGGCGGCGTCAACGGCGTCCTCGTCAATGATGGTCTCGCGTGCGTAGTTGATGAGCACGGCGTCCGGGGCCAGCAGGTTGATCTGCTCGGTGCTGATCATGCCGATGGTGTCGGCCTTGCTGGGCACGTGCACCGTGAGGTAATCACAGCCGCGGCAGAGATCTTCGAGCGTGCCCACGCGCTGCACCTCGCGGCTCAGCACCCACGCGTGCTCAACGGAAATGAACGGATCGTAGCCGTAGACGTCCATGCCCAGATCGACGCAGGCGTTGGCGACCTTGGAGCCTACGTTGCCCAGACCGATGACGCCGATGCGCTTGCCCTTGAGCTCGCGGCCCACAAAGGCCTTCTTGGCCTTCTCGGCGTCGACCTGGATCTCGGGGTCGTCGGCGTTGTCGCGCACCCAGTTCATCGATTGCACCACGCCGCGGCTCGAGAGCACCAGCATGCCTAGGACGAGCTCCTTAACGGCGTTGCTGTTGGCACCGGGGGAGTTAAAGACGACGACGCCCTTCTTGGCGTACTCCTCGACGGGGATGTTGTTGACGCCGGCGCCGCAGCGGGCGATGGCGCGGATGCCCTCGGGCAGCTCGTAGCCGTGCAGGTCAGTCGAGCGCATCAGGATGGCGTCGGCCTCCTCGGCGGTGCTCACAAATTCGTAGCCCTCGCCAAACTCGACTTTGCCGTCCTTGGTGATGTCGTCGATGGTCTTAATCTTGCGCATGAAAAACTCCTAAGCAGGTTTGGTTTAAACAGGTGGTTTGAAGTGGCTGGTCGGCCCGCGCGTTGCGGGCTAGTTAGATCGCGGGCTCAAACTACGCTGCGTTTCGAAGTCCTTCATGTACGAGGCCAGTGCCTGCACGTCTTCCATGGTTACGGCGTTGTAGACGCTGGCGCGCATGCCGCCTACCAGACGATGGCCCTTGACGTTTTGAATCTGGTGCTCGGCCGCGCCTGCGACAAAGGCCGCGTCGAGTTCGGCGTCGCCGGTGCGGAAGGTGACGTTGGCGATGGAGCGGCTGTCGGCCTGCGTGGTGCCATGGAACAGCACACTGTGCTCGAGCAGGTCATAGAGCAGGTTGGCCTTGGCCCAGTTGCGCTCGGCCATGGCGGCAAGTCCGCCGGTCTCCTCGACCCACCGGAACACCTTGCCGCACACGTAGATGCCAAAGGTGTTGGGCGTGTTGAGCATGGAGCCCTTGGCGGCCTGGGTCTTAAGGTCCATGTACTGCGGCGCCCGCGCAAAGGCGGGGCCGTCGGCGATGAGGTCGTCGCGCACGATAACCACGGTCACGCCCGCGGCGCCGGCGTTTTTCTGCGCGCCGGCGTAGATGAGCCCGTAGCGCTCAACATCGAGCGGCTGCGACAGAAAGCAGCTCGAGACATCGGCGACCAGCGGTACGTCGCCGCAAGCGGGCAGCTCGTGGTACATGGTGCCAAAGATGGTGTTGTTCTGGCAGATGTAAACGTAGTCGAGCCCGTCGCTCGCGGCCTCGGCGGCAATGCGCGCGTTGATGTCGGCCATGTCGGGGATGCGGTCGAAGTTGGTGTCCTCGGAGCTCGCGAGCAGCACGGCCTCGCCGTACTTGGCGGCCTCCTTGTATGCCTTGTTGGCAAAGTTGCCGGTCACGATGTAGCCGGCGCGGCCGCGGCGCATGAGGTTCATGGGGATGCCCGCAAACTGCAGCGTGGCGCCGCCCTGCAAAAACAGGACACGGTAGTTGTCGGGGATGCTCAGCAGGCGACGCAGGGTTGCCTCGGCGTCGTCGATGATCTGCTGGTACATGCTAGATCGATGGCTCATCTCGAGCACGGACATGCCGCAACCGCGGTAGTCCATCATCTCGTCGGCGATCTCGGCGAGCACGCTTGTGGGCAGCGCTGCCGGGCCAGCTGAGAAGTTGTGCACACGTGCCATCTTCTAGTTCCCCCTTGTAGTCGTTTGGACGTTCGGGTTACTTTAGCACAGTGGAGCGCCAGGCGCGACCGCATCACGGTAAAACTCGAGTGCGTCGCTATGATTTACAGGATGGTTACATGGGGGAGGGGTGCTTTACTCCTCAGGCAAATCCAAATCTGCGAGCGAAGACATGAGGTTCCTAGGCGCTTGATCTCTTCGTCCTAAAGTAGCTACCTTCTAGTCACTACGACGCCAGCGTGGCAATGACGGCTTCGTCGCCGGCGTATATGAGGGTGTTGCCGTCGGGGATGATCGTTTGGCCGTCGCGTTTGAGCATCACCACAATAAACGGGTGCTTGCCCTGCGGCACATCGCGCAGGCGCAGTCCTGCCAGGCGACCGTGGGGTGTCACGGTGACCTCACGCAGCGTAACCTCGGCACGCTCTTCAAACGTCGGGGCAGCCATCACCAACAGGTCGCCCTCCTCAATCACGGTATCGCCATTGGGCAGCACCGGGTGCGCGCCATCGCGCAGCACCAGGACCACGAGCATGTCCGTTGCACTGCCAATATCGGCAAGCGAGCGCCCGGCAAACGGATGTCCAGCTCCCACCTTGAGCTTTACAAACGACATGCCGTCTTCGTCGCGGTAATCGTTAAACGTGCGGCGCACGTCGCCTTCTGCATCGATCATATCGAGCTTCTTCGCCACTGCTGGCAGCAGCGAGCCCTGCACCACAATGCTCGACACGGCAATCACAAAGACCAGGTCAAACAGGTCGTGCCCACCGGGAACACCGGCCACCACGGCAAAGAGGCTAAAGACGACCGAAGCCGCGCCACGCAGGCCCGCCCAGCTTACGAGCGCGATTTGGCGAGGGTTCGTCTTAAAGGGCGCCAACAGCAGACCGACGGCGATGGGGCGGCTCACGAAGAGCATAAACGCCATGAGCGCCAGGCCCGGCAGCAGCATCTGCGGCAGGCGTGCGGGCGTTACGAGCAGGCCGAGCAAGAAGAAGATCGTCATCTCGGCCATCTCGGTGAGGGTGTCAAAGAAGTGCGCCATCTCGACTTTGCCGGTGATGTCGCTGGCACCCAGCACAATGCCTGCCAGGTATACAGCCAAAAAGCCGTTGCCGCCCAGATAGCTTGGTAGTGCGTAGGCGACGATCGCCACGGCGAACAAAAAGATGGTCTGCGCGCCCTCGGCCGTTGCATGTGCGCGTTCAATCAGGCGGCCCGCCGCCCAGCCGATGGCAAGACCCAGGCCCGCGCCCAGGATAATCTGCTTGGCCAGCAGTGCGGGAATGTTGATGTCGCCGCCGGCCGCGAGTGTGGCGAGCACGGCGGTGAGCATGTAGGCGACGGGGTCGTTGG
Organism: Collinsella sp.; assembly: GCA_019414345.1. Lineage (GTDB taxonomy): Bacteria > Actinomycetota > Coriobacteriia > Coriobacteriales > Coriobacteriaceae > Collinsella. Next base: position 8,107 of record DXMF01000030.1, read on the forward strand.
AGCCCGATTCGACCTCGAGCAGCGAATCGGTGCCGCTCCTCAGCGAAAGGCTGTGCTCGCGCAGAACGCTAAAGACGCTCGCCGCATCGGTAGACGCCACGACCGATCCCAGCAGCAGGCCGCCGATCCAGTTGAAGCCCAGCACAAAGTGGGCGAATACGCCGGTGATGCCGGCAGTGATGACGACGCCGAGCGTGCTCAGTAGCATTGCAGGTATGGCGACAGGTTTGGCACGGTCGATGTTGGTGTTAAAGCCGCCGTAGAACATGATGAACAGCAGCGCCGTGCTGCAGACGGTTTCGGTGAGTGCGTAGTCGCTAAAGTCGATATGCGTCGGGCCGTTGACGCCCAACAGCATGCCCAGCGTGATAAAGATGAGCAGGGTGGGGAAGGGGAGCTTTTTGCCGACGGGTTTGATGGTCAGGCACAAAATGATGACGAGGCCGATAAAAAGAAGGATCTGGTTCATGGGTAGTGTCCGCTCCTGGGTGGTTGGCGTGGCACGGTCAGTTGTCTGCGGTTATTTGTACCCAAAGATGGTGGGTTTATGGGGTTGGATTGCGGGCGTGCGCGATATCGTCATAGACGGCTTCCGTCTTTGCCTCTGCTCGGAAACCCTTTCCAGCTTTATTGCAACGGAGTACAATGGGTAACGTTTAAGTTCAACTTGAAGTTTTAGTTGCGGCGCCGGGCTTCGGCCGCAATGCAAGGAGAGGCGTACCATGGCGATCTATGTGACATCTGATGCTCACGGGCACGTGCGTGCGCTTGACGAGGCCCTGTCTAAGATCTCGTTGACGTCCGACGACACACTGTACGTGCTGGGCGACATGATCGATCGCGGGCCCGATCCGGTCGGCGTTATTAAGCTCGTGCGCTCGCTGCCCAACGCCCGCGTGCTCAAGGGTAATCACGAGCAGATCATGCTCGATGCCATCATTGGCCAGGATCCGCTCGATGCCGAGACCTGGGATATCAACGGTGGCTGGACGACGCGCGAGCAACTCAACGACATGGAATTTGAGGCATACGAGGAGCTCGTGCGATGGATGGCCGCGCTGCCGCTCTACGCGGTGGTCGAGACTGCCGAGCGGCCGTACCTGCTGGTGCACGCCGGCATTCAGACCGAGGCGGCGCGTGCGTTTTTGCTTGAGCATGGTGTCGATTGCGGCGACGGCGTCGGAGCGGTGGGTGCCGATCGCGAGCTGCTGCAGCAGATGCTCGCGGTGCAGTCGTCCGATGACCTGCTATGGATTCGTCACGGCTATTGGGATGTGCCGACCGGGCTGCTTTCTGCCGAGGGCAAGGGCCCGGTCGTGGTGAGCGGCCACACGCCCACGGTATCGCTTGGGCGCTATTGCGAGGTCGGTGGTCTGGCGGGGGTCGATGAGGAATCGGGACGCGGGCAGATCGTGCGCTTGGGCGGCGAGGACACTGCCGGTGTGCCCGATCGTATCGATATCGACTGCGCCGCCGCCACCGGCTCCGAGTTCGGTCGCGTGGGCATCCTGCGGCTCGATGATGGGGCGGAGTTCTACGCGAACATCAACCCGGGCGAATAATCGGTGCAAGTGGTAGCTAATTTGGGACGGGGCTTTTTTGGCTACTTTTGCCCTTCTGCCCGCTAATTGATTTCTCTGGGACGGGGATTAAATAATCATTTGGGTGCCCGCTGGCTAAGTGAGTAGACTTTTTTGGAAATGCCGAGCACCCAACATATTTGCCTCAATAAAACCGCAGGTCACAGACTTGTGCTCTGTCGGTGTGGTCGGGGATTCGGTAAAAATCTACTCACTTAGTTTTACGTGATGCATATTGTCTTCAACGAGACCCCAGCCGGGGCGATTCCATCGCAAATTTCGGTGACCGGGGCAGCTAATTAGGCGCCGTATGGGTTGCGGTCGCGTTCGATGCGTTGGCGGATGTGGGCGTACTCGATAATCAACAGTACCAGCAGTAGGGCCATGATGGCTAGGTAACTCACGACGGCGCCCATCAGGCCGAGCAGGTTGATCAGAATCACCGGCAAAACCACGCTCACGGCAAAACAAATCAGGTAGACCTTGGTGACGTCACCGGCATGGCGCAGCACCGTGATAATGGCGTAGATAAAGTCGATGGCCGCGGTGACGCCGCCGGCGACGACCATCAGCAGCGCCAGCGTACGGTAGCGCTCAAAGCTGAGACCGTACATAAAGCTCATGAGGGGAATACCGGGACCTGTCATAAATGCGGCGCACACGCCGGTGATGACCACGATCAGCGCCATAACGGCAACAATAATCAGGTCAAAGCGACGACGCTTGCGAGGATTAGCCCAAATGCTCGACAAGCGCAGGAGCTGCGGTTTATAGACAAATCCAATGCTCAACAGAATAGCCTGCGCAGGAAAGAACAGGGCATTAAAGTACAGCTGATATTTGTATGCCAGCGTGCCTTCCATCACAAACTTGGGCATGCTCTCGATAAGATTGAACAGGAATAGCGCGCCAAAGAGCGGGGCGCAATGGACAAACAGGTGGCCGACCTCGCGCAGACTCACGCGGCGCGATTTTTCGGTCTCGAGCAGGGCGAGCGGCGCGGTGACCAGCACGAGCGAGGCGATCGCGGCGATGCCCATGGCCATGGCCGCGATGGGCATGCTGCGCGTGAGGAACAGCGCCACGCTGAAGACCGCGATGACGCCGACGGAGCGTAGCGTTTGGCTCATGCCGGCCAGGTAGAGCTTGTCGGCCTGCTGCAGGCGGCCTTCGTACACGTCGGCGATGCCGTCGATGACCTTATACAGGTAGACGCCCAGGCCGATCATCGCCATCTGCGTGTCATAGCCGCGGGCGCTGCTGTACATGAGGCCGCAGCCTAGGGCGAGCGCTCCGCAAAGCCAGCGGTTGAGCTGGTAGGAGGCAAAGGACGTCTTTTCGTCGATGTCCGAGACCTGGAAATTGCGCACGCCGTAGTTGCACGCGATCATGATGAGCGTGCCGGTGACAAAGGCGATGGAGAACTTGCCGGCTTCTTCGGCGCCCACGAGCTGCGTAGACACGATGGTGAGCAGCGGAAACGCCAAGCCCCACACGGCGGTGCCGAGGGTGTTCCAAAGATAGTCGCGACTGGTGGCGTGCTCCTCGTATTCCGCTTCCTGCATGGAGAAGCCGCCGCCGTAGACGGCGCCGAGCAGACGGTTCCACCAAGCGTTGACCATGCGGCGGACGGGGCCGGGCTTGCGATCGCGTTCGCGCCGGCGACGTGTGGCTTGGCTGCTATCGGGCCCGCCGGCGTTGCGCTGACTCAGCTCTTGGATGCGTGCGAGTTCCTCGGCAGTGTGCGAGGCAGGGAAGAGGCCGTTCTCGATGCGGCCGCCCTGGGCCTTCGCGGCGCCGTCTCTCGATGCAGCGGGGTTGGAGGTGCCGTTGCGGCGGGCGATGGCGCGGCGAATGCTATCGAGGGGCGTGATGCTCAAAGCGGAGTCCTTTCTATTGCTGCGCTTTAGTATAGACGCGACGGTGTTCGCTCGTGTTTTTGAACGGATTGTTCAATAATTTCGGCGGGCGGCTGTAATTTGTCGGTAAACGTGCGGTATCCTGTTGAAGTTTTGTGACACCCTCGATGCCGCCCACGCGGTACCAAGGAGCTTCTACCTATGGACGTCGCCGCATTCTTACTGGCTCTTGTGCCGATTATTTGGCTGGTCGTGATGCTGCTGTGCTTTAAATGGCCAGCTTGGAAGGCCGCTATCGGATCGTTTGTCCTTTCGTGCTTGCTTGCCTTCGCATGGTGGCACCTGCCGGCAGCGCAGATCGCGACCGCCTCGCTCGAAGGTTTTTTGATGGCTCTGTGGCCCATCGTCCTGGTGATCATCGCCGCGGTGTTCACGTATAACCTGTGCGTTCGTACGGGCGCCATGGAGGTGATCGGCAGCATGATCACCTCCATCAGCAGCGACCGCCGTCTGCTGGCGCTGCTCGTGGCTTGGTGCTTCGGTGGCTTTATGGAGGGCATGGCCGGCTTCGGTACCGCTGTCGCCATTCCCGCCGGCATGCTCGCGGGCCTGGGCTTTGAGGCCGTGCCTGCCGTGCTCATCTGCCTGCTGGCCAACGGCGTGCCCACGCCCTACGGCTCCATCGGCATCCCCACGGTGTCCGTTGCCGACCTGGTGGGTCTGGATTCCCTGCACCTGGCGACCGTCCAGCTGGTGCAGCTCGCACCGTTCTTTGTGGTGATGCCGCTATTTATTGTGCTGGTTGCGGGCCGTGTTGCCGATGACCAGGGCAATGCCGCGAGTGTGGGCGAGCGCCTGCACGGTGTTGCCGGCGTGGCGTTGCTCTCCGGCGTGTCGTTTGTCGGCGCGGCTCTGGTCGTTGCCATGTTTGTGGGTCCCGAGCTGGCCGTGGTCGTAGGCTCCATCGTGTCGCTTGCGCTGACCGCCGCGCTTGCCATGCGTGCCGAGAAGTCCGGCCACCTGGATGCGCGCTTCCACATGAATATCGAGGCGGGGGAGAAGCTCACCGTTAAGTCGGCGCTTTCGGCCTGGTCGTGCTTCATCCTGATCTTTGTGTTGCTGCTGGGCACGTCTAACCTGGTGCCCGCTGTACATGCCGCGCTCGCGCCGTTTGCGAGCCACGTGCAGGTGTATTGCGGTGAGAATCCCAGTACGCTTACGTTTTCGTGGATTAACACGCCGGGCGTCTGGATTTTCCTGGCGGCGTTTGTCGGCGGTGCCATTCAGGGTGCTTCGCCGCGAATGATGGGCGAGGTGCTGGCCGCGACTGTGAAGCAGATGACGCCGACGGTGATCACGATGCTTTCGGTACTGGGCTGCGCCAAGGTGATGGGCTATGCCGGCATGATTTCGTCGATCAGTGCGTTTTGCATTGCGGTCGCCGGCGGCCTGTACCCGATTCTGGCTCCGTGGATCGGTGCGGTCGGTGCGTTCGTGACCGGTTCGGGCACATCTTCGGGCATGCTGTTTGGCCCCATTCAGAGCCAGGCTGCCACTGCGCTGGGTGTGAGCGACTACTGGATGGTCGCGTTGAACGCCCTGGGCGTCGCCGCCGGTAAGATGATCTCGCCGCAGACACTCGCCATTGGTCTTGCCGCCGTGCACGTGCGCGGTAAGGATGCCGAGCTCCTAGGCGCGGTGCTGCCCTACGCTGCCGGCATGCTGGTCCTGATGAGCGCCATAGCCATGCTTGGCCAAGGCCTGCCGCTGTAGTCGGCACTTAGGGACGTTCCTTATGTGCCGGCACTTTGGGAACGTCCCTAATGCCGGCATCCGGGGACATTCCTTGAATGTTGCCTGTTCAAGATCAAGAGTGTCCCCAATGACTAGTCGTTTAAAAGCGTCCCCAATGACTAGGCCGCTTGCCTGCGATTTTTGACCGTTGGGCGGGCTTGCCGCCCTTGCCGCAAAAACGTTTTTGCATATCGGGTACAACAGGCTTTACGTGAGTAAAGTGCGCGTCGCGTCAACGTGTCGCGTTTTTAAAGGAGGCCCCATGCCTGGTGTTACCCCTGCAGAAGTTCTGTCCAACTTTGGTATTACGCTCGTTGAAGATCCCGCCGAGAATCAACCCCGTCTGCTGGTGGACCTGCCGGCGGCAGAGCTTGTCGAGCACGCTATTCGTCGCAAAGAGGGCCGTATGGCTTCTAATGGCGCGCTCGTGATCGAGACGGGGGAGCGCACTGGTCGTTCGCCCAACGATCGTTTTATCGTTGACACCCCCGATGTTCACGACAAGATCGCCTGGGGTGCGGTCAACCGCCCACTGTCCGTCGAGAGCTATGAGGCCATCAAGGCCGGCATCGTCGACTATCTCAACGAGCGCGACGTGTTCGTCACGCGCGGCATGGCGGGCGCTGACCGCAACCACACGCGTCGCCTGCTTGTTGCCTGCGAGCGTGCCAGCCAGGCACTCTTCATTAAGCAAATGCTCGCCCGTCCGCTCGCCCGCGAAATCGCGCGCACCGGCGAGCCCGACTTCTGCGTGCTCGCAGCGCCCGGTTACCAGTGCGATCCTGCCATCAAGGGCCTCAACTCCAGCGCCGCCGTGGTCATCAACTTCCAGGAGCGCGTGATTTTGGTCGCCGGCACCGGCTACTCCGGCGAGATTAAAAAGTCGATCTTTAGCGTCATGAACTATCTGCTGCCCGTCGAGGATGACGTGCTGCCCATGCACTGCTCGGCCAGCATGGATCCCGTCACGCACGAGACTGCCGTGTTCTTTGGCCTGTCCGGCACGGGCAAGACCACGCTTTCTGCCAACCCCACGCGCCTGCTGATCGGCGACGACGAGCACGGTTGGTCCGACATGGGCATCTTCAACATCGAGGGTGGCTGCTACGCCAAATGCGAGGGCCTGGACGCCTTCCACGAGCCCGAGATCTTCAACGCCGTCCGTTTTGGCGCCATTTGCGAAAACGTGGTGCTCGACGAGAACCGCAAGCCCAACTACGACGACATCTCGATCACGCACAACACGCGCGTGGCCTATCCCGTGGAGCACATTCCTAACGCGTGGACTAAGGGCATGGGCACCACTCCGAGTGTCGTGCTGTTCCTGACTTGCGACGCTTTTGGCGTGCTGCCGCCCATCTCGCGCCTGACGGCCGACGCCGCCATGTACCACTTTGTGACGGGCTTTACGGCTAAGATTCCCGGCACCGAGGTCGGCGTCACCGAGCCCACGCCCACGTTCTCTTCGCTGTTCGGCGAGCCGTTTATGCCGCTCGACCCCATGGTTTACGCCAAGATGCTTGGCGAGCGCATTGCCGACGGCCGCACGCGCGTGTACCTGGTCAACACCGGCTGGATCGGCGGCGGCTACGGCGTGGGCCATCGCATCGAGCTGGTCTACACGCGCGCCCTGGTCGCGCGCGCCCTCGACGGTACCATCGAGGACAGCGAGTTTGTGCACGACGACATCTTTAACGTCGACATTCCCACGACGTGCCACGGCGTGCCCGATGGCATCCTGGTGCCGCGCCAATACTGTCAGAGCACCGCGCGCTATGACGAGGCCGCGCACAACCTGGCGGTGATGTTCGAGGAGAACTTCGAGAAGAAGTACTCGCACCTGCCCGAGTCCGTCAAAGCCGCCGGCCCGCACGTTCAAGTACACGCCGACGCCCGTCATCGCGGCCGCGGGCTGCTGGGACTTCGCCACTAGCTTCGCCGTGAGTCCATATCCACCACAAAGGGGACAGGCACCTTTGTGGTGGTTTTGCTCGCGTGGATGACTCGGGTTACAATACGCCTGACATATCGTCCCCTTCTCCGGATGGGGACAGCGCAAGCGTTCTTGTGACGGCACCGTAGGACTTTGAAGGTGGCCGTTGTAAGGGCGCTTTTTGTTTAGGCGCCCTCACTCGGGCGCGCACAATGAAGGGAGAGCGTATGAAGAGCTTTATTGCCGAGGATTCATTCTGGGAGCTGTTTCCGCAGGCAGCGGCCGGTGTTGTGGTCGTGGAGGGCATGAAGCCCACGGCTCAGATTCCTCAAGAGGACGTGGATGCGATTGCGGCGTTGCTCGACCGCGCCAATATCGATGCGGAGCGTCATCTGACCAGCGACACTATCAGCGAGAACGCACCGGTCAAGGCATGGCGCGAGGCCTATCGTCTGTTCAAGACCAAGGAAGGCGCGCGCTGCTCGATCGAGAACTTGCTCAAACGCGTGCTCAAAGGCAAGCCGGTGGGCCACATTACGCCCGCGGTGGATATTTACAACACGGTGTCGCTGACCTATGCGCTGCCCGTGGGAGGCGAGGATCTGCATGCGATCGAGGGGGACCTTCGCCTGAAGGTGACCGACGGTGGCGATGCGTTCTTGCCGCTTGGCGAGGAGGCGGACGATCCGACGCTGCCCGGCGAGCTCGCCTACATCGACGATGCGGGCGCTGTGTGCCGCTGCTGGAACTGGCGCGACGGCGTTCGAACGGCGCTGTCCGATGATTCGGCCGATGCGTTCCTGGCGATTGAGTGCGTGGAGCCCGAGCGGATGGGGGATTGCCAGGCTGCGATCGATCGCTTAGCCGAGCTGCTTGAGCGCTATCTGGGAGCGACGGTTGTCATTAAGACGCTTGTGACCCGCGACAATCCTTGCGTGGAGCTGTAGCGGCGCCTAGAACCTATTGATGCCCCAAACCACCACAAAGGTGCCTGTCCCCTTTGTGGTGGTTTTTATGTTGATGGGTTAACAAATAGGGTGCGCAGGGCTGGCGGCCGATAAGTACGGTTAAGATGTTTACCCGTTAGCATTATGCAAGCGAAAGGCGGTCGTCTCCCATGCAGCAGAACGACGAGACACGTTTCGAGGACTTTGTCGGACTGATCAGCGGGCTCTACAAGGAGATCCAGCGCATTAAGACATCCGAGGGCGCAAGGCTGGGCCTCAAGGGCTCCGACGTTATGTGCCTGTACTATCTTGAGCGCAGCAAGGACGGCCTGACTGGCGCCGACCTCGCTCGCATGGCAGGCGTGACCCGCGCCGCCGTCTCGCGCACGCTCGCGCATCTGGAGGAGGGCGGCTACGTCGAGGTCGATGATTCGGGCGATGCCGCCGTTAAGTATCGTGCTCCGGTGCGCCTGACCGCTCTGGGCGGCGAGAGTATGAGCGAGGCGGACCGCATCATTCGCGAGGTGCTCGATACCACCGGTAAGGCTATGGGTGTGGAGCAGCGCGAGCAGATGTATGCGTCGCTACGCACGATTCTCAACACCCTGCGCGAGATCTAAGGCCGCCAAGGCATTTGCTTCCAATTAACAACTGCATAGTCCCGTTTGAGCGCGTATGCCGTGCCGGGGCTTGCTGTCATAATTCCCTGCGAGAGGTCCGCGCAAGAAAGGATTCGCTATGTCCATTCGTATTATTACCGATTCCGCGAGCGATATGTCGCCGGCTGAGCACCCCGCTCTGCGTGTTCTGCCGCTGTCCGTCACCTTTGGCACCGATGTGTACATGGATGGCGTCGACATCGATCACCAGCGCTTTTACGAGATGCTCGTGGAGCGCGATGAGCTGCCTAAGACCGGCCAGGTCAACCCGTACGCGTTTTCGCAGGCTATTGCCGAGGCGCGTGAGGCCGGCGATGAGGCAGTGATTATTACCGTGGGCGCTAAGCTTTCGGGCACCAACCAAAGTGCCCGCACCGCACTTGCCGAGGCGCCGGGCGGCGATGTGTATGTGGTGGATAGCAATAACGTTACCCTGGGCGAGCGCGTGCTGGTTGAGTACGCGCTGCGTTTGGTGGACGAGGGCCAGGGCGCGGCTCAGATCGCGGCGGCTGTCGAGGCCGTGCGCGACCGTGTAGTCGTCATCGGCCTGCTCGAGACGCTTGAGTACCTCGTTCGCGGCGGTCGCCTGTCTGCTGCGGCTGGTGCTGTGGGCACGTTGCTCAATGTGAAGCCCGTTGTGGCAGCGGAGGACGGTCTGATCGTGCAGCTGGGCAAGGCTCGTGGCTCCAAGAACGGCCGGAACCTGCTCAACCAGAAGGTCGAAAAGGCAGGCGGCATCGACTTTTCCATGCCGCTGGCGCTCGGCTATACGGGTCTTTCGGATGCGGTGCTCAAGAAGTATGTCGAGGACAGCGCGGCACTGTGGGCTGGCCACACCGAGGGCGAACTGCCCGTTCACACCATCGGCGCCACCATCGGCACCCACGTAGGCCCCGGCGCCGTAGCCGTAGCCTTCTTCCAGCCCGCTAACTAACCGACCTGCCATAAACCACCACAAAGGGGACAGGCCCTTTGTGGTGGTTTATGCTTTTCCGGGTGGAAGGGAGCGAGCAATGGCGTCTGAGGGCTTTTTTGAACGGGTGTACGAGGTGGTCGAGCAGATCCCCGAGGGGATGGTCGCCACGTATGGCCAGGTGGCGCTGCTTGCCGGTCGTCCACGAAGTGCGCGGTACGTGGGGTATGCCCTGCATAGTAATCCGCGCCCCGGCCAGATTCCCTGCCATCGTGTGGTGTTTGTCGACGGTCGCATTTGCGAAGGCTTTGCCTTTGGCGGCCCCGATGCTCAGCGTGAGCTCTTAATGGGGGAGGGTGTGACGTTTACCGATCCCATGCACGTCGACTTGGCCGCCTGTCGCTGGCTTGCCGGACTCTAACGGCTCTGCCGTGGCCAAAACCACCACAAAGGTGCCTACCCCTTTGTGGTGGTTTAGTTTACTTGGGCTAACTTATGGAGAAGCTATGGCGGCGGATATTGATGCTGCAAAGTAAACCACGGCGAACTATATTGTATTCAGCAACGGAGCAGGCAATAGGCGATGAAAAAGCCTGCCCTGTTGAGCTTGATTCGCATCCCTCCCCTCTGTGCGATTCAACGGTGTACTTCGGGAACAGGCCCGCTGGCAACTATCTGCCAGCGGGCCTGTTCCTGTTTGTCGGGAGAGTGTGATGGACGGAGCCGAAGCGGTCCGCTCCAAAAAAGGCGGACGCCGTAGCGCCCGCCCTATAGCAATCGAAAGCTCAAGCCAGCAGATCGGTCTAGTACACCATACCCATGGCGTCCTGAACCTCTGCCAGGGTCTGCTCGGCGATCTCGTTGGCGCGTCGATTGCCCTCGTGCAGCACGTCCTTCACGTAATCCAGGTCGTTCTCGTAGCGCTGACGGCGCTCGCGGATCGGGGCGAAGTACTCGTTGACGGCCTCGGTCACGTACTTCTTGAGCTGGCCGGAGCCGCCCATGCCGATCTCCTCGGCAATCTCGACCTCGGAACGACCGGTGCAGATGGCGGCCGTCGAAAGCAGGCCGGACACGCCGGGGCGGTTCTCGGGATCAAACGTAATCATGCGCTCGGAGTCGGTCTGGCTCTTCTTGATGCGCTTGGCCGTCTCCTCGGCGGTCATCGAGATGTTGATGGCGTTGCCGTAGCTCTTGCTCATCTTGCGACCGTCCAGGCCGGGCAGCAGCGGGGTCTCGGACAGCAGCGCTTCGACCTCGGGAAATACCTTGCCGTAGCGGTTGTTAAAGCGGCGAGCGATGGTGCGGGTGAGCTCGATGTGTGGCAGCTGGTCGCGACCGACGGGCACCACATTGCCCTTGCAGAACAGAATGTCGCAGGCCTGGTGCACCGGGTAGGTGAGCAGAAGGCCGGTAAGCTCGTGGCCCGAGGCCTCCATCTCGTCTTTGACCGTGGGGTTGCGCGCCAGCTCGGCCTCGGACACCAGCGACAGGAACGGCAGCATGAGCTGGTTTGCGGCGGGCACGGCGGAGTGCGCGTAGATCATGGTCTTGTCGGGGTCGATGCCGCAGGCAAGGTAGTCCATGACCATGTTGTACACGTTGTCTTGGATGTGCTCGGTCGTGTCGCGGTCGGTGATGACCTGGTAGTCGGCGATGAGCACGTTGGTCTTGGCGCCCATGTTCTGCAGCTCAACGCGGCCCTTGAGGGTGCCAAAGTAGTGGCCCAGGTGCAGACGGCCGGTGGGGCGATCACCGGTGAGCATGGTGAACTTCTCGGGCGTATTGGCCAAGCCCTCGCGAATGGCGTTGCTCTTTTGCAGCGCGACTTCGTAGCTGTTCTCGTTTGGCATGATTGCTCCTAACG
>DXMF01000031.1 GCA_019414345.1 Collinsella sp.
GATCAACGTGTTCCACACGCTCAACTTTGTGGGCGGCTGGTGGGGTGGTCATGTCGACGAGCCCATGCCCACGGCCGTTCCCGATCCCGACAAGCCCGCACGCATGGCCAGCAGGCAGGCGCGCCTCAGCGAACAGGACAGCCTGCAGCAGGACGACGGCAAGTAGGGTATTGGCATTTTGCCGGTCCTGCGCAACCCATCCGAACGAGCCCCCCCGAAAGCCCCGTTGCTTTCGAGAGGCTCTCGTTTGCCCAGATAAAACCTACCAAAATGAAGCTGTCGCTTTTTGGTAGGGAGGGTGTATCGTTTTATCAATATGAGGTAACATGAAACTAGACGTTATATACGTATTAGTTATTTCGATATTTCGATAAGAGTGATCAGATATGCCCGCGCCCAAAAATGCACCGCTTTACCAGCAGATTTACGACGAAATTAAGGATGCGATCGAGAAAGGTGTTTATGCACCCAAGGAGCGTATTCCGTCCGAGCTTGAACTAGCCGAGCAGTACGAGGTGAGCCGTATTACGGTGCGCCGCGCTGTCGAGGAGCTGTGCTCCGATGGTTACCTGGTTAAGCAGCAGGGCCGCGGCACCTTTGTCTCCACGCCGCACATCAATCGCCAGTTTCACGCCTCGACGCTGCAGACGTTTACCGCGCTGTGTGCCGATAATGGCATGAAGGCGGGCGCACATGTGATCGATCGCCAGATCGTTCCGGCGCGCCAAAACGAGATGGAGTTCTTTGGCCTGCAGAAGGATGCGCTGCTGCTGCATATCAAGCGCGTGCGTACGGCCGACGGCGAGCCCATCTTTGAGGAGAACATCTTTGTGCCGTTTGATGCCTACCGCGAGCTGTTGACGGCCGATCTTGAGGACAAGTCGATTTTTGCCGAGGTCGAGCGTGTTGGCGGAACGCCGATTGTCTCGGTTGGCTACCGTACGGTCGAGGCCGTTCGAGCTAACGCCGAGCAGGCGGCCGAGCTGGGCATTGCTCCGCACGATCCGCTGCTCAACCTGCGTGCCGGCTTTACCGGTCCCGATGACGAGCCGGTTTTGATGGGTAAGCAGTACTACGTGGGATCGCGCTACGTTATGGTCATGTAAGTTACGCGGTTTTACCAAACCGCGTAACGGCTCGACGCTGCAAACGCCCCTAAGCGGCAATCTGACGTTCAATCGTCGGTCGCGTACCCAAAGTACGCTTCCCTCCTCTTTCACGTCACCTTGCTCGCTTAGGGGCGTTTTCGCTGACTTATGCTCAACCAGCGACGTTTGCGCGCTTGTCAAGAGATTAGCCGTTGGGAAAGTGTCCAAAAATCCCACGCTCGTTCCTTTTGGATTGCGTTGCCCGTGGCCGACAGCCGTGCGGCACCGGTCCGCGTGGCGGCGTATAATCGGCGGCAGATGACTTGGACGTTAGGAAACCATGACCGATAGCATGCAGCAGATGGCGCTCGACACGCTCGGCGCCTATTTTGGCTACACCTCGTTTCGCCCGGGACAGGACCGCATGGTCGATGCGATCCTTGCCGGTCGCGATGCGCTGGGTGTTATGCCCACGGGTGCCGGCAAGTCCATTTGCTACCAGGTGCCCGCGCTCATGCTGCCCGGCATCACCTTTGTGGTGAGTCCGCTGCTGTCGCTTATGGAGGACCAGACCCGTGCGTTGCTCGCGGCGGGTGCGCGACCCAGCTATCTCAACTCCAGCCTTACTCCGGCCCAGCAAAACACCGTGCTCAAGCGGGCGCGCGAGGGCCGCTACCAGCTTATGTACGTGGCGCCCGAGCGCTTGCTCGAGCCGCGTTTTTTGGCCTTTGCGCAGGAGGCTGCGGGTTCCGCCGGCATTGGCGTGCCGCTCGTGGCCATTGACGAGGCCCACTGCGTAAGCCAATGGGGTCAGGATTTCCGCCCCGCCTATCTGCAGATTCGTGAGTTCATCGATTCCCTGCCGCAGCGCCCCATCGTGGCGGCGTTTACCGCCACGGCGACCGAACGCGTGCGTGCGGATATTCAGCAGATGCTCGGCCTGCAAAACCCTGCGACGGTGGTGACGGGCTTCGATCGCAAGAATCTCTACTTTGGTTGCGAGGAGATGGGCGACAAGGCCAAGACTGCCTGGGTGCGCGACTATGTGATCGCGCATTCGAGCGAGAGCGGTATCGTGTATTGCTCGACCCGCAAGACGGTCGATGCGCTGGCGGGCGAGCTTGCCGAGGCGCTGGGCCCCAGCGGCATTCGCGTTGGCCGCTACCATGCCGGCATGGGCAACGACGCCCGTCGTCAAAGCCAGCGCGCCTTTATCGACGACGATATTCAGGTGATGGTTGCCACCAATGCCTTTGGCATGGGTATCGACAAGCCCAACGTGCGCTACGTGATTCATAACAACGTGCCCGAGAGCATCGAGGCCTACTACCAAGAGGCAGGTCGCGCCGGTCGCGATGGCGACCCGGCAAGCTGCCACTTGCTGTGGAACGGTAACGATTTTCGCATGCGCCGCTTTTTAATCGACAGCGGCGATGCCGCCGATGAGGCGCTTGACGACGAGCAGCGCGCGTGGGCGCTCCAGAATCGATATCGTCTGCTCAGCCAGATGGAGGGCTATTGCAATACCACCGGCTGCCTGCGCGAATATATGTTGCGCTACTTTGGCGACGAGGCCGCGGCCGAGCATGCTGCCGCGGCTGGTGCGGGCGCCACCGCCACGGACGAGGCCGAGGGCTGCGGCAACTGCAGCAACTGCCTCACGCAGTTCGAGGTCGAGGACGTCACCGATATGGCCCGCGCCGCTGTGCGCTATGTGGCCACGCGACCCATGCGCTTTGGCAAGTCGCTCATCGCCGACGTGCTCCACGGCGGCAACACCGAGCGCATTCGCCAGATGCATCTGGACGAGGACCGCGGCTACGGTGAGCTGTCGAGCGAATCGGTCGGGCGTATCAAGGACATCATCGGCCAGCTGTGCGGCCGCGGTTATCTGGCTACCTCGCAGGGGCAGTACCCGGTCGTGGGGCTGGGCCCGCGTGCCACCGAGGTCGAGGATGAGGCGTTTGCCTTTACCGTCAAGCGTCGTGCGTCCAAGCGCAAGGCCTCGGCCCGTGCCCGCCGCGCGGTGGATCTGCTGCGTGAGGAGGCCGAGCTAGATCAGCGCCCGCGCGTGGGTGACGATGCCGAGCTGTTCGAGCGCCTGCGTGCCCTGCGCAAGGAGATTTCGACCGAGCTGGAGATGGCGCCGTACATGGTCTTCTCTGACAAGGCCCTGCGCGGCCTGTGCCGCCTACGACCTCAGACACGCGACGAGCTTATCCAGGTCAACGGTATTGGCGAGAAAAAGGCCGATGCCTTTGGCGAGCAGTTTATGGCGGCGATTGAAGAGTTTGAGTCCGAGCATGCACGGGATGGAGCGTAATGATGGCATCCGACGATAAAACCGAGCGCACTGAGGTGTCCGCCGTGCCGCTGTACCAGCAGGTTATGGACGACCTAAAGGGCGAGATTGCGCGCGGCGTGTACGCATCCGGCTCGCGCATTCCTTCCGAGATGGAGCTCGCGAAGTACTACGGCGTGGGACGCATCACCGTGCGCCGCGCCGTCGAGGAGCTGTCGCGCGCGGGGTATCTCAACCGCCAGCAGGGGAGGGGCACGTTTGTGTGTGCGCCCAAGCTCAAACGCAAGATTGTCCAGAAGGGTGACGTTCAGAGCTTTTCCGAGGGTTGCGCCGCCAACGACATGGTGGCCGGAGCACGTCTGGCGTCGCGCACGGTGGTTGCGGCGACGCGCGAGGACGCGGCGTTTTTTGGGGTGGAACCCGGCTGCGAGCTCATCGTGGTCGAGCGCGTGCGCACGGCAGATGGCGTGCCCGTCATGCTCGAGAACAACGCCTTTGTGCTGGCCGACCATCCCTATCTGCAGACGCTTGCCGACAAGGACCTCACGGACAATTCCATCTTTGCGCTCGTTGCCGAGCATTCGGGCCGTGCGCCGCTCAAGTCAGACCCCTGTACGGTGGAGATTGCGCTTGCCGATGCTCAGGCGGCCCCGCTGCTGGAGGTGCCGGTCGGCGAGCCGCTCTTCTATATGGAGGCATACTTTACCGATGCGGACGGGCGGCCCCTGCTGCTCGGACGCCAAAAGATCGTGGGCTCGCGCTACGTGTTCGACATCTAACGTCCATAGATAGAACAACATAGAACAAATTTGGTGAAATGACTTCACGTGCATCGTCGTGCGTGCTATAAATAGGACAACATAGAACGACCGCAGGTACGAGCTGTCGTCGTTCAAAGCCGCCACACAAGGAGGAACATCACCGTGAACGCACATGATCTGGTTCAGGAAATTATCGAGCGCAAGGGCAAGATTGAGAACGTCTTTTGGATCGCCTGCGGCGGTTCGATGATCGACCTGATGCCGGCCAACGAGCTACTCAAGCGCGAGGCCACCACGTTTACCTCGACGGTCTACACGGCACGCGAGTTTTGCCTGATGGTTCCCAAGAGTCTTGGCGAGAAGTCACTCGTCATCGCCTGCAGCCACAGCGGCAACACGCAGGAGGTCGTCGACGGCTGCGAGATGGCGCTGGCCGCCGGCGCCGAGGTTGTCGCCCTCACCGACTGCGAGGGCTCCAAGATCGATAACGGCAAGTGGACCACCTGGGTCTATCCGTGGGGCGAAGGCGTGCCGCAGGCCGAGGTGCCGCAGGGCATCGGCGCCCTGATGGCTGCCGAGCTGCTCGACCAGCAAGAGGGTTACGAGGCGCTTGCCGACATGTACGCCGGCCTTAAGCAGATGGATGCGCTGCTGCCCGCTGCCCGCGAGAAGGTCAACGCCGAGCTAGGCGCCCGTTTTGCCGAGCTCTGCCAGCAGCACAAGTTCTTCTATATCCTGGGTTCCGGCCCCAACTTTAGCCAGACCTACGCTATGGCCATCTGCTCGCTCATGGAGATGCAGTGGCAGCACTGCTGCTACATCCACTCCGGCGAGTACTTCCACGGCCCGTTCGAAGCCACCGAGCCCGGCGTGTTCTACTTTGTACAGCTCGGATCGGGCGAGTGCCGCCCCATGGAGGAACGTGCACTTGCATTCCTCAACACGCACACCGATACGGTCATGGTGCTCGATGCGCTCGAGTACGGTGTGGGCGACGTGCCTGCCAGCGTGCGTTCGTTCCTGGAGCCGATCTTCTTCTACAACATGAGCTGCGAGCTGCGCGCCGCCCGCGGCAAGGTGTTCGACCACAGTCCCGAGGTTCGTCGCTACATGGGTATCGAGCAGTACTAGGTACCGGGAAAAGTAATCACCTTCGATTTGCAAGTGAACAGCGTGCGTAAAAAGCGGGCCGCGCCGGTAGTATTCCGGCGCGGCCCGCTTGGTATCGCGCTTAGATTCGCGAGATTGCGGCGATTGACGGCCTACTTGCCGACAACGCCCTCGGCATCCCACCAGTCGAGCTGGGCGATGTTGTCGCGGATGTGCTGACAGCTCTTGTGGAAGCCCTCGAGCTCGTGCTCGGAAAGGTCGAGTGTGTAGACCTCCTCGACGCCCTCGGCACCGATCACGCACGGCAGGGAGGTAAAGATACCCTCCTCGCCATACTGGCCGGTCATAAGCGTAGAGGCCGAAAGCACGGCGTGCTCGTTGTGCAGCACGGCGGCGCAGACGCGCGCGGCGGAGTTGGCAACGGCGTACTCGGTACACTGCTTGCCCTGGTAGGTCACATAGCCGCCCTTGCGTGCAAGCTCCTCGACCTCCATGTGGTCGAAGGCGTACTTGTCGGGGTTCTCGGCCTGAAGCTCGTTGAGGTTTTTGCCAGCGATGGTTGCGGCCTTAAAGGCAGCAAGCTGGCTAAAGCCGTGCTCGCCGATCATGTAGGCGTCGATGGACTTGGGGCTCACGCCGACCTTCTTGGAGATCTCGGTGCGCAAGCGGGCGGAGTCCAGACCGCAGCCCGAGCCGATGATCTTCTTGGGATCGTAGCCGGTCAGGTGCCACAGCTCGGTGCACACGACGTCGCAGGGGTTGGAGATGCTCACGAAGATGCCGTCAAAGCCGGCGTCGACGATGCGCTTGGCAAAGGAGCGGGCGGCGTCGGTGGTAAAGAACAGCTCGCCGTCGCGGTTGCCGGCGGCCAGCGCGACCTTGCCGGCAGCGTTGACGATGACGTCGCAGCAGGCAAGCTCCTCGTAGTGGTCGTAGCAGTTGACGATCTTGGTGTTGTACGGGACAAACGAAAGGGAGTCGCGCAGGTCCTGGACCTCGGACGTCACTTTGGCCTCGTTGATATCGCACAGGTACAGCTCATCGGCAATGCCCTGCATGAGCAGGCTGTTGGCGACATGTGCTCCTACGTGGCCCTGGCCGACCACACCGATCTTACGCGTCTGGTACATATACGTATCCTTTCGGCCGAGTTTTTCGCGTCGAACCATTGTAGCGTCCTGCTGCCACTTTGCTAGGCTAAAGCGCCGTAGATTTTTGGACATGCCTTAATCTCTACTTTTGGAGTGATTTGGGCCGCTGACGGCATCGCTGGGCGATGTGCTCGCGCGGATGGGGCCGGTCGTTGTACCATAGCTGCAACTGACTCGTAAGGAGCATCCATGCCCATTCGCATCCCCGACGCCCTCCCTGCCGCCGCGCAGCTCGAGAGCGAGAACATCTTTGTCATGACCGAGTACCGCGCGCTGCACCAGGACATCCGTCCGCTGCGCGTGCTCATCCTCAACCTCATGCCCACCAAGATCGCCACCGAGACGCAGATCATGCGCAAGCTCTCCAACACGCCGCTGCAGGTGGAGGTGGACCTGCTGCGCACCAAGACGCACGAGGCCACGCACGTGAGCGCCGGCCACTTGGAGACGTTCTACCGCACGTTCGACGACATCCGCGACATCCACTACGACGGCCTGATCATCACGGGCGCGCCGGTGGAGCAGATGCCGTTCGAAGAGGTCGACTACTGGCCCGAGCTCTGCCAGATCATGGATTGGTCCACCACGCACGTGCACTCTACGCTGCACATTTGTTGGGGCGCGCAGGCTGGCCTGTACCATCATTACGGTATCCAGAAGTACAACCTGCCGGCAAAGGCGAGCGGTGTGTTCGAGCATTATCTGGTGAAGCCGCAAAGCCCGCTGGTCCGCGGCTTCGACGACCGTTTCTATGCCGTGCATTCGCGCAACACCGATGTGCGCCGCGAGGACGTGGAGGCCGAGCCGCAGCTTGAGGTCGTGGCCGTGTCCGACGAGGTGGGCTTGTACATCGTCAAGTCGACCGACAGCCGCCGCTTCTTTGTCTTTGGCCATCCCGAGTACGATACCGACACGTTGCGCTTGGAGTACGAGCGCGACGTGAAGCGCGGGCTCAACCCCCAGGTGCCGGCGCATTACTTCCCAGGTGACGACCCCACCGCCGAGCCGCGTAACGTCTGGCGCAGCCAGGCTCAGCTGTTCTACACCAACTGGCTCAACTACTACGTCTACCAGACCACGCCCTACGACCTGGCCCGCGCCGGCGAGGAGCACTAGACTGCGATGGTACTGCTGTAGCCGTGGCTGCGGCTGTGCTCGTGGCATGACGAGCGTGGATTATCGGACACACGAGCGTGGATTTTCGGACACACGAGCGTGGATTTTCGGACGTTTACAAATCGAGCGTGGATAATCTCCCACTTTTGGCTCAAAACTAGGCTCAAAACGGGAGATTATCCACGCTCATTTTTTAGGCATGTAGATGCCGATGGCTCGGCTAAGAGACGGTGCATGCAGAGGCAAAGTCGCATTTGGCGTAGTCTTGAATCTCGACGGGTTTTTCTTTCTGATAATCCAATGGACCAAGGCATCTAAATGTG
>DXMF01000032.1 GCA_019414345.1 Collinsella sp.
GGACTTGCAGCGACGGACCTCAGGACGCTCTTACACCACGTCTGCGCGCGCCACCGCGGATTCGTAGCTTCTAAGCGTTTTTGCCGACCGCTCAGATGCCTCACCAACATAATTTGAGTTATTCGGCCTTATCCTATACAAATGGTGCGATCGCAACGTCCTATTCGAATTGATTCAGGTAGATTTATGGGGCTTGGTTGCGAAATTAAGGCGATTTTAGCTTCGATTGCGGTTCAAGGGGCCTTGACTAGTGGTTCAGCTGGCCGAACAACTCGAAAAATGTAGGTGGGCCAACCTGCCGACTATGTGAAGCACGCGTATTTGCTCGTTTTGATGAAAACTAGGGTGCAGCCATAAGGCTGCGCCCTAGTTTACTGCGTGTCGGTGTGCCCAGACGGATTGCGCTGTGCCTGGCAGACGCTCCCGCAGATGGATCGGTTATTTCGCGAATAGGTTCTTGAGGTTGAACTCGGCCTGAACCGTGCGGAGCATGAGGTCGGTGTCGTCGAGGCCCAGGTGCTGCTCGTTGGCGTCGGCGGCGAGGGTTCCACGGCGGCGCGCCCAGTTCTCGAGCGCGGCGGGCGCGGATTCGCGGGGGAGCGAGCGGACGTCGGCATCCAGGCTGCGGCAGATCTGGCGCGAGTCGATGACGATGATCTTGCCGGCGCGGCGTGCCTCGGCGTAACCGTCCAGGTGGATCTTGAACCAACTGTCCTCAAAGGCGGCGTTGTGCGCCATGTACGGGTACTTCTTCATAAGCTTGAGCAGCTGCTTCTGCAGTTCCTTGTTCTCGCGGAATGGCTTTTTGCCGTCGATGTCGTCCCAGGTGATGTGGTGGATATTCGACAACGGCACATCCTCGCCGCGGTAGATGTCGGGCAGACCGCAGTAGTGCGCCTCGGCGTCGTGCGGGACGGCGTCGCTGGTGAGCTCCATGATTTCCCAACCCACATTGATGATATAACCGCGCTCGGGTGCACGGCCGGTGGTCTCGATGTCGATACCGAGCACGGTGCCCTGGATGGGCTTGCGGGCGTAGGCCACGCCGAGCGCGTCGCGGTCGCCGCGGATCTCGCGCATGACCGACGCGGCGGTGCGCTTTTGCATCTTGCCGATGGCGGCGCAGGTGTCGGCATCGGACAGGCCGCGCGAAAGCGTCGCGGGCGTCACGTTGCGCAGGCGCGCCTCGCCAATCTGGTCGCACAGGTCGCGGTTGCGGTCAGCCAGGTCGCGCACGGTGGCAAAGTCGAAGCTGGGGTCACCCTCGGCGGTAAAGTACTCGGTTTCGAGCACCTTAAGGGCCTCCTCGCCCTTCTGGCGCTCGGACTCCATGGCGCCGTGATCGCCATAGATAAACATGGGAATAAACGGCTGGCGCTCGTATTCGAGTGCTTGTGAAACGTTCATATAACTGCTCCTTGGACGGGCCGTGTCGCGCGGCTCGGTGGCATTGAGTTATGGCGAGATGATAGTTTACCATGGGCAACTATTGGCATCGCGCCTAGGACAACTACAATACCCTAGTTGACCGCTAGGACTTTTACAATGCTGCCGAAAGACATGAAAGGTTCCATCCGTCATGGATTTGCTGATTGATATTCTGCTCGACGCCGGCAAGGACACGCTCTCGCTGGCGCCGTTTTTGTTGGTGACGTATCTTGCTCTCGAGACACTTGAGCACGTTGCGGGCGACCGCGTCAACGGCGCTATCAAGCGCGCCGGCGCTGCGGGTCCCGTGGCTGGCTCGCTGCTGGGCATTGTGCCGCAGTGCGGATTTTCGGCCATGGCAGCAACGCTGTACGCCGGCCGTGTCGTGACGCTGGGCACGCTGGTCGCCGTGTTCCTCTCGACCTCCGATGAGATGCTGCCGCTGTTGCTCGCCGAGCAGGTGCCCGTGCAGACCATGGCGATGCTTTTGGCTTCGAAGGCACTGATCGCGCTGGTCACGGGCTTTATCGTGGACGCGGCTATCCGCGGCCTTCGTCGTAACGCTCGCGCGCATGCGGCGATTCGCCGTACCGTGCCGGGGACCGCTTCCAATCCGGCTCATGTGAACTGCGCGCACGACGACCATACCGGGGGCGACATCATTGATGAAGTGGCCGAGGCGGGCGTGAGCGCCGATCACATCCATGAGCTGTGCGAGCGCGACCATTGCGGTTGCGATGAAGACGAGGACGAGTACGAACACGGACATGGACACGATCACGGTCATGGGGGCGAGCATGAACACCATGATGGCCACGGTCACTCCCACTCTCACGAGAGCGCGCCCCTCCTGTTGATTATTCGCAGCGCCATCTCGCACACCGTGCAGGTATCGGTATTCATTTTTCTGGTGACGCTGATTCTGGTCGCCGTGCTCGAGACCTTCGGCGAGTCCGCGATCGAGCAGTTCCTGCGTGGCAACGAGACGCTCGCCGTCTTGGGCTCGGCACTCGTCGGCCTGATCCCCAACTGCTCGGCCAGCGTGGTCATTACGCAGCTGTACCTGGAGGGCGCGCTACAGCTGGCGCCGATGCTCGCCGGCACGCTCATTTCCGCTGGCGTGGGCTATCTTGTCCTGTTCCGCACCAACCGCAGCGCTCGTGAAAACGCCGTGTTCCTGGTCATGATGTACGTCATCGGCGCCGGCTGGGGCCTTATCCTATCCGCCTTCGGCCTCTAAGTAGGCCTAAAAAATGGGCTTCAAATAGCCATGCTCGGCGCCTGCGCAATGCGGCGACGCATGGCATTTTGAAGCCCGTTTTTTGTTGAGCCATGGATTCCGAGCGCTCACACCGCTCAAAACAAAAAGGTAGATTTCCGGGCATGTCCCGAAAATCTACCTTGGTTAGCGCAGCAGCTCGGTGAGGTTGCGCTTAAAGCGGGCCCGGTCTTCGCTGGTAAATGCCGCCGGACCGCGAGTGCGACCGCCGGCGCGGCGCACCTTCTTTTCCTCGTGGCGAATAAACAGTTGCATGTCGATGGTCGCCTTATCGTAGACGCGCCCGCGCACGCCGATGGCGGCGGCATCGCGCCCGAGCACCATGCTCGCCAAGCCAATGTCCTGCGTCACGACTACGTCGCCCGCCTGCAGGCGTTCGACAATGGCAAAGTCGGCGCTGTCGGCGCCCACGCTCACATCGAGCGTCGTGACCCAAAATCCGCGTCGCGCATGCTCGACGTCGCGCGGATCGTCGCGGCGAATGTGGCGTTCCAGGTTCTGTGTGCTGTTGCCGGCGATAACGACGGCGACGCCCGCCCGCCGCGCGCAGTCAATCGACTCGCGCGTGACCGGGCAGGCGTCTGCATCAATAAAGAGCGTTCGCGGCATCTAGTGCACCAGTTTGCCAAATTGAATAGCGCGAACAATCAGCGTTACGCCAAACACCAGCAGTGCGGCGCCGCTAAAGATGACGAGCATCTTGGCCGACCACAGCGGATAGATAAACACGAACATGCCGGCGATGATGGAGAGCGCGCCGCTCAGGATGGCGAGGGCACGGTTGGACGAAAGCTCGGACTCCAGAATGGACATGACACCTTCGACGATCCAGCCAAAGCCGGCCACGATAACCACCATCGTGGTGAGCGTCGCGGTCGAGAAGGCCTGGTTGCGCAGGATTATGACGCCGCCCAAGATAATGAGTAGGTTGGAGATGATGCTCGTCACGCGCCAGCCGGTGGGCAGCAGTGGCTCGAAAACAGCGGTAAACAGCCTGATCGCGGCCGTGATCACAAAGTAGAAGCCCAAGACGGTCGTTAAGAAGACGAGGGACTTGGCGGGCGCAAACAGCAGTGCGATGCCGGCGACGAGCGCCAAGACGCCCGTGATGGCGTAAATCCAGCGCACGGCCTTGACGGCCTTGCCTGCCATGCTTTTCTCGTCAAATCCAAACTGGCTCGATTTTTGGTCATCAGGGGGTGCGGACAGAAAGTTGGACCGCGGGGCGGTCCGGACTGGAGGTTCGCAT
>DXMF01000033.1 GCA_019414345.1 Collinsella sp.
CCATGGTGGTGATGCCGGCGTTGGCGTTTTCGGGGTCATAGACGACCGTAAGCGAGATGGCAGGCCGCGGCGTCTCGGGCTCCGGCGTCGACTCAGTAGCGTCTTGATCGTCGGGCTCGTCGGGCTCGTCGGGCTGTTCGTCCTCGGCCTCGTCGCCAAAGATATCGCTGTTTTGGAACGCAGGCGCCTCGGGTTGGTTAGCGGCTTCTTCGGTTGTCGACTTGGGAGCCTCGTTGAGCCCCGCAGTGGCTTCCTGCTCTGACATAACTTCGGGATCGGTCGTGGCGGCGATTTCGGTTCTGGCTTCTGCCGTCACCTCGATAGCGACTTCGATCTCTGTCTCGGGCTCGGGCTCGGGCTCCGGCACAGCTTCAGCCACGGGTTCGGGTTCGGGCTCAGGACGTTTAACGTGCTTGGGGCGCACGGCCTTGAGGTCCTTCTCACCGCGCTTTTTCTTTTTGTAGGACTGCTTGGCGCCCTTGGCGGTCTTGGGCTTGTCCTCGCCCTTGGCAAGCGCAGCATCCCAGGCCTCGTTGGCGATGACCGTGGCATACAGGCGGCCGCCTTTAAAGACGGTCAGCTTAATGCAGTCGTTAAGTTCCTCGAGCAGCTCGCGCGTGGACTCAAAGCCCAGGTCATAAGCAGTCATGTCGCCTGCGGCGAGCGCCTCCTCGACCTGCGTCATAAACGTTTGCTTGCCGCATCCAATCGCATCGCGTAGCAGGCGATACAGATAGATGTGGTTGCCCAGCGAAAGCGTGGGCCTAACTATTGTCTTGCTCATGGCAAATCTCCTCTTTACACATGTAAAGCATCTTACCATCGCATAGCGTTCGCCATGGCGGCGCCCAAGGCAAACGGGCGCGAACCGCTGTCGATTCGCGCCCGTTGTACAGGTCGGTTATCTATGAGAGGCAAACGTACTTAGTTGCCCGATGCCGTGCCTTGGCTCGAGTTGTCAGATGCCGTGCCGGAAGCGGTTCCGCTCGAGCTGTTGGTGTTGTTACTGTCTGCCGTGCCCGTTCCCGACGTGGTGTCGCTCGTCTGGCCTCCCGTGTTCGGCTGTGAACCGTCAGTCGTTTGGCTTGAGTCGGTCGTGCCGGACGGCGTGCCACTGTTGGCCGTAGAGGAATCGGTGCCCTGCGATTGGTTTTGGGTGTTCGAGGACGAATTGGCAGAGGTAGGACTGTCTTGCGTGTCGTCCGTCTGTGCCTGCTGATCCTGCGGCTGAGTGTTGCCATTTGCATCGCTCTCGGTCGTGCGCGACGACAGGATTGGCTCGGGACGCTCGCCCAGACCCTCACCGGCAGTGGTGATAAGGATGGCGCCGGCGCAGGCGATGACCGCGACGATGGCGATGGCGATCGAGAAGACGATGACCTTCTTTTGTGTCTGGCTGCGCTCTGCCGCCGCCTTGGCGCGCAGGCTGTTGGGGGCGACGCGCGCCGTGGTCGCGCGTCCCGCAACCTGGCGCATCTCCTGCGTGGTCGCGGCGCCACCTAGGTGCTCCTCGACATCGGGCTCAACGGGCTCGTAGGCGCCGGCAGGGTAGTCGACAGCGGCATGCGTGCCCTTGATTGCTTCGGCGCTGGCGGAGATAAAGTGGCGATAGACCTGCGAGGACACAACAGTGATGACTGAGCTCACAGCGGCACCAATCACCGAGCCGGCAATGCCGATCTTTGAAGCAAGCGCCACGCTCGTGGCGGCAGCTGCGGCGCCGGCGATGATCTGGGGAATGGAAATGTCGTCGAACAGGCCCTTTTTGGGCGCGATGGCCATGGTCTGTCCAATGGAATGGTTCTCGTGTACGCCGTTGTTGAGCGATGCCGGCGTCATGACGCGCGTGCGCGGCGCGTCGGTGTACTTGGTTGTCATACGGGGTCCTCCCGGTGTAAATCTGCTTCGTTTCGTGTAGCCATCAGGGTACCCACCAGATGTGAATCGTACGTGACATTTAACAGATACCATCAACTCATCAATTGCTCACCAAGTTGGTGGGATGCGGTTCCACCCGGCGGTTGAACTACAATAGGGCTTGCTAATTGTGTTGAATAGCGTTTACGCACGGGAGCATTCTTATGAATCTTCACCTTTCTCAGTCTGATGGCTTTTTGCGTGTGGCGGCGGCCTCGCCGCGGATTCGCGTGGCCGATGTCGAGGGCAATGCCGAGGTTGCGCTGGCGGCTGTTCGCGATGCTGCCGGGCGTGGCGTTCGCACGCTGGTACTGCCCGAGCTTAACCTGACCGGCTATACCGCGGCCGATCTGTTCCATAACCGCACACTGCTGCATGCCTGCGAGGCGGCACTTGTGCACATTCTCGATGAAACCCGCGATCTGCCGATTGTCTTTACCATCGGTCTTCCCGTTGCAGTTGCCGAGAATATCTACAACTGCGCCGCCGTATGCTGCGCGGGCGAGCTTTTGGGCCTCACGGCCAAGAAGTATCTGCCCAACTATGGAGAGTTCTACGAGCGCCGCTGGTTTGCTCCGGCGCCCGCAGATCCTGTGTGGGTCGAGTTTGCCGGTCAGGGTCCGGTTCCGCTGGGTTCGGGGCTTGTCTACCGCTGCTGTGATGAGGGTGCCGAGGACCTGGTGCTGGGCGTTGAGATCTGCGAGGACCTGTGGGTGCCGGCGCCCCCTTCGACCGAGATGGCGCTTGCCGGTGCGACGGTGATTCTCAACCCGTCGGCCTCGGACGAGATTATCGGCAAGGCTGATTACCGCCGCAGCCTCATCTCCAATCAGAGTGCGCGCCTGTACTGCGCCTATGCCTATGCGGATGCGAGCGAGGGCGAGTCCACGACCGATATGGTCTTTGCAGGCGAGAACCTTATCTACGAAAACGGCTCCAAGCTCGCCGCCACCAAACTGCTTACCTGCGATATGGCCGTCGCCGATGTCGATCTTGACCGTCTGGTTGCCGAGCGCCGTCGCTCGACGACGTGGACGCGCGCGGACGATGCGCCGGAGGCCACGACCGTTGTATTTTCGTTTGAGGGCGTGCTGGCAGACGAACCTGTCCTGCGCGATGCCTGCGATATCGACCGTGTCTTCCCCCGCGCGCCCTTTGTGCCGGCCGATCATGGTGACCTGGCCGAGCGTTGCGAGACCATCCTCGACCTGCAGACCGCCGGCCTCAAGACCCGCCTTGCCCATACGGGTACCAAGGCTGCAGTCATCGGTCTTTCGGGCGGCCTGGACTCCACGCTGGCACTGCTTGTGACCGTGCGTGCCTTCGATGCATTGCGGCTGCCGCGCACCGGTATCACGGCCGTGTCCATGCCTGGCTTTGGCACGACGCATCGCACTAAGTCCAACGCCGAGTCGCTTGCTCGCGACCTGGGTGTGAGCTTCCGCGAGGTTTCGATCCACGCGGCCGTGGAGCAGCACTTTAAGGACATTGAGCACAATCAGACCGTGCAGGACGTGACCTACGAGAACAGCCAGGCCCGCGAGCGTACGCAGATTCTGATGGATTTGGCCAACCAGGCTGGCGGCTTTGTCATCGGCACGGGCGACCTGTCGGAGCTGGCGCTCGGCTGGGCTACCTATAACGGCGACCACATGAGCATGTATGCCGTCAACGCGAGCGTGCCCAAGACGCTTGTGCGCCATCTGGTGCGTTATGCTGCCGATGTCTTTGGCGGGCGTATTGCCGAGACGCTGCTCGACATCCTCGATACGCCGGTATCTCCCGAGCTTCTGCCGCCCACGGGCGACGGCGAGATTGCGCAGAAGACTGAGGATTTGGTGGGCCCGTACGAGCTGCACGACTACTTCCTCTACTACCTGCTGCGTTTTGGCTTTGAGCCGGGCAAGATCTACCGCATGGCGCTCAAGAGCTTCGAGGGCGTCTACGACGCCAAGACCGTCCACACGTGGTTGCGTACGTTCTACCGTCGCTTCTTTGCTCAGCAGTTTAAGCGCAGCTGCCTGCCCGATGGTCCCAAGGTGGGCTCGGTGACGCTCAGCCCGCGCGGCGATTGGCGTATGCCGAGTGACGCCAGCTCGCGTCTGTGGCTTGCGCAGATCGATGCGCTCAATGCAATTGACTAAGGTTGGCTAAATTGAACCAATACGAGGGTTGCAAGCGTTACACTTTTGCAATCTGATGGCCCGTATCGCGCGGCGCTCTTGTCGGAGCGCCGCGTTTTTCATATCGAAAGGTGGCACCATGCAGGCATCGCAGCGTCTCGACCGCTTTGGCGCGGAGGTCTTCGCCTCGCTCAACAACAAACTGCTCGCGCTGAAGGCTCAGGGCAAGACCATTTACAACATGAGCGTGGGCACGCCCGACTTTAAGCCGTACGACCACGTGGTCGAGGCGCTCACGCAAGCAGCCAAAGATCCCGAGATGTGGAAGTATGCCCTGCGTGACCTGCCCGAACTCAAGCAGGCCGTGTGCGATTACTATGAGCGTCGCTTTGGTGTCTCCGGCATTACGCCGTCCATGGTGCAGTCGTGCAACGGCACGCAGGAGGGCGTGGGCCATTTGGGCCTGGCCCTGCTCGATCCGGGCGACACTATTTTGGTTCCCGATCCGTGCTACCCGGTCTTTGAGGCGGGTGCCAAGATCGCCGATGCCAAGCTCGAGTACTATCCGCTGGTTGCCGAGCACAATTACCTGCCCTATGTGGCGGGCATCGATCCCGAAGTGGCCGACCGCGCCAAGTATATGATCGTGTCGCTGCCCGCCAACCCGGTGGGCTCGGTGGGCACGCCCGAGATCTACGAGGAGATCATCGCTTTTGCCCGCGAGCACGACCTGCTCATCGTCCATGACAACGCGTACTCCGACATCGTGTTCGACGGCGAGCCGGGCGGCAGCTTCTTGCAGTATCCCGGTGCGCTCGAGGTGGGCGTTGAGTTCTTCTCGCTCTCCAAGTCGTTTAACGTCACCGGTGCTCGCATCGGCTTTTTGGTCGGCCGCGAGGACGTGGTCTCTGCCTTTGCCAAGCTACGCAGCCAGATCGACTTCGGTATGTTCTTCCCGATCCAGAAGGCTGCTATCGCCTGCCTGAACGGTCCGCGTGATGAGGTCGAGGCGCAGCGTTTGAAGTACCAGGAGCGTCGCGATGCCCTGTGCGACGGTCTTGAGGGCCTGGGCTGGGAGCGTCCCAACGCGCATGGCTCCATGTTTGTGTGGGCCAAGCTTCCCGGTGGTCGCACCGATTCCATGACGTTTTGCGAGGAGCTCATGGAGAAGGCCGGTGTTGTGGTGACGCCGG
Source organism: Collinsella sp. (assembly GCA_019414345.1). GTDB lineage: Bacteria > Actinomycetota > Coriobacteriia > Coriobacteriales > Coriobacteriaceae > Collinsella. Next base: position 5,234 of record DXMF01000033.1, read on the forward strand.
GCGCGAGCTTTGGTCCTTCGGGCGAGGGACACGTGCGTATGGCGCTGGTTTTGCCGCCCGACCAGATCGCTTTGGCTGTCGAGGCCATCCGCGAAGCGGGCCTGTATTAGAAAGCTATTTCGGCTCGTCAATAGCTCGAAACCGATTTCGTGCAGTTATTTTACGAATTCTGCAAATAATTTCGGCAAACGGTCGATATTTGGCTGCGAATAGGAGCATAATCAAAGTCCCGATTGGATGTATTGGGATTACGGCAAGCCGCTCGGGTCGTTCCCGGGCGGCTTGTTTGTGGAGAGAGATGGGAGTTTCTAATGGTTAACGAGAAGAAGGTCGCTATTGTCGGCTGCGGTTTCGTCGGTTCGTCTTCGGCGTTCGCGCTGATGCAGAGTGGTCTGTTCTCCGAGATGGTTCTCATCGACGTGGACAAGAACCGCGCTGAGGGTGAGGCTCTGGATATTGCGCACGGCATGACGTTTGCCGAGCCGATGAAGATCTACGCTGGCGATTATTCCGATGTCGCCGACGCCGCCATGATCGTCGTCACCGCTGGCGCTGCCCAGAAGCCCGGCGAGACCCGCCTGGACCTGGTCAACAAGAACGTTAACATCTTTAAGTCCATTATCCCCGAGATTAAGAAGTCCGGCTTCGACGGCATTCTGCTCATCGTCTCCAACCCGGTCGACGTTCTGACCTACGCCGCCATCAAGATGTCCGGCCTGCCCGAGGGCCATGTCATCGGCTCCGGTACCGTGCTCGACACCGGCCGTCTGCAGCAGATGCTCGGCGCTCACGTCGAGGTTGACCCGCGCGACGTTCAGGCTTATGTCATGGGTGAGCACGGCGACTCCGAGTTTGTCGCTTGGTCCAGCGCCCAGGTTGCCGGCGTGCCGCTGAACACCTTCTGCGAGCTTCACGGTCATCTGGAGCACGAGGCTGCCGAGAAGCGTATCGCCGAGGACGTCAAGAACTCCGCCTACACCATCATCGAGAAGAAGCACGCCACCTACTACGGCGTCGCCATGGCCGTTAAGCGCATCTGCACTGCCGTCATGCGCGATGAGCAGACCGTTCTGCCCGTTTCCTCGCTCATGGTGGGCGAGTATGGCCTGTCCGATCTTGCCATCTCCATGCCGACGGTCGTTGGCCGCGACGGCGTTGTCTGCCGCGTCCCCGTGCCGCTGAACGATGGCGAGCAGCATGAGCTCACCGCCTCTGCAAAGGCCCTCAAGGACATCATCGACAGCGTCGACTTCTCCTGCTAAATCAAGCTTGCTAGAGCAAAAAGTTACAATGAAGGCGTCCGGGTCCACACGGCCCGGGCGCCTTTTTGGTGCAAGGTAACCTGACCCCAATGCACCATAGTTGATGGGAGGGCCATGTCGGATTCGCCTAATTTTTTGACCTATGCCCAGACGGCGTTTGATCCGTTTGAGGAGCGGCCGTTCTGCGCGGTGGATAGCCTCGTCTTTGCGTGGTTGTCCTATTTGCGTTTGCCGGGTGATATGGCGGAGCTGACGAACTGGCAGGGCCTAGACGTACGCGAGCTGCTGCGTGCCGAGTGCTACCGGGACATGATTGACGACTTGTGGGATCCAGAGGGGAGCAGGGCCTTGTTGGAGGCCGTGGCAGCAAGCCCTCGCTACCGTGGCGTGCACGTTTGCGGCTATCGTGCCGTGAGCGATGTGGTGGCGACAGAGCAGTTTGCAGCCATGGCGTTCCGGTTTCCGGCGGGGTTTAGCTATCTTTCCTTCCGGGGGACCGACAGCACGATTGTGGGCTGGAAAGAGGACTTTAACATGGCGTTCCGGTATCCTGTGCCGGCCCAGGAATCCGCGGCGCGTTATGTGGACGAGGCGGCGGATGCGATTGACGGGCCGCTTTTGTGCGGAGGTCATTCCAAGGGTGGAAACCTTGCGGTGTACGGTGCGGCGATGTGCTCCGATGTCGCCCGTGCGCGAATCGAACGGGCGTATTCCCATGATGGTCCGGGTTTCGTCGAGGAGTTTCTGAACGGCAACGCCTTTGCCGATCTTTCCGGTCGAATCGACAAGACGCTACCTCGGTCGTCGATCTTTGGCATGATGTTCGAGACGCAGGAGGACTATGCCATCGTTGAGAGCACCGAGTTCAGTCTGCTGCAGCACAATCCCTTTAGCTGGGTGGTTGATGGTCGCGACTTCGTGTACTGTGAGCGCCTGTCCGCCGGTGCTCGATACGTTGATGGCTCCATTCGCGAGATGCTGCTTGCAGTTTCGCCTAGCGAGCGCGAGCGTTTTGTAGATGCGTTGTTCTCCGTGTTTGAGGCTACGGGTGCTGAGCGGTTTGCGGATATCGCTGGGAATCTGCGCGAGAGCCTGCCCGTGATGCTCCAGGCTGCGCAAGGGTTTGACAAGGATACGCGACGCTTTGTCTCGCAGACCATCGTGGCAATTCTTAAGTGTGCGCTGCTGCCCAAACGACCCCAGATCGACATGCCCGCCGCCGGCAAGAGTTTGGCAGAACAGCTCGAGGCTTGGCAGTCCGAGCTCCTGCGCTAGCCATTGGTGCAAAGCAGCCTGTCCCCGATGCACCAATCTTCGATGCGCCTGGGGCGGGCTCGACCGCTATACTGGTTCGTGCCGAAATCGATCTAGAACGGAATGCCGTATATGAAAATCAATCACGCGATTCTGCATATCCTGGACTTTGACTCTGCCGTCAACGTTATGAGCCAGCGCGAGCTCGATACCGAAAGCCGTGCCGTGCGCAATTTCGTAACCACGCATCTGCGCCGTGCACGCACCTCGGCCGACAATAAACGCGCCACGTTTGCCGAGAACTCTGCGTTTGGCGGCGAGCTCAAGGGCTATTTCTTTGGCGAGCGCGAGTTCGTGGACCTGTCGCAGCAGATTGCGGAGTTTATCTCCTCCGAGCTCACCAAAGCCGAGAAAGCCGAGTCCACCGACGTGCTCGTGGCCGATTTTGACGACGATGAGGATGCCCGCTGGTTTGCCGTGATGCTGCTGGGCTCCAAGCAGGCTTTTATGCACGAAGTGGGCCGCGAGGAGGGGGAGGTGCGCAACGACATCGCGCGCCACTACGCCATTCTGCCGAACCCCTCGCAAAAGGTGCCGAGCTATGCCATCGTGCGCGCAAGCACCATGGAGATCGGCTACGTGGACAAGAAGCGCAAGATTGCCGGCGAGGATCGCATGCTCATTCCCGACGGCCTGCTGCAATGCGACACGGGCGTTTCGGGTAAGGAGGTCATCGACACGGTGACGCGCGTGGTCGAGGAGGTCGCTGAAGAGCACGGCGCCAACACGGCCGTAGCGCTCGCCAAGGTCAAAGCCGCCGTTGCCGAGAAGGTTGAAGACGACGAGGAGCTGCCGCCTTGGGATATCGTCGATGAGGTCTTTGAGGACGAGCCGGTTATCAAGGAGAGCGTGCGTGCGGCGCTGACCGAGGAGAAGGTGCCCGAGCGCGTGCCCGTGGAGCGCAAGCAGGTCGAACGCGCGGCCGTGCGCAATCACAAGATTCGTACCGACACGGGCATCGAGATCAGCTTCCCGGCCGAGATGGGTTCGAACTCCGAGTATATCGAGTTCGTCAACGAGCCCAACGGCCTCATCTCCATCGAGCTCAAAAACATCGGGTCAATTGAGAATCGATAAACTGCGCTTGAACTTCAGACAAAGCAAAGGCCGAAACCCTTCGGGACTTCGGCCTTTTTGCTTGGAGCTGAATTGAGTTGCAGACTGAGCATATGTCAGCGAAAACGCCCCTAGGCGAGCAAGGTGACGTGAAAGAGGAGGGAAGCGTACTTCGGTACGCGACCGACGATTGAACGTCAGATTGCCGCTTAGGGGCGTTTGCAGCGTCGAGAGATCCGTCGTTCGTTAGAACGACGGAACCAAAGGTGCAGCGTCGACTAGTTGCGCGGTTTGGTAAAACCGCGTAACCCTAGAGCTGGCGCAGGCCCTCTTCCAGGCCGGTCTTGCTGTCGGTCTTCTCGTCGCGCATCTTGATGACGCGGGCGGGGACACCGGCCACGACGGCACCGGCGGGGACGTCCTCGACGCACACGGCGCCGGCGGCAACGACGGCACCCTTACCCACGTGCACGCCCTCCAGGACCACAGCATTGGCGCCGATCATGACATCGTCTTCGATGATGACGGGCGTGGCGCTGGCGGGCTCCACGACGCCTGCCAGCACGGTGCCGGCGCCAATGTGGCAGTTCTTACCCACGGTGGCGCGGCCGCCCAGCACGGCGCCCATGTCGATCATGGAGCCTTCGCCAATGATGGAGCCGATGTTGATGATGGCGCCCATCATGATGACGGCACGGTCGCCGATCTCGACGCGGTCGCGGATGATCGCGCCCGGCTCGATGCGGGCGTTGATACCCTTAAGGTCGAGCATGGGCACGGCGGAGTTGCGGCAGTCGTTCTCTACATCGTAGTAGTCGATGGAGTCGGCGTTGGCGTCGAGGATTGCCTTAAGCTCATCCCAGTCACCAAAGACGGTCTTGCCACGACGACCGCCGTAGACGTGTGCATTGCCCCACTGGACCTTCATGCCCGGCTTCTCGCGCACGTACAGCTTGACGGGCGTCTTTTTGGGCGCGGTGGCGATGTAGTTGATAATCTCTTGTGCATCCATCTCGGCTGCGTTGCTCATATGCTGTCTCTCCTTTGAGGGGGTATGGTTGATAACTAGTTAGGCGAACATGACCTGGTCGAAGGTGTAGAAGCCGGGTTCGCGGGTGACGAGCTTCTGCGCGGCTGCCAAGGCGCCGTTGACGAAGATCTGACGGCTCGTGGCGCGGTGGGTGAGCGTGACCTCCTCGTCCTGGCCAAAGAAACTCACCTCGTGCACGCCGGCGACGGTGCCGCCGCGCAGCGAGTGCATGCCGATCTCCTTGGGGTCGCGCGCTCCGCACATGCCCTCGCGTCCGTAGACGGGGTGGTAGCCTGCCTCGGGCTCAGCTTCGACGACGGCGTCGAGCAACAACTTGGCAGTGCCGCTGGGGGCGTCGACCTTTTGGTTGTGGTGCGTCTCGACGATCTCGCAGTCAAAGCCCGGTAGCTCGCGTGTGGCCTGTGCTACCAGATGACGCAGGGCTGCGATACCGATGGAGTAATTGCCGGAGTGCATGACGCAGACGTTCTGGCCCAGCTCACGCAGGCGGTCCATCTGATCGGGTGTGTAGCCCGTGGTGCCTGAGACTAACGCCGCGCCCGTGCGCTCGACATAGGCGACGACAGCATCGAAGGTCACGACGTTCGAGAAGTCGATGATGACGTCGGCGACTGGTGCGTTCTCGAGTTCGGTTAGATCAAAGCCTATCTGCGCGACGATATCAAAAACGGGCTGACCGGCGGCGTCGACAACGCCCTCGGCGGTGGTGCAGATGAGCGAGCCCATGCGGCCCGTTCCCATAATGACGGTCTTAATCAAGCAGACCAGCTCCCTTCAGAGCATCGGTAAGTGCGGAGCGCGTGTCGTCTGCCATGGGGCACAGCGGCATGCGGTAGTTTGCCTCGATCATACCCATCTGGGCGAGTGCTTCCTTGACGGGAATGGGGTTGACCTCGCTAAAGAGGGCATTGATGAGCGGCTGGCCGGCAATCTGGATATCGCGGGCGCGCTCCACGTCGCCGTCCAGATAGGCGCGGCACATGTCGTGCACGAGCTGCGGCTGAACGTCGGCCCACACGCTGATGGTGCCCGAAGCGCCCAGGCTCATGAGCGGCACGGTGAGGGCGTCCTCGCCCGAGTACATGCGGAAGTCGTCGGACAGCAGGTGGGCAATCTTGGCCGCGTAGGCGACGTTGCCCGAGGCTTCCTTGATCCCCATGATGTTGGGGTGCGCGGCCAAGCGCTCTACGTTGCGCTCGCTGATGCCGCAGCCGCAGCGGCCGGGGATGTTGTACAGGATGCAGGGGATGTCCACAGCATCGGCGACGGTCTTAAAGTGCTGATAGATGCCCTCTTCGTTGGACTTGTTGTAGTAGGGGGTGATGAGCAGCAGGCCGTCGGCTCCCAAGCCCTGGTAGGTGAGCGACTTGGTGAGCATCGTCTGCGTGGAGTTGGAGCCCGAGCCGGCGATGACGGGGACGCGTCCTGCAACATGCTTGACCACGGCGGCGACGACGGAGTTGTCCTCGTCATCGGTCATCGTGGCGCTCTCGCCGGTGGTGCCCAGGGTGAGGATGGCATCGGTGCCGTTTTGCAGGTGGAAATCGATAAGGCGTTCGAGCGCGTCAAAGTCGACGCTGCCGTCCTTTTTAAACGGCGTAACAAGGGCGACGATCGAGCCCTCAAGATTGCGGATGTCCATGTTCTTCTCCTTCGCGTCCGCGATCTGGATGCGTTTGTTCCATTGGGCGGCGACTGCCAGGCGCTCGTCTTGGGCGCGACGGCGAGCACTTTCGGCGCGCGACTTGGCCAGCAGTTCTCGGCCGCTCGGCAGCACGTCGAGTGTGGCAAAGTAATCGCCCGGGCGCTCGGCGCGGCGGATGAGGTCGGCCGAGCCATCGGGGCGCAGCAGCACCTCGGCGGAGCGCAGCCGTCCGTTGTAGTTGTAGCCCATGGAGTAGCCATGCGCGCCGGTATCGTGGATCACGAGCACATCGCCCATGTCGATCTGCGGTAGCTCGCGGTCGATGGCGAACTTGTCGTTGTTCTCGCACAGATTGCCCGTAATGTCGTACGTGTTTGTGACAGGCGCCGCGGTCTTGTCGGCGCCACCCGGCTGACCCATTACCGTAATGTGGTGGTAGGCGCCGTACATGGCAGGACGGATCAGATCGACGGCGCTTGCGTCGACACCGATATAGTCCTTGTAGATCTGCTTTTCGTGGATAGCCTTGGTGACCAGGCAGCCGTAGGGCCCCATCATAAAGCGGCCCATCTCGGTGCAGATGGCCACATCGCCCATACCGGCGGGAACCAGGATTTCGTCGTAGGCCGCGTGCACCCCCTCGCCGATGGCGTGAATGTCGTTGGCCTGCTGCTCGGGCAGATAGGGGATGCCGACGCCGCCGGACAGATTGATGAAGGCGACATGTGCACCGGTCTCGCGCTCCAGGCGCACGGCAAGCTCAAAGAGGATGCGCGCGAGCTTGGGGTAGTAGTCGTTGGTGACGGTGTTGCTGGCAAGGAAGGCATGGATGCCAAAATTCTCGGCGCCCTTGGCCTTGAGCATGCGGAAAGCCTCAAAGAGCTGCTCGGTGGTCATGCCGTATTTGGAGTCGCCGGGGTTATCCATGATGCCGTTGGAGAGCTGGAACAGGCCGCCTGGATTAAAGCGGCAGCTGACCGTTTTGGGGATGGGCCCCGCAACACGCTCAAAGAACTCGATGTGGCTGATGTCGTCAAAGTTGACGATGGCACCCAGCTTGTTGGCGAGCTCAAAGTCGGCAGCCGGCGTGTCGTTGGAAGAGAACATGATGTCGTGTCCCGTGATGCCCAGCGAGCGGGCGATCATGAGCTCGGTATAGCTCGAGCAATCGCAGCCGCAGCCGTATTCGTTGAGAATGGAGATGAGCGCCGGGTTGGGGTTGGCCTTGACGGCAAAGTATTCCTTAAAGCCCGGGTTCCATGCAAAGGCGTCGCGCACTTCTTGCATGTTGCGGCGGATGCCCGCCTCGTCGTATAGATGAAACGGCGTGGGGAACTGCTCGACGATATGCTCGAGTGTCTCCTTGTCCACAAACGGCTGCTTGGCCGCATATGCCTCGTTGGGAGTCAATGCCATGTCCCGTAAACCTCGCTATCCAGACGGCGCCATCTGCGCATCGAATCCGCATAGCGTGGACCCAATGTCCGGATAGCGCTCCTGCATTGCTGCAGACAGTCCTGCGGGTGTTTCCCGCAGGCCCACCAGGTTGTTCGTGCCCGAAAAGCCCAGTTCGGCGGGTTTCGCCTCCCCACGGGGTCAAAGCCTGCCGGCTCGCCCGCGGTTCTTCGTGCCCGCGCCTCTATCAAGTGGTAACGACCCTACCACGTTGCACTTTACCAAACAAGAGTATTCGTATATAACGTTTAAAAAATGCAGGGATATGCTGGAAATAAGGGTGCGGCAATCTTGCGGCACAATAAGATGGCAACTGGCGCGCACCTATGAAAGGAACCTTTATGACCGAGCTCCAAGAACTCCGTCGCTATCGGCGCGACTTGCACAGGATCCCGGAGCTCGACTTCGATCTTCCACAGACTATCGCTTATATTGAGGGCGTGTTGAGGCCGCTCGCCTGCGAGGTGACCCATCCGTGTCCCAGCTGTGTCTGCGCTTTCTTCGATGCCGGTACGGACGCCGCGCATGCTACGGCGATTCGCGCCGACATGGATGCCCTGCCCATCGCGGAGGCAACGGGCGCGGCCTTTGCCTCGACGCATCCCGGCAAGATGCATGCGTGCGGTCACGACGGTCACATGGCCATGGCGCTCGCGGCGGCGACTTTTGTCGACCGAGCGGTTCGTGAGCAGCCGGGTGCCATCAAGCGCAACGTGCTCTTTGTGTTTCAGCCGGCCGAGGAAACGACCGGTGGCGCCAAGACGGTGTGTGAGAGCGGCGTATTCGAGCGCTATGGGGCAGATCGCATCTTCGGGTTCCACGTATGGCCCGACCTGCCTGCAAACACGTTGGCGAGCTGCTCCGGTCCATTGCTGGCGCGCTCGAGTGAGACGCACGTACGCATTCACGGGACAAGTATCCATATCGCCAAGACTTACGGCGTTCCCGTAAACGAATCACACGATGCGGCGCTGGCGGCTGCCAAGTTCTTGGTCGCCGAGCGCGAATTGATGGACGAGCTGGGCACCGACGAGCCCTGTATCGGCAAGTTTGGTCTGCTGCAGGCCGGTACCGTTTGCAATGCGGTGGCGGGGGAGGCCCATGTGGCCGGCAGCCTGCGTGTGTTTACAGACGACATGTTCGACCGTGCACGCGAGGGCGTGCACCGCGTGCTTGATGAGGCATGCGCTGCAACGGGCTGCACGTACGATCTCGACTTTGCCGAGGGCTATCCGCCGGTTGACAACGACCCCGAGCTATTTGCCAATGTCGCGCCTGCTTTGCCCGAGCTGCAGCTCGTGGATGAGCCTTTGCTGATTGCCGAGGACTTCGCTTTCTATCAGCGCCATCTGCCGGGTGTGTTCTTCTTGCTGGGCACGGGTGTGCCAGAGGGGCAAGAAAACCCGATTGACGCTGATGGCTGCCCAGCCTATGCGATGAGTGCCCTTCACACCGATACCGTGCTCTTTGACGAGGAAGTCCTGCTCAAAGGACTCGATGTCTACAAACGATTGCTTGGCTTGGAGTGACGATGGAACGACGCCGATGGTCTGCCGTGTATAGTCCTGGTGGGTGCGGGTGCGGCTTGCTGCTGCTCCCGGTTATTGCTGTGAGCATTGGCGTGATGTTTGCGCTTGCTGGACTGGCAGCAGCGGCACTTGCGCTGTTGATTGTGGCCATTGGCGTGACGATTTGGCTATGCCGTTCTCGCGAGCAACGCCGTGCCGACGGCAAGACCAATGTCGGCTGGGTCGTCTTCCTGATTATTGCGTACCCGCTGAGCATCAGTTACTTGGCGTTCTTTATCCTGCTGCTCATCAGCACCTTTACTGGGGAATCCGTCACGGTGGGGTAGGCTTCGACAAGCTTCTTGAGGATGAAACGAAAAAGGGGTCGGATGGGCGCTTTGCCCATCCGACCCCTTTCGCACGGTAGTTAATTCGGTCTCCTACTTGGCTGCCTCGCGGCGAGCGACCTCGTCGATCAAGATGGCATCGCCGTGCTTGGCGGCGGCAATGCTCGCGGCCATAATCATGCCCATTGCCGTGATGTAGGCGAAGAGCATCGACGGCGCCACGTCCATAACGATGCCGGAGAGAATCGGCGTCGCCACCTGAGCCGCCATGCTCACGGTGTAGTAGTAACCGGAGTAGCGGCCCACGCTTTGGGAGCTGCAACACTCCAGAATCATCGTGTACACGCACAGGTCCACGCCGCCCAGCGCGACGCCCATCAACAAAAAGACGCCGTACAACACGGGCGAGAAGCCGGGTGCCAGCCAAAGAAGCGCGGGGCACAAAACCATGATGACGGCGGTGCCCAGGGCGACCTTTTTGCGGCCGATTTTGAGCGAAAGGTTTGCCAGGGGTACGTAGCTTAGCAGCGCGCCTGCAATCGTCACGATATTGATGATGGCATAGGAACCGCCCTCCATGCCGTAGAACAAATCGGCATAACGGCTGATATTGGTGGTCATGGCGTTATAGCTCATGTAGTAGAAAAACGTTGCGGCGAGCAGCATGATGATGGAGCGGCGTACGCCGGCGTCTGCAATGCGATTTTTACCGCCGGCCTCGGGGGAGTCGTCTTTGTCAATCTGATCCTCGTCGATGCCCATTGACAGCGATTTCTCGCGCATCTTTTCGACGAGGGCGGGCTCACGGACAAAGATGCCGTAGACAACGGCCGACACGAGGATAAAGGCGGCCTGCAAGATAAAGAGCGGAAGATAATCAGGTTTGTCGGCCTTGGGAACCATGACCGAGATGGCGACGAGCATAAGACCCGTTCCCGCATAGCCGACGATCTTTTCGATTGAGTCTGCCTTGGTTCGAAGTGGGCGAGGCGTAATATCGGCCACGATGGCGACCGTCATGGTGCGATAGGCGCATATTGCCAAAAGCGTGAGGATAATCGCGCCAATGAGCAGAGGTAGACTGCCCATGTTGTTGGCGAACGCGATGAGCGGGACGGAGAGTATTGCCACCGCGGAGCCGCCCAAGATAAAGGGCGTTCGGCGCCCGAGTTTGCTTGTGCAACGGTCCGAGAGGATGCCAAAGAGCGGAAGCAGGAACAGGCCAAAGACATTATCGATGGCCATGATCGCGCCGGTGAGCGAGTTGGATAGGCCAAAGGTCCCTGTGAGCATCTTGGGAACGATGCCGTCGTAGACCTGCCAAAAGCTGATCATGCCCATAAAGGGTAGGGAGGCGAGGGCGACGGCCTTGGTGTCGAGCCGGGCCGCCCGCTTAAGATTTGGTTGGGTCATGCTGGTTCTCCTGGTCGGTAAAAGCGGGGAGGGGTGCTATCGGCCCCCGTTCTACAGTTGTTCAAGGTTGGCGAGAAACGCCACATAGAATTCGATGCCGCGCTTGTAGACGTCGACGCCGATGCGTTCGTTGGCGGCATGGATGAGCTTGCGCGCCTCGCCCGAGTAGATAAAGCCGCAGAAGCGGTAGACGCGATCGCAGATCTCGTTGAACTCGCGCGAGTCGGTACAGGAGTTCTGCACGTAGGGAGCAAAGCCGGCCTCGGGATAGACACCCGACACGCAGCGATGGATGTAGTTGAAGGCGGCATCGTCTTCGTAAGGCGAGATGGGCGCGGGCTCGGTGTAGGGAATCGCCTCGTTGATTTCGACGGTGACATGGTCGGGGCTTACGCCCGAGGCGCGGCACTGCTGGGCGGCGAGCTTGCGGGCGCGCTCAACGGCATCGGCGATGGTCTCGAACGGAGCGATGCGCACGTTGAAGTTGGCGCGAGCAACTGGTGGCAGCACATTGTGCGCATTGGAGCCTTCGAGCTGCGTGAGCGCATAGGTTGTGCGCAGCATGGCCGAGGTCTCGGGGCTGGCGGCCATGATCTTGGTAACCGCGGGGCGCGTGAGCCACAGGTTGCCAAAGATTGCCTGATACGTCGCGCTGCTACGGGCACCCAACTCGGTCAGTGTGGCCTCGACGGCGGGCGTGAGCTGCGGCTTGCCGGGGTTGGCCGAGATAGTCTCGCATACACGGCAGAGAAGACGGCAGGCATCGTTTGCCGCAGGCGTAGAGGCATGGCCGCCGTCGGCGCGCGCCGTGACGGTAAGGTCGACGTGGCCCTTCTCGGACACGCCTACCATGGCAACGGGTTCGGTGACGCCGAGCGGGGCGTCGGTTGCCACGGCGCCACCCTCATCGAGCACCATGTAGGGATGGATGTTATGCTCGCGAAGCCACTGCACTGCATGGGTTGCAGTAGGTGCGGCGATTTCCTCGCCATCGCTCGAGAAGAACCAGACATCGCGCGGGGGAACGAAGCCCTGGGCAATCAAATGCTCGGCGGCCTCGAAGAAAGCCGAGACGATGCACTTGGTGTCGAGTGATCCGCGGGCCCAGATCTCGCCGTCGAAGATCTCGGCTCCAAAGGGATCGTGCTTCCAGTCTTGGCCCTCGACGGGCACGACGTCCTGATGCGCCATCATGACGATGGGGTCCAAGGCGGAATCGGCGCCAGGCCAACGCAGGAGCATGCCAAAGTCGTCGACGCGTGTGAGCTCGGCGACTTTAAAGAAATGCGGATAAAGTCGCTGAAGCGTGGGAATCCACTGGCTGAAGGGCTCATCGTCGCGCTCGGCGATGTTCTCACGCGAAACGGTGGGGATGCGCAGCAATTCGCAAAAGCGCTCGACGGCTGCCTCGTCTGCCTTGTAGGTGCCTGCATCAAGAGGCGCGCCCTGTGCGACCGATACCGATGCTCCCATGGTGGGACTCCTTTCGTGTTGTATATCGAATACGTCAAGATTATCGCCCGCACCGCGCGTGGGAAATGGCGAAACACGTTGCTCATCTGCGGGCGGCGGGTCGGATAGCCTTAGCCGACGATGACCGTGCCGTCTTCGGTCACGGTGATGGCGTCTCCCGTCGACACAGCATCGAGAAACTCATCGCCCAGGTTGTCAATGGTGGGCATGGGGGTGTCGGTCCATACACCCGAGAGGATCGCGCCAGCGGCGGCAAGGCTGTCAATGGGTTTGGAAAACAGCAGGCATGCGGGTTGGCGCCCCATTTTGGTGGCGCAGAAGAGCACCATGCCGCCTGTGGTGGAGCCGATAGTCTGCGGAAGACACAAGGCACATCCCGCCAAAGGTTTGCCGTACAAGTCGGGATTGTTTTGGTCGGAACACGTGGCCTTTTTGTCGCCAAACATCAGTGCCTTCTGAAACGATGCGAGCGTGTTGAGCCCTCCGTGAGAGACAAGTGCCTTGGCGTGGGCAGTTCCGGGGACAACGACGCGGCCGTGAAAGATTTTTTCCATGAGGAGTCGCCTTCCTATTTGATTGGTTTTCCGGTGGTGACGTAGGCGAGCACTTCGTCGTCGGTGTAGTAGCGCGATGCCGAGTACGTACGCAACTTGTTGGAGTTGGTGATGATGGGCATGCTGCCGCACAGCGGGTTGTTGGTGTACATAAGCGGGCAGATGCTCGAGACGACGGCACCGGTAGTCGAGAGGCGTCTGTATGCCGCAGTCTTGCGGAAGGCGTCTGCCACGGATGGGGCGGCGGTCAGTACGGTGGGTACTTGCACGCGGCACTTGCCGGAGGCGCTCAGCCCATCGCAGATGGCGTCTGCCCAATGGGCGAGTTGTGCAGACGAGAGGTGGGGGCAGCCGATGAAGGCAAGCTTGGGGCGTGCGCCCGGGTTCTTCCACATAACGGGGTAGCTCGAGCGGATGCGTTCCAGCTCGGCGTCGTCAATGCGATAGATTTGGGCGTCTAGTGCTATGAGGTGTTCGCCTTGTTCGACGGCCTCGGGCGTGATGCCGTCCACGTGGTAGAGCCCGACAGCGCCGTTCGATGCGCTGGCGGCGCCCATGTCCTTAAGGTAGTCCTGCGTGCCGGGTGTGAGTTCGCGGCCAAGCCAGCGGTCGAGGCCTTTAATGTAAGGGACGTCTTCCATCACCTTCATGCCAATGGCGCTGCCAAGCACTTGCGCTTCGGGCTTGCGCTTACAGTCGACTTCGATGATCCAGGTCGCCTTGCGGCCCTCATCGGTGAGCAGGCCGAATTCCGGGACAAAGCCGGCAATTGAGCCGAACATCTCGATGATGCCGGAGTTGCGATTGCAGCGAGCGCCCAGCACGGAGTTGGCAAAGACCACGGCGCTGCTTTCTGCCCAGCTTAGGATGTCGCCACGCCGAGGTCGATTGCCAACCTCGGGCTGGTAACAGGTGCAGGTGAAAGCATCGTTGTCCAATAGACCCATGCTGCGCAGCTGTGCCTCATAATCGTCTTGTTTGGAATACATAATCTTGAACAGCAGCTTTTGCAGCGGGTTGGCCGGGACGGCGGGGTCTAGGGGCCTCGGGTCGACCGAGAATGACTGACCGGACAGGGCGCCGTCTTTCAGCAGCTCATCCATAAGGTCATAGACTGGACCGAGCATGGAGAGGCCAAAACTTGTGACAAGATGACCGTTTGCGCCGGTCACGGGAACCATATGCTCGGCGCCAAAGCATTCGCCGTACATAACGAGGGTCTTGACCACTTTGGCCATGGCGGGGCCCTTGGCGCCGTCGAGCAGGGCTTGTTGTTGGGAGGTCAGGTTCATCTGTGAGCCCATCCTTTCGTGTTAGATATTGGTGCCGAGTCGGTATGCCGCACGGACCGCTTCGAGCACACGGCCGGGCGCAAACCCATCGCCGATGTTATGCAGCTCGTCAGCGGCGTGCGTCTGCTGCAGTTTGTAGAACAGCGCGTCGTCGGGGTGTCCGCCGCAGGCAATGATTACCAAGTCGCAGGTTAGCTCGAGTGACTTCCAGTCGTTGCCGATTTTGGGTGCAAGCGGGTTTTCGACGTTCTCGGGCAAGACCGGTGACCACGAGACGTAGGGGTCGGGAACGTTTTTGTGGCAGTTGCGACTCAAGTGGAGACGCGCACACCTCGATGGGGCTCCAGACTCGCGTTTGCCGCCGACTTCCGCGCGCTCGACGCGTGTCATATTGAGGAGCCGCACATTGCGTCCCCTGAGCGTATGGAGTAGGTGGCCGCGATTTGCCGTGCAGGCGCCCTGCATCATGTGAGGCAGCATTTCAATTACGCTGACCTGTGGTATGCCGTGTTCGACGGTGAGCCATTGGGCAACCTCGCAGCCCACGGCCCCTCCGCCAATGATGGCGACGGTTTTGGCGTTGCCAAGCAGCGCGGGTTGGCGCAGTAGCTGCGTTGCCTGCACGGCATGGCCCGATGCTGCAAGCTCCGTAAGGCCGGGGATGGGCGGTATCGCATTAGAAGTGCCTGTTGCACACACGATTGCGTCGAAGCCTGCTTTTGCAAGATCTTCGGCGCGTGCTGCCCGTCCAAGCTCGAGTGTCAGGTTCCCGTTGGGTTTTTCTGTCTGCTCGCGCACCTGTCGAACAAGATAGGAGCGGTAATTATCGAGGTCGAACTTGATCCGGGCGGTGCTGGCGGAGAGGAGTTTTCCTCCAAGTTCATCTTCGGCGTCGATGAGCTTTACGTCGTGCCACGACGCGCGGCGATTAGCGCACAGACCATCCCGGCGGGTCCGGCTCCTATCACCGCTATGCGTTTGGGTTCTATGGCGGGAGCGGGTGTCTGGGGCATGAGGTATTCAAAGCTGCAGCGTGGATTGACGGCACACTGCGGATGGCCCCCTTCGACAAACTCGTTGAGGCATCCTTCCTGGCATCCGATGCAGGGGCGAATATCTGCCACGCGACCGGCGTACGCCTTGTTGGGCCACTCGGGATCCGCAAGCAGCGGGCGTCCGAGCATGATCATATCGGCGTCGCCATTGCGAAGGGCGCGTTCGGCAATGTCGGGGTAGCCCAACTTACCCACCGCGACAACGGGTATGGGAAGGCCGGCATTGGAGCGGATATTGTCGGCGGCAAAGCGCTCCCGAACGGCGCGCGCTACGGGAACGAAGCAGCCTGCGGGCATGCTCGCAGGCGGGTGGGGCATCCACCAGTTGTCATAGCAACCAAGGTCGACGTCAAAGATGTCTACTCCCGCCGCCACGAGCTCTTCCATATAACCCAGGGTCTGTTCGACTGTGCGGCCGCCGCGCATGCGTCCCAGATAGGTCGAATTCATGACCTGCTCGTCATAGGTTTCCTCGAGTGCAAGCGAAAGGTCGATGCGGTACATGATGGGGTAGTCGGGCCCAACGCGGCGACGGATTTCTTTGATCATATCGAGGCCAAATTGACGCCAATCGGCATAACGTCCGAGCTTGCGATGGTTAAAGGCGGGGTTTCCGAGCTGCTCGATAAGATAACCCTCGTGCCCGTGCAAATAGACGCCATCGATGCCCATGGCATGAGCATCGGCCGCCGCTTGGCCGATATTGTTTACGATACGGCGCAGCTTTTGATCCGAGAGGCGCATGCATGGAATGGCGGGGATGTAGTAGTTAGGCAAGAAACTCGCCGAGACCGGAAACTTTTTTTGCGTGATGAGGCATTGCGGGTTGCCCACGCGGCCGAGTCCGGCCGTAAGCTGGACAAAAATGCGCGATCCGAAGGCATGGACACCTTGGGCAAGGTCGCGCCAGCCTGCCATAACGGTTCGGCTTCGATCGATGCGCGGGAAATAGGTGAGCTTGTCCAGCTCGGTGACCGTGGTATCGATGCCGTGGCTTACCGGTACGAGTCCTGTTGTGATGAGGCCGCAGCCGCCTTTGGCGCGGGCGAAAAAGTACTGCAGCATCATGTCGCTGGGACGACCAGTTTCCTCGCACATGTCGATATTGCCCATCGGTGCCATGACAATGCGGTTTTTGACGGTGAGCTTGTTAATTTTGATGGGAGAGAAGAGCTTGTCAAAAGGATAGAGCTCTTGTGTCATGCGGGACGATCCGCAACCGGAATTTTTGGCGGGCCAGCTGTCGAATGAGTCGACGAGTTGCTGCACCAGTACGTCTTTTCCCAATGAGGTTCCTTTCAGATGTTGACAAGGTAACAAAGCAGTTTACGTCTAAATGTTTAATAGTCAACAACAAAGGAGTGAGTTCGGTGAAGGAAAAAAGACTCAATGAGTGCCAGATGGCAAGCTGTGCTGCGACATTAGCTCCCAGCTAATGAATTTGAGCTCGCTGCCTCCTACGATGTGCTGTGTGCCGGCACGGTAGCCGGATCGTAGGAAGGATGCATAATGGCAAAAGAGGGAAAGAAGCCGATCGGCAAGATCGTTTTGGGTGTCATCGTGGTGCTCGTTGTTGCCGGCGTTGTAGGCTCTATGGGTGGTAACTCGTCCGATTCGTCAACGGGTGAAGCAGCAAAGCCTGCCGAACAGACCCAGCAAGTCGAGGAGCAAAAAGAGGCACAAGAACCCTATACGGTTTCGGATGAGGCCGGGGATACGTCTAATCAGTTCGCGTATAAGATCACTGGCACGTTGACCAATAATACGGATAAAGAGCAAAGCTACATTCAGATTGAGTATGTTCTGTATGACGCAGACGGCAATCAGGTGGGAACGGCTCTTGCGAACACCAACCATCTCAAGGCGGGCGGCACCTGGAAGTTCGAAGCGATGAGCACGGTATCTCCCGACCAGGTTGCCAGCTGGGAACGTTCTGACGTGAGCGGTTTTTAACTAGAATTAAAAACATGGTTACTATGCGAGCTGGGGGTGAGGCCATATGCCCGATAAGAAGCTAACCGAAGAGTTGCTCAACGAGCTGCTTGATGCCCCGAGTATCGAGGGCTATATCAAAGAGCACGACTTTACCGCCCCGTCGCTTTCGGAGTATCTGAAACAGCTTTTGGAAGAAAAGGGGCTGGAGCGTTCGCGCGTGGTGCGTATGGCCGACCTCAACGAGACGTTTGGCTATCAGATCTTTACCGGTGCGCGGCATCCGAGCCGCAATAAGGTGCTGCAGATTGCCTTTGCCATGGCGCTGACGCTCAAGGAGACCAACCGAGCCTTGACGGCGGCGGGCGCCAATGTCCTCAACTGCAAGGACCGCCGTGACGCCATCATCATTTTCTGTATCGATCGCGGCTGCAGCCTGCAAAAGGTGAACGAGGAGCTGTATCGCTTTGGTGAGGAGACGGTGAGCTAACGGTTGGCTGCCGGCGGAAGCGCCGTTCACGATATTTAGAACGTGCAGGGCACGGGCGTCATGGGGCGTCCGTGCCCTGCGTTATTATGGACGCTATGGATACTCAGAGCCCAACATATTCCGATGATGAGCTGACCGCTGCGCTCGCCGGACACCTGGCGTCACTTGAGCGTGATGACAGTTATCGCGTAGACCGTGTGCTCAAGCACTCCGACGTCGAGACGACCGAGCTCGTGTACTTTGAGGGCTCCGGCGGAGGATCTCTTGGCCCCTTTGTTCGCAAGCGCATCGACGCGTCGGCCCAGATTGGCGGGGCGTATGAACGCCTGTTTGCGGCCCAGCGTGCCGGGCGACGTTACGAGCACTTGCCTCGGATTGTCGATTGCCGCCGCGCGGGCGATGAGCTCTGCGTGGTCATGGAATACATCGAAGGCGAAACGCTCGGGGCCCTGGTGGGGCGTTTGGGTGCGACGCCCGATTATGCTTGTGAGCTGTTTGGCGCCCTTTGTGATGCAGTTGCGGAGCTCCATGCCGGCTTTGCGTCGGCGGGGGAGATGGCCGCTCCGGTGATCCATCGCGATCTAAAGCCCTCGAATATCATCGTGTCGGGCGCGAACTATACGCCCGATACAGGCATGACATTTTCATCGCTGGTGATTATCGACTTGGGAATCGCTCGCGTGTGGCGTGAGGGAGCCGATGCCGATACCGTTAAGTTTGGCACGCGTCCCTATGCGCCACCCGAGCAGTATGGTTTTGGTCAGACGAGCGTGCGCAGCGATGTCTATGCGCTCGGTGCCCTGCTGTTCTTTTGTCTGACGGGGGCCGACCCCAAGCCGGGTCGGGGCATGCGCGAGCAATGCGAGGCATATGATATCCCCGCCTCGCTTGCCGATGTTATTTGCATGGCGATGGCGCTCGATCCGGACAAGCGCTTTGCAAGCGCGAAGGCGCTAGGGCACGCTGCGCGCGCATCGTATGCGTCGTCCGCGCCGACGCCGTCGTGCGCGCCGAATGCTGCTTCTTTCCAAGAGCCTCCCGAGCGGCGAGCCATGTGCCCTGCGCCCGTGCTCCCCACGGATCAGTCTCAGGGTGGATTGCCGTTGGTGCCTGAGCGCCCGAATTTACTCTCCCGCATTCCCGACACCGTTGGGCGCATTTGGAACGCATTCGTCTATCTTTCGCTACTTGTTTTCTTTGCCGGAAGCCATTTTGCCGTTTTTCATCCTACGGGCGCCAACCAAAACTACCCGATGTGGTTTCTCGCGATTGAGTATTTTATCTTCGTCGACGGTCTCGTAGTGCTCATTCATTTTGTGATGCTCGACAAACGCCGCCTTCGCCGGCGGTTTGAGCTACTCGATAGATACCACGGTAAAAAGCTTGCAAAGCTCTGGCTCAAGGCTATGGGTGTGCTCTTGTTGGCAATGATTATCATCGTTGCCATTGCAAACGCGACTGGCGTCGTCGATACCTCCGTCGCGTAAAAGAAAAAGGGCCCCAATTGGGGCCCTTTGACGTTGATCTTAGATGCGGTTCATCTGGGTTGCAACCTTGTTGTACCAGTCCTGCCACGTGGGCGGGCAGTACTTTTTGGCGGCTGCCGGGGTAAGCGTGGAGCCATAGTTGGCGCCCAGGTAGGCAACGTGGGCAGAGACGCCCTCGCTCCAGCTACCAAAGCTCCGCCAGCCGCCGCCGCGGGCGCTCCAGCCCCAGGCGTTATAGGAGCCGGCACAATAGAGGCCCTTGCTGCTCTCGATGCAGGCGATGGCGGGAGACCAGCGAGGGTCAACACCGGTGTTCCAGGCTGCCACGGCAAAGTTGTAACCCTGGCCTGCCATGGGGGAGCCGGCGAGGTAGTTGTCGATGCGACTCGTCCACTCGTTGATAAACGAGTCGTAATCGGAGTTGCCGGTATTGGAGTTGTTCACCGTGGTGTCGATAGTGGTGTTGGCGTTATTGGCCTGGCTGTTGGAGTTGTTGCCGCTCACGCCCTCGCCCGAGAGCTTCTCGGCGGCAGCGGCCTTGTCGGCCTCGAGCTTGGCCAGCTCGGCGGCATTCTCCTGCTCGGCCTTTGCCTGGGCTTCGCTGCGAAGCTGCTGGGCCTGTGCCAGTGCGTCCTCGGCGGTTTTCTGCTCGGTCTCGAGTTGGGACTTGGCCTGCTCGAGCTCGGTCTTGTTCTGCTCGAGCTCGGTCTGCATCTTGTTGAGCTCTTCGATCTCGTCGACGCTCGAGCTCGTGATCTGGTTGGTGTACTTGCAGGTGGTGATGAACTCGCCCAGGCTCTGCGCGTTGACCAGGAAGCTCACGATGGGGTTGGTGCCCTTCTGGTACTTATACAGATCGCGCATGGCGGAGCTCGCCTTGGCCTGTTGATCGGGAAGTTCGGCTTCGATCTTCTCGATGCTTGCCTCGTTAGTGTCGATTTGCTTCTGCAGATCCTCGAGCTTGGTGCGGGCTTCGTTGTAGGCACTCGTGGCGGTTTCGATTTTCTGCTGGGCAGCGGAAAGCTGATCCTGCGTTGCCTGCGAGGCGGCATAGGCTGCGACGGGGGAGAGCATCGGCGCGGCCGTCAGTGTAACGGCAAGCGCGGCGCTCGTGATGATACGAGCCGGCTTCGACGCGATGAGCGCTGCGGTGCGATGGTTCGAATGCTGCATCCAGTCCCTCTGCAATCAATCGTAGGTTATAGTTCGAAAGGTATTCTACTACTGCTTTCGACCTCAACTTGAACCTTAAAGGTTCTAAAGGGTCAAGTTGAACTTGAGGTTTTGGTCTTGACCTGCAGTTATAGTGAATTGTTAAGAAACCATAGAGTTCAACTTTAACGTTACGGAACCCTGCGGGCTCGATCATAAGCGCCTGCTTGCCATAGATATGGTGGAACTTTGGGAAGCGGCAGTTTGGCACGCTAGAATAAACCAGTTGCATAAAGACCGCCCATCGTACGGGCAGTTGATGATAGGAAGTTTCCATGGCATTGCAGTTTACAGAGCGCGAGTTTATACCCGTGCTGCTCGGCGGCGATATCAACGCCTATTCGGTGGCGCGCGCCTTCTACGAGGAGTATCAGGTCAAGAGCCTGGTCTTTGGCAAGTATCAGACGGGTCCTGCATACCGCAGCCAGATTATCGACTATACGCCCAATGTGGATATCGACACTATGCCGGTCATGATCGAGACCGTCAACGGCATTGCACAGGCCAATCCCGATAAGAAGATTATCCTCATGGGCTGCGGCGATAACTACGTCGCGCTTGCCGCACAGGCTCAGGATGCCGGCCAGCTTGCCTCCAACGTCATCGCGCCCTATGCGCCCTACAGTATGCTCGAGCAGTGCCAGAAGAAGGAGATCTTCTACGAGCTGTGCGAGAAGCACGGTGTACCCTATCCGCACACGTTTACCTTTACCATGGCGATGCTCAACGCCCAGGGCGAGGCTTCCGCCGAGGTGCTCGACCAGATCGACTTTCCCTTCCCGATGATTCTGAAGCCCTCTGACGGCATCATGTGGTGGGAGCACGAGTTCGAGGGCCAGAAGAAGGCCTACGAGATTGCCGATCGCGCCGAGCTGGAGCAGGTCATTCGCGATGTGTACGCCAGTGGCTACACCGATGACCTCATCTTGCAGGACCGCGTGCCCGGCAACGACGAGTACATGCGCGTGCTTACCAGTTATTCCGACCGCAACGGCAAGGTTCGCATGATGTGCCTGGGTCACGTGCTGCTCGAGGAGCATCAGCCCCATGGTGTCGGCAACCACGCCTGCATCATCACCGAGCCCAACGACGAGCTCATGGGTGGCGTGCGCAAGCTGCTTGAGGACCTTAAGTTTACGGGCTTCTCCAACTTCGACGTCAAGTACGACCAACGCGATGGTTCGTTTAAGTTCTTCGACTTCAACACGCGTCAGGGCCGCAGTAACTACTACGTCACCAACAGCGGCTTTAACGTTGCTAAATACGTGGTGGATGAGTACGTCTATAACCGTCCGTTTGAGCCGGAATTTGTGACGGCGCAGGACGAGGCGCTGTGGATGGTTGTCCCCATGGGCGTCGTTGACAAGTATGTCAAGGACCCCGAGCTGCGTGCGAAGGCGCATCGTCTGGCCAAGGAGGGCAAGGCTGCCGATCCTTCGTTTATGAAGGGCGATTTTGTCTTTAACCGCTGGTTGCGCATGTGGCACACCAAGCTGCGTCACTTTAAGCTGTTCAAGACGTATTACAAGTAGATGAGCGCGGCGCCCGCCCGGTTTGCATCGGACGGGCGCGGGCATGATACGAGCAATTGCATGGGCGTCACCAAGGAGGCGGCGATGGAAAAGCTGGGAGTTATCGGCGGCATGGGCGCTGAGGCCACGTCGTATTACTACGACCAGGTCGTGCGTCATACGGCTGCTGCCTATGATCAGGAGCATATCGACATGGTGGTGCTTTCCAAGTCGACCATGCCCGACCGTACGCTGGCCATCAAGACCGGCGAGCATGCCGAGCTGCTGGCGACCATGAAGGAGTGCGCACAGGCGCTCGAGACACTGGGCTGCGCGCACATTGCCATTCCCTGCAACACATCGCACTACTTCTACGACCAGATTCAGTCGTTTACCAAGGTGCCGATTATCCACATGCCGCGTGAGTCGGTGCGCTATGCCCTGGCGGGCGCGGTGATGGGGGAGTGCGAGTTCGATCCCAACCTGAGCATGCCGTCCGAGCCGGTGCGCAAGATCGGCATCATGGGCACTGACGGCACCGTGGGTGCAGGCGTCTATGGGCGCGAGTGCGAGGCCGCGGGCGTCGAGGTCGTCTATCCCAGCGAGAAGCGCCAGGCCGACGTGATGTCGCTGATTTATGATGACGTGAAGGCCGGACGCGAGCCCGATATGGACAAGTTTGACCGCGTGATGTGGGAGTTCGCCCGCAGCGGCTGCGACCGCGTCATTCTGGCCTGCACCGAGCTCTCGGTGCTGCAAAAGTACCGGGAGATGCCCGAGATTACCCTTGACGCCATGGACGTCCTGGTGCGCGAATCCATCATCCGCAGCGGCGCCCCCTACCGCCTGTAGCCCTCGACCTGCCAAAAAAGGGACAGGTTTATTTTGGTAGGTTTTATCTGGGAAAACAGTAAGGCCTCGGCTCGTTTGATGCGAGCCGGGGCCTTTTGCATTTGTCGGTTGCCGGGGGCGATGGGTTAAAACAGGAAGCCGAGGACGATGAGGGCAATGCTGACAATAAGTATGGCAATGTCCAGGCCCTTGATGGGGTAGCGCTTGTACGAGCTCGCGCGCGTGCGCAGGTAGAAGCCGCGCTGCTCGGCTGCCAGGGCCGTGGCATCGGTTTTACCCACGCTCGAGATCAGTAGCGGCACGCACAGCGGCAGCATGAGCTTGAGCTTCTTGATGGGGTTCTTGGTGTCATACTCGATGCCGCGTGCGGTCTGCGCCTCCATGATGGCGTTCATCTCCTGGCCAAACACTGGCACAAAGCGCAGCGCCGTGGTAAAGGTGAAGGCGTAACGATACGGAACGTGCAGCACCTCGACGCAGGCGTTGGCAAGGTCGTTGAGCTTGGTCACCATGAGCATCAGAATAAGCGGTAGCGCCACGCCCAGCAGACGCAGACAGGCCTTTGTTCCGGTGATGAGGCCTTCATCGGTGACAAAGCTCCACACCACGTTGCCATCGCGCATAAAAGCCAGCTGCAGCACCAGCATGATGAGCGCGAGTGGAATCAGTAGCTTGAGCAGAGCGAGCAGGCGGTCGACGACGCCGGCGTAGGCTCCCAGCGCGAGCGTGAGTGCCAGAAAGCCCAGCAGTGCCACATAGGTGTCGGACAAGAAAATGCCGATGATGATGGTGGCGGCGAGGCCCAGTTTGATGACGGGGTTCAGGCGGTGTAGCAGCGTGTCGCCCGGCATGTAGTCGATGACGTTAACCACGGCGGACCATCTCCTCGGTAATGCGAACGATATCAGTGACCTCACTCACCTGCGTAAAGGCGGGCGAGACGGTGGATGCCAGACGGCGCGAGAGTTCGATGACCTGGGGCGGCTCAACGTAGGCACGCTGCATGAGTTCGATGTTCGAGAACAGCTCGTGCGTGCGGCCGCGGTCGAGGATGCGACCGTTGGCCATCACCACGATGCGCTCGGCAAAGTCGGAAACGACTTCCATGTCGTGACAGACCATGATGACGGCGCAACCGCGCTCTGCCATGGTGCGCACCGTTTCCATCACGGTCATGCACTCGCGGTAGTCCAGGCCGCTCGTGGGCTCGTCGAGCACCACGATCTTGGGCTCGATCACCACAACGGAGGCGAGCGCCACCATCTGGCGTTGGCCGCGCGACAGTGAGAACGGTGCCTCGTCGGCGGGCAGACCAAAGCGGTCGATGACCAGCTGGGCGCGACGCAGGGCTTCGGCGCGGTCGATGCCGGCAAGTTCTAGACCAAAGGCGACCTCGTCGAGCACGGTGTCTTTGCAGATTTGGCGGTCGGGGTTCTGGAAAAGCGTTGCCACTTCGTGTGCGATGCGGCTCGTGGGAACCGATGCCGTGTCCAAGCCCGTAACGCGTACGCTGCCCGATGCGGGCTTGAGCAAACCCGTGAGCAGTTTGGTGAGCGTGGTTTTGCCGGCTCCGTTTTGGCCGACAATGCCCACGAGCTCGCCGGGGTAGAGCGTCAAGTTGAGGTCGTGGACGGCGGCGCCTCCATGGGGGTAAGAAAACTCGACATGGTCAAAGGTGAGCACCGGCTCGGCGTCTTTCGCATGCGGGCGCAGCGACGGCGCGTGCGGGGAGCCTGCGGGCGCCTGGGTATCGCTTGTCGCACGGTCGGGGTCGACGATTTCCGTGATCAGGCGTTCTGCCTCGTCGACATCCAGACAGGGCGTGCCGCTTACCAAGCCATCGGCCTCGAGACTGTTGAAGATGCGCGTGACGCGCGGACAATCGACGCCGATGGTGCGAAGCTCGTCGGTGCGTGCGAAGACCTCGTGCGGCTCACCTTGCAGCGCGATCTGGCCGTGATCGAGCACCAACACACGGTTGCAGTACTCCGAAAGTAAAGCGACCTTTTGCTCAACGACGACGATGGTGATGCCGAGCGCGCGGTTTGCCTCGCGCAGCGTCTCGAAGATCAAGGTGGAACTGGCGGGATCGAGCGCTGCGGTTGGCTCATCGAGCACTAAGACGCGCGGACGCATGGCGAGGATGGCGGCGATAGCTACCTTTTGCTTTTGGCCGCCCGAGAGGGTGGCGATCTCGCGGTCGCGCAGGTCGCTGATACCGACGGTCTTAAGCGTCTCGCTCACGCGCTGCTCGATCTGATCGTGCGGAACGCCAAAGTTCTCGAGGCCAAAGAGCATTTCGTCCTCAACGACCGAAGCGACCATCTGCGTGTCAATGTCTTGCAGCACGCTACCGACGACCTGCGATACGTCGGTGAGCGAGACCTCGCAGGTGTCGTGGCCGTCAACTAACACGGAGCCATAAAAGGTGCCGGTGTAGTGGTGAGGCACGGCGCCCGACAGACAGGCGGCAAGTGTGGACTTACCGGCGCCCGAGGGCCCGATGATGCCGATGAAATCTCCCTTGTTCACGCTGAGCGAAACGTGGCTGAGCGCCTGCTCGGTTTGCGTGCCATAGGAGAACGAGACATCGTCGACGTTGATGATCGTTTCCATGGGTACCTTTCATAGTCATTGGGGACGTTCTTGCATGTCCAGTCGTTTATAAGAACGTCCTCAAGAGCTCGTTGTTTGGGACAGTCTTTGGCGGTGAAGCACGGAGACGGCTTTACGAGGTGCCCCAGGTTGGCGCGAAAGAGGAACGAAGCGTACTTGGGTACGCGAGCGACGAATGAACGCCAAGATGGGGTGGCTCGCAAAGCCGAACAGGTTAGTTGAGCTTAAGGGCCTTCTGGATGGGCATGTAGAGGGCGCCGACCAGAATGGCGTTAAACACGGCGGTCATGGCGACGACGGGCAGCATGGCTGCGGCGAGCTCGCCCACCACGCCGAGCATGGCCATCTTGATGACCATGAAGATAACGCCGGAGACAAAGGTGGTCACGAATGTTGCGACGATGGCGACGACGGGCTTAACCTGGCCGTCCTTGGCGGCGGCGTTGACAATGACGGCCATGAGCATGGCGGCGATACCCTCGGCGGCAAAATCGACAAACGGCGAGGTGGCGGTGATCTGGATCACGGCCGCTGAGATGAGGCCAATGACGAGCGCTTGGCCAATGTTGGGACGAACGACCAGGATGGTGAGGCAGAAGGCCGAGATGATGAACTCGGGACTGATCATACCGCCCGAGATGCCCGAGATTGCCTTGCCGACGGTGAAGTTGAGGATGAAGCCTGCGGCAAGCAGAATGGCGAGCAGGACAAGGGCGTGGATATCGAGTTTGCCGCGGTCGGCGGTCTGGACGGTGCGGGGCTGGGCTGTGGCGGTGGTGTTCTGAGACATGGTAAAAGTCCTTTCAAAAAGGGGAGTGTAAGAGAAAAACGGAGGCGCGTGATGCGAATGCGATCGGGCTCGAGATAGAAAAAGGCCCCCGGTCGAAACCGGAGGCCTTCCAATCACCTAGAGCGCAAAAACAGGCGTGAGGGACTCACTGTCGACCGATCGTATTCGCATCACGCCACCACCAGTTGTTGAGGGACTTCATTGTGTTCATCATCTTGGTGGCTCCTTTCGTGATGCCTTGGCGCGGTTGCACCTCGTTGCTGTTGCGCTGCACTATAGCACAGCGAAGTGTGTGCGGGGAAATCTTTTTTTGAAAAGATTTCGGCGGCGTTTCCTGCCGGTCAAAAGGGCAGGCTGAGCGGGCGGGATGACTCATGCGACCCCGCCCGTCTCTTGGAACGCGAGGGTCTTAGGCCTTCTTGCGGCGATAGAGCACGAAGCCGCAGACACCGATGATGACGACGGCGCCAACGGCCATGGCGGCCATGTTGTTGCCCTCGGACTTCTCCTCGGTCGCCTCTTCCTCAACCTCGGGCTCGGCAACGTCCTCATCGGAGAGGGCCTCGTCGGCGTAGGTGATGGACTCGACTAGGCAGTCGTTGTCGGCATCGTAGTCACTCGGGACGAACTTCTCGGAGAAGTCTCCCTTCTTGAGGTAGTCGCGCATCTCCTCGAGCATGGCCTTGCACTTGACGTAGGTGTTCTTGGTCGCTGCCTTGCCGGCCTTGTTGGCCAGGGCGGTGCGGGCCTCGGTGTCCTTGGCGGCCTGCATGGCCTCGTCGACGGTCAGGTTCTGCTCAATGAGCTCCTTCTGCAGGGCGTCGAGATAGGCGCGGACGCCGGTGGCGCAGCTGTCGCGGTTCTCATAGGCGAGCGTGTTGATGTCCATGAGGACGTAGTTGATGGAGTTCTTGGGCTCCTCGTTGTTCACGACGTCTTCCTCTTCACAGTGATCGAAGGAGACATCCTGATCGCTGAAGTAGGGGCTGACCTCGGTGAGCAGTGCGGAATAGAGGGGGATAGCGACGGAGAACTCGGCGTTGGAGAGCATCTCCCACTGGATGGTCGCGATTTCGGGGTCCATGCCGTGACGGATCTGGAAGGTGTGGATCTCGGTGTTGCGGTTGGAGCCGATGGCATAGGCGCCGTCGGTGTTGGCGTTGAGGCCGGCGACATTCTCGCCGCGAGCGGCGAAGGAACGAATCATCTCAAAGGTGTTCCAGTCGGACTTGCCGGGCTGGAAGAACAGCGGCTGCATCTCGTGGACCAGGGCGCCGGTCGTCGCACGAGCGTCTTCGCGCTCGTCCTTGACGATCTCATAGTCGGTGCCCTCAGCAAGCGGAGCCATGAAGTAATCGCGGCCCTGGACATAGCGCGACCACTGGTGCATACCGGCCTCGCTAATCTCCTCGCCGTAGGTCTTGGCGACGTCGAACTTGCCGTCGGTGTACTCGGCAAAGCCCTTCTCCTTAGGCATGGACTCGATGCCCTCGGAGTGGAGGCAGTTCTCGGTGTCGTCGAGGTCGACGTCATAGGTGAGGTTGCCGATGTTGGGGTTGAGTGAGGCAATATCGTCGGTGAGCCTCATAGCGATCCACTGGTGGCCGGAAAGCGCTGCAAACAACCAGGTCTCGTTGTTGTCGGCAATGATGATCTGGTCGTTGGAGCAGACGCCCTGCTCGTCAATCAGGCTGCCGAGGAGCTCGACACCCTCGCGGGCCGTGGCGCTCTCGCCCAGAATGACGCTGGCGTAGTTGTACTCGCCGATGCCGGTCTCCTCGGTGACGGGGTCGGCTTCCTCTGCCTTCTCGTTATAGGAGGTGCTCAGCGTGGCAGAGCAGGAAACGCCCTTTTCGTTGATGCCAGCCTCGGAATATGCGTCGTAACGATCTTCCCACTGAGAGGGGTTGTCGCGAACGAAGGTGTAGCGGTAGGTTGCGCCCTTGGACTTGTACTCAAAGCCGGACTCGACCGAGGTGTACTTGCTGCCGTCCTTGTGTGCGGGCTCGATGCCAAAGTGCTTGATGTAGCGCGGGCCGAAGTCCTCGGAGCGTCCGTAGTACGTGTTGCCGTCTGCCGTGAGCTGGCTGCCCATGTAGATCTGGGTGCAAGCGAGCGCCGAAGTCGGCATGGCCATAATGGCCGCTGCTCCAAATGCAAGGCCGCAGCCGAGCTTCTTGAGCGTGTTGACAGGATGAGTAAACCTCATGATCCCTCCCAACTGTTGAAACCCCGCGAAACCGTACGGAGTTTCAGCTAATAAATACATCTACTAGCCTAAAGGAAGTGTAAAGAGTATTCATTCGACAACAGCTTTTACTCGATGAGCGTGAAGAAATATACGATGAGCGGATAATAATACTCATTTTATTGCTTTAGTTAAATAAAGGCACCCTGCATTTACTGTAGCTGAATAAAGCGCCAGACAATGCTCAAAAAGAAAACTCTCCCGCTGTTTAGGATTTGCATAAACAACGGGAGAGTCGATAACTGGATGAATATCATACCAATGTGGATTTACTTCTTTCGGCGGTGGATCACATTGATGGCGTAACCAACGAGCATGGCCAAGACGATGACGATAAAGCCAATCAGGGGATTGTCGTTCATGGGGTCCTCCTATTTTCCGAGCGGTGAAAAATCGTCGACGATGAGGTCGAGACATTGCGGCAGCGCGCGAGCGCCAAAGACGCCGGAGTTGCTGGAGATGATCTCTCCATCGAACTGCATACCCAGCGATGGCGTGCAGGTGATCTTGGCTTCCTTGGTCTGGATGATCTTAAACTGCGGACGGCCGAGCACTTTGCCAGCGGGGTCGAGCGCGGCGGTAATTACCGTGGGGAGCAGCTGCATCGTGCGCACGGGCTCAATAACGACGATGTCGACCATGCCGTCGTCCATGCGGCAGTTGGGGAACAGGTTGATGTCGTTTTGGATGACCGAGGTATTGCCTGCCATGCAGCAGATGCCGTCGAGCTCCTCGACAATGCCGTCGTGCTCAATGGTAAAGTGCGCCACCGTGGGGTTGGGCGTGGCGAGCGCGGAGAGGAAGTAGGCGATCTCGCCAATGTCGTTTTTGGTGGGAGCGGCCTTCATCATGATCTCGGCGTCGAAGCCCGAGCCGGCGATGATGATAAAGCCGTGGCGCTTCTCGTTGCCGTTCTCGTCGAGCCAAAAGAGCTCACCCATGTCCACTTTGACCGTGCGGCCGTCGCGGCAAGCCTTGGCGAGTGCCGCCGCCTCGGGGGCATTGCCGATGTTGTTAAAGAACAGGCAGGCCGTGCCGGAGGGGAAGACAAGCGTGGGGACACCGCACCCGCGCATCTGGTCGAGCACGTTGGAGACGGTGCCGTCGCCGCCCGAAACGACCACGCGATCGAACTCGCGAACGTCCGCTACCGCGTCCTCGGGCTCCATGCCATCGCCGATAAAACGCATCACGACCTCGTCGCCGCCCTGCGCGAGGGCGTGCGTGAACGCGTAGATTTCATCTGAGCTGGGGCCCGATGCCGGGTTGTGGATGATAAGGCAGCGCATACTTACGTTCCCGTTCTGTGACTAACCGAGTATAGTTGTAGAGCAATGCCGATATCCTACCCGTGTTTTTCGGGCCTAACCTTATTCGATGGGTTGATATGTACATTTCCACACATCAGGCTCTGGTCGACTTTTGCCAGCGCGCCCGCGAGTTCGACGCGATCGCCGTCGATACCGAGTTTTTGCGCGAGCGCACGTTTCATCCGCGCCTGTGCCTGGTCCAGATTGCCACCCCCGCCGAGAGTGTCGCTGTCGATCCGCTGGTGATCGACGACCTGTCGCCGCTTGCCGAGCTTATGGCCGACGAGAGCGTGACCAAGGTCTTCCACGCCTGCTCGCAGGATATGGAGGTCATGCTCCACACCGTGGGCGCGCTGCCGCGTCCGATTTTTGACACGCAGGTTGCCGCCGCCTTTTTGGGCGAGCGCCAGCAGATTTCGTATGGTGCGCTCGTTCAGACGTTCTGCGGCGTATCACTGCCCAAGACCGAGTCGCTGACCGACTGGTCGCGCCGCCCGCTGACCGACAAGCAGATTGAGTACGCGATCGATGACGTCAAGTATCTGATCGTTGCCTATACCGAGATGATGAGCCGTCTGCGCGAGCTGGGCCGCGTGGATTGGGTGCTCGACGAGTTGCGTCCTCTGGCCGATGAGTCGCACTACCGCGCCGACCGCCACGAAGCGTTCCGCAAGGTCAAGCGCATCAACTCGTGCAGCCGCCATCAGCTGGGCATTGCGCGCGAGCTTGCCGCCTGGCGTGAGGACCGCGCTGAGCGGCGCAACATCCCGCGCAAGTGGGTTATGTCCGACGATACGCTGCTGGCGCTCGTCAAGCGCAATCCCGTGCGTGTTGAGGAGTTCCGTAGCATCCGCGGCACCGACCAGCTGGGGGAGCGCGACGTGGACGGCGCGCTCATGGCCATCAAGCGCGGAGCGAGCTGTCCGCACGATCGCCTGCCGCTCTTGGTGCGCGGACATCGTCAGATTTCGCCGGAGCTGGAGAGCGTGACTGACCTTATGTATGCGCTTATTCGCCTGGTTGCCGAGCGCTCGGGCGTGGCGACCTCGGTCATTGCGTCGCGCGATGACCTGGCCGACTACATTGAGCATCCCGAGCAGAGCCGCCTGCGCGAAGGTTGGCGCTTTGAACTTGTGGGCTCGCGCCTGGACGATCTGCTTTCCGGCAACATGGGGTTGACGGTCAAAGATGGCAAAATTGAATTGCTGTAAGGAAGCCTAGCCGCTTGATTGGGTAGAATGCCTCCAACGTGTAATTCGATTCGGAGGAATTCGCATGCCCTATTACTATGGTTACGGCTTTGGCATCGACCCGCTGTACCTGCTGGTTGTCCTTGTTTGTACGGTGCTTGGTCTTGCGGCGCAGAGCTATATCAACTCGACGTACAAGACCTGGTCCAAGGTTCGCTCGGACGGCGACACGGGTGCCACGGTCGCTCGCCGCATGCTCGACGCCAACGGTTGCAACGCCGTGGGTATCAAGGGCGTTGCCGGTGAGCTCACCGACCACTACAACCCGCAGGATAACAACCTGTATCTCTCGGACGCTAACCGTTCGGGCGGATCGGTCGCAAGCGTTGCCGTGGCCTGCCACGAGGCGGGTCATGCCGCCCAGCGTCAGAGCGGTTACGCCATGATGAAGGTTCGCACCGCCCTGGTCCCGGTCGTCAACTTTACCCAGAACACCTGGACCATCGTGTTGCTCTTGGGCCTGTTTATGAACATCGCCGGGCTCACGACCCTCGCATTGATCTTCTTCTCGTTTAGTGTGCTGTTCCAACTCGTTACGTTGCCTGTCGAGATCGATGCCAGTCGCCGCGCCGTGGCGTATATCGAGCAGTCGGGCATTAGTTCCAAGCAGGTCAACGGTGCCAAGAAGGTGCTGACGGCAGCCGCGCTCACCTACGTGGCGGCGGCGCTCACCTCGATTATTCAGCTGCTCTACCTGATGGCCCGCTACAACAGAAACTCCAACCGATAACAAATTGGCTTGACAGGCGCCGCGGAGATTCTTGTCCCCGCGGCGCTGTACTATGTGTTGGACTTGAATCTGCGCAGGGTCGAAGCCCTTGTGCTCGATAACGAAGGGGGGCTGCGTGGCAGGCTGGAATCTAACCGGCAATGCCGTTTCCGCCGAGTTCGACGGTTCGGACGATCAGGAGCGCAAGGAGCTCAGCGTGAGCCAGGCAGTGGAGATCGCCGCCGGTGCGCTCGATGCCATTCCGCAGCTGAGCGTTCTGGGCGAGGTCACAGGTTTTCGTGGTCCTAACGCCCGAAGCGGTCACTGCTACTTCCAGATCAAGGACGACTCGGCCGCCGTCGACTGCATTATCTGGAAGGGCGCCTATCTCAAGCGCACCTTCGATCTGCGCGATGGCATGCAGGTGAGCTTTAAGGGCAGCTTCAATCTCTATAAGCCCACGGGTCGCATGAGCTTTGTTGCCCGCTCATTTTCGTTGGCGGGGGAGGGTCTGCTGCGTCAACAAGTGGCGCAACTGGCCGAAAAGCTACGCCGCGAGGGCCTGATGGACGAAGCGCGCAAGCGCCGCGTCCCGGTGTTCTGCTCCCGCGTGGCGGTCGTCACCTCGCTTTCGGGTGCCGTAATCGACGACGTCAAGCGCACGTTGCGTCGTCGCAACCCGCTCGTCGAGGTCGTCTGCGTGGGCGCCAAGGTTCAAGGCGAGGGTGCGCCGGCCGAGCTCATCGAGGGCTTGCGCCGCGCCGCTTCCATTACGCCGGCGCCCGACTGTATTTTGCTGGTGCGCGGCGGCGGCTCCTTTGAGGACCTCATGACCTTTAATGACGAGGAGCTTGCCCGCGCGGTGGCGGCTTGTCCTGTGCCCGTGGTGACCGGTATTGGCCATGAGCCCGATACCTCGATTTGCGACATGGTGAGCGACCGCCGCGCCTCCACGCCCACGGCGGCGGCCGAATCGGTGGCGCCGGCTATGACGGAGTTGGCCGATGTGCTCGAGGCACGCCATCAGCGTCTTGGCGCCGCGATGGCATCGATGATTGGGTCGAATCAGGTCGACCTGGAGATGCTCGATCAGCGTGGTCGCCGCGCTTGGAATACCTATACGGCCCGTCTGGGCGATGCACTCGATGCCGCCGCCTGCCGCCCGTGCCTCAACGACCCCACATTTATGGTCGAGCGTCGCGAATCGGAGCTTGCGCTGACTGCCGATCGCCTGTCGGGCGCCATAGTACGCTCGGTCGGGACATTCCGCTCCAACTTTGAGCGCCTGCCCGAGCGTCTGGTTGCAAGCACCTCGGGGCTCGATGGCAAGCGCCATGCGCTCACGCTTGCGAGTTCCCGTCTGGAGCATCAGGGGCGCACGATGCTCAGCAAACCCGCGTCCGACCTGGGCCGTGCGGCAGCCTCACTCGATGCCCTGTCGCCGCTCAAGGTGCTTGCCCGTGGCTATTCCATCGCGTACAGCGATGATGGGGTGGCTACGAGTGCCAAGACCTTTAAGCCCGGCGACGCCATACGCGTGCGCATGGCAGACGGCAACGTGGCGGCAACGGTCGATACGGTCGAGTAGACCGCGTTTCACAGCGATAAACCTTTAGGAAAGGAAACAGATATGGCAGAGAAGACCCCGGTCGAGCAGCTTACGTACAAGCAGGCCTCGCAGGAGTTGGAACTCATCATCCGCAGCTTGGAGTCGGGCGATATGGAGCTCGAGGAGTCACTCGAGAGCTATACCCGCGGCGTCGAGCTCCTCAAGAGCCTGCGCACCCGCCTGTCCGATGCCGAGCAGAAGGTCTCGGTGCTCCTTAAGGACGTCGACGGCAACGACGTGCTCGCCGACGGCGAGGCCGCCAACACCGACGACAAGCTTTCGTTCTAACCATCCCGACCAAATATAATTACCTTGGCCTGTGAGAAAGGAACCAGCCATGTGTGATTGCATCTTCTGCAAAATCGCCAACCACGAGATTCCCTCAACCGTTGTCTATGAGGACGACCAGGTCATCGCCTTCGACGACCTCAACCCCCAGGCGCCGGTCCACACGCTCGTGATCCCCAAGAAGCACTACAGCGACATCGCCGACAACGTGCCGGCCGAGACCATGGGCGCCATGGCCCACGCCATCCACGAGGTTGCCAAGGCCAAGGGCTTGGAGGACGGTTTCCGCGTCATCTCCAACAAGGGCGTCAACGCCGGCCAGACCGTCATGCACTTCCACATGCACGTCCTCGGCGGCAAAAACCTGGGCGAGAACCTCATCTGAGGACGCTTCTTCCGTGCAATGAAACGGAAGCTCTGGCACCGATAACTTATATATCAACGCAATAAACCCGAGCGCGAGGGCGTTTGGGTTTATTATTGAAGCGTATGTAACCTGGCGGCGCCACACCGCCTGTTAGTAGGGAGACACATGAACGTTCTGGTCGTCAACGCAGGATCTTCGACCCTTAAGTATCAGGTCATCGATACCAAGTCCCACAAGGTGTCCGCAAAGGGCTCCTGCGAGCGCGTCTGCTTTACCGGCGGTACCTTCACCCACGCTGCCAACGGCTCCAAGAAGGTGACCGAGAACATCGAGTTCCCCGACCACAAGGTCGCCATCGAGGTCGTCCTGAAGGACCTCGAGGCCAACGGCGTCAAGATCGAGGGCATTGGCCACCGTATCGTTCAGGGCGGCTGGTACTTTGGCGATTCCTCCCTCGTCGACGAGGACGTCCTCGCCAAGATCCGTGAGGTCGCCCCGCTGGCGCCGCTGCACAACAACCCCGAGGCCAACGTTATCGAGTTCTGCCTGGAGCAGTATCCCGACCTGCCCAACGTCACGGTCTATGACACCGCTTTCCACTTCAACATGCCCGAGGTCGCCAAGACCTACGCCCTTCCCAAGGATGTTTGCGACAAGCTGCACATCCGTAAGTACGGCGCCCACGGCACCAGCTATCGTTACATCTCCAAGAAGGTCGCCGAGATGACCAACGGCGAGGCCCGCAAGGTTGTCGTGTGCCACATCGGCTCCGGTGCCTCCCTGTGCGCCATCGAGGACGGCAAGTGCATGGATACCACTATGGGCCTCACCCCGCTCGACGGCGTCATGATGGGCACCCGCTGCGGCTCCATCGACCCGGCTACCGTGTGCTACCTGCAGCGCGAGGGCGGCTACACCTTCGACGAGGTCGACGAGATGATGAACAAGAAGTCCGGCCTTTTGGCTGTGACCGGTGGCAAGACCAACGACTGCCGCAACGTCGAGGAGCTTGCCGCCGCCGGCGACCCCGAGGCTCAGCTCGCCTTCGACATGTTCGTCTACAAGATTGCCGCCAAGGCTGCCGAGATGGCCACTTCCATGTGCGGTATGGACACGCTGGTCTTCACCGCCGGCATCGGTGAGCACGCTCCGGCCGTTCGCGCCGGCGTTGCCGACCGTCTGGCCTTTATGGGCGTCAAGATGGACCATGCCCGTAACGCCCTGCGTGGCGACGGCGCTTGGTGCCTGTCTGCCAAGGATTCCAAGGTCAAGATCTTCGTCATCCCCACGGACGAGGAGTTCATGATCGCTTCCGACGTCGAGCGCATCGTCAACGGCAAGTAATTGCAAGAGGGGAGGGGCTGGACGACCAAGTGTCGTTTAGTCCCTCTTTTGCGCTCGTTGGGCGATATGCTGATAGCTATTTATCAAGATATGATAACTTCTTATTAAAATACGGCCGCCTTAAGGGGTCTGCGTCGGCCGTATTGCACTGCAAAGGAGTCTCATGAACGTACTTGTTGTCAACGCCGGCAGTTCAAGCCTTAAATATCAGCTTTTGGATACCGATACCCGCGAGGTTTTCGCCAAGGGCAACTGCGAGCGTATCGGATCGGACATGGGCATCTTTGGCCACTCCGAGAACGGTGGCGCCAAACAGACCGAGGAGGTTCCCTTCCCCGATCATCGCTCTGCTATCGCTCGCGTGCTCGAGGAGCTCGAGAAGACCGACTTTACGATTGATGGCATTGGACATCGCATCGTTCAAGGCGGCTGGCACTTCGATGATTCTGCGGTCGTCGACGACGAGGTCATGGCTAAGATTCTCGAGGTGGCACCGCTTGCTCCGCTGCACAACTACGGCGAGGCGGCGGCGATTGAGTATTGCCGTGAGAAGTATCCGGAGCTGCCCAACGTGGCCGTCTTCGACACCTCGTTCCACATGACCATGCCCGAGGTCGCCTACACCTACGCCCTGCCCAAGGACGTGTGCGACAAGTATCACGTGCGCAAGTACGGAGCCCACGGTACGAGCCACCGCTATGAGTGGATGATGGCCAAGGAGATCCTGGGCTCGCGCTGCCACCGCCTGCTCTCGTGCCATTTGGGCAACGGCGCCTCGCTTGCCGCCATCGAGGACGGTGTATGCCGTGACACCACGATGGGGCTCACGCCGCTTGACGGCCTGATGATGGGAACCCGCTGCGGCTCTATCGACCCGGCTACCGTGTGCTACCTGCAGCGCGAGGGCGGCTACAGCTACCAGGAAGTCGACGACATGATGAACAAGCAGTCTGGTCTGCTCGCCATCTCGGGTATCTCCAACGACGCCCGCGACATTCGCACGCGCGCCTCCGAGGGAGATGAGCGCTGCCTGCTCGCCTTCGATATGTTCGCCTATAAGGCTATGCAGCAGGCCGGCTCCATGATCGCTTCTATGGCGGGCGTGGATACCATTACCTTCACTGCCGGCATCGGCGAGAACGACTGGTCGATCCGCAAGGCCTTCTGCGACTGCTTTGAGTGGTTGGGCGTGCGCATCGACAACAACAAGAACCGTGAGGCCGTGGGCAGCGGCCCGCAGGTCATCAGTGCCGCCGGTTCCGCCGTCACGGTCATGGTCATCCCCACCGACGAGGAATACATGATCGCCCACGACGTCGAGCGTCTGACCAAGAACAACTAACGCGCGCATTTACAAGTAAACGAAAGGCCTCCAGAGCAACAGCTCCGGAGGCCTTTTTACTAGCAGGCGGAAATACCAGTCCCAAAGTGACCATCGCCAGCAACGCTTGCGCCCCTAGCAACGGCACCCATCCATTCAGATCTTCAGCCCCAGCTCGTAGTCAAGCCGCCGTCCACTCCAGATGCCCTGATTGCTACGTAGCGGCAGGGACCCTACAGGGTAAAGCTCTGAAAACATTCCGCAGGACGGAGGAAGCCCCCGCCGCGCGTGGCACGCAGCGGGGGCTTCCGACATGTCCGAGGACGTTTTCAGAGCTTTACCCTGTAGGGTCCCGAGGGGATATGTCCGCTACTCAGCCATCTGAGCCTGGACGGCGGTGATGGCAACGACACCCACGATGTCGTCGGCAGAGCAGCCGCGCGAAAGGTCGTTGACCGGCTTGGCGATGCCCTGCAGGATGGGGCCGTAGGCGTCGGCGCCGGCGAAGCGCTGGACGAGCTTGTAGCCGATGTTGCCGGCCTCAAGGTCGGGGAACACCAGCACGTTGGCCTTGCCGGCAACGGAGGAGCCGGGAGCCTTGAGCTGGGCGACGGTGGGGACGATAGCGGCATCGAGCTGCAGGTCGCCATCGATGGCGAGCTCGGGAGCCTTCTCGTGGCAGAACTTTACGGCCTCCTGGACCTTCTTGGCGACCTCGCCGCCGGCGGAGCCCATGGTGGAGTAGGAGAGCATGGCCACGTGCGGCTCAACGTTGCCCATGAAGGTGGACCAGGAGTGAGCGGAGGCGATGGCGATCTCGGAGAGCTCGTCGGAGGACGGGTTGATGTTGAGGCCGCAGTCGGCGAAGATCAGCGTGCCGTCGGTGCCGAACTGCGGGGTGTCGGTGCACATCACGAAGAAGGCCGAGACCAGCTTGGTGCCCGGGGCGGTCTTGAGGATCTGCAGCGCGGGGCGCAGGGTGTCGGCGGTGGAGTGGCAGGCGCCGGAGACCAGGCCGTCGGCATCGCCCATCTTGACCATCATGGTGCCAAAGTAGGTAGCGTCCATCACCTGGGCGCGAGCCTGCTCGATGGTGACGCCCTTCTTGGCGCGGAGCTCGGCAAACTTCTGCGCGTACTCCTCGTGCTTCTCGGCATTGCGCGGATCGATGACGGTAGCGCCGGGAACGTTGATCTCGTCGGGGTTACCCAGGATGACGATCTTTGCCAGGCCCTCCTCGATGATCTTGGTGGCTGCGACGATGGTGCGCGGATCCTCGCCCTCGGGCAGGACGATCGTCTTAAGGTCGGCCTTGGCGGCAGACTTCATACGGTTTAGGAAATCGCTCATGTTACTCCTTACAAGCGTTTCGCTAAGCTCCAGGCGCCCGGCTGTTCACGAATAAACCCGCTGCTAGCGGGTTTACCTTTCAATTATGTTCGCCGCGGTGCTTGAGCTTTCCTTGTGTGGCAAGCTCATTATAGGACGCATTAGCGCTATAATCGCTCTGATAAATATGTCTCGAAGAATGTTCGAGAAAAGCCCAGCTAACGAGCCCGTGGCTTTTGACAAGGAGTATCGATGCAGATTACCTCAGGCCTGCCTGAAGGCTTTAACGCCGGCGCATACGACATGATTGTCGTCGGTGCCGGTTATGCCGGTGCCGTTTGTGCCCGCCGTCTCGCCGAGACCATCGGCTATCGTGTTGCCGTTCTGGAGCGCCGTAGCCACATTGCGGGTAACGCCTACGACTGCGCTGATGAGGCCGGAATCCTGGTCCACGAGTATGGTCCGCACATCTACCATACCTTTAATGAGCGCGTCCACAATTTCCTGTCGCGCTTTACCAAGTGGACGGACTACCAGCACAAGGTGCTTGCCAACATCAACGGCACCCTCATGCCCGTGCCTTTTAACCACGCGAGCCTCAAGCTCGCCTTTGGCGACGAGCGCGGCGAGGAGCTGTATCAGAAGCTCGTGGAGACCTTTGGCAAGGACGTCAAGGTGCCCATCATGGAGCTGCGCAAGAAGAACGACCCGGATCTTGCCGAGGTCGCCGATTACGTCTACGAGAACGTCTTTTTGCATTACACCATGAAGCAGTGGGGCCAGACGCCCGACCAGATCGATCCCTCGATCACCGGTCGCGTTCCCGTCTTTGTGGGCGACGATGACCGCTACTTCCCGCAGGCTCCCTTCCAGGGCATGCCGCAGGACGGCTATACCGCGCTG
This sequence comes from Collinsella sp., assembly GCA_019414345.1. Taxonomy (GTDB): domain Bacteria; phylum Actinomycetota; class Coriobacteriia; order Coriobacteriales; family Coriobacteriaceae; genus Collinsella. The sequence continues at coordinate 44,227 of DXMF01000033.1, forward strand.
TTCGAGCACATGCTCGACCACGATCTGATTGATGTGTTCTGCGACGTGGACGCCCGCGATCTCTTCGAGATCGACGAGACCACCGTCAAGATCGACGGCAAGGTCTATGGCGGCGAGATCGTCTACACCGGTCCGCTCGACGAGCTGTTCAACCTCGACTTGGGCGCTCTGCCGTACCGTACGCTCGACATGAAGTTCGAGACGCTCGATATGGACCAGTTCCAGCCCGTGGGCACCGTCAACTACACCACGAGCGAGGATTACACGCGTATCACCGAGTTCAAGAACATGACCGGTCAGGTCCTGCCCGGCAAGACCACCATCATGAAGGAGTACTCCAAGGCCTATACGCCCGGCTCGGGCGAGACGCCGTACTACGCCATTCTGGAGCCCGAGAACCGTGAGCTCTATGAGTGCTATCTTGAGCGCGTTCAGAACCTGACGAACTTCCACCCGGTGGGTCGCCTGGCCGAGTATCGTTACTACGATATGGATGCCGTGACCAACTCCGCCCTCGATCTTTCGGATGAGATTATCGCCTGCCATGCATAAAGTCATATCATTCGGTATTCCCTCGTATAACGCCGCCAAGGACATGGACCATTGCATCACCTCCATTCTGGAGGGGAGCAATTACGCCACCGATATCGAGATCATCATCGTCGATGACGGTTCCAAGGACGAGACGGCGGCCAAGGCCGATGAGTGGGAGACGCGTTACCCCGGAATCATCCGCGCGGTGCATCAGGAGAACGGCGGCCACGGCATTGCCGTCCTTTCGGGCTTGCGCGAGGCACAGGGCACCTACTACAAAGTTGTCGACTCGGACGACTGGCTCGATGGCGCAGCCCTGTCGACCATGCTTTCGATCCTTCGCGGTTTTGAGGAGCGCGACCAGCGCGTCGACCTCTTTATCTCGAACTATGTGTACGAGAAGGTTTACGAGGGCACGCACACCGCTATTGGCTACAAGTTTGCCCTGCCGCGGAAAAAGATCTTTACCTGGGACCAGATTGGTCATTTCCGTCTGGACCAGAATCTGCTCATGCACAGCCTGTGCTATCGCACGGATGTGCTGCGCGCGTCCAATCTGCCTATGCCGCCGCACACGTTCTATGTAGACAACATCTACGCCTACGTGCCGCTACCGCGCTGCAAGACCATGTACTACGCCGACATCGACCTCTACCGCTACTTTATCGGCCGTGAGGGCCAAAGCGTCAACGAGGCCACGATGGTCAAGCGTCTGGACCAACAGTTTCGCGTGACGCGCATCATGATGGAGTCGTTCCACCTGTACAGCGATGTCGAGTCGTCGCGTCTGCGCTCGTACATGATGGGCTATTTCACCATGATGATGGCAATCTGCTCGGTGCTCACTAAGCTTTCCGACGAGGATTGTGCCGACGAGCGCCTGAAGACGTTGTGGAGTGATTTAAAGGCCTATGACGAGCGTATGTATCGTCGTGCACGCTACGGTGTGGTCGGCTTCTTCACCAACCTGCGCGGTCGGGCTGGTGACAAAACCACACTCGGCCTATACCGTCTTGCCTCAAAGATCTTCAAATTCAACTAGCTGCTGAGTAATCGCTGCTGATGGGTTGACTGGGCCCCTTGGCCTTTAGTTTGCTACTGCGAACAGTCCTGCTCGCACGGAAAGCACATTAAGTGCTTTCCGGCTCGTGCGGAACTTGTATCAAACTAAAGGCCAAGGGGCCTCTGCTACAAGAATCGATTGTCAGGCTGCCAGAATTTGAAGATCTTAGACGCGCGGTACACAGGGGCCTGGGCTGAAAGGGATTTAGTTGAGTAGGTTGCCCGGTGGGTCTTGGTTATGTTTGTCGCGAGTTCCGCACGAGCCGAAGAGCACTTAATGTGCTCTTCGTGCGAGCCAGGACTGTAGAGCAGCAAACATAACCAAGACCCACCGGGCAACCGGACGAGTTAGTTTACTTCGCGGCGCCGGGGATGCCGTGGGAGGTTTTAGCGGTTTTGGCTCCGTTTACGATGGCAGCTTCTAGGGCCCTTACTGCGAGCATACCCAGCAGGTCTAGGGGAACGGCGGCGCTTGCCTGGGCTCCCAGTTTGCCGCTGGCAAGGGTGTAGATGGTGTCGCCGTCGTTGGTGGTGTGTGTGGGGCGGATGGCGTGCGCGTAGGCGTCTGCTGCCATTTGGGAGACCTTGGTAGCCCGCGCCTTAGTGAGCTCCATGTTGGTGACGATGCAGCTGATGGTGGTGTTGGTGCGGTCGAGCGGCATTTGCATGGAGCCGGCTGCGGCAAAGGCTGCGAGCTCCATGTCGACGATCTGGTCGCTATCGGCTGTGGCGCGCATGCCGGCGACCCACTCGCCAGTGGTCGGGTCGATGACGTTGCCGCAGGCGTTGACCGAGACCACGGCGCCCACTTTGACGGGACCGAGTGCCACGGCGGCAGCTCCAAGGCCGGCCTTCATGCAGGTGGCAGGCCCCATGAGCTTGCCTACGGTGGCGCCGGTACCGGCGCCCACGTTGCCTTGCTCGAGCGTGGCAGGGGTGTGGTCGAGCGCCTCGCGCACGGCGGCGATACCGGCCTCAATGTCGGGGCGCACGGTGGGGTCGCCAAAGGCGAGGTCGAAGATGCAGCTGGAGCACACGATAGGCACCTGCGTGGGGCCGACGGGAAGGCCGATGCCGCGGCTCTCAAGCTCGCGAGCGACGCCGCTTGCAGCCTCGAGGCCAAAGGCCGATCCACCCGAAAGGCAGACGGCGTGGACCTTGTCGACGGTGTTCTCGGGACGCAGCAGGTCGGTTTCGCGCGATGCTGGAGCACCGCCGCGAACGTCAACGCCGCCGGTGGCGCCCTCGGGTGCCACGATTACGGTGCAACCGGTGCCGGCCTCCTCGTCCGTATAGTTGCCATAGCAAAAGCCATCGACATCGCAGACGTCAATGGCCTCGAGCAGTGTATCCATGTTTAACTCCTATCGGTTTTCCGCCGCGCCTTGTGCCCGGTCGGGATCCGTACGGTACGCCAAAATTGTAGGCGCTGGGGAATACCCAGCGCCAGATGCAATTACGAGAGTTTTTGAATCGCGCGCGCGACGCGGGCGATGGGTAAGCCCACCACGTTATAGAAGTCGCCCGAAATATCGTGCACGAGCATGCGTCCGCCTGTGCCCTGAATGCCGTAGGCGCCGGCCTTGTCCATGGGCTCACCCGAGGCGACGTAGCGCTCGATCTGCTCGTCGGTGAGCTCGTAGAACGTCACGTCGGTCACATCGACAAACGACAGGCTCTCGGCGGCATGCGGAGCTGTAGCGTCGCCGGCTTTAACGATGCAGACGCCGGTCGCCACCTGGTGCGTGCGGCCCGAAAGCTCGCGGAGCATGGTGCGCGCCTCGTCCTCGTTTGCCGGCTTACCCAATATTTGGCCGTCAAAGGTGACAATAGTATCGGCCGCGACGGTCAACTCATTGGGTTCGGCATGCTCGGCCGCGACGGCAGCAGCTTTGGCACGCGCCAAGCGCTCGACGAGCGTAAGCGGAGCTTCGCCATCAAAAGGCGTTTCATCGATGTCTGCGGGAATTACGCGAATGTTATAGCCCGCCTCGCGCATCAGCTCTATGCGGCGCGGCGATTGCGAAGCCAAAATCATAGTTGGATGCCCTCGGCGACCTTCTCGACGGCCTTTTCGCCGGCGAGCGTGCGCAGCAGCTCCAAGGCAAAGGGGAGTGACTGTGCCATGCCGCTGGCAGTGATGATATTGCCGTCTTGCGTGACCTTCTCGCCGGTATAGGTGCCCTCGGGGAAGCTCTTCTCAAAGCCGGGGAAGCACGTGGCGCGGCGTCCCTCGAGTAGACCAAGCTCGCCTAGGATAAACGGGGCGGCGCAGATGGCGGCAACGTGCTTGGTCGCGGCGAAATCGCAGACTACGTTGTAGACGCGCTGGTCGGCGCGCAGGTTGGTGGCACCGGGCAGGCCGCCGGGCAGCACGACGCAGTCGTACTCGTCAAAGTCGATCTCGTCAAAGAGCACATCACAGGTCACGGGGATCTGCAGCGAGCTCACGACCTCGCGCGTGGGCATGATCGAGACGAGCGTGGCGCGCACGCCGCCGCGACGCATGACATCGACCATGGTCAGACATTCAATCGTTTCAAAGCCATCGGCGGCGAGAACGGCAACGCTGGGCATGAGAGTTCCTTTCGTAAAGCGGCATACAATTAGGCGTCTTATACCCCGAAGACATGCGCTTGCCACGCTCGATTTCCCAATGTTTAAAAAGGGACGGGGATTAAATAATCATTTGGTACAAATTGATTATTTAATCCCCGTCCCAGAAAAATCATCGGGCGTGGCCTTGGGCAAACAGTCTAGTTGCGCCTAAGGTGGACGACGGTCTCGCAGTGGAAGGTTTGTGGGAACAGGTCGACTGGCGTGATCTTTACGGGGAAGAAGGTGCCTTCTTCGACAAAGCGTTTGAGATCGCGCGCCAGGGTGGCCGGGTCGCAGCTCACGTAGGCGACATCGCGAGCACTCGTGCTGGCGATAAGGTCGATCGCCTCGGGGGCGAGGCCTGCGCGTGGCGGGTCGACCACCAAGACGTCGGCATCCTGGTCGGGGAACTCGCGCACCGCGTCTCCGCCAATGACGTCGACGTTATCAAGCTTGTTGATCTCCAGGTTACGGCGCAGGTCGCGCACGGCGGGGCCGTAGGCCTCGACGGCGGCGACAAAGTCGCAGCGGCGGGCGAGCGGCAGGGTAAAGGTGCCGGCACCACAGTACAGGTCCACGGCAAGCTCGTCTTCCTGCGGGTCGAGTGCTTCCATGACAAGCTCGATCAAAATCTCGGCACCCTTGGTGTTGACCTGGAAAAAAGACGGGGCAGACAAGCGCATCTGACCCTCGGCGATATTCTCGGTCCATGAGCCCTCTCCGGCGAGCATTTCGACCTTGGAGACACGGCGGGCCTTCTTTTCGCCCTTGCTCATCACGCGCACGATGCTCGTGGGGTGAGCGGCGTCCGCCAGCACGCGGGAGACCTGCGAGCGCGGAAAAGAGCCTGTGGGCGTCCAGAGTGCGACCTCGAGTGCCTTGGTGCGGCGTGATGCGCGAATGCCCACGCGTTCGAGCCCCAAGTCATGGCTGCCGCTTAGATAGTTGAGTGCGCCGACGACCGATTTGAGCGCCTTCGGGAAGCGCTTGTCGAACAGCGGGCACGTATCGACGGTCACGATTTTGCTGGGGTCGACACCGTGCATGCCAAGACGCACGCGACCGTTGACGACGGTCGGTTCGAGCTCGATTTTATTGCGGTAGCCCCAGTCGTCCTTGGTGTGGCAGATGGGCTGTACCAACTCATCGACCTGCTCAGGAGCGAACTTGCCGATGCGCTCGAGCGTGGAGCGCAGGTTTTGCTCCTTGGCGGCGAGCTGTGCCGTGCGTGAGAGATTGCCCCACGAGCAGCCGCCGCAGATGCCCACGAAGGGGCAGGGAGGCTGAATGCGATCGGGGCTTGGCTCCAGAATCTCGGTGGTGCGGGCACGCATGAACGACTTGCCGTCCTGTACGACCTCGGCCTCGACGGTGTCGCCTGCCACGGCGCCCTGCACAAAGACGGCCTTGCCGTTGTCGGCGTGCGCCAGCCCGTCGGCGCCGTAGGTCATCGATTCTATAGTGAGCTTCATATTCCTGCCTGTCATTCGCGTTGTTATTCGCACCATGGTAGCAGGGAAAAGCGCCCCGCATCCGAGGCTTTCCTCAAATGCGGGGCGCTTCTACAAACGACTATTTCGTCTTGCCGGTAATGAGCGTCTTTAGACCCAGGCCGATCAGGCCCAGGCCTATGCGCACGCGACCGGGGCGATGGCGCTCGATGGCCTTGGTCTTGCCGGCGGGCTTATCGCGACGGGCGCTCGTCTCGGGTGCGGGCTTGGTGACCTGCGGCTCGGGCTGAGGTGCAGGTGCAGGCTTGGGCTCAATGACGGTCGCCTGGACCTCTTGGACCTTGGGTGTGGCCGGCTGCGGCTCAGGAGCAGGGGCGGGCTTTGCCTCGGCGGCGGGCTCCGGAGTCGTAGTAGCGGCCTCGGGCGCTTTCTCCACGGCGGGCTCTGCGGCAGCCTCGGGCTCATTCACCGGGAGAGCGGCAACCGCTTCCGGTTTGGCAGCCGCCCCATGTTCAATCTCGTCCTGGATAACTTTTTCGGCCACACGTTCCTTCTCCTGTGCGCGCTGCTGCGCGGCGGCCTCGGCGTTGCGATACGCGCGCTCCAGCAGAGCTTCCTGCGAGTTGAAGGGTTTCTCGTCCTCTTTGCGCTCCACCGGAACCCAGGTGCCGTCACTCGTCAGGCTGCGTGCCTTCACGTTGTCGCGCAGCTGCATGCCCATGTACTCGTGCACCAGGGCGCGGCAGGTGGGGTCGAGCACGGGGAAGGCGATCTCCACGCGGTGCTCGGTGTTGCGCGTCATCATGTCTGCCGAGCTCAGGTAGATCATGTCCGAGTCCACGCCAAAGGCATAGACGCGCGCATGCTCCAAAAAACGTCCGACGATGGATCGCACGTGCACGTTCTCGGTCTTGCCCGGAACACCGGGCTTGAGGCACGAGATGCCGCGAATGATCATGTCCACGCGCACGCCGGCACACGATGCCTCGGCAATCTTGTCGATGACCTCGCGGTCGGTAAGCGAGTTGAGCTTAAAGAACACGCGGGCGGGCTCGCCGACAAGGGCGCGCTGAATCTCGCGGTCCAGGCCGCGCATGATGAGCGGCTTGAGGCCCACGGGCGCCACGCCCAGGAAGCGGTAGTCGCCGCGCAGGTTGCCCAGCGACAGGTTGCGGAAGAACAGGTTGGCGTCCTCGCCGATGCCGGGATGCGCGGTCATGAGCATAAAGTCGCTGTAGAGCTTGGCCGTCTTCTCGTTAAAGTTGCCGGTACCCAAAAGCGTCAGGCGGGTAAGCGCCATGCCCTCGCGATAGGTGAGCTGGCAGATCTTTGAGTGGCACTTAAAGCCCTCGGAGCCGTAGATAACGGTGCAGCCGGCCTCTTCCAGGCGCTCGGCCCATTCGATGTTGTTTTGCTCGTCAAAGCGGGCACGAAGCTCCATGAGCACCGTGACCTCTTTGCCGTTTTCGGCAGCATCGATGAGCGACTCGCACAGACGGCTCTGCTTTGCCACACGGTAGAGCGTGATGCGCAGCGAGATACACTCGGGGTCATAGGCTGCTTCGTGCACCAGGTCCAAGAACGGGTTCATTGCCTCGTAAGGGTAAAAGAGCAGCTTGTCGTGCTGCAGCACCTGCTCGCGGATGGAGCGGGCCATATCGATGGTGGGATTGGGCTGCGGCTTAAACGGCGTAAAGAGGAGCTCATTGCGCAGGTGCTCGGGAATCTTACCCTCAATGCCAAAGACGTAGCCAAGGTCAAGGGGGATATCGCAGGTAAAGACCGAGCGGCGAGAAAGCTCGAGCGCCTTGCGGATGGTCTTGAGCGTTGCCTTCTCGAGCGAGCCCGATACGGCGAGCACCACCGGCTGCAGGCGCAGGCGCTTCTTGAGGATGCGCTTCATGTGCTGGCGGTAATCCTCTTCCTCCTCGACGCCTTCGCCGTCCGGGTCGATATCGGCATTGCGGGTGACGCGGATCAGCGCGCGGTCCAGCGGCTTATAGGAGCCAAAGCAACTGTCCAGGCAGGCGAGGATGACGTCCTCGAGCAAGATGTAGGAGTAGGTGCCGGTGGGCGAGGGGATCTCGACCACGCGGTTCATCGAGGTGGGAATCTCGATAAGGCCCAGCAGGCTCTCCTCGTCGGTGACGCCGTCCAGGCCACAAGCCAGATAGAGTGCGCCGTTGCGCAGGTTGGGGAAGGGATGGCGCGGGTCAATGACCAACGGCGAGATGACCGGCGACACGTAGGCTTGGAAGTAGCGGGTTACGAAGGTGCGCTCCTCGGGCGTAAGCGAATCGATGCGGGCGCGGTGAACGCCCAGAGCGTCGAGCTTGTCCTCGATGCTCTTAAAGATGGACTCCCAACGGGTAAGGAGCCCGGGCAGCTCTGCCATGACAGCATCGACCTGTTCGGAGGCGGTCATATTGCTCTTGTTGTCGACAGGCTGTTTTTTGAGCTCTGCAAGATCGGACAGGCCGCCCACACGCACCATGAGAAACTCGTCGAGGTTAGACTCGAAAATCGACACGAACTTTAGACGCTCGAACAGCGGAACGGTCTCGTCGAAGGCTTCGTCAAGCACGCGGTTGTCAAAGCGCAGCCAGCTAAGCTCTCGGTTTTGCGTGTACGAGAAGTCGCGCGGCGGCTTGCGCAGCTTAGCGGCCTTTTGTTTCTTTTCGATTTTGCTCGGCATATGCATCTGTCCGTTCAGTCCCCGCAGGGGACGGTAGCCTAACTCTAATTCACTATTGTCTCAATTTAGTCGACCGCTGGCACGGACGTATCGCGTGAACGGTATCTTTACCTACTTCTTACGCTGACAAGCCGAAGCACTAACGTCCGGTGCTTTGAGCAAGCGATCTATATCCTCACTCAACTGGTGAGAATGTATGAATAAGAATGATAGCAAGCTGAATATAATCGAATGTAGGTCGAATCGAGGGCAAGCGTCATTTATATGCAGAAAACCGTTTTCACTATGCAATTTTGAATCATGGATAACTTTGAGTGTTCAAGCTTGATTTCCTAGAAAAATAACGTTTACCTAGGAAAATCTGCTTTACGAAACTGAAGTGCATCATGGGAAATCATATGCGATATACCGTTCATCGTACTTTGCTGACCGTTCGGGGGCGAGGTAGCATTACGAATGGAATTTGGATATAACTAGAGCTGTCAGCAAGCAGCGTCCCATATGGAGGGGCGCTGATACATTCGGCCAGTAAGGCCCGAAAGAAAGGTAGGAGGCCATGACGAAAGGTCTGCACGTGCCTTCCGAGATCGGCAAGCTCAGGAAGGTCTGCCTGCACCGTCCCGGCGACGAGCTCCTCAACCTGCCGCCCGACGAGCTCGAGCGACTCCTGTTCGACGACGTCCCGTTCCTGGAGGTCGCACAGCAGGAGCACGACACCTTCGCCCAGATCCTGAGGGACCAGGGCGTCGAGGTGCTCTACCTCGAGAACCTCGTCGCCGAGGTGTTCGACCAGGCCCCCGGCGCCCGCGCCGAGTTCACCGACCAGTACATCGCCGAGGCCGGCATCCGCGGCCAGCACATGCCGCAGATCGTCCGCGAGAAGCTGGACTCCATCGAGGACAACCTCGAGTTCGTCAAGAAGACCATGGCCGGCATGACCAAGGCCGAGATCGACATGCCCCTCACGGCGTCCACGACCCTCGACTCCCTGGTCAACTCCGAGTCCGAGTCCGACCTGATCATCGACCCGATGCCCAACCTCTACTTCACCCGCGACCCGTTCGCGGTCGTCGGCGAGGGCGTCAACCTCAACCGCATGTACTCCGTCACCCGCAACCGCGAGACCCTGTACGGCAAGTACATCTTCAAGTACCACCCCGACTACAAGGACGTCTCCCTGTACTTCCGCCGCGACTGCCAGTTCCACACCGAGGGCGGCGACGTGCTGAACATCAACGAGAAGACCCTCGCCGTCGGCATCTCCCAGCGCACCCAGGCCGCCGCTATCGACATCATGGCCCAGAACATCTTCTGGAACTCCGACTCCAAGGTCGAGCGCATCCTTGCCTTCGACATCCCGGTCTCGCGCGCCTTCATGCACCTCGACACGGTCTTCACCCAGATCGACGTCGATAAGTTCACGATCCACCCCGCCATCATGGGCACCCTGCGCGTCTACGAGCTGACCGCCGGCAAGAACCCGGGCGACGTGAACATCCGCCTGATCGAGGACACCCTCGAGCACGTCCTGGAGGACGCCACCGGCGTCGACCAGGTCAAGCTGATCCCCTGCGGCGGCGGCGACCCGATCGCGGCCTCCCGCGAGCAGTGGAACGACGGCTCCAACACCCTGTGCGTCGAGCCCGGCAAGATCTGCGTCTACGCCCGCAACACCGTCACCAATGACGTGCTGTACAAGGAGGGCCTGGACCTTCTCGTCGTGCCCTCCGCCGAGCTCTCCCGCGGCCGCGGCGGCCCGCGCTGCATGAGCATGCCCTTCTGGCGCGAGGACCTCTAAGGTTTTCATAGACCGTACGGGTCTTAATGCAAACATCTAGCTGCCATTAGATGTCTCCCAATGGGGCGGTGCGGGTTTTTCGCACCGCCCCATTCTTGTCTAATAAGTTAAATTAGCATCAGATAAGGTGTCCATTATGTCTAGAGGCGGTCACGTTGATACCCCAACGGTGTCGGCTTCTTTGTCTTTTGGGCATCATCTCGATTCCCATGACCTTTGCCGGCATCATCCCCGTGTTCTAGCGATTGGAGCTTAGTCATGGATATCAAGACAATTGGCGTTGAGGAATGGCTCAACGTTTGGGAGAAGAGCGCTACGTGGGACATTGCCCAGTCGACGATTTCGTCGCTGACCATGGGCGAGCTTCGCGCGCTCGACGAGCAGGACGGCGCTACGTTCTACGAGCGTCTGGATCGCGAGAAGATGAACTACGGCTGGATCGAGGGTTCGCCGGAGTTTAAGGCCGAGGTCGCCAAGCTGTATCGTTGCGAGGTCAATCCCGATCACATTCTGCAGACCAATGGCTGCACGGGCGCCAACCTCAACGCCATCATGGCCGTTGTCGGGCCCAGCGATCACGCGATTGCCGAGTGGCCTACCTATGCGCCGCTCTATGAGATCCCGCGTACGCTTGGTGCCGAGGTCGAGTATTGGGAGCTTCGCGAGGAGCTCGGATGGAAACCCGATATCGAACAGCTCAAGCGCCTCGTTCGCCCCAATACCAAGCTTATCTGCATCAATAACGCATCGAACCCCATCGGTACGGTGCTCGATGCAGACATGCTCGGGCAGATTGCCGAGATTGCCCGCTCGGTGGGCGCCTACGTGCTGTGCGACGAGGTGTATCTGCCGCTCGAGAACACCGAGTCCTTTATGTCGATGGCAGACGTGTACGAGAGGGCCATTGTCACCAACTCGGTGTCCAAGACCTATTCGACGCCTGCAGCCCGCGTGGGCTGGGTCGTTGCGGATGAAGAGGTGTCCAACCGCATCCGCACCTACCGCGACTACACCATGATCTGCGGTGGCGTGTTTAACGATGCTTTGGCGACCTACGTGCTCGAGCACAAGGACAAGATTCTCGAGCGCAACCGCAAGATCGTGTTTGGTAACCGAGATATCGCACAGGCTTGGATCGATACGCAGCAGCGTGTCTCCTGGACGGCCCCGCAGGGCGTGTCAACCTCGTTTATCCAGCTGGATATTCCCGAGGATGACGAGGAGTTCTGCAAGCGCCTGCTGGCCGATAGGGGAGTGCTGTTGGTCCCCGGTAGCCGTTTTGAGCTTCCCTGCGGAGCGCGCCTGGGCTACTGCGCGAGCGAAGATGTTCTTCGCGAGGGCCTGAGGCTTCTGGGCGAGGCACTGGCCGAGCTCGATCGCTAGTCCCTTGAGGTTCTCGAAGGCCTAAACCTTGCTGGACCCTAGGTGTACCGAATGCAGACCCGCTCCCTTTTGGGGAACGGGTCTGTTTGTCTTTGCTGCCGAAAAAGTCAAGTTGTTACAAATGGAGACGCAAGATCGATCGGGTATTCGATGGGCCTTATACTGAGCTTCCGGTGAACGGTATCCAACGTCTGGTAAACGGTAATCTGTTTGTCAAAAATGAATAGGACGCACTTTTTTCTGAATAAAAATCAAAATGGTTGAGACACAGCGAGAATTGCGAATTATATTCATATCGTTGCGTGAAATATGCAATTTGGGGGTGGTTTAACAAAGGTTAGTTTCAATTGATCTTGCGGTTAAAAAGCGTTTAAGCACGTAAATCCACTTTATTTAATCAAAGTATGCCATGCGTGAAGTATATGTGTATGCCGTTCACCCCTCATATAAAACCGTTCGGGGGCGAGGTGGAAGTATGGATTGATTTTGGATATAAATATGTCGTCAGCAATAACGCCTCACACGGAGGGGCGCTAACGAATCGGCCCTGACAGGGGCCCGAAAGAAAGGTAGGAGGCCATGACGAAAGGTCTGCACGTGCCTTCCGAGATCGGCAAGCTCAGGAAGGTCTGCCTGCACCGTCCCGGCGACGAGCTCCTCAACCTGCCGCCCGACGAGCTCGAGCGACTCCTGTTCGACGACGTCCCGTTCCTGGAGGTCGCACAGCAGGAGCACGACACCTTCGCCCAGATCCTGAGGGACCAGGGCGTCGAGGTGCTCTACCTCGAGAACCTCGTCGCCGAGGTGTTCGACCAGGCCCCCGGCGCCCGCGCCGAGTTCACCGACCAGTACATCGCCGAGGCCGGCATCCGCGGCCAGCACATGCCGCAGATCGTCCGCGAGAAGCTGGACTCCATCGAGGACAACCTCGAGTTCGTCAAGAAGACCATGGCCGGCATGACCAAGGCCGAGATCGACATGCCCCTCACGGCGTCCACGACCCTCGACTCCCTGGTCAACTCCGAGTCCGAGTCCGACCTGATCATCGACCCGATGCCCAACCTCTACTTCACCCGCGACCCGTTCGCGGTCGTCGGCGAGGGCGTCAACCTCAACCGCATGTACTCCGTCACCCGCAACCGCGAGACCCTGTACGGCAAGTACATCTTCAAGTACCACCCCGACTACAAGGACGTCTCCCTGTACTTCCGCCGCGACTGCCAGTTCCACACCGAGGGCGGCGACGTGCTGAACATCAACGAGAAGACCCTCGCCGTCGGCATCTCCCAGCGCACCCAGGCCGCCGCTATCGACATCATGGCCCAGAACATCTTCTGGAACTCCGACTCCAAGGTCGAGCGCATCCTTGCCTTCGACATCCCGGTCTCGCGCGCCTTCATGCACCTCGACACGGTCTTCACCCAGATCGACGTCGATAAGTTCACGATCCACCCCGCCATCATGGGCACCCTGCGCGTCTACGAGCTGACCGCCGGCAAGAACCCGGGCGACGTGAACATCCGCCTGATCGAGGACACCCTCGAGCACGTCCTGGAGGACGCCACCGGCGTCGACCAGGTCAAGCTGATCCCCTGCGGCGGCGGCGACCCGATCGCGGCCTCCCGCGAGCAGTGGAACGACGGCTCCAACACCCTGTGCGTCGAGCCCGGCAAGATCTGCGTCTACGCCCGCAACACCGTCACCAATGACGTGCTGTACAAGGAGGGCCTGGACCTTCTCGTCGTGCCCTCCGCCGAGCTCTCCCGCGGCCGCGGCGGCCCGCGCTGCATGAGCATGCCCTTCTGGCGCGAGGACCTCTAAGTCTTTCCGTTTCCGGTGCGGTCCCCCTACAACCGCACCGGTTTCGCCCGTCAAACGGGCAACACTAATTACTTACGTAATTCATTTCTTCGAAAGGAAACGAACCATGGGTGTTAACCTCTCCGGCCGTAGCTTCCTCAAGCTCCTCGACCTCACCACCGAGGAGATCGAGTACCTGCTCAAGCTCTCCAAGAACTTCAAGGACATGAAGCGCGCTGGCGTTCCGCACCGCTATCTCGAGGGCAAGAACATCGTTCTGCTCTTCCAGAAGACCTCCACTCGTACCCGCTGCGCCTTCGAGGTCGGCGGCATGGATCTGGGCATGGGTGTCACCTACCTCGATCCGGGTTCGTCGCAGATGGGCAAGAAGGAGTCCATCGAGGACACCGCCCGCGTTCTCGGCCGCATGTATGACGGCATCGAGTTCCGTGGCTTTGCCCAGGACGATGTCGAGGAGCTCGCTGCTAAGTCCGGCGTGCCCGTGTGGAACGGCCTGACCACTGAGTGGCATCCCACCCAGATGCTCGCCGACATCCTGACCGTCCAGGAGAACTTCAACTACGACATCAAGGGCAAGACCCTCGTCTTCATGGGCGACTGCAAGAACAACGTTGCTCGCTCCCTCATGGTTGTCTGCTCCAAGCTTGGCATGAACTTCGTGGCCTGCGGCCCCGAGGAGTGCATGCCCGCTGACGACGTCATCGAGGCCTGCAAGCCCATCGCCGAGGCCAACGGCTGCACCATCAAGCTGACCACCGACGTCAAGGACGGCGTCACCGGTGCCGACGTTATCTACACCGACGTGTGGGTCTCCATGGGCGAGCCTGACGAGGTCTGGGCCGAGCGCATCGCTCAGCTCACCCCGTATCGTGTCACCTCCGAGGTCATGGCTATGGCCAACCCGGGTGCCATCTTCCTGCACTGCCTGCCCAGCTTCCACGACACCAACACCACGATTGGCGCCGAGAAGTGCGAGCAGTTCGGCATCACCGAGCAGGAGGTCACCGACGAGGTCTTCGAGAGCCCCGCTTCCAAGGTCTTCGACGAGGCCGAGAACCGCATGCACACCATCAAGGCCGTCATGTACGCCACGCTCAAGTAAGTGCATCTAGCATCTCGCTCGGGGTGTATTGTTGAACACCCCGAGCGGCTTTATCTGGTAAAAATCTCGATCGAGCGGCAGGCACGGCACGGAAGAGCCGCTTCGGGCGAGATCAGTAAATGATTTATGAAGGGGGGATGAGAACTATGACTGAGACCGCTAAGAAAAAGCGCGGTATGCCTTCATCGTTCACCATTCTTCTTGCTCTGCTGGCAATTGTTGCAGTGATTACCGTTATCGTCTCCGGCACGTCCGGCGGCGCGGTTACTGCCGCCCGTCTGAGCGATTTCTGCACCGCCCCGATTAAGGGCTTCGCTGACGCTCTGCCCGTCTGCCTCTTCGTTATGATCCTGGGCGGCTTCCTCGGCATGATGACCGAGACCGGCGCCCTGGACAACGGCATCGCCGTCCTGGTGCAGAAGCTTAAGGGCAACGAGATCATGCTCATTCCCGTGCTGATGCTCATCTTCTCCCTCGGTGGTACCACCTATGGTATGTGCGAGGAGACCGTTCCCTTCTACGCCCTGCTTGCCGCTACCATGATGGCCGCTGGCTTCGACCCGATGGTCGGCGCCGCTACCGTCCTGCTCGGCGCTGGCTGCGGCTGCCTGGGCTCCACGGTTAACCCGTTCGCCGTCGGCGCTGCCGTCGACGCTCTGACCGGCGTTGGCATTGAGGTCAACCAGTCCATCATCATCGGCCTCGGTGCCGTCCTGTGGATTGTTACCACTGCCATGTCCATCTTCTTCGTCATGAGCTATGCCAAGAAGGTCAAGGCTGACAAGGGTTCCACCATCCTGTCGATGCAGGAGCTCAAGGACGCCGAAGAGGCTCACGGCAAGGCTGCTTCCGAGGTTCACAATGAGGTCAAGCTCACCGGTCGTCAGAAGGGTGTTCTGATCGCCTTTGCCTTCACCTTCGTCGTTATGATCGTCGGCTTCATTCCGCTGGCCGACCTCAACGAGGGCGTCGCCAACTTCTTCGACGCTGGCGCTGTCTACGACGCCGACGGTAACGCCGTCGTCCAGGGCTGGTCTGCCCTGATCACCGGCCTGCCCATTGGCCAGTGGTACTTCGACGAGGCTTCCACCTGGTTCTTCCTCATGGCCGTCCTGATCGGTATCATCGGTGGCCTGTCCGAGAAGCAGATCGTTAACACCTTCATCACCGGCGCTGCCGACATGATGTCCGTTGTTCTCGTCATCGCCCTCGCCCGTGGTATCTCCGTCCTCATGGCTAACACCGGCCTCGACGTCTACGTCCTCGACGCTGCCGCCAATGCTCTGGCTGGCCTGTCCGGCGTGATCTTCGCTCCCATGAGCTTCCTGGTCTACTTCGGCCTGTCCTTCCTGATCCCCTCGACCTCTGGTATGGCTACCGTCTCCATGCCTATCATGGGACCGCTGGCTGTTAAGCTCGGCTTCTCGCCCGAGGTCATGGTCATGATCTTCTCCTCTGCCATCGGCGTTGTGAACCTGTTCACCCCGACCTCCGGCGCCATCATGGGCGGTCTCGCCCTGGCCAAGATCGAGTGGACGACCTGGCTCAAGTTTGCCCTTAAGCTCATCGTCGCTCTCTCCGTCGTCTGCGCCATCATCCTGACCGTCGCTTGCGTGATGCTCTAAGTACCCAACGGGTACCCCACGGAAACCTTGACGATCCTGTAAAGGATCACCTGGTCATCGTCTGTCCGGTGGGGTCAACCCACCGGTAGACTCCTACCTTTAGCCCCCTCCCGTTCCGTGCGCGGGAGGGGGCGCTTTTTTGTTCCGCGGTTTTACCAAACCGCGGAACCGGTCGACGCTGCAAACCCGCCAGAGCGGCAATCTGACGTTCAATCGTCGGGCATGGCCAAAAGGCCTATGCCCTCCTCTTTCACGTCACCTTGCTCGCTCTGACGGGCTTTCGCTGACTTATGCTCCACCTGCGACGTTCCCCTTGTTGGTGCAGGGGGAAGCTTGCTCGCTCTGGTGCCCGTTCGCTGGCTTCAGCTCTGCCTGCGACGTTTTCATTGTTGGTGCTGAGTGACTTGTTCCCCGTTCCAAACGAGCTGCCCCGGGTCCCCGGTGGTTGTGGTGAGCGTGTTTGGTTGGTGCCTGTTGATGGTCTGGGTATCGGGGAGGGCGGGCTCCGTTATAATCGCCTAGGACATTAAATGGAAACGGGACGGGAGCCACACATGCGCCAGGGTTTCGACAACGCGAAGTATATCGAGCTGCAGGCTGCTCACATTAAGGAGCGCATCTCGCAGTTTGGTGGCAAGCTCTATTTGGAGTTTGGTGGCAAGCTGTTTGACGACTATCATGCGAGCCGCGTGCTGCCGGGTTTTGAACCGGACAGCAAGTTCCGCATGCTCAAGAGCATTGCCGATGATGTTGAGGTCATCATCGCAATCAATGCAAACCATATCGAGAAGAACAAGGCCCGTGGCGACCTGGGCATTACCTATGACGAGGACGTCTTGCGCCTGGTCGACCTGTTCCGCGGCAACGGTTTTGCTGTCGCGGCCGTGGTTATCACGCAGTATGCCGGTCAGCCCGCTGCCGACGTCTTCCGCAATCGTCTGAATGCACTCGGCATTCCCGCCAAGCTGCACTATCCCATTGAGGGCTATCCGCACGACGTCGATCTGATCGTTTCTGACGAAGGCTACGGCAAGAACGAGTTCGTCGAGACCACGCGTCCACTTGTTGTCGTGACGGCGCCCGGCCCTGGCTCGGGCAAGCTCGCCACTTGCCTCTCACAGCTGTATCACGAGCATAAGCACGGCACTGCCGCCGGCTATGCCAAGTTTGAGACCTTCCCGGTCTGGAATCTTCCTCTGACGCATCCGGTCAATATTGCCTACGAGGCCGCCACGGCGGACCTCGACGATGCCAACATCATCGATTCCTTCCACCTTGAGGCCTACAACAAGACCACGGTCAACTACAACCGCGACGTCGAGGCCTTCCCGGTGGTCCGCGCCCTGATGGAAAAGATCCTGGGCAAGAGCCCCTACCAGAGCCCCACGGACATGGGCGTCAATATGGTCGGCTTTGCCATCACCGATGACGATGCCTGCCGCGACGCTTCCAAGATGGAGATCGTCCGCCGCTACTTTACCGCGGTCGAAAATGTGCGCCGTACCGGCGTGGGGGATGAGCAAGTCGACCGTCTCAAGATTATTATGAAGAAGGCCGGCATCGATAAGAACTATTCGCCGGCGCGCTCGGCGGCCCTAACCAGGGAGCAGCTGACGGGTGGTCCCGTGGGCGCCATGGTCATGCCCGATGGCTCCGTGGTGACCGGCAAGACCTCCACGCGCCTGGGCGCCGCAAGTTCGCTCATTATGAACGCCCTCAAGCATGTCTCGGGCGTCGACCTTGAGCTCGAGGTCATTAGCGATGAGGCGATTGAGCCCATCAGCAAGCTCAAGACGCATTTCCTGGGCAGCAAAAACCCGCGCCTTCACACCGACGAGACGCTTATGGCGCTGTCGATCACCTCGGCTACGAGCGAGACGGCCGCTCGTGTCCTTTCGGGCCTGGAGCAGCTGCGCGGTTGCGATGCCTTCTTTAGCGTGATTATCTCGCCGACGGACGAGACGGTGTTGCGTAAACTGGGCATCAACGTGTGCTGCGAGCCCAAGTTTGAGCGTCGTGGTTTCTTCCATCGCTAAGTTTGAAGCACTGCGTTAATTGCATCGCATTTTGGCCGTATCGGGTTAGCGCCCGGTACGGCTTTTTGATCAATAAAGCGTCTATTTCGGCGAAAAATAGCTGTTTACCTGCCTAGAAACAATTTGAGCGGTATACAATAACCGTAACTGTTTCATCCTTAGCGGGATGCCGCATGATGGATATTACCTGCCATCGTGAGGTGTGTCGGTCGCGCACGGCGCGTTAGATGCTCGTGCTCGGTTTGAGGAGGCTGCTATGGCGGGCAAGGGTCGTGCGAGTGTCAACGATATGAAGCGTGTCGAGGTGCTGGTGTTGATGGAGATCGACCAGCAAACCGAAGACAATGGCGGGCCGTATGGTTTCTCGCGCAAAACGCTTGCCGAGCGCGTGGGGGTTTCGCCGTATCGTGCCCGCGCCGCAATCGATCGCTTGGATTCCGAAGGCATGATTGATGTCGTCTCGCGTTATAGCGACGACGGCGGTCAGCTTGCAAATGGCATTTGCCTCACCGAACGTGGCGAGTGGTATCTTGAGGGCGTCCGTACCGGCATGCTCGTTCAAGAAATGCTTGAGGACGAGGTTGCTGATCGATAGCAGCATGTAACCCTTGCCATAGCGACGCCGCTTGGGAAACTGGGCGGCGTTTTGTTTCAAGATTGAGAAATGCAATCGCACGCGAGAAAAATTGCGGACGGTCCGCGGCGCGAGTATTACAATGAAGACCCGTAAGATGTGGATAAACAACTTCTACGGGAAGCGCAGGTAACTCAATATGACCAAGCATGTGTTCGTAACCGGTGGCGTGGTTTCGTCCCTGGGCAAGGGTATCACCGCGGCCTCGCTGGGCCGTCTGCTCAAGTCGCGTGGCTACAAAGTAACGATGCAGAAGGCCGACCCGTATCTGAACGTCGACCCCGGTACCATGAGCCCGTTCCAGCATGGTGAGGTCTTTGTAACCGAGGATGGTTACGAGTCCGACCTGGACCTGGGTCATTACGAGCGCTTTATTGATGAGAACCTGACCCGCGATTCCAACTTTACGACCGGTGCCATCTACAAAAGCCTAATCGCCCGCGAGCGTCGCGGCGACTTTTTGGGCGGTACCGTGCAGGTGATTCCTCACGTCACCAATGCCATTAAGGATAAGTTCCGCCGCATCGAGGAGCAGACCGGCTCCGATGTAGTCATCACCGAGCTGGGCGGCACGATCGGCGACATCGAGTCGCAGCCGTTTGTGGAGGCTATCCGCCAGTACCGCAAGGAGGCCGGTCCCGAGAACGTCTGCTACATCCACGTATCGCTCGTTCCCTATATCGCCGCCGCCCACGAGGTTAAGACCAAGCCCACGCAGCACTCCGTCAAGGAGCTGCGCAGCTTTGGCATCCAGCCCGACATTATTGTGCTGCGCTCCGATCACCATATTGACGACGCCATTCGCGGCAAGATCGCGAGTTTCTGCGACGTCGACACCGACTGCGTCTTTACCAACGAGGATTGCGCGAGCATTTACGACGTGCCGCAGCTGCTCGCCGAGCAGGACTTTGACTTGCGCATTTGCGAGCGCCTTGGCCTCGATCCGCGCGAGCGCGATATGAGCGCATGGAATGAGTTCCTGCGCAAGCAAAACCATGCCAACCACCACACCGACAAGGTTAAGATTGCCGTCGTGGGTAAGTACACCCAGCTTCCTGATGCGTATCTGTCGGTTATCGAGGCCCTGCATCACGCGGGCGTCTTCTACGATCGCCATGTGGACGTCCAGCTGGTCGACGGCGAGAGCCTCGACGAGCAGAATGTCTCCGAGGTTCTGGGCGACGCCTCGGGCATCCTGGTCCCCGGCGGCTTTGGCAAGCGCGCCCTGGAGGGCAAGATCCTCGCGGCCGAGTTTGCCCGTGAGCACAAGATTCCGTATCTGGGCATTTGCCTGGGTATGCAGGTGGCCGTGTGCGAATTTGCGCGCAACGTCGTCGGCCTTGCCGGCGCCAGCTCCTCCGAGTTCGATCCGGATGGCCCGTATAGCGTCATCGATCTGATGAGCTCGCAGGAGGACGTGACCGAGAAGGGCGGCACCATGCGCCTGGGCGCCTATCCGTGCAAGCTCGCCGCCGATACCCTTGCTCGCGAGGCATATGGCGAGGAGCTCGTCTACGAGCGTCACCGTCACCGCTTTGAGTTCAACAACGCCTTCCGTGACCAGCTCGAGGACGCCGGTTTGGTTATCTCGGGTCTGTCGCCTGACGAGCGCCTGGTCGAGATGGTCGAGCTGCCGCGCGACGTGCATCCGTGGTATGTGGCAACCCAGGCTCATCCCGAGTTCAAGAGCCGCCCGACCAACCCGCAGCCGCTGTTCCGCGAGTTCGTGCGCGCTTCGATCGGCCAGCACGAGGGTGTCGACCGTCTGCAGGTGACGCCCATGAACCTCGCTACGGACTAAGGGTGCCGGCGAATAAGGAACATACCGAAGCTACTCCCTCGTCGCTCGCCGTGGCGGCGGGGGAGTATCTCGATTACCTTGCGGTCGAGCGGGGTTTGGCGCGCAACACGATTGCGGCCTATCGTCGTGACCTGACGACGTACTGCGCCTATCTGGAGCGGGTGGGTATTGTGTCTTTTGAAGAGGTGACCCGTCAGGTCGTGGAGGGCTTTGTCGCCGACCGTCGCGATGGGGGCTATTCGGATGCCTCGGTGGAGCGTGCGCTTGCGGCCGTGAAGGGCCTGCATGCCTTTTTGGTGCGCGATGGGGCTGTGGCCCAAAATCCAACGGCGGCGTTGCGCCTGCCTAAAAAGGCTGAGCGTTTGCCGGAGTATCTATCGGTGGAGGATGTCTCGGCGCTGCTCGATCAAGACTTCCCCGAGGGCGAGATGGGCTTGCGCGACCATGCCATCTTGGAAGTGCTCTACGGATGCGGTTTGCGTGTGAGCGAGTTGGTGGGACTCGATGTGGGCGATATCCATATCGACGATGGCTTTGTGCTCGTTCGCGGTAAGGGCTCGAAGGAACGCCTGTCCCCGCTGGTGGGAAGCGCGGCGCGAGCTCTGACGCTTTATGTAACTGAGGGGCGTTCTCGCTTGGCGGCCCATGCCCGCGGAACCGAGACCTCGGCGGTCTTTTTAAATAAGAACGGCCGCCGTCTGTCGCGCCAGGGCATCCATGCCATCTGTGAGCGCTACGGGCGCCAGGTGGGACTGGTGGGGCTCCATCCCCATACGCTGCGTCACTCCTTTGCCACCCATATGCTTGCGGGCGGCGCAGACCTCCGTGTGCTACAGGAGATCTTGGGACATGCCGATATATCGACCACGCAGGTCTACACGCATGTCGATCGTACGCAACTGACCGAGGTCTATTTGGCGGCGCACCCGCTGGCACATCGTTAACACATCGCTGACCTGCATATTTATAGGTATTTGGGGACGGGCTCCAGATTGCCGCGGCGTGCTTTTGCGCGCGCATGGGCAATCTGGGGCCCGTCCCATTTTTCGCCACTTGGCGTCGCGGTGGTGGGCCGCACGGGCCTTGGGTGGGGGAGTTTGGGGGCGATGTGAACGCCATGTAAAAGGACGCAAAAATCGCCTCAAGGTCAACTTGAAGGTTGAGGTTGAAAGGCGGGGTGCCACAGGTGGCATCCCGCCTTTGCTGTAAACACAACATATTGTGTTTTCGAA
>DXMF01000034.1 GCA_019414345.1 Collinsella sp.
CCTGCCCCTCTCCCCGCCGGCCGCGCACCCTATGGCGTATTTCGAGATGAAACCAGACTCAATCGCCCCGCAGAGCTCCGCTAAGTCCTTGGCGCCGTAGGCGGACGCCACCACGACGGGATGCCGGCTCTCATCCTCCTCCAGCTTCTCGGTCAGTGCGTGCTCGACAAAGTAGGTTTTCCCGCATCCCCATTCCCCGGTAAGCATGAGGGCGTACGAGTTCTCCTTGTCCTCGAGGTACTCCCTCACGACGCCGATGATGTCATCCTCGTTCACCTTGGTCGCTCCTTGTCCGCCATCGGTTTCCACCCTTACCTTTCCTATGGCCACGCGAGAGCCTACTCCAGCGCTTTCGGATCCCATTCGAACCCTTCGGCCTGCCGCCTTATCGCCGGGTCGATGCACTTCTTGACGAGCTCAAGCGCCGCGGCCGCGCGGTGCAAGCTAGTGGATGACCATTTCAAACAAATCTTTCGCGATAAAATCAACGCGCTTCTTAACGTCAAAACAACCATTCGCATAGCGTTTAGCAAAAGCTCTTGTAGTGGCATAACGCGATTCAGCGTATATGGGCAGCTTTTCCTTAAGCGATTTGTCTTTACATTTCGCGTTAAGTCGCTCTTCTAGCATGAGCAAGTTCCCAATAATCGAGTTTTCCTGAGCCTGCGAATCCGGAAGAATGTGCTCTATTGTGAATGCCTCAGAAACCCTAACACCAGACTTAAGCTCCTCGAGCAAGGCAAGGACCAACTTGCAGCGATCCTTCAACTTTGTTTCGCTATACAACGGCCACGAATGAGACCATCCAAGCGAAAGGAGATTAATTCGAAATGTTTCTTCTGAAGGCAGTTTTTCGTTAAAACTATTTTTCCACTCATCTAACACTTGCTGGGTGCAGTTCAACTCGATTGCGTATGAGTGTTTCACGATCGAATCCGATAGGTGGTTCGACTCCATTCCCCCGATTATCTTATAGCAAATATAGAACCGGTAAATAAATCCAATCGCATCATCATACTGCTCGCTCGTTAGCTGCTCTATTTCGCGAGCGTGCATTAAACTCATAAGAAGCGGCCTGAAGACGCGGACATTGTGTGTTCTTAAGAAACTCAAGATTTCCGCATTTCTGTCATCGCTGGTTGGCTCGACAATCTCTGCATAATATCCGGCTTTTAGCCTTAAATCATAGAGAAGATCAGCAGCCTTCTTTGGATCCGTAAAATCCCTTATTTTCTTATATGCTCCATCCTTGTCGCCTTGACCTAGGCGATATTTTTGAATTGCGTAGTGACGCAAAAAAGCTTTCATGTTCGAGCCGACTGTTGCTTCAATTTCCGACCATACCTGTTTTGCATCATCGCGCTTTTCTATAGGATGGATATAGCGCATAATATAGTTCTTCAGAAGCTCATGGTCCTCAAGCTCGATACCTCGCGCATTCAATATTTCGAATATTGTGTACGAATCTTCCTCAGACGATGATTTGATGTTTACATATGCGACAGAAATGACCGCATCCCTGAAGGCCAGCAACTCCTCATCCTTCATCTTGGCGAAACTTGCACTGAAATATTGGAAGGCTTTAACGATCAGTTCGTCTTTTGATCCGGACGCGCGTTTGCTCTTCGAGAAAGCCACAGCAGACATGGCAGCCGCATCTTCAGGAGAGATAGCAATTACTCCTTCGACGATCCTCGTTAATGATAAATGATTATCCGGAGCGACGATCGCGTGCTCAACATCCTTAGTATCTATCGCCACTAGATATTTTTTTGTGCCATTAGCGTGGTTAATCATATTCCTTTTCTTGAAAGCGAACATGAGGCTAGACAGCAAGAGCGTTAGGGTAATAACTCTTTGTTGACCATCAATTATTGTAAAAACCCCGAGGCTGTCTTCTTCTTCTTCCTCCATCAGCACTATCGAACCGATGAAATGCGACGTAGCAACTTCCTCTGTCACAAGCTTGATGTCTTCGAATAGATCTTTCCAGTTATGCTCATCCCACACGTAAGCGCGCTGATTGCGAGGGATTCTATAGATTGAGTCATTAAGCAGCTTTCCAACCGTACTCTGACGTGCTTCAAATGCCATGTTGATCCCTTGCCTTCGCAATAGTTTTGTCGGCCTTGCCGCCTCTCGGCGTCACCAACGCCTTCGCTACAATAAAAGTCGGCACATCGCCGAGCAGGGCCGCCTTTTCGCTCGCGAACATGCCGACTGCCCCAATCAATCTCCGTCGCTGCCATCATCGTCGATTAACCAACATGTCAGCAGCAGGCAATCGTCACGTCCACAGTCCATTCTATATGCCGGCTGAGCATGGGGCGCATCTTAATCGCCAAGATATCCAGGAAGCCCGAGCTTCCAGGGAAATGCCTTCAGACGCCTTACGTTGGGTAGGCCCCCTACAGAGATCTATTGGCCGTGCACCGCAAACAACGCGTTAGGCCGTTGCACGCAATCGGCCAGCCACCCAGCATCCCCAATCCGCACCACAACTCCCTACCCCGCTCCAGCCATCGTCATCTCCATACAGTGTCCAAACCCACACCAATAAAACCAACCCACGCAACAAGCAGCCCTCGCTTAGCAACCCAAACACCACCACAAGCCAGCAAGCAATCACCAGTCTGCGTTCGCAACATCGCTTGGAACGGCAAATGCTTACCGCGCCCTTGAAACACGCCAAACTCGTCTACAACCTGCACTGATAATTGTTCTCGGGGGAAGCGGGCACTGCGGGGCGCGGCAACGG
>DXMF01000035.1 GCA_019414345.1 Collinsella sp.
TTTTTAGCGCCCTCGGATTGGGTCATAGTGTCTGTCGGTGCCATAGCATCGGCGTAACACTTGGCACATGGGTAGTCATTGGGGACGTTCTTAAACGACTGGTCAAAGGGGGCACTCTTGATGCACTTGGCACTTGGGGACGTTCCTTATGTGCCGGCAGTTTGGGACACTCCTTGCGTTAAGAGGCTGGCGTGCGTCAACCTGTTCTCGTTGCAGCAAAAAAATCGCCCCGTTCTCGGTTGAGGACGGGGCGATTCGTCTTTTGGGCTTATGCAGCCAGGCTTATGCAAAGCGGGCGACGAGTTCCTGCAGGACGTCGGTCATCTTGACGAGCGAACTGACCGGGACGAACTCGTTGACGCCGTGGTAGCAATAGCCGCCGGTGGAAAGGTTGGGGCAGGGCAGACCGCGGAACGACAGCTGGGCGCCGTCGGTGCCGCCACGAATTGGCAGCACTTGGGGCTCAACGCCGCAGGCAAGGTAGGCTTCCTTGGCTACATCAATAAGCTCGGGATAGTCACGAACGATCTCGGCCATATTTCGATACTGCTGCTTAATCTCGACCGTCACGCGCTCCTCACCCAGACGCTGGTTGAGCATCGAGGCAGCGGCATCAATAAGGTCGAGTTTCTGCTGGAACTTGGCGGCGTCATGGTCGCGGACGATATAGCGCGCTGTGGCGTGATCGACGGTCGCAGATACACCCTCAAGGTGATAAAAGCCCTCGTAGCCTTCCGTATACTCCGGGCGCTGTGCGTAGGGGAGCAACGCGTTGAAGTCGCAGAACAGATTGCCTGCGTTGACCATACGGCCCTTAGCGTCGCCCGGGTGGATGGACTGGCCCTCAAAGCAGACGGTCGCCTCGGCGGCGTTAAAGCATTCCCACTCCAGTTCGCCGATGGGGCCGCCGTCGACCGTGTAGGCGTACTTGCAGCCAAAGGTATCGATATCCAACAGCTCGGCTCCGTGGCCGATCTCCTCGTCAGGGCAGAAGCAAATGCCGAGTGCGGGATGGGGCAGAGAAGGGTCCTGAGCGATACGCGCGACAAGCGACATGATCTCGGCGACGCCTGCCTTGTCGTCCGCGCCCAGCAGCGTGGTGCCATCGCTGCAGACCAGGTCCTCACCTGCGAGGTCGTTCAGGGCGGGAAGCTTGGCGGTACTCATGGCAACGGGCTTACCGTCAACCGTGCCGCAGACCAGGTCGCCGCCTTCGTAGTGTACGATGTGCGGTTTCACGCCGGCACCCGGTGCAACTTCGGTGGTGTCGAGATGGGCGATCAGGCCCAGGGCGGGCTTGTCCTCAGCGCCCGCACTTGCGGGGATATGCGCGCAGACATAGGCGTGCTCGGTCACGTGGGCATCTTCCGCACCAAGCTCGCGCAGCTCTTCAGCCAGCATGTTGGCAAGGTCAAACTGAACGGCGCTCGAGGGTACCTGGTCGCAGTTTGCATCCTCGGACTGCGTGTTGATCTGGACGTAGCGCAAAAAGCGCTCGAGGACATCGGGGCTCGTGGTGGTGTTTTCCATAAAGACCGCTCCAATCTTGGTCGTCGTGTGCAACAAGAACTCTAGCACGGTATGCCACGGCATACCACGACGCTTGGATGGGGTAGAATCAGCCATTGAATGCAGAAGGGACGGAAGATCATGGATACGACAAATAGCTCGCGCGAACTACATCTGACGGTGGCGAACGAAGACTACTTGGAGTGCATGGTTCGCATTGAAAGCGAAGAGGGGGAAACCAACGGCGTGCGATCGGTCGACATCGCGCAGCGCCTTGGCGTCTCCAAGGCATCGGTCAATAAAGCGGTTTCGGCGCTCAAGGCATCCGAGCTTGTCGAGCAATCGCACTACGGCAAGGTGATCCTGACCGATCGCGGCCGCGAGGTTGGCACGGCTATCTGGTACCGTCATCGCCTCATCCGCACGTTTTTGGTTCAGGAGCTCGGTGTCGAATTTGAGCGAGCCGATTCCGAGGCCTGCATGATGGAGCATGCGCTATCCGAGGACACGATGAGCCGCTGGCTCGCCTATCTCGAAAAGCAGGGAATCAGCGTCGAGGAATAGCGGGATATATATGGATACGAGTTATTACAACCGCTTTGGTGCCGAGGAACTTACGCGCCGCTTGTCGAGCGAGACCTTGTTGGCGCAGGGCCCCATGGGCAGTGTTCTGTTGAGTGAGTACGATGCCGCCGACATTCCACCGGCGTTTTGGAACCTTGCCGAGCCGCAGACCGTTTCTCGTATCCATCGCTTGTATGTCGCCGCCGGCGCGCAGGTGCTCATTACCAACACCTTTCAGGCATCGAGCTATGCCCTCAAGCACGACCAGATTGCGCCGTCCGTGGCGGAGGTCAATCGCGGGGCCGTCGACGATGCCCGCCAGGCGCACCCTCAGCTGCTGCTAGGCTCGATGGGCCCGATCGGTATTGAGTGGTTTGCCGAGGACTCTGCCGAGTATCGTGAAATCCGAGGCATTGCGCGCGAACAGGCGCACGCCTTGCTCAACGCCGGCGTTGACGGTCTGCTGATCGAGACGGTGACGTCTATCCGTAATTTGCAGCCCATGCTTGCCGGCGCCCGAGATGCCGCCGATGGCATGCCTGTTCTGGTGAGTTTTGTCGTTGACGATAAAGGCGACCTGTTGGGCGATGGCCTCAACATCGAGGCAGCCGTTTTGTACGCCGAAAAACACGGCGCAAATTCGGTTGGTGTTAATTGCTGTTCGCTTGCGGCCGCGAACGCGGCGGTGCCCAGGATGGTTGCATCGGCGACTACTCCCGTCACGGTGCGTCCCAACGTAGGCGATCCGGTCCAGACTCAGGATGGCCCCGTATGGCACGAGAACCCCGAAGCTTTCGCGCGCGCATGCATCGAATGGAGACATGCCGGTGCCGCAATGGTGGGCAGTTGCTGTGGAACCACGGCAATCACTACGGCCGCGATGGCCGAGGCGCTCGATATATAAAGGGCAGACCGCCCCATACGGGGCGGTTTTTTTATTGCTTGCATGTCCTCGGCAGCATTTGCCCAAATGGTGAATGCTGGTGCCGGCAGGTTGCCGAGTGCATGTTGCGGGTATACCCCATGCGTACCATGATCCAAACACTGTGAGGTGTCTGCGCGTGTGCGCGATAATTCATTTTGGAACTGACGGTTGGCGCGCTCGCGTCGATGAGGACTTCACTGCCGATAACGTTGCCCGTATCGCCGATGCCGTCGGCGAGTTGTGGCAAAAGACCAATCCGGGCAAAACGGTATATATAGGGTTCGACACCCGGCCCCTGGCGCGCGAGTTCGCTGAGCTTGCGGCGGGCGTGCTAGCAGCGCACGGGCTAGACGCCGTGCTCGCTTCGCGACCTGTCCCGACCCCTGCCCTTACGTGGGCGGCGGCTTATGACGGTGAAGCGTGCGGCGCGCTCATGGTGACGGGGTCCCATCATCCGCAGGGCTATCTGTGCCTCAAGATTCGCATGGGTGACGGCTCGACCGCCAACCAGGATGTCATCGAAGAGCTCGAAGAGACTATGGATCCCGAGCCAATGGGGATCGAGGGGCAATATCGCACCGCGGATATCATTCCTGACTATATGCAGGCGGTGGCATCGTTTGTCGATGCCGAAGCCATCCGCGCCGCGCACTTGCGCGTGGTTGTCGATCCCATGGGCGGCGCAGCCCAGGGCTATCTAGCTGACTTGCTGCGCGAGCTTGGCGTTGAGGTGCACGAGATTCACGCCGGGCAGGCGTCTGACCAAGAAGATATCTGCCCCGACCCCGTTGAACCGTGGGTGGACGCTTGCGAGCGCACGGTTATCGAGGACGGAGCTTGCGCTGGCCTGGTGACCGACGGCGACGCCGACCGTATCGGCGCGGTTGACGAGCGCGGCAGATATATACATCCGCATCAGATCATGGCGCTCGTTTTGGGCGACTTGGTTCAATTTCGTAATTTGGAGGGGCGCGTCGTCGTCAATCTTTCATGCTCGACGCTCGTGCGTCGCATTGCCGAGGCGCTTGGCTGCCGCGTGACCGTCAAACCAGTCGGTTTCAAATATATAGCGGCGGAGATGAAGAAGGGCAGCGTCCTCATGGGCGGCGAAGAAGCCGGTGGTATCGGCATCGCCGCGCATATGCCCGAGCGCGATGGAATCCTCGCCTGTCTGATTCTGTGTGAGCTTATGGCAAAGACGGACGCGCCTTTGGGCGTTCTGGTCGACCAACTCGAGGACAGTTTTGGTAAGACGAGTTACGGTCGACGCGACTTGCGCCTTGAGGCCGAAGATGCCGAAACGTTACGAACCCTGCTGCCGGGCGTAAACCCCAAGTCGATTTGTGGCAAGGTGCCGCAAAACGTTAGTCATATGGATGGCTTGCGTTTGGCATTCGAGGATGACACGTGGCTGCTGGTCCGTCCTAGTGGGACCGAACCGTTGGTGCGCGTCTACGCCGAGGGGTTCTCGGTGGAAGAACGTGATGAGTTGCTCGATGCTGGCTGTGCTTTAGCTAGGGGGACGTATCCGCTTTAACCATGAGACTGCCTTATATAAAGAGATGCTCGGCGAGCGGTAGGTAACGGCTGGCAAACGTTAGTCGGATCACAAGATGTGTAGGAAATGTGTACGGCCAGATTCCCGCCCCCGGGGCCCCTCCGGTCTGGCAATATAACTCCTTGCCGCGCGGCCCGGTGCAACCGGGAACCAGCGCAGGCGTGCACCTTGAG
>DXMF01000036.1 GCA_019414345.1 Collinsella sp.
GCCTGAGTCTTAGCCCATTCCTTGGCCTGCTTAAGGGCATTCTGCGCGTCAGCATTTTCACCCTGCTCGGTGCCATTCTGGCCCGCGCCAAAGATGTAGGCAGAGACCGTCATCGTGGGAGCCTGTTTCGGGTCAGTAGTAGTCTCGACAACATCGGTGTTGTTCATGGCAGAGGGAATCGTCACGGCAGTGAAAAGCTCATCGGTATAAACGTCCTGCTCTGCTTTGTTGGCTTCGAGCTTTGCAGGCAGGTTCTCTGCGGCAGAGTTCTTGGAGTACATAAACAGACCGCTCACGTACTGGTTGCCAGAGTTGTCAGATTGGTTGGTCTTGACTTGACCCTCAACGGGCTTCCAATTCGTATTTTTGAGCGTAAAGTACGGGGTCTTTTCAAGGCTGGTGCCAGGCTTGACGATGGCATTCTTTACGTAAATGAATACGTATGCATCATCAGAGCCAGCCTTGATGCCGACATTGGGGTTCTTGGCCACAGTGGCGCCAGGAACCATCTTGGAGTTGGCAACCCACTGGGTCTCGAACAGGTAGGCCTTTTCAGTGTTCGGATTATCGGGGTCCGGTTTCTCGGGATCGGTCGGATCAGGCTTGTTTTCCGGGTGGCCAAAGCTACCCACCGTGAACACGTTGTCAATGTGCTCCTGCGCCGTCAGCCATGCATAGGTACCCACACCGGCGGCCATCACCAACAGCAGCAGGGCGGCAATGATGCCGTAGCGCTTTTTCTTCTTGTTTTCCATCGTTCTCTTCCTTTCGAAAATCGACTTCCCCGGCAACGGCCCTTGCCGTTGCCGACACCTCTCCCCTGCCGCTATGAACGCCGCTCCCTCGCATGCGCGCGGGCATGCTTGCCCGCAGGCTCGTCGGGAACCACCCGATCGAGCACTATCGACGCCGCGACCAGCAGCGCCAGAACGGCCACCACAACAAGCAAACCGGGCATCGTCGTGCAATATGCGTTAACGAAGCCCAGGTAAGGGACACAAAAAGAGACAGTGCCGATCACGCGTGAAAAAGGCGTCTGCTCGGCATCGTGCATGATGGTTCCATCTGCATTTTTGTTTGCGATTCCCTGCGTGCCGATCGTCTGCGCGGCAGGGTCGATCTCGTACACCTGGTGCGTCACCACGGCGCCGTCCGATCGGTAAAAGGTTGCATTGTCGCCCACGGTAATATCCGTTGGCTCAACCTGGCGGACAAACACCATGGAGCCAACGGGAAGATCGGGTTCCATAGAGCCCGAAAGCACAGCAAAGGGCATGTATCCAAATGCGCGAGGCACAAAAGAAACAACGGCAAGGGCTATGACAAGCGCGAACGCCAAGCTACTCAAAAGTGCAATAAATCGTTTGAGTCTACGCGCAGCCAAAGTGATAATTCATCCCCCTTGAGGACCTATTCGACCCATCCAAAGGTCAGCAAGTTTCAACAGGAACCGCAAGGCGCTTGAAAAGTGAGTCCGAAATAAGCCATTTGGAATCTTTTCGTAATAAAAACATAGCGATGTGCTACACATTTTTCAATGTTTTGTCGCTAAATGCTACCTATTTTGGCGTAAGTGGTCATTTATCACCAAATTAGTCTGTTTTATCCAATATCTGTGACTAACCCCCTACGCAACTTCCCCATAGAGGGATCATTTTTTTGCGAAACTAAAATAATGGTACCCCCCCCCCACATTAAAACAAACTGCTGGAAGCGCCATTTATTTCCGACCCCTTTTACTAGAGTTTTTATGACAACCTCATGTAGTTCGCAGCCCATAACCCTCTGAAAACCGTGTCCCAGAATTCCCGTCCGGAGTGGGATGCGGCTTCCGCTTGTGGCCCCGTTGGGAAGCCGTATCCCGCTTCGATCACAAATTCCGGGTCGCACTTTCCGCCAAGACCCTCAACCGGAAACTACATCCCATTTCTCGACCGAATGCTGGGATGTAGTTTCCACAGAGCCCTTCACCGGGAAACCGCATCCCATTCCAAAGGCAAATTCCGGGACGCAGCTTCCGCAACCCCACCCATCCGGAAATCCCATCCCACTCCGCACACATCCGGGCATAGAACAATCAGCTTACTAGGCCTTCCATCAATAAAGGGGCGCCCTCGTGTCATGAAAAAAGCCTCGAGAACTTCGAGGCTTTCACATTTGTATTGTTTTGCACGAAGGACCGCGAACGGCGAAGCTACTCTCCCAGCACGGCCTTCTTGGCGGCTGCAGCCATGTTGTCCAGGTCTTCCTTGGTGGGATGGTCCTTCGCGGCAACCCAGTTGTCGAGCAGCATCTTAAATCGGGCGTTTTCGGGATCTTGCTCGAGCATGGCCTCGTAGCGCTGCTTGACCGCGGGGCCCATCTTGCCCTGGCACATCGCCCAGCCCGCAAGCTCGGCATCCTCGGCCAGATTGGAAGTTATGCGGTCAACAATCTGCTGGTAATAGCTCTGGTCGGCCCCAAAGCCGCAGGTGCCAAACAGGAACACGCGCTTGCCGTGCAAGGCGGAGAGCAACGCCGCGACCGAAGGCGTGCACGCGCCCTTGTCGCACCAAAAACCGACGAGCACCGTGTCGGCCGCGCAGGCGCCCTGCGCCTCGAGCGCAACCTGATCTGCATCCGCATCGTCGCTCAACGCCGCGGCATGGACAAACTCAACGCCCGCAGCCTGCAGAGCGCGCTTGATCGCGCCCGAAACCATCCTGGTATTACCGCTCTTGCTGTTAACCACCAAAGCGCACGTCATAGTCACGCTGCCTCGTTTCCCCCAAAACTAAAGCCACTAATGCAATTTATTAGATGAATATCTTAGTACTAACGTGACAGATGTAAACCACCGTCTGTCGATTGATTAATTTGCCCCACGGGCTTGCTTACTGGGCGAACTGACTGCGGTAGAGCTCGGCGTAGAAGCCGCCTGCCGCTAGCAGCTCGTCGTGTGTGCCGCGCTCGATAATCTGGCCGTCGCGCATGACCAGAATGCAGTCGGCGTTGCGAATCGTCGAAAGGCGATGCGCCACAACAAAGCTGGTACGACCGGCCATGAGCTCGTCAAATGCCGCCTGCACCTGCAGCTCGGTGCGGGTATCGATGCTCGACGTCGCCTCGTCCAGCAGCAGAATCGCCGGATCGGTGAGCATGACGCGCGCGATGCACAGCAGCTGTTTTTGACCCTGGCTAAACGTGCCGCCGTCCTCGCCGATCACCGTGTCGTAGCCGCCTGGCAGCTGCACGATAAACTTGTGCGCATGCGCGCGCTTGGCGGCCTCGATAACCTGTTCGCGTGTGGCATCGGGACAACCGTAGGCGATGTTTTCGGCCACGGTGCCCTCGAACAGCCAGGTATCTTGCAGCACCATGCCAAAGGCGCGGCGCAGGCTTGCGCGCGTGTAGTCACGCGAGGAACGGCCATCGACCGCAATGCGACCGGCATCGATATCGTAAAAACGCAGCAGCAAATTGATGAGCGTTGTCTTGCCGCAGCCTGTGGGGCCAACGAGGGCAAAGCGCATGCCGGGCTTAGCCTCGATGCAGATGTCCTGCAGCAGCTTGCGGTCGGGCACGTAGCTAAAGTCCACGTGTTCAAAGGTCACCTCGCCCTGCGGGGCGGCAAGCTCCACGGCATCTGGCGCATCGGGCTCCTGCTCGCGGGCATCGAGCAGTGCAAAAATGCGGCGCGCCGAGGCGTACGCGGTCTGGATCTGCGTAATGACGTTGGTAACCTCGTTGAACGGCTTGGTGTACTGGTTGGCGTAGGACAGGAAAATCTGCACGCCGCCCACCGTGAGCGCCGCCGGCACGCCCGTGATCACGCCCACGCAGCCGATCACAGCGACAACGGCGTAGATGATGTTGTTGATAAAGCGCGTGCCGGGATTAGAAAGCGAACCCATGAACTGCGCGCGCTCACCTGCCGTATAGAGCTCGGCGTTGAGCGCGTCGAAGCGCGCTTGGGCGTTGGGGCCGTAGGCAAAGGCGTCGACAAGCTTCTGCTCGCCTACGTACTCCTCGATATGACCACCGAGCTGCCCTTGAATACGCTGCTGCGCCGTAAAGCTCTTGTTGGAAAGCTTGGCGATGGCGCCGGCCGCAAAGATGGAAAGCGGCGTGACGAGCACCACCACGAGCGTCATGGCCAGGTTAATGGAGAGCATAAACGCGAGCGTGCCCACGATGGTGATAACGCCGGTGAAAAGCTGCGTGAAGCCCTGCAGCAGACCGTCGCCCACCTGGTCGACGTCATTGACCACGCGGCTCATAAGGTCGCCGTGAGCATGGCTGTCGATAAAGCTGAGCGGCATGCGGCTGAGCTTGTCACTTGCCTCCACGCGCATGTCACGCACCGTTTCGTAGGACAGGCGGTTGACGCAGTAGCCCTGCAGCCACTGGAAGGCCGACGCTCCCACCACGACGAGCGCGAGTTTGGTAACGAGCGGCAGCAGTGCATCGAAATCCACCTGGCCCGCGGCAACGATCAGGTCGATACCCTCGCCGATAAGGATAGGCGTGTAGAGCTGCAGAATCACCGAGATGGCGGCGCTCACAAACGACGCCGTAAACGAGACGCGGTGCGGACGAACATAGCCCAGCAGGCGGCGAGTCACCGCACCGGCGGGATAGCGCTCGGGGTCGCCGGGCTGACGCGGACCGTCACCCAGGTCGTTGAGGTTATCGTTGCCGGACACATTGGCCGTCATCGTGGCGACCGAACCGGAAGAAGTATACGGATTCATTTAGCAGCCCTCCTTTGCGCAAACAGATGCAGGGGCGGTCTGGGCGGACGCGGGCAACGCGCTCCCTTGCTGGCCCTCGAGCTCTTCGCGGCGCAGCTGCGACTGGCAAATCTCGCGATAGAGCTGGCAGGTCGCGTACAGCTCATCGTGCGTGCCCAGGCCCGCGACCGAACCGTGATCGAGCACGCAGATCATGTCGGCATCGCGCACGGTCGAGACGCGCTGGCTCACGATGACGGTCGTCAGCGGCAGCCCGCCCTCGGCGGCACCGCGCACGCTGCGCTCGCGAATGGCATGACGAAGCGCCGCGTCGGTCTTAAAGTCGAGCGCCGAGGCGGAGTCGTCCATGATCAATATCTGAGGCGAACCCACCAAGGCACGTGCGATAGTCAGGCGCTGGCGCTGGCCACCGCTAAAGTTCTTGCCGCCCGCCTCGACCGGGGCATCCAGGCCTTGGGGCTTGTTGCGCACGAATTCGCTGGCCTGCGCCATGTCGAGCGCCGCCCAGAGCTCATCGTCGGTCGCCGCCTCGTCGCGCCAGGTCAGGTTGCTGCGGATAGTACCGCTCACGAGCGACGCGCGTTGCGGAACGGTCGCAACCACATGGCGCAGCTGGTCGAGCCGCCAGGCGCGCACGTCAGCACCCATCACGCACACGCTGCCAGCGCTCGCATCGTACAGGCGCGGGATGAGCGAGACGAGCGTGGACTTGCCGCTGCCCGTGCCGCCGATAATGCCGAGCGTCTTGCCCAGTGGGAGTTCCAGGGTCACATCGTTGACGGCATTTGCCGCGCCCGCGCCAAAGGAGAAGCTCGCATGGTCAAAGCTCAGCGCGGGAACTGGGGCGGCATTGCCCGGCTTGGGCAGCGCGACCGGCTGGTTGCCCTCGTCGGTGATGCTCGGCTCACAATTGAGCACCTCGTTGATACGCGACGCGCTGGCGCTCGCCTTGGTAAAGACCACAACCAGGTTGGCGACGTACACGATGGAGGTCAGGGTCTGCGTCATGTAGTTCACAAACGCCATGACCTGACCCTGCGTGAGCTCGCCCACGTTGACCTGGATGCCGCCCACCCACAGGATGGCGCACACGCCCAGGTTCATCACCAAAAACGTAACGGGGTTAAGGATCGACGAGAGCTTGCCCACCGCGATGGCGGTATGGGCCTGGTCATCGGCGGCTTGAGCGAAGCGCTCACGCTCGTGATCTTCGCGTACAAAGGCGCGAACCACGCGGGCGCCCGAAAGGCCCTCGCGGCAAATGAGCGCGATGCGGTCGAGCTTTGCCTGCAGCTGCTTGTAGTAGGGAATGCAGCGCGCCATGACAAACCAAAACACCAGGCCGATAGCGGGCGTGCAGATCAAAAAGATGATGCCGAGCTTAAGGTCGATGGCAAGGGCCGCGCACATGGAGCCCACGGCCAAGAAGGGCCAGCGGATGAGCATGCGTACGCCCAGCGCCACAGCGAGCTGCACCTGGTTAACGTCGTTGGTGATGCGGGTGATGAGCGACGGCGTGCCGAAGCGGTCGAGCTCGGCGTAACTCAGCTTATTAATGCGCTCGTAGAGCGCACCACGGATATCGGTGCCCATGCCCTGTGAGGTGAGCGCCGCCATCTTTTGGCAGACGAGCGTAAACGAGATGCCGATCACGGCCATGGCGGCAAGCACCATGCCGTAGTGGACGACGGCGTTGACATCGTGTGCGCCGATGCCCTTATCGATCATCTGGGCAATCACCAGCGGCGTAAGCAGGTCAAAGATCACTTCGATTAACTTGCACGCAGGGCCAATCACCATATATCGGCGAAACTTGCCACCAAAACGCCTGAGCAGCTCAATCATAAAAAGGCGCTCCCTATCATCATTCACACTCAATTCGAATCATGATAGTACGGTGAGCCCAAAAGAAGCGTAAACAACTCGTCATTTCTAATGGGGTTCGGTTTCCAAAGAAGCGGAGAGGCACGTGCACACCCAGCCAGTGTCGGGTCGACCACTTGGTATACTTACCTTAGTGCTACCAGCCGAGCCGCCGACCCTTGAAATGAGGTGCCGAGATGAACGACATTCTCGCAAGAAGAGCAAGACGAGCAACTGTGGGCATCGCCCTTTCCGCGGCGCTTGTCGCGGGAATCGCCCCCCCCCGTAACGGCGATCGCGGCAGAAACCAGTTCCCCCACCGGTGCAGTTGCCTTGCAGACGGAAGATGCGGCCGCCGCAAAAGAAAAAGCGTATGCAGCCATGCAGGAAGCGCTCAAAAACCTCGAGGCGCAAAAAACGCCGCAAGTCCCGAAAAACTTGCGGAAATCGATGATGACATTGCCGCTTTTCAAGAGATCTACGACATGGTGGTGACGGAAGCCGCCAAACGGAGGGAACGCCTTCCCGCCATGCAAGCGAACGTCGATGCAGCCCAAGCCAAATACGATGAGGCCCACAACCGGACAAGCGGCCTTCAGGCAGAATTAAATAAGGCAATCGACGACGGAGCTTCTAACGAAACTATTAAGCAGTTGCGAAGTAAGATCATGTCGGCAGAAAGGCGAGAAAAATCTTGTGAAGATGATCTTCACCGCTACCAACGCCGGCTCGAAAGCCAAGAAAAACAGGTTCAGTATTTCGAAAGTGAGGCAAAGGAAGCTAAAGCCCACATCGACGAGGACATAGCCAAGCGAAATGCGCTCCTTAGCGATTTGGAAAAGGCGCAAGCGGCCTATGACGACGCCTGCAAGGCATACGAAGAGGCAAAGGCCGCGGCAGACAAGGCCACCTCGCCCGAGATAACGAAACCCGCCGAGACGACAAAACCCTCCAGCTCAGCGCAGCCGGCCGAAACGGCACAGCCCGCCAGCTCGCCCGCGACCGGCAAAGGCGCCACGCCGAGCTCCACCAAGCAAGCGAACGCGAGTAGCGGCAAGCCCGGCAAGCTCGCAAACACGGGCGACACCGCACCGAGCGCAATCGCACTCGCAGGAATCGCCGCCGCAGGACTCGGAATAACCGCCACAGCCACACGCCGCATCAAGAACTCAAAATAGTTGCCAGCGGTTATTGTCTTCGCCAATCCACAAGCCCAGAGACAAAAAGAGGCCCGTTTCCCCAACCCAGAGAAACGGGCCTCTTTACTTGTAAAAACAAATGGTAATGCCACTGTCTCTTGAAGCACATCGCCACCGCGCTCCAAACAACGCCAACGAGCAGCATTCCTTAAGGGATAGATTTAATTAGGCTAACGCGCCTTTACGGGTGATTTTTGGACGAAGTGGTCCCGGTGCCGGCGGGCTGTTTGGTAGTCGAGCGATCCTGCAGGCAAAGCCGAGGACCAGCGAGGCACCAAACAGCCCGCCGGCACCGGGACCGCATCGCGGCACCAAAAAAGCGCCCGTGCGCTCGATGGATTCGGATGCCCGACAGAGGCTCCTTATGGCTGCTTCCTTCCGGACCTGACCAGATTCGGAACATGTCGTCATCCGAACCCATCGAACGCGCTAGGCGCTCGATATATATTACCTGCTCCCGCCCGATGGGGCAAGACAGCTAATTTGGGACGAGGCTTTTTTGACTACTTTTTGACTGGGGACATCAGGGTGACGAAAGTAGCCAAGAAAGCCCCGTCCCCAAAAGACTGATCTGGTGCTGCGCCACAAAAAGGGCCTATCTACTACGTTTTGGTCGCAGGGGTCGACCATAGCCGACTTTTTCGAAAACCGGCAAGCTCTCTACCTGCGGTTTCATTTTTGCAAATTCCGAGATAGTCGAGGGTGGTCGGTTAAACGTAGTAGATAGCCGTGTTTCGTGGCAAACGGTCCGACTCGAGACCCATGTCGACCAGCCTCG
This sequence comes from Collinsella sp., assembly GCA_019414345.1. GTDB lineage: Bacteria > Actinomycetota > Coriobacteriia > Coriobacteriales > Coriobacteriaceae > Collinsella. The sequence goes on from DXMF01000036.1 coordinate 8,574, forward strand.
GATGACCATTCACGAAGTTGCGGTGGAATACAGACTGAATTGGCACCTTAAAGGCAAAAACACTCCGTATTTCACCGCAACTTATCGAGGGGATGGGTTTTAGAGGCGAGCGAGGTCATAGGCTTGGGCAGTTGCCTCGCCGGCGCAGATGAGGTTGGTTGTGGCTTCTTGCGGATCGAGTGCCTGCTCCAGATCCATGGGCTTGCGGCAAATCGGCAAAACCAAGTCGATACCCTGCTCGTACACCGCATCCAGGTTGTCAGCGCGACCGCCCACGACAGCGATTGCCGGCTTGCCATATCGCTTCGCACGACGGGCCACACCCACCGGCGCCTTGCCGGCGGCGGACTGCTCATCCATATTGCCCTCGCCCGTTATGACGAGGTCGACATCGCGCACGCGCTCGTCAAATCCCACGAGATCGAGCACCGTCTCCACGCCCGAACGCAGCTCCGCACCGAGCGCCAACAGCGCTGCTCCCAGGCCGCCGGCGGCACCTGCACCGGGCACGCCGAGCACCGAGCCAAATGTCCGTGTGCCCTCGAGTGCGCACAACAACCCCTGAGCCCGCGCCCTAGCAATCGCCGTATCGAGCAGGCGGCCGTAGCCGACCATCCAGCTGTCGCACTTGTGAAGCGCTTCGGCGTCATCTGTCGGCAGGCCCTTCTGCCCACCGAACACCGCTAGGGCGCCTCGGCGTCCCACAAGCGGATTCTCGACATCGGAAAGCACCACGACACGCGCGCCGTTCAGCGCCCGAAGCGCTGGCGCCAAATCAACGCTCGCCACCTGCTCAAGGCCGGCAAGACCGGGGGCGACATCGCAGCCCCGATCATCGACCACACGCGCGCCCAGCGTCTGCAGCATGCCGGCGCCGCCGTCGTTGGTGGCGCTGCCGCCCAAGCCAATATAGATAGTCTTTGCACCCGCGCGAACCGCATGAAGCATCAGTTCGCCCACGCCATAGGTCGAAGCCGCAAGCGCCGACGACTCCGTGCAAGGCGAGTACCCGATGCCTGCGGCTTCGGCCATCTCAATAACAGCCGACTCGTGCTCGCCGTCCACCAGTATCCGGGCGGACACGCGGTCGCCAAAGGGGCCTGCCACCTCGCAGGTCACAATCTCACCGCCGCACGCGGCAACGGCATCGAGCGTTCCCTCACCACCATCTGCCAGCGGCAACGTGGCCACCTGGGCATCGGACCACACACGGCGCACGCCTTCGGCAACCGCCGCCTCCGCCTGCGCGCTCGAAACGCTACCCTTAAAGGAGTCGATCGCCAACAGCACACGGCGGGGCCGGCGGCACGCGGCACCAAAATCGACCACCTCAACGGCGATTTCTTCGGCACACGCGAGCGCCTCGGCATGAGCGGCATGTGCCTCGAGATCGGCCCCACAACCGCAGCCAGTACCATCGGTGCCACGCAACCCACTAAAATAGCCGCTCAACACCTCACGACACTCGTCTGCCAGCACGCCAGCCGTCACGTTAAACCGATGATTCAGGCGCGAGTCGGCATTCAAATCGTATAGGGATCCCAACGCGCCCGCCTTGGCGTCGCTCGCGCCATACACGCAGCGCCCCACGCGCGCGTTAACCATAAGGCCTGCGCACATGCAGCAGGGTTCCAACGTCACATAGACCGTACAGTCGGAAAGGCGCCAGCGTCCAAGCGACTGAGCGGCGGCGCATAGGGCCGCAAACTCGGCATGAGCCGAAGGATCCTGATCGAGCTCGCGCCGATTGTGCGCCCTCGCGACGATCTCGCCGTCGCGCACCACTACGGCTCCGATGGGCACCTCGCCCACCGCAGCGGCGGCGCGCGCCTCGGCCAGCGCCTCGCGCATGAACTTCTCGTCGATTTCGGTGATCGTCATCGTTCGCCTTCCCTGTTGCAAATTCAAAACGATGCTATCATTACGACTCACGGAGAGATGGCAGAGCGGTTGAATGCGGCGGTCTTGAAAACCGTTGAGCGCGAGAGCGTTCCGGGGGTTCGAATCCCCCTCTCTCCGCCACTTTTAGTGATGCACCGGCGTCATGGTCCGCTCGAACAGCGCATCGACCACGTCGGCCATCTCGGGTCGACGCTCAAGATCGTGGCCCGATTCCCACCATATCGTGAAAAGTCGAATAATACCGCCGGCGACGAACTCAGACGTCGTCTCAAGCGACACGGGGGCCAGGGCATCCTCGACAAGCACGTTCATCACACGCTCGCGGATGGAGCGGGCAATGCGGTCGCAAATAACGTTGGTCAACATGCCCGACATGCTGCTAGCCAAAATGTTATCCATGAGCTGCTCGTGCGCCAGAATCAAATCCATGGCATCGTCCAAAATCGCGTGTCGAAGCGCGCGCACGTCCTCGGCAGACACTGCGCCGGCCTCATCGGGCTGTTTTTGCGGCAAGCCCGACATGAGCTCATCGATATAAAAGGCAAAGTAATGGTTCTTGTCGCGAAAGTGCTTGTAGAACGTCGTGCGGCGAATCATGGCGCGGTCGCACAGCATGGCAACCGTCAGGTCCTCAAAACGATGTTCCTCGAGAAGCTCGGTAAAGGCATCGAACAGGGCGCGGTAGGTTTTCTTGATGCGAAGGTCCACTGGTATCGCCATCCTCAGGGCAAAGACAACACTCGTCAATCTGTCGCATATCTTACACCTGTACCTCGCGCGCTTTGCCCCGGTGCCAACCCCACCGAAAACATAACGCTTACCGGAAAGTTCGGCACGGCAAAACGTTGCGGGTATACTAGTAGCGTTATACCAACGGCAGCTGGCGCATGCCGCCGCGGCCATTCGAAACGGAGACATCATGATTACCGTCATCATCGGCATCGTTGTTGTCATTGTGATTGTCTGCGCCATCGCCGGCATCTACAACAACATGGTCACCAAGCGTAACCGCATCGATAACGCCTGGCAGAACATCGATACGCAGCTGCAGCGCCGCAACGACCTGATCCCCAACCTGGTCGAGACCGTCAAGGGCTACGCCAAGCACGAGCAGGAGACGCTCTCCGCCGTGATCAGCGCGCGTAACACCGCCGTCAAGGCCACCACGCCCGAGGCCAAGATGGAAGCCGACAACGTGCTGACCGGCGCACTGCGCCAGCTCTTCGCCGTAGCCGAAGCCTACCCCGATCTTAAGGCAAACACCAACTTTACGCAGCTGCAGGCATCGCTCGAGGATACCGAGAACAAGATTAGCTACGCACGCCAGAGCTACAACGATTGCGTGCTCAGCTACAACAACGCCATTCAGACGTTCCCGGCTGTCATCTTTGCCGGCATCTTTCAGTTTAAGGAGCGCCAGGGCTTCGAGGCCGCCGAAGCAGCCCGCCAGGCCCCGACCGTCAAGTTCTAGTAGTTTGGCAGTGCATCCTTAATCGGCCAAATGCATAAACCGCCCCGTCGAATGCATACTTCGACGGGGCGGTTTCTTTTTTCGCGAAGGTCCCCCTCTAAGCGCCGTGCATTTTTAGGAGTATTCAACATAACCAAGAGCTTCGGGCGCCACGATACATGCCGAAGACCGCGAATATCCCTGCAAATCAAACGCTATAAGCCCATAACCCCGCCCATCATTCGTAGAAAACATCGAGAACTCCCGATTTTTTGCCCGAGGTCGGTATGCAGGGACCTTCGATTGCAGAATACTCGCAAAAATGCACGTCGCCACCACCCCCACATGGCGCGAAGCAAAACACAAGCGCGGCCTAAAAGGCCGCGCGCCATGTTTATTCAGATTAATTATTGCCCGTTGTGACATCGCCGAACCCGCAGGGCAGAGAGCAAGTTCCCTCCCGGCGCACTCCGCAGGACGCAAGAAGCCCTCGCCGCACGAAGTGCGCAGCGAGGGCTTCTTGCATGTCCGAGGACGCGCCGGGAGGGAACTTGCTCTCTGCCCGGATAGGTAAGACAGCTTACGCGACGGTGTAAACCCAGTTGTGCTTATCCTCAACAGCACCAGACTGGATGCCCGTCAGGGTCTCGCGAAGTTTCTTCATCACGGGGCCGATCTCGGTGTAGCCAGCCGGGAAGGTCACAGTCTCGTCGGCACCGTAGACCTTGTTGTCGATCTCGCCGACCGGGGAGATAACGGCAGCGGTGCCGCACAGGCCGCACTCAACAAAGGTGCCGGCCTTGACCTCGGCCCACTCGACGGGACGCTGGTCGACGGTCATGCCCAGGTCCTGAGCAACCTGAACGAGCGAACGGCGGGTGATGGAGGGCAGGATGGAGTCGGTGTGCGACTGCGGAACGACGAGGGTGCCATCCTCCTTCACGAACAGGACGTTAGCGCCACCGGTCTCCTCGACATAGGTGCGGGACTCGGAGTCGAGATACAGGTTCTCGGCATAACCCTCGCGGTGAGCCTCCATCGTGGGCTTCAGGGACATGGCGTAGTTGAGGCCGGCCTTGATGTTGCCGGTGCCGTGCGGTGCGGCGCGGTCGTACTCGGAAACGCGCAGCTTGACGGGCTTGAGGCCACCCTTAAAGTACGGACCGACCGGGGTCACGAGAATGCGGAACGTGTACTCAGGAGCGGGAGCCACGCCGATCACGTCACCGGAGCCGATCATAAACGGGCGCACGTACAGGGTCGCACCGGAGCCGAAGGGCGGAACCCACGCGGCGTTGGCAGAAACGACCTGCTTGACGGCCTCGACGAACTTGTCCTTGGGGAACGGGGGCATCTCGAGGCGCTGAGCGGAGTTGTACATACGCTCGGCGTTCATGTCGGGACGGAAGCAGACAATGCTGCCGTCCTCGGCGGTATAGGCCTTCAGGCCCTCAAAAACCTCCTGGCAGTAATGGAAGATGCCACCACACTCGGAGACGTGCAGGGTGTGGTCGGTGGTCAGGCCACCCTCGTCCCACTCGCCGTCCTTCCAATGGGCCTCGTAGCTGTAATCGGTCTTCATGTAGCCAAAGCCGAGGCTACCCCAATCGATAGCCTTCTTCTCGACAGTCATATGTCGCTCCTTACATACACAGTTGCAAACTCGCGAACCCGTACGCAAGGATCGAGGCCGACCGCGTCGCAACGTCGCACGCCCGGAGCGTAGAGCCGGACGGGACGCGCGGACAACGCCAAAGCCCATGGCACGTCGATTCGCATGCACGAGATTGTACTCCCCGTACGCGTCTGATAAAACGCTTTTCTTTAACTAAGTAAAGTATTTTCATTTGAACGAAGCTAAAGAAGCCCGCCACCGTAAGCGGTGACGGGCCTCAACTGCACGGTTTGCGCGCTGGCTCGAACCACGCGTTCTATTTGCCCAGCTTGGCCTTAACCAGACCGGCCACGGCCGGAATGATCGATACGGCAACAATGCCTACAATCAGCAGCTCAAAGTGTTGCTGCACAAAGGGAAGGCCACCAAAGAAGTAGCCCAGCAGTGTAAAGAGCGTTGACCAGGTAATGCCACCCAGCACGTTAAAGATGACGAAGTTGCGCCAGTGCATGCCGCCCATACCGGCGAGGAACGGCACAAAGGTGCGAATAAACGGGAAGAAACGACCGAGGAAGATGGCCAGGTGGCCCCATTTATCGAGAAACGCTTCGGACTTCTCGATGCGCTCGGGCGTCATGGCCTTGACCTTGCCCGAAGCGATGATCTTTTTGCCAAAGAAGTGACCGATCATAAAGTTGCACTGATCGCCCAGAATCGCCGCGCACCAAGCCACGGCCAACAGCGTAAAGATATTGAAGCTGCCGTCCGCGGCTAAGCAGCCGCTGGCGAACAAGAGCGAGTCACCGGGCAAAAACGGCATGAAGACCACGCCCGTCTCGATGAAGATAATCAAGAAGATAAAGCCGTATGCCGTGAGCGGACCGGCGGCGATCCAAACCTTAATCGCCGTTCGTGGATCCTTAAGCAGCTCGACAATTGCGTTGATGAAACCCATGAAGTAAAACCTCTCAGTTGTGGGCGCGAATACGTCCAAGTTGACCAGTATACGGTTGCGGCGCCCCCTCGTGCGCAACCCCACAAAAGCATGACTCCATTACCAGCAAGTTTGCATAACTGACACTTGTCGCCCAAAGCAAAGCAGGATTGCCCTTCCTAATCCCTAGCGAATCGCTATACTTTATTGAATCGCATTGTCACGGTGCTAAGGGAGGGCGGCCGGTGAGCTTTATCAACACCATTCGAGAGGACATCAAGACCGTCCAGACGCAAGACCCCGCTGCGCAAAACGGTCTGGTCATCTTCCTTTCCTATCCTGGCCTGCACGCCAAGTGGAATCACGTGCCCGAGCACTGGCTGTGGGAACACGGCCATCGATCGCTTGCCCGTGTGCTCTCGCAGTTAACCCGCCACATCACCGGCGTCGAAATTCATCCCGCCGCGCAAATCGGCAAGCACTTCTTTATCGACCACGCCATGGGCGTCGTTATTGGCGAGACTGCCATCGTGGGCGACAACTGTGTGCTCTACCAGGGCGTCACGCTCGGCGGCACCGGCAACGAGACCGGCAAACGCCACCCCACCCTGGGCAACAATGTCACGGTGGGCACGGGCGCCAAGGTGCTTGGCAACATCCACATTGGCAACAACGTCAAGATCGGCGGCAACTCGGTCGTCGTCAAGGACGTGCCCGACAACTGCACCGTCGTGGGTGTGCCTGGGCGCATCATCAAGCGCAACGGCTGCCGCGTGTTCAAGGAGAGCTTCGACGCCAAGCAGCATCGCGAGTACATGCCCGACGATGCCGCCGAGCAGAGCGCCCTCAACCGTCAGGGCATCACCGAAAACGCCCGTCGCGTCAAGGAACTCGAGCAAGAGGTGGCCGAGCTCAAAGCCCTCGTCGCCAAGCTCGTGGACGAGCGCTAAGGCCGCGGGCAGCCGCCACAGCATGAACGCCAACACAAAAGGCGCGCTGGGGAATCCGCCCCCGGCGCGCCTTCTTTTCGATGTGGCATGCGGGACTGCCCCTTTGTCACCTTATGCGAACTGGCTTAGGTAGAGGTCGGCGTAAGCGCCCTCGGCAGCCAGCAGCTCCTTGTGCGTACCCTGCTCGATGATATTGCCGTGGTCCATGACCAGGATGAGGTCGGCATCGACGATCGTCGACAGACGGTGCGCGATCACAAAGCTCGTGCGCCCGCGCATGAGCGCGTCCATAGCACGGCCGATGGCGAGCTCGGTGCGCGTGTCCACACTCGACGTCGCCTCGTCCAGGATGAGGATCGCCGGGTTGTTGAGCAGCACACGCGCGATGGTCAGCAGCTGACGTTGGCCCTGGCTGATGCTCTCGGCATCGTTAGCCACACGCGTGTCGTAACCCTGCGGCATAGTGCGCACAAAGAAGTCGACCTGAGCGGCACGTGCGGCCGCGACAATCTCCTCGCGCGTCGCCTCGGGACAGCCATAGGCGATGTTCTCGGCAATGGTGCCATCGAACAGCCAGGCGTCCTGCAACACCATGCCAAACTGCTGGCGCAGCTCGCCGCGGTCCATGCGGCTCGTGTCCACACCGTCGAGGGTAATGCGGCCACCGTCGATCTCGTAGAAGCGCATGAGCAGATTGATGAGCGTGGTCTTACCCGCACCCGTGGTTCCCACCACCGCGATCTTTTGGCCCGGCTCGGCGACAAACGACACGTCGCGCATGAGCGGCTTGTCGGGCGCATAGCCAAAACGCACGTGTTCAAAGGCAATACGGCCCTCCACCTTGCCCGGCAGCTTGGCGGCGGCCGCCGGCAACGGATCGGCTTCCATCTCGGGCTCATCGAGCAGGTCGAACACGCGCTCCGCACTCGCCAGCGCGCTCTGCAGCGAGTTGAAAGTGAATGACAGCTGCGTCATGGGCTCGGATGCCTCGTAGATAAACTGGAAGAACGCCTGGAACACGCCGACGGTCATGTGGCCAGCAACCAGCATGCTGCAGCCCACCAGCGCAATCACGATCTGCGCCAGGCGGCCGATAAAGCGCACCGCGGGGCCGACGGCGTTAATCATGAAGTCGGCCTTGGTGCTCACGCGCGCCAGCTCCTTCGAAGCCTCGTGCACCTCGGCAGAACTCTGGCGCTCACGGTTGAACGCACGAATCACCAGACGGCCCGAGTAGCCTTCCTCGACCGCGCTCGTAATCTTGGACACCCACTCCTGGCGCTCGCCCGTCACATCGTGCGTGCGGCGCGAAACGACCTTCGTCACCAGCAGCGAAAGCGCCGTAAAGAACAAAAAGACAAGCGTGAGCGGCACGCTAAACACGAACATCACGCTCACGGCGCCCACCACGGTACCGATCGACACCAGAAGCTGCAGCAAGCCGCGCTGCATGCTCTCAGACATCTTGTCTAAGTCGTTGGTCGCACGGCTAACGACCTCGCCGGGACGATGCGCATCAAAGAAGGCAAGCGGCAGACGGTTGAGCTTTTGAGCGATGCGGTTACGCAGGTGCAGGTTAAGGCGTTCGGCCACGCTCGACATCAAAAAGCTCTGGAGCGCGTAGAACGAGGCAGCGGCCGTCCAGATCATAAAGTAGATGAAGATGGTCCTGCCGCAGTTCTCCCAGGTGATGTTGAAGGTGGTGTCGTTGGCAAACGCCACCTGAATGTGGCCCCACAGCTCATCGATCACGCGGGCGCTATATGCCGGCGCAGCGGTGTTAAAGATGGCATAGAACACGATGCTCGCGAACACGATATAGAAGCGCCAATGGTCACCGGCAGCCTCGCTCCACAGGCGGCGCACCGTCGCCCAGGTGTCGCGGGGTTTCTCGTCCTCGTCCTCGTCGTCCACATCGCGCATGCGCTCTGCCTCAGCGCGGGCGCGCTCGTCCTCGGCGCGTTCGTTTTCCTCGTAGAGCGCTTGGCGGCGAGCCTCGCGCTCGGCTGCAGCCTTGGCGGCCTCGTCCAGCTCGGGTGCTACGGCAGCCGTTTCCTCAACCAGTCCCGCGGCAACGGCGTCATCAACGCTGGCCTGCTTCCTGAGCTCCTCGGTCATGCTACTCACCTCCCTTCATCTGCGATTCCGCGATGGCGCGGTACACCTCGCAGGTTTCCATAAGCTCGCCATGCGTGCCCAAGCCCACAACCTCGCCGTCCTTGAGCACGACGATCTGGTCGGCGTGCAAGATCGTCGAGATGCGCTGGGCGATGATGAGCACCGCGGCATCGCGCGTCTCGTCCTGCAGCGCATGGCGCAGTGCCGCATCGGTCTTAAAGTCCAGGGCCGAAAAACTGTCATCGAAGATATACAGATCGGCATGCTTCATGAGCGCACGGGCGATTGCCAAACGCTGGCGCTGACCGCCCGAAAAGTTCGTGCCGCCCTGGGATACCGGCGTATCGAGCCCCTGCGGCTGATCGAGCACAAAGGTGCTCTGGGCAACCTGGAGCGCATGAAGCATGTCGGCCTCAGTTGCGTCTTCATTGCCAAAGCGCAGATTGCTTGCCACGGTGCCCGAGAACAGCCATGCCTTTTGCGGCACATAGGCAATGCGCCCGCGTATCTCGCCTTGCGAAAGCTCGCGCAGGTCGACGCCGTCTAGGCGAATGGCGCCCTTGGTGGCATCGTGGAAGCGCAGCAGGAGCTTGGCCACCGTCGATTTGCCCGAGCCCGTCGAGCCGACGATCGCGGTCGTCTGACCGCGGCGACAGGTAAAGCTCAGATTGCACAGCGTGTCCTCGTCGGCGTCGTCAAAACGAAACGACATATGATCGAACACGGCGACCGCGTCGGCTCCGTCTGCGGACTCAGGCGCCCCGTCGCCCAGCGTAGCCTTGCCGTCCACGATGCTCGGCTCGATTTCGAGCACCTGCTGCGCACGGTTGAGGCACGCCGCGGCGCGCGGAAGCGTCAGAATCACCATCTGCGCCATCATCACAAAGAAAAGAATCAGGATCGCGTATTCCAACACGGCCGAAATGCTGCCGATTTGCATGGCGTGGACGCCCACGCGGTTGCCGCCCACCCACAGCACCGCCACCTCGGCGATGTTCATCAAAAAGAAGCTGGAGCTGTCGAGGCCCACAAACAGGTGGTTGACCTTGATGGCGTTGGCCGCGTAATCGCTAAACACCTCGTCCAGGCGCTGCTCCTCGTGGCGCTCCTTGTTAAATGCGCGGATGACGCGCACGCCCACGATGTTCTCGCGCAGCACCACGTTCATGCGGTCGATAAAGCTCTGCAGGCGCATAAAAATCGGCGCGGCGTTAGCCACCGTAAAGACCGCCGCCACCAGCACGATCGCAACCACCACGCCCAGCAGCGTGCCCATGGCGGGATCGATGAACCAAGCAAAAATGATGCCTGCCACGGCCAAGAATGGCACCGGCAACACCAGCTGAATCGTCTGAAGGACAGCTTGCTGAATCACGTTGATGTCGTTGAGCGAGCGTGTGATCATCGAACCCGTGCCAAAGCGCTCAAAGTCGCTGGCGGACAGCTCGAGCGACTTGTCGTACACGGCATTGCGGATATCGCAGGCCACGTTGGCGGCCAGGCGCGCCGAAAGATAGCAGCCCAGCACCGTGCCGCCGCTGGCCATGCCGGTCGCGATAAGCATGTACAGGCCGTTACGTAAAATATAGTCGACATCGCCCGTGGTAATACCGGTGTTGACCATGTTCGCCAGCATCGTGGGAACCAACAGCGTACCGACGTTATCTATCAGCACCGCAAACAGCGTCACCGCAATCAGACCGCGGTACGGCCTCATAAACCTCATTAAGAGTCGCATGTGTCCCCCTCGCCCTTATCGTCAGCCTCGTTCTCGGCGGCCACTTGCCGTTTAAATGCCTCGCACTCTTCGTTCAGAACATGGGAGAATTTACCGACCAGGCGCATGATCTCGCGCTGTTCCCACGGCTCGAGCGCTTCGAATGCCTGTTGCTCGGCTTTTTGCGCCGGTAACGCGTAGCGCTTGGCAAACCGCACGCCTTCTTCGGTCAGGCTCACAACCTTGTTCTTGCGACTGCCTTCGGCAAACTCCAACGTCGCAAGCCCTCGCGCCCTAAGCGTCTTGATCGCCGAATTGATGGTCTGTTTGCTGTAGAACCATTCACTCGTCAGCCGACTCACGGCAACGCTTCCGCCCGCTGCACTCGTGTCGACGAGCATCCAGTAGGCGCAGTCCGAAAGACCGCAGGTACGCGCGAACTCCGAATAGATACGGTCAAGCCCGTTAAGCATCCGGTCGAAATCGACCAGGCTAACTGCACTATTCATCTCTCCCACCATTCGATAGTCCGAGTTTTGACCAATTTATATCTCTACATTAGTCCGAGTTTTGACTATCGTCAATACGCTCGTTGTTTATGGTCGGCTCTACATAAGCATATCGACAAAAAAGACCGCCGGCGCGGGGGCGGCGCCGGCGGTCACGCGAGAATAGCGATGTATTTGCCCGTTAGGCAGCGACGGCCTCGTAGACCGCTGCGCCCGCAAAGCTGTCGTGCAGGCTCTTGCCGCAGATCCAAGGTAGCTCGACGACCTCGCAGACCGTGTTGACCAGCTCGGAGCAATCAGTAAAGTGGCCCTTATCGTTGAGGGTCTCGCAATCCTGAACACGCCAATAGCCATCGGTGTGCGTGATGTAGTACTCGTGATCGTTGATCGACACGAAAGCGCGCGTCTTGGAACGCAGCAGCTTCAGAAATCCTTCGAAGTCAGTCTCGACGACATCTCCAGCCTGGAACATGATAGTTACCTCCTGGCCCAGCGCCACCACAGCGCATTGATTAACGTTGGTACCCCTTTAGTAAAACCTTTATCAATTGATATGCGCCCCTGTTTTAGGCAAGTGGTAAAAAACCGCAGGGTAGACGGGATAAAACGTTTAACCATCTCATCAGTTTCTCACATTCTTGCCGCAGTTTTATGCAAGCCGACTTTTCCGATTGGTGGCTATTGCTGTTTGGGCCCTCTGCGCGATTACGGCTACGGCACGACGGGTAAGAACGGAGCATCTGCAACGTCATCGCTAGGAGAACCCATGGAGACCATCGAAGCGCTCATCCATCGCCGTAGCTGCCGCAACTACAGCGATCGCCCCGTCGAGGCAGAAAAGCTCGCACGCATTATCGAGGCAGGCCAGTACGCGCCGAGCGGCATGGGGCGTCAGCCGGTCACGTTCGTCGCCGTCACCGACCCCGCGACCGTCGAGCGTCTCTCGCAACTCAATGCGCAAGTCATGGGCAGCAACGGCGATCCCTTCTACGGTGCCAAAACCGTTGTGGTGGTACTGGTCGACCGCAGCGTGCCCACGCATCTGGAAGACGGTTCGCTTGCCATGGGCAACCTGCTCAATGCTGCCTATGCGCTGGGTGTTGATTCGTGCTGGATTCATCGCGCCCACGAGGTTTTCGATTCGCCCGAGGGCCTGGAGCTGCTGGCCAGCTGGGGCCTGCCCGCCGACGGAAGCCTGCGCGGTGTTGGCAACTGCATTCTGGGCTACGCCGAGGACGCACTCCCCAAGGCCAAGCCTCGCCGCGACAACGTGGTGTATGTTCCGCCGTTCTAACGAACGGCGGACCCGTTGACGCTGCGCGAGCCGCATTAATGCCAATCTGACGTTCAATTTCGAGGGCGCGACCAAAAGGTCAGCGCCCTCTCATTTCACGTCACCTTGGCGCAAATGCGGCCCGCTCGCTGTTGGTGCCTGACATCGAGTGAGCCACTGTCTTGGGCAGCTAAAAGGCCCCGTCCCATATTTGCTGCCCCACTCGCAACTTATCTTGCCGATGGAGTTGTCGTCGTTTCGTTCGTGTGAGTCGTTTTGGCGCCGTCGCCTTGTTCGTCCTCGTCCTTTTGAGCATCGGCAATGGTGGCAGCAGCTGCGACCATACCGCGCTGGGGCGCCACACCCGTCTGGTCTTGTGCGCCTTCAACAAGCTCCGTGCCAGCATGCGCAAGTTCAGGCGATTTGAAAATCGCGCCCAGACTCGCGCCGTCGCCGGCATATCCGAGCGCCGCGAGCGCGATGACGATCACTGCAACGGCGGCCACGATCGGCACGTAGCGATGCCAGCCGGCGGGATTGAGCCCGCTGCGGCGAGCCGCCCCGCGGCTGATGTAGCCGAGCGTTCCGTCGTGCTTGAGCTTTGAGCCCACCACGCGTTTGCGGCCCCACAGCGAGGACTCTGCCTGCATTGCCAAGCGGGCGCTTGCCGAAGGATAGCCGTATTTAGTGCGCTTGAACGAGCCATCAAACCCCGAGGCGTGTTTGCCCCACGTCACCGATGTTGTGCGTCGGTTGACCGGCGCGGCACTCCGCCTTCTGCGGCTCGGTTTTGAAGTCTCAGCCATATGCCCTCGCACGCCGTAACCAAATCGAAACAATAACGCTTTGGACTGTAGCACACGCGTCGCGTGCGGTCACGGGCGCCTCGCTCAACGGTCATCGTCCTTCAGCAAGCGCCACAGCGTTGTACGGCTTATGCCCAGCACCTCCGCCGCACGGGTTCGGTTGCCGTGGAGATGGTCTACAACCAGATGCGCGATATCTCGCTCGGTATCGGCCAGCGGTCGCAGGATATACAGGTCACTTTCAAGCGTCGGGGCGCCAAAGGTTGCGGTCTTAATCACGTCCTCTTGGGCGAGCACTTCCTCCGCCACAGCGCGGTCCACCGTGCCCGTCCCCACCAATATATACAGTCGTTCCGAGACCTCGCGGAGCTGCAGATAGTTGCGCGGCCAGCGGTAAGCATCGAGCGTCTTCGTCGCCGCGGCAGACAGCGTGGGCGCTGCCGTCCCAAATGCATCAGCGAGATATTCCAAATAGCGCGCGACCTTCGTCGACGCGGCTCCCTGCTCGGCGATTGCCGGCGCGACGCTCACCGCACAGGCGAAGCGCTCGGTCACAAAGGCGGCTTGATCACTTTCGCCGCCGCCCGGCATGTCATTCGCCGTCAGCACCACATGGCAGCGCGTCGCCAACGCGGTGTCGGTCATCGTGGAGACCAGCTCGCGGAGGCGCTGGGGGCCAACCGCATTCCAGCCCTCAATGCAAAGGGTCAGCCCCGTTTGGAACAGCGGCGATTCGGAGCTTTTGAGCACATGGCGCCAACCGCGATCGGTGAGTTCATCGAGCGCGACGGAAACAAAGGGCTGATCGACAAAAGGGCCATCCAGATAGAGGCGCTTGGCAATCTCGACCTGACCCGCTCCCAGCTCGCCCTCGAGCATAAGGGGCACGCCGCGCGCATAGCTCTCGGTAACCGGTACAGCCACCGAGGCCGCCCCCTCAACGATGCCGTACGCGCTCGATTCATAGCGGACCTCAACTTCGTCGGCGTTGAGCCACTCGATGCCCGCATGCGCCGCGGCACCGCGCACCTCGCGGACCACAACGACCCAAAGCCTCCCGCCCTCTTTGTCGGTGGGGCGAACGGTCAGGCTCAGGCGCGTACCCTCACGCCCCATAACCAGACGCGCGCCGTCTCCTATACGGTCGAGACGCTCAGCGACAAAAGCCGCCACATCCCGCTCAAGCGCCGCGTCATTCATGGTCGAGATCGCGACGTCCCCACGCGCATCGATTGCCAATGCCGAGGCCCCGGCAGCAGCTAGGGCATCGGTCAAGATGTTCAGCTTGGCATTGCTATCCATGATTTGCCCCTGTCCGCGGCGACGTGCAACCGCCGACGGTCGCACGACCGAGTGTTTCAAAATTGAACGATATTGCTCACCAAACACTATAGGGCAGAAAGCGCCGTCCTGCGAGTATAGGTGTTGCCCCGCATCGCCATCCTGGCGGGGCGATAAGAGCTCTTCGGGACTTATAAACCTGCGGACAAGCCATACCCGCAAGAGCTCCTATCGCTCCACCGAAGGCTTGCGCTCACCGGCAGCCAGCACGCGAATAAGCTACTTCTCTACCAGATTCCCAGCACGTGCTGCATTCCCAAACTCATGCACGCAATGCCAATCCAGCAGCAAAAGCCCAACGCGATGGGCTTGCCGCCCTTTTTGACCAGCTCGACGATATCGGTATTAAAACCAATAGCCGCCATGGCCATCACAATAAAGAACTTCGACAGCTCCTTGATGGGCGCCGTGATGGACGCGGGAAGCTGAAGCACCGTGGTGATCACGCTCGCCAGCACAAAGAACAGCACAAACATGGGAAACGCACGTTTAAGCGAGAACGTGCTTTTGGCGTCACCGCCGGCCTTGCGTGCCAGATGCATCTGCCAGCATGCGAGGACCAGCGTGATGGGAATAATGGCCAGCGTCCTGGTGAGCTTGACCACTGTGGCGCTCTCGAGCACATTGGCGCCGGGATGCATGCTGTCCCAGGCGCTCGCCGCAGCCGTTACCGACGAGGTGTCGTTGATGGCGGTGCCGGCAAACAGGCCAAAGCCCTCGTTGGTCAGCCCGAGCATGCCGCCGAGCGTCGGAAACACGAGCGCCGCGATAACGTTAAACAGGAAGATGACCGAAATGGCCTGGGCAATCTCGCGATCGTCGGCATCGATGACGGGCGCGGTCGCAGCGATGGCCGAACCGCCGCAAATCGACGAACCCACACCCACAAGCGTCGCGATCTTACCCGGTACGTTCATGACGCGGCAGAGCACAAAGGCGATGACAAGCGAGGTCGAGATCGTCGCCACGATAATCGGCAGCGACTGGGCGCCCTTGGACAGAATCTGGGAGAGGTTCATGCCAAAGCCAAGCAGGATAACCGCGTACTGCAAGACTTTTTTGGACGTATAGGTGACGCCGGCGGCGAGCTGTTCGCGACGCTTCCTGGGAAAGACGAGCGCCAGGACCATGCCAAAGAGGATGGCAAATACCGGACCGCCGACCACCTCAATTTGTTTGCCGAGCAACGTCGCGGGAATGGCAATGATCAGGCAGAACAAGACGCCTTTCCAGCGCTCGCGAACGATATTTGCCAGTTGCATATGGGATTCCTTCTTTCTATTTCACGTTTGCGACGGCTTATGATACGGCAACATTGAGCGCAGCCTTGCGCAAACACAGACTAAGATGCCGCAATAGTTCTCAGGCAACAGCCGAATTGCCCACCGCGGAGAGCTGATTCGCGGCATAATTAACAACTGACATATGAGTTTGATAGAACAGTTGCGAGGCGCTATGGAAGAATCGATGCACGTCGGCGAGCAGGAAACGAGCCTACAGGACCAGTCCTACCACACCATTCGACGCAAAATCGTCTACCTGGACTACAAGCCGGGCGAAAAGCTGGGCGTCAAGCAACTTTGCGACGACCTAGATATGGGGCGCACCCCTGTGCGCGAGGCTTTGGTTCGTTTGGCGCAGGAAGGCCTGGTGCGCACCGTGCCCCAGAGCGGTACCTACGTCTCGCCCATCAACCTCACCCTTGCCGAGAGTGCCTGTTACATCCGCGAGCATCTGGAAAAGCAGGTGATTGTGGAGTGCTGTGCGCGCGCCACGTCGGCCGGCATCGAGCAGCTCGACCGCGCCATCGTGCTGCAGGAAAAGGCCATGGCCGAAGAGGATCGCATCGGCTTCTTTTTGAGCGACAACCTCATGCATCACATGATTTTTAGCATCGCATGTCGCAGCACCGTGTGGTCGTGGCTCGAAGAGACCAATGCCGACCTGGAGCGCTTCCGCTGGCTGCGCGCCGCCACGCAGGTTCTCGACAATCAGGACATCGTGAACGAGCACAAGCAGATTCGCCGCGCTATCGCCGGTCGCGACCCCATCGAAGCGAGCTTTTTGGTCAGCAAGCACCTGCATATGATGTTCCGCAACCAGACCGAGGTTCTGGACCAGTTCCCCGAGTACTTCGAGACCAGCAAGCTCCGCTAACCTGCCAAATAGGGACAGGTTCATTTTGGCAGGTTTTATCTGGGCAAATGAAACAAGGCCCGGCTCCGCTGCAACGGAGCCGGGCCTTGGTCGCCAGAATGGCGGAACCAACTACTCCACGGTAACGCTTTTCGCCAGGTTACGGGGCTGGTCGACGTCGCAGCCGCGCAGGATGGCGACCTCGCGGGCGAGCAGCTGCAGCGGGACACTCGCCGTGATGGGGCTGAACACGTCGCGGACTGCCGGCACGCGGATGATGCAGTCGGCAATCTTGTTGATCTCCTCGTCGCCCTCGGTGGCAACGACGATGACCTTGGCACCGCGCGCCTTGCACTCCATAAGGTTCGACACGGTCTTGTCGTAGGTGGCACTCTTGGTGGCCACAGCGATGACAGGGAAGCCCGGGTCGATCAGGGCAATGGGGCCGTGCTTCATCTCGCCGGCGGCGTAGGCCTCGGCGTGCAGGTAGCTGACCTCCTTGAGCTTGAGCGCACCCTCGTAGGAAATAGCGGCACCCATGCCGCGGCCCACGAACAGCGCCGACTGCGCATCCTTGCACAGCAGGGCAGCCTCATGCACGGCATCGGTCTGCGTGTCCAAAATCCACTGGATCTGCTCGGCAGTATCGGAAAGCTCGCGGAACAGCATGCGCGCCTGCTTGGTGGTCAAGCGGTACTTGACCTGCGCCAGTAGCAGGGCCAAAAGCGTGAGGCTCACGACCTGGCCGATGAAGCTCTTGGTCGAGGCGACCGCGATCTCCTTGTTGGCCTTGGTGTAGATGACGCCGTCGCTCTCACGCGCCACGGGGCTGCCCACCACGTTGGTGATGCCGAAGACCTTGGCACCCTTGATGCGCGCGTCGCGAATGGCAGCAAGGGTATCGGCCGTCTCGCCCGACTGGGACACGGCAACGACAAGCGTCGTCGGCGTAATGATGGGATTGCGATAACGGAACTCGCTGGCCGCCTCCACCTCGGTGGGGATGCGAGCCCAGCCCTCAATGAGATTCTTGGCAATGAGGCCAGCGTGATAGCTGGTGCCGCAAGCGATCACGTAGACGCGGTCGATGTCGTTGAGCTCCTCGAGCGAAAGGCCCAGCTCGTCGATGTCGAGCTCGCCGGCCGGCGTCATACGACCGACCAGCGTGTCGCGCACGACGCGCGGCTGCTCGTGAATTTCCTTGAGCATAAAGTCGGGATAACCGCCCTTTTCTGCCATGTCCAGGTCCCAGTCGATGTGGGTGACCTTGGGCTCGATAACGTTGCCGGCCTCGTCGGTGTACTCGACGCCTGCGGGCGTGAGCTTGGCAAACTGACCGTCCTCGAGCACCACGACATCGCGGGTGGCGTCGATGAGCGCGATGACATCGGAGGCGACATAGGCGCCGGTCTCGCCCGCGCCGACCACGATCGGGGAATCCTTGCGGGCCACGGCGATCACGCCGGGCTCGTCAGCGCACACGGCGGCCAGACCATAGGCACCGACCACGTGGGCGCAAGCCTCGCGCACGGAGGCCATCAGGTCGTGCGTCTCGGCATAAGCCTCTTCGATCAGATGCGCGAAGACCTCGGTATCGGTCTCGCTCTTAAAGTGGTGGCCGCGACCCTCCAGCTCTTCGCGCAGCTCGGCGAAGTTCTCGATGATGCCGTTGTGGACGATGGCGATACGACCGTCGCAGCTGGTGTGGGGGTGAGCGTTAACGACCGAAGGCTTGCCGTGGGTGGCCCAACGGGTGTGGCCGATACCGCAGGTAGCGTCGCTGTCGATGTTGGAAAGCTCGCTCTCCAGGCCCGCGACCTTGCCCACGCGGCGGATGACGTCGAGGTGCGCCGCGGCGCCCTCGCCCACCTCGAGCGCGACGCCCGAGGAATCATAGCCGCGATACTCCATACGCTTGAGGCCCGTGACCAGGATGTTCTTTGCAATATCAGAGCCGGTGTAGCCGACGATTCCGCACATAGGATAAATCCCTTCGTTCGCGTGACTGCAAGACGTCCACGCACAGGGGGCGCTGAGACGTATAACGTTCGAGTATTGTACTCACGCAAACGCAAGCTGATATACCAGAAGTGGTACCTCAACTTAGATACCACCCGATGCACACACGTCCAGCCGGTCCAAACCACCACAAAGGCGCCTGTCCCCCTTCGTGGTGGTCGCGTTGGCAACAGCGTTTCCCCAGATAAAACCTGCCAAAATAAACCTATCCCTTTTTGGTTGGTTTGGGATGCTACAATCTGGCTTGTACTTGAAACGCATCAAAGGGGCCGCTATGGCAAAGGTAAAAATCAGCGACGTCGCGCGCGAGGCCGGAGTTTCGCTGGGCACGGTTTCCAACGCGCTCAACCACCCCGAAAAGCTGCGCCCCGAAACCCTCAAGCTCATCAACGAGACCATCAATCGCCTTGGCTACCTGCCCAACCAAAGCGCTCGTCAGCTCGCGGGCGGCGCCACCAAGTCCTTTGGCCTGGTGCTCCCCCGTCTCGATCACGGCTTTTCGCTCCAAATCGCCAGCGGCGCCCACAACGAGGCCCGCAAGCACGGCTACGACCTGCTCATCGCCAACGCCGATAACGACGATATTCTCGAGGACCATTACCTGCGCTACTTTATGGGCACCCAAATGTCCGGCGTCATGGTTCAGCCCATGGCATCCCCCGACTGGCACCCCGCCATGGCTAAGATGCCCGTGCCGATCGTCCACCTGGACATCCATTGCTCCGAGCCCGGCTACTACGTAGCGGCCGACAACGAGGCCCAGGGTCGCATCATTGCCGAACTCGCCATCGCCCGCGGCGCGCACCATATTGTCGTCGTCGGCCGAGCAGCATTTATGCAGCTCACCCTACGTGTGCTTGGCATTCACAAGGCCCTCGCTCTGCACCCCGATATCAAGATCGAAGTCATCGACGCCGGCGAATGGAATACCGCTGCCGACGGCTACGGCATCGGTGCCCAAATCGCCGAGCGCCCCGCGAACGAACGCCCCGATTTTGTCGTCGGCCTGACCGACGTGTTGGCCTCGGGCGTTATCTCGGCGCTGGTCGACAAGGGCATCTCTGTCCCCGGGCAAGTACGCGTGGCCGGATGCGACGGCAACCCGCTCGCTTGGAGCGGATCAGTCCCGCTCACTACGGTAGCGCCCCCGGGCTACGAGATTGGCCGCAAGGGTGTCCAACTGCTGATGGAGCAAATCGAGAACAAGGCCCCGGCAAAGATCAAGCATATCCGTGTCGGCTCCGTAGCGCGTACCGTCACCGCAGTCGCCGCCGAGGATATCAACCGCCAAGAACTGGTACGTCCGTTCCTACTGGAACGCGCCAGCACCCAGGCAAGCAGCCAGACCGACGCCACGGCCATCAACCTCGGTGCGTATCTATAGCACGCCCGCGAGTATGCTAAGTCGCCGCTTAAGCAAAAGGGGCCCGACCATTGCCGGACCCCTTTTGCTTAAGCGCAAACGTAAGCAATTGCTCGTTTCAACGCCGCAATTGTCTAGCGCACGGCCTTGACCGCCGCCGCCAGATCGAACAGCGTATCGAGCACGGCCTCGCAGCCATCCACCACGTCCTGCGGCAGCGGCACGATATCGGGGACGGCAAAGACATGGCAGCCGGCCGTAATGCCCGAGACGCAGCCGTTGCGCGAATCCTCGACCACGGCACATTCCTCGGGAGCAAAGCCCGCGCGCTCGCAGGCAAGCAGATACATCTCGGGGTCGGGCTTGCCGTGCACGACGTCCTCGCCACACGTTACCGTTTCAAACTTGTCAAAGAGGCCAACCATCTTAAGGTTGCGCTCGGCCGTAACGAGGCGCGACGACGTCGCTAGACCAACGTGATAGCCCGCAGCCAGCAGCTCGTCTAGGCACTCGGCGGCGCCGGCCTTAAGTTCCAGTTCGGTCTTGACCATCTCGTCGCGAATCTCCTTGTGGCGACGATAGATCGCCTCGGTGGTTTCGTGGCTGCCATAATGTTTATCGAGGATGTCCATAACATCGGGCAGCGTGCGGCCGATAAACTGATGGATCAGCGCTTCATCAATCGCGAGCCCCAGCTCAGCGGCGCCTGCCTTCCAGGCCTTAATCCCCAAACGCTCGGTATCGACCAGCGTTCCATCCATGTCAAAAATAACAGCCTTGATCATATCGGTCCCCCATCGACTCTCGCTGTCGCGTTGCTGTAACTCTACCGCATTTGGCAACTTGTATATAACGTATATACCATATTGCACTTTCGTTACATAGGTAGAAGTCTTATGGCAAGTAACGCATTAGGATTATAGTTTTCGATCGAGTACTCAACGATAAGGACCGTTTCATGATTTTAGACACCACGGCACCCGCAGAGGAGCTTCAAGACAAGCTATCGGCGCTCGAACAGCTGCTTTTGGCATACGGGCGCGTGGCTATCGGGTTTTCCGGCGGCGTTGACAGCAGCTTTTTGGCCGCCGTATGCGCCCGCATCATGCCTACCAATACCCTCCTCGTCCATCTCACCACGCCGCTCATCGGCACGCCCGAGCAGGCCTCGTTTGAGCGGTCCGTTGATGGACAAGCCAATGAAGGGGCACATTTTAAGCTCCCCGTGCTCAATCTTTCGGTCGATCAGCTGCAGCTCCCCCAAGTAGCCTGCAACGATGCTAATCGCTGCTACCACTGCAAGCACGCCGGCTTTACCGCCATCGTCAACCACGCCAAGTCGCTCGGCTTTCCCACCGTCATCGATGGCAGCAATGCAAGCGATCGCGGTGACTACCGCCCCGGCATGCGTGCGGCAGAAGAGCTCGGCGTACGCTCCCCTCTCATGGAGGTCGGCTTTACCAAGGACGAAGAGCGCGAGCTGCTGCGCGCATGGGGCTATCCCGTTTGGAACCTGCCGGCGGGAGCATGTCTTGCCACCCGCGTCCCCACGGGCGAGGAGCTTACGCGCGAGAAGGTCGATTTGATCCGCACCTGCGAGGACTACCTGCACGATCTTGACCTGGCACAGGTACGCGCGCGCTTGGTCGGCGGCTGCATGCATATCGAGGCCGCACCCGCAGATGTCGCCAAGATTGCCGCGCTCGGCGGCACCGCCGTCGATGCCGAGGGCAAGACCCCGCTGCCCGCCGCCATCGAGTCCGCGCTGCGCGGGCTGGGCTGCGACCATATCTCCCCCGAGGTTACCCCCTACATCCACGGCAACATGAACCAGTAACCTGCCAAAAAGGGACAGGTTTATTTTGGCAGGTTTTATCTGGGGAAATATCGCGAGGCAGTCGCCCCTCTAGCACCCATCAAACTTCGAGAGACGATAGAGGGGCAATTCGGCTGCATCTACTTCTTCCGATAGCGGCGGTTGCGGCTCGTCGACGAACCCATTACTTCGATGAGTCCTTTATCCGCCATTTTTGGCAGATGGTAGCGGACGGACGAAATTTTGACCCCCGATGCAACCGCTATTTCTCGCGCCGTCATATCCACTTCGGCGCTGAGAGCCTCCAGGATCCTATCCGCTGTCGAAGCTGACGATTCTCTGCTCATATCGATAATCTCAAACGTGTCTTTGCCACATTTTGACAGGACATGTTTATCGACAAGATCCCCGCAGATCAGGCGAATGTCATCCGAATCCCACTTCAGGGCCTCTCGTATTTTTTGAACATCGCATACGCACCCATGCTCCCGCATAAACATGAGCAATGTTTCCTCGCGATCCGTCAGCTCGGTGCCCACATGGCTCTGAATCCACGTGCGGTTTTCAGCAAGCTCCGCCCCGTGCCGGGAAAGCAGCACCGTAAACGAATCGGCCTTAACGATAAATTTCGGCCTTCCAAGCGAACGAGACTCCATCTCGCGAATCATAGCCGGGATACCAGATCCCTGGCTTTCTGCAACGGCCCCCTCGGCATGCTCTAACGGCGTCGCCCCCATTAGGCTCATGAGCTTTGGGTTTCGGCAGCGCGATTCCCCGTCTGCAAGATTGTCCACCGTCTTTCCTCCCCAAAGCCCACCGGGGTTTTTGATCTCTATTCTGTCTGGATAGATATCGACACTCACGGCCTGCCCCACAAACATGGGCGAATATTCTCGATGGATGCAGGCATTTGCCAAGGCCTCGCGCAAAACCTCCTGGGGAACTTCCCAATCCTCCCTTCTGCCAGCACCTTGCACTATCGCCGCTTTGCGCAAGTTCCGTCCAATCGCGGCAAGGGCATCTTCGATGCAAGCCGGAATCGGGCCATCGCACAACTGGCGGTCAATAAACCGGGGTTGCCCGGGTGCAGATTTTTCCACATCGGAATGGACAGCGACATCGATCATGAGTTTGGGATAGAACTGCTGGGGGTAAATTCCCGCCGACAGAAGCCCTGCGAGCTTCACCGCACCATCCTTTGTAGTGATATTGAGTCTGACCAGCTGCTTTTCCAGCGTATCGGCCCCGCGCAAAACGCGGGGGGTCTGCAGCCGGCGATTTGCGATAATAGACCGCACGACATCTGGATCCAAATCCTCGACCGTTGCCTCCGAAACCACCGTGCCGTCTGCATCGCTCGGAAGCAACGCACTCTGCAGCTCATATAGCTCAGCGGGTGACATCTTGATATCTTTATCATCCACGCGCTTGTAGCTACCGTTCTGTACGCCGCGCGCGCCGATATAGCAGGGCTTCGCTTTAAGCTCAAGTTCAAAGATACGCACCAGAAGCACCTGGAGCCCGTCGACCTCGCCTCGATCAAGCTCGTACCGCGGCGCATGGGTCACCACTGCTGCTGAGCCTCCGTCTCCGATACCCGAAACAAACTGATCCCGCACCCTATCGATAGCAAAGTTAGCCGAAGGAACAAATCCTTCGGCTTCGTTTAGGCCCAAAATAATGAGCCCACCCGCAGTGTTCGCAAAAGCGCTCACTGTCTCCCATACGTCTGCGCTCAATTTATTCATGCAGGCTTTAACTTCTACCGATGCGTCATCAGTCCCCCGCCTGCGAAGGCGCTCAACGATAAGGCCAAGAGGTTCATCCAGCAGCATTGGCATTCCGTCTCTCTAAAACGATAGATTTATCTCTCTAAAGTATAGTATATCTCCCTAACTTTAGAGAGATAAGCACCTTATTTTAGAGAGAAATTTAGAAAGATGTATCGAATTCACTGCTAGATTGCCTAATGTTATCTCTTTAACTGGCTTTCTTTTTAGAGAGACATTTAGAGAGACGAGCGCGACCTCTCTAATCATGGGCCCCTCTCTTTAAAGTGCGCACATCCCAACCGTACCTTAAGCTGCGGTGAAATAACTCACGATTAACCCACCGAAAAGGGACAGGTTTATTTTGGCAGGTTTTATCTGGTTAAACGCCGGACAGCCCCATATGCACAACCGCTGCAGTTCCATATGAGGCAAATGAATCAGTAGCGTCTATCCCAAATCTTGAGTATTTGTTCGACAAAACGGCCTCTGCCAGCTCCTGCTAGACTGGTAGACTCCCAACCGTCCATCCAGGAGCCTCCATGTCGCGCAAGTCCGCCTACAAGCAAGTACTTTCCATCGGCACCGCCGTGGTGCTGGGGTTTGCGCTGTTTACGGGGTCGCTTGATGGAGCGCCCAAGCTGCTGTCGCCGCAAAGTGACGAGCAGGCGGCGGCTCTGGCCGAGAAACAAAACGAGAGTCCCAGCCGCACCGACGACGAGACAGCCCTGGTTGCCCGACTCGAATCGGGAACAGCGAGCTCCTCGGACTCTCAAAACAGCCAGGATGCTGGCGATGGCCCCGATTCCGCCGCGACCGACACCGGTGACGACGCCTCCGAGGACAGTGCCGCCACCCCCATCGACGAGGTCGAAAACCCCGATCTCGACCGGGCCCGCGGCGTATATCTCAGCAGTATTCCCGACTACGCCGGCAACCCCTACGTTGCCTTGCGCGCCGACAGCACGCACCCGCTCGGCACGCCGTCATTCACGCTCGATGAATACGTGCGTGCCACAGAAGAGGGCTGCTTTAAGAAGTTCTCCAAGCTCGACAGCTTGGGCCGCACCCGCAAAGCGCTCGCCTGCGTGGGCCCCGAATCGCTTGGTCAAGGCGAGCGCGGCGATATCTCGCGCATCCACCCCGCCGGCTGGCACCAGCAGCGCTACGACTTTATTCCAGGCCAGAGCCTGTACAACCGCTGCCACCTTATCGCTTGGTCGCTCTGCGGCGAAAACGCCAACCGCAAAAATCTCCTCACCGGCACGCGTTATCTCAACGAGACAGGCATGCTACCGTTTGAAGAGCAGATTCTCAACTACATCCGCGAAACGGGCAACCACGTGCTCTACCGCGTCACGCCCATGTATAACGAAGAGGAACTTGTCTGCCGTGGCGTGCGCCTTGAGGCTCAATCGGTCGAGGACCACGGCAAGACCCTCTGCTTCCACGTATATTGCTATAACCTACAGCCGCACGTGCAGGTCGACTACGCCACCGGCCGCAACCAGGCATCCGGAGACTAGTGCCGACCGCGCCGCCCGTAACCCAAAAAAATGATCCGTTTTCCTCCGTCCCCAAGGGATCAAAAAGGGCCGCCCCGGTTACCCAGGGCGGCCCTTGCATCGGCATGCATGTTGCAGGCAAAATCGCACGCTACTTGGCGCGACCCTCCTCATAGCGCTCCACCAGCTTGGCCTGAACGTCATAGGGAACCTGCTCGTAGCCAGCGGGCTTCATGGTAAAGTCGCCCGTGCCGCGCGTGATGGAGCGCAGGCGCGTCGAATAATCCGTCAGCTCGGCCAGCGGTGCCTGGGCAATGACCACGGTATCGCCGCGCTCATCGGTCTCCATGCCTGTCACGCGACCGCGCGAGGCCGAGATGTCGCCCATCACGGCGCCGGCGTAGCTCTCGGGAATAGTCACCGTGATTTCCTCGATGGGCTCCAGCACCACCGGGTCGGCATCGGCGCATGCCTTGCGCAGGCCGATGCGAGCCGCCGCGCGGAACGCCATCTCGTTGGAGTCGACGCTGTGATACGAGCCGTCGTACACAGTCACGCGAATGCCCGTGAGCGGGTAGCCGGCAATGATGCCGTCCTTCATGGTCTCCTGGACACCCTTGTCCACGGCGGGGATCAGCGAGCGCGGAATGCGGCCACCCACGACCTCATCCACAAACTCGTAGCCGTCGCTCGTGCCGTCGGGCCCAATAAGCGGCTCCACGCGCAGCCAGCAGTCGCCGTACTGACCGGCGCCACCGGTCTGCTTCTTGTGGCGACCCTGGGCGCTCGCCGTGCGGCGGATGGTCTCGCGATACGGAATGCGGATCGGCACGCTCTTGGCCACGACCTTGGTGCGATCCTCCAAACGGTTGAGCAGCACCGAAACCTGCGCCTCACCAACGGCGGAGATGATAGTCTGGCCCGTTTCCTCGTCACGATCGATGCTCATGGTCGGATCAGCCTTGCACGCCTTCTCGATAAACGTATAGAGCTTCTCTTCGTCGCCACGGTTCTCGGCCTCGATGGCAATGCGGTACTGCGAGTTGGGGAACTTAAACGCCGCAGCCTCGACCTTACCGGTAATGGAGAGCGTATCGCCCGTCTCGGCCGCCAGCTTGGGCGCCACGATGATGTCGCCGGCATAGGCGTGACCGACCTCGGTCATGTCGCGGCCGCACATCACATACAGGTGGGCCAGACGATCGCTCTTGCGGGTACGCGCGTTGATCAGCTCAAGGCCCGGCTCAAGCGTGCCCGTCAGCACCTTGATAAAGCTGATGCGACCCTGCTGAGGATCGGCCAGGGTCTTAAACACAAAGGCCACCGGGCGGTCATCGTCACTCGAGATCTTAAGCGAATCGCCGTCAATGAGCGGCATCTCGCCATAGTCGGTCGGCGCCGGGAAGTACGTGGCGATGTCGTCCATCAGCGAGTTGACGCCCTGCTCCTTGATGCAATCGCCCGCAAAGACCGGCACAAAGATGCGCTCGGCGATCGCCTTCGACAGCAGGCCTTCGAGCTCCTCCTGCGTCAGCGTCTCCTCGCCTTCCAAGTACTTCATCATCAGTTCGTCGTCAGCCTCGGCCACCAGCTCGCACAGATGGTCATGGGCCTCCTCGGCCTGGGCACGATACTCCTCGGGAATCTCCGACTCAACGGCCTCGGCGCCGTTGCAATGGCGCGCCTTCATGCGCACCAGGTCGATGATGCCGTCAAAGTCCTCGCCCTCGCCCCAGGGAAGGGTCACGGCGCCCAGGCGCGTGCCAAAGCGCTCCTGCAGCAGGTCCATCGTGGTCGCAAAGCTGGCCTCGGGGCGCGACAGGCGGTTTACGAACACCGCACGCGCCAGGCGCAGGTCCTCGGCGGCATACCAGAGCTTAACCGTCGTAGGCTGCGGGCCAGCCTCGGCGTCGACCACAAACAGAGCTGTCTCGCAAACACTCATCGCGGCAAAGGCGTCGCCGATAAAATCGGGGTAGCACGGGGCATCGAGCACATTGATGCGCGCGCCCTTCCAGTCGATCGGTGCAATGGTCGTCGAGATGGAAAATGCACGCTTGACCTCTTCGGGGTCATAGTCGAGCGTGGGCTTGGTGCCGTCGTGGCCGCCCAGGCGGGCGGTCTTGCCAGAAAGGTGGAGCATGGCCTCGGCGAGTGAAGTCTTGCCCACCCCGCCTTGGCCTACGAGCACCACGTTCCTTACATTGCCGGTCTTGGGAGCACCCATGATGACCTCCTTGCAGGGCCGCGCGCATTGCGCGACGCCAACGGGGAGAGTTCGCGGTCGGTGCCATCCCGGGAGCAGCATGGTCGGCAGCCGAGCCGACTCACCCTCCAAATGTCCTATGCCACCACCCTACCCTCACGGGCGACCGTCCATGCACACCTTTCGGCACACGTATGAATACAGGCGGCGAGAGGAAGAGACAAGCTTGTGAGGCGATTATTGAACCCCGCCGATGCAAACAAAAAGCCGCCACAGACCGTAAGACCTGCGGCGGCTTCGCCTCAATTAATAGTTGAGCAAATACCTGAGCCTATCCCTCGATACGGCTCAAAAACTCACGCGTGCGCTGCTCGCGTGGATGGTCGATAACCTGCTCGGCGGGCCCCTCCTCGACAATACGACCGCCGTCCATAAAGACCACGCGATCGGCAACATCGCGCGCAAACTGCATTGCGTGGGTCACGATCACCATCGTCATATTCTGCGCCGCAAGGTCTTTAATGACACGCAGCACCTCGGCCGTCAGCTCGGGATCGAGTGCCGAGGTCGGCTCGTCAAAGAACAGGATCTCCGGGTCGAGCGCTAGGGCGCGGGCAATACTCACGCGCTGTTGCTGACCGCCCGAAAGCTCACAAGGAACCTTGTTCTCGTTGCCCGTAAGCCCCATCTGCGCGATCAACTCGCATGCACGTGCCTCTGCCTGCTCGCGCGGGCGCTTAAGAACGCGGATCGGCGCATCGGTGATGTTTTTCATCACGGTATAGTGCGGGAACAGATTGTAGTTCTGAAACACCAGGCCAAATCGCGAGCGCGCCTGCCTGGGCACATCGCCCTTCGCATAGACCGCGCCCGAACCCGCATCCGTCGCAACGGCAAGGTCGCCAAACGAGAGCGAGCCTCCGTCGAGCGTCTCGAGCAGCGTGGCACACCGCAGCAGCGTGGACTTGCCGCCACCCGAAGGCCCGATAATCGCCACGACCTCTCCACGCTTTACCTCGAGCGAGATATCCTTGAGCACCTCATTGCCGCCAAACGCCTTACGTGCGTTTTCGATTTTCATCACTGAGTTAGTCATGATAATAGTCCAGCTTCTTTTCGGCGGCGCCCAGCAGCATCTCGACCACAAAGTTAAAGACCCAGTAGATCAACGCCGCAATCGCAAACGGCACCATGCTCACTTGCGAGGCGACCAGCGCCTTGGCCGTCGAGAACATCTCCCCCACGCCGATGGCAAACGCCAGCGACGTGTCCTTGACCAGCGTGATGATCTCGTTGCCCATCGCCGGCAGAATACGCTTGGCAACCTGCGGCATCACAATGTACAAAAACGTCTGCAGGCGCGAGTAGCCCAGCACCTCGGCGGCCTCGTATTGACCGCGCGGAATGGACTGCAGGCCCGAGCGATAGATCTCGGCAAAGTAACCGGCGTAGTTGATGATGAACGCTACGACGCACGCCGTCCACTTGGAATCGGGCGTGAGCGAAATGCCAAACACGTAGTACGGGGCAAAGTAGATGGCAAACATCTGCAGCATGAGCGGCGTACCGCGCATGACCGAGATATAGATGCGCGCAATCCAGCGAAGCGGCGCGATTTTGCTCATGCGCATAAACGCCACGGGGATTCCCAGCGGAATCGACCCCAGCAGCGTCAGCACAAACAGCTGCAAACTGACCAAGAATCCCTGGCCGAGCATCTGCATCATGACCTGAATAGACATTACTTGAGCACCCAATTATCGAAAGATAGACCATAGCTTGAATACTTGTCGCACAGGTCCTTGACCGTGCCGTCCTCATAGAGCGCCTTGAGCGACTCGGTCACGGCGGCGGCCGACTTGGTGTCGCCCTTCTTAAAGCCGACGGCGTAGTGCTCGCTGGACAGCGGCTCATCAAGCTGCGTATAGGCATCGGGCTTGGCGGCAAGCTGATACTGGGCAATCGAAAGGTCGCAAGCCACGGCATCGACCGCGCCGCTCTCGAGCTGCATAAAGGCCGTGTTGTACTCGCCGATCGTGTCGAGCGTGGCAAACGTCGCCGCCAGATCCTTCTGGTCACCCTCGAGCACATCCTGCGCAGCGGAATCGGTCTGCGTAATCACGGTCTTGCCGGCAAGATCGTCCCAGCTCTTGATGCCCGCATCCTTCTTTACCACCAGCACCTGCTCGTTGAGCATGTACGGCTCGGAGAACGTGTAGTCGTCCTCGCGACCCTCCATGGTAAAGCCGTTCCAGATGCAGTTGATGGCACCCGAGTTGAGCAGCGTATCCTTGGCATCCCAGTCGATGGCCTCGTATTTGACCTCCCAGCCCTGCTTATCGGCAACAGCCTTGGCCAGATCGAGATCAAAGCCGGTGTACTCGCCATCGTCGCCCACAAAGCCGTACGGAGGATAGGACTTATCAAAGCCCACCACGAGCTTCTTGGACTCCGCAGCGCCCTTCACGTCCTTGGCTGCAGCAGAACCGGCAGCGGAACCCTTGCCGGCACCACCGCCGCAACCGACAAGACCAAGGCCAAGCACCGTGGCGAGCGAGCAGGCTAGACCAACAAACTGACGACGAGACATATCGGTGTTCATGGTATCCCCCCTTGATGGCACTTTAGTTAAGTAAAGTGAGTCGTGTAACGTTCAGAATCATACACTTTAGTGAGATGGAGTACAAGGGAGGGTTTGCCCGCCGCGTGAGGGGTGTGGGGGTTAAGTTTCCTGCTCTACAGTCCTGCTCACGACGGAGGCCACATTAAGTGGCCTCCTGTTCGTGCGGAACTCGCGATAAACTTAACCCCCACACCCCTCACGCGGCGGGCAACCGTCGTTGGGCTTATCGCTGACACGATTAAACCGCTTGTATATCGTCTGCTGGCTTGGCACGGTACAATACTTGCAGCTTTAATTCATGAATTAGTGGAGTTATTGATGGCAGAATCTCGTGCGGAGCGTAAGGCTCGTCGTGCTTTGATCGAGGCGGCTGAGGGGTCGGGGGAGAAAAAATCTTCTAAGAAATCCAAGTCGTCTCTGAATGCAAAGGGCAAGGCTAAGGCCAAGCGTCCCGGCTCTCGTCGGAACGAGGATAAGGCATCTCAGACTCGCTCCAAGCGCCCGTATAAGAATCCGGTTCCGTCTGCGCGCAAGGCCGTTGATCCCAAGTCTCCTTGTTCCACCATGAAAGCTTGCGGTGGGTGCACGGCGCTCAATCGTCCTTATAAGAAGCAGTTGGCGACCAAGCAGGCTGCTATGGAGGAGCTTTTTGCTTCGCTTTGTGAGCGTGAAGGCATTGCTGTAGATCCTATTCGTGGTATGGGTGTCACCCTGGGCGACCCGGGCAAATATCCTGCACCGCGCGGTTTTCGCCATAAGGCCGCCACTCCCTTTGCCCCCGGCAAAGAGGGCGCTGTCCGTTGCGGTTTCTTTGAGCGCGGCACGCACAAGATCGTTGCCGTACCCGAATGCCCCGTCGAGGCACCGGGCGCCCGACAGATTCTTAACGGCATCGCGCGTGAAGCTGAGCGCCTACACATTCCCGCCTTTAACGAGGACAAGCATCTTGGTTTGCTTCGCTATGCCGTCGTCCGCTGCGGTTGGCGTACCGACCAGGCCATGGTCACGCTCGTGACCGCTCAGCGCGACTTGCCGCATGCGCAGGAGTTCTTTGAGGCTGTCGCCGCGCTCAATCCGCACATCGTCACCGTCGCCCAAAACATCAACGGACGTCCCGGCAACGCCATCCTCGGCGAGGAAACCCGCATTGCATATGGCGCCGAGTGCATGCGCGACCAGCTGCTCGGTTGCGAATTCGATATCTCCCCCACCGCGTTCTATCAGACCAATCCGCAGCAGACCGAGCTGCTCTATCAGCTCGCTATCGACGGCATGGATCTGCGCCAGGGCGATGTGCTTATGGATGCTTACTGCGGCAGCGGCACCATCGGTCTTTGCGCAGCTAAAGATGCCCAGAACAAGGGGATCGGCATCATGCTGCTCGGTGTGGAGCGCAACCCGGCGGGCATTGCCGACGCACGCCGCAATGCCGAGCTCAACGGTCTTACCCGCAGCGCCTGGTTTATGGCCGACGATGCCACCGATTACATCCTAGATGCCGCCGACAACAACGAGCGGATCGATGTCCTTTCCATCGACCCGCCGCGTGCCGGCTCCACCCCCGAGTTCCTCGAAGCTGCCTGCGCACTTAAGCCGCGCCGCATCACCTATATCAGCTGCAACCCCGTGACTCAAGAGCGCGACCTGCATCAGCTCCTCGACGGAGGCTATCGCCTGCTCAAGATCACGCCCGTCGACATGTTCCCTCACACCGACCACACCGAAACCGTAGCGGTCCTCGAACGCCGCTAACCAACCTCAGTATATTTTTGGGACAAGAAAGGGGGCGACCCGCCTGGGCCGCCCCCTTCGCTTGGTTTATAAACTCCGCTACATCCCATTGCGCAGATCGCACACGCCGGCTGCCGCCATCTCGCGCAGCAGCGTCTCGCGGTCGTGCGTCACGATCAAATCCAGCGGGAAGTGAATCTCGTCGAGCATCTTGCGCGCGTGATCGAGCTTGCCAATGGCCATGCCAATGTGGGCATCTGTCGACACGCCAATGCCCACGCCCAGCTCGGCGCAGCGCTCGGCGATCTTGCGGCATACGGCCCAATGCTCAGTGTCGACACCGTGTTCAAGACTATGGTTGTTGATCTCGATAATCTTGTGCTTGGCCTTAGCTGCCAACAGTACCTCGTCGATATCGAACGGCACGCCCGAACGCCCCGTGTGGCCCAGCATGAACACCTTGGGGTGCTCCAGGGCATTGATATACATCTCGGTCGTCTGGGCCAGCGTCGCGCCCTCAGCAATCTGCGGATTATGCACGCTTGCAACCAAATAATCCAAATTACGCGTAACCAAATCGGACAGTGAATGCTGACGGCTGTACGAATCGCCGGCAATATCGAACGTGACAGGAGTGTCCTCGCCAAACAGGCTTCCGTCCAGCGAAACGATATCGGCCTCGGCGCCGCGAAGTACCAGCACGCCGCTCCAAATGCGCGGCCAGATATCCTGGTTAATAAAGAACTGGAAACTGCGCAGGTCATTGGGGCAAGGCGTAACCATAGAGCTCAAATGGTCGGCAGATCCGAGTACCTGCAGACCACGCTCTGCCGCCCAGTACACATTCTCCTCAATGGTCGAATATGCATGCGCAGAGAACATCGTATGGGTATGAATGTCACAAGAAAGCAGGTAGGGCATCAGGTCTCCTTATCTGGCACGGCCGTCGCTTATATTCATTGTACGCATAGCCTTCGATAGTCGTAAAACCACTCCATCCCAAAGACACAACGTCCATGACAACGGGGTCCGGCTTAACACCAAACCCCGTTTCACGTAAAACATTGTAGGCAGAGCGCTTTACTTTTAACGATACTCGTCCGCCAACTGTTTCCAAGCGGGTAGCGAATTGACAATCGTTTCGTAGCTCACGCAATAGCCCAGGCGGAACCAACCCGGCATACCAAAGCTGTCCGAGGGAACCGCAAGCAACTCATACTTCTTTGCGCGCTCGCAAAACGCATTCGCATCGGACTCCAACGCTTTCACCCATAGGTAGAACGCGCCATCCGGCTCAACATAGGTGTAGCCATACTCCGCTAGTGCGTCGGTAAGCGCGGTGCGGTTACGTGCATAGGCCTCAACGTCACTCGGCTCATCGATGCAGTCGATAATTACGCGCTGAAAGAGCGCCGGCGCGCACACGAAGCCCAGCGTACGGGCAGCACCCGCAACAGCCGGCATCAGACGGGCAGCCTGCGGATTGGTGTTGGGAACCAAGATCCAACCCACGCGCTCACCAGGCAGCGACAGCGACTTGGAATACGAGTAGCACACGATGGTGTGCTCGTAGATCGAGGGCACCCAAGGCACCTCGGCACCGTACACAATCTCGCGGTACGGCTCATCCGAGATGAGCATAATCGGATTCTCGGGATCGCGCTGAGCGTTGGCCTCGCGCAGAACATTGGCCAGTCGCGTCAGCGTGTCGCATGTATATACGGCACCGGTCGGATTGTTGGGAGAGTCAATGATGACGGCCGCCGTCTTATCGCTGATCGCCTTGAGCACGTTGTCCACGCTCAGCTGGAACGTATCTTCATCGGCGAGCGCCTCAACACACGTACAGCCGGCCTTCTCAATCCAAACGCGATACTCCGGAAAGTACGGGGCGATAACAATAACCTCGTCGCCCGGGTTCGTAACGGCGTTGAGCGTGCAGGTGAGCGAAGCCGCGGCACCCACCGTCATAAATACGTCTTTGCCCTCATAGCTCGTGCCAAAGCGGCGGTTGAGCGATTCGGCCACAGCGGCACGACATTGCGGCAGGCCCGGTGCGGGCGTGTAGCCGTGCAGCTGGTCGCTCGGCAGCTCCAGGGCCTTCTTAATCGACTCAGCCACAGCAGCGGGTGCCGGAACGCTCGGATTGCCCAGCGAAAAATCGAATACGTTTTCCGCACCGATCTGCGCCTTGCGCTCAAGGCCATAGCTAAAAATCTCACGGATGATGGAGCTTTCCGCACCGCGAGCATACATAGTTTCGTTGATCATCTGTTCCCCTTTCGCATAGGCGCTATTGTACGCTTTAGCCGAGCAAAGTGCCGCAGCAATGTTAATTGGGGACAGACTTAAATGCGTGAAAACACTCATTTAAGTCTGTCCCCAACCAACAGAAAGAAAAAGCCTCCGCAGGTTTCCCCGCAGAGGCTTTCACCACAAAGACTATTTGTCGTCGTCGGTGTCGGCACCGGCATTGACGGCACGGTCATCATCGGCAGTCTCGGATGCGGCTTCGGCATCCTCCTGCATAGCCGCCTGCGCAAATGCTGCGGCATCGGCCGCCAGCTCCTCCTCGCTCATGCGAGGCGCACGCTTCTTGGTCGGCATGCCGGCCGCCTTGGCGTTGCGCTCCTCCTTGGCCGCCAGGATATCGCCCTCGCGCTCAAGGTAAACATCCCACTCGTTGTCGAGCAGGGCGTTCACGGCGTCACCCTCGACGGTCTCGCGCTCAAGCAGTACCTTGGCCATCAGGTCGAGCTGATCGCGACGGGCATCCAGGATCTCGACCGCACGACGATGGGCCTCACGCATAATGCGCTGGACCTCGATATCGATGCGACGCGCCGTCTCCTCGGAGTAATCCTGATGGTCGGCATAGTCGCGGCCCAGGAATACCTGATGCTGCGCCTCACCAAACACTTGCGTGCCCAGTTCCTCGCTCATGCCCAGGCGCGTGACCATCTCGCGCGCCATCTTGGTCGCGCGCTCCAGATCGTTGCTCGCGCCCGACGTGATGTCGTCGCACATGAGTTCCTCGGCAACGCGACCGCCCAAGAACACGGCAAGCTCGTCGAGCATCTCGTTCTTGGTCTTGAGGAAGTGGTCCTCCTGCGGAAGCTGCAGCGTGTAGCCCAGCGCCTTGCCGCGACTGACGATCGAGATCTTGAGAACCGGATCGGAGTGCTCCAGGATGTGGCCCACCAGGGCGTGACCGCTCTCGTGGTAGGCAATCGTGGTGCGCTCGGCCTCGGTCATCACGCGACCCTTGCGTTGCGGTCCGGCAATCACGCGCTCCATCGATTCCTCGACCTCGTCCATCGAGATCACGGAACGATGACGGCGAGCGGCCAGCAGCGCAGACTCGTTGAGCAGGTTCGCTAAATCGGCACCAGTAAAGCCAACAGTCATCTGGGCGAGCTTCTCAAACTTAACGTCCTCGTCCATCGGCTTGTTCTCGGCATGCACGCGCAAAATCTGCTCGCGGCCCTTCACGTCCGGACGGTCGACCGTAACCTGACGGTCAAAACGGCCGGGACGCAGCAGCGCCGGATCCAGAATGTCGGGGCGGTTGGTGGCGGCGATCAGGATGACCGACTCGCTCTCCTCAAAACCGTCCATCTCGACCAGCAGCTGGTTGAGCGTCTGCTCGCGCTCGTCGTGGCCGCCGCCCAAGCCGGCTCCGCGCTGACGTCCCACGGCATCGATCTCATCGATGAAGATGATCGACGGGGCCTGGGACTTGGCCTCCTTAAAGAGGTCACGCACACGGCTGGCGCCGACGCCCACGAACATCTCCACAAAGTCAGAGCCCGAGATGCTAAAGAACGGCACGCCCGCCTCGCCGGCAACGGCCTTGGCCAGCAGCGTTTTACCGGTGCCCGGAGGGCCAACCAGCAACACGCCACGCGGGATCTTGGCGCCCAGCTTGCGATAGCGATCCGGATCGCTCAAAAAGTCACGGATCTCCTCGAGCTCCTCGACTGCCTCGTCCACGCCGGCAACGTCCTCGAACTTGACCTTGGGACGCGTAGCCTCGTTGGTCTTGGCGTTGGTCTTGCCAAACTGCATGTTCCTATTATTGGCGCCCATCATCTGTCGCATAAAGTAGAACATAATGGCGATCAGGGCAATCGTCGGCAGCACGCTCATCGCCAAGTCGCCCCAAAAATCGGGGTCATTGGTGTTGACGATATACTTGGTGTCGGGATGCTCCGCCATGAGCTCGGCAAGCGAATCGGAGCCGACATAGGTCGAGGAAAAGCTCTTGAGCTCGCTCGTATCGCCCTTGTCCTTTTTCGTCTTCCAGTAATGACCCGTCACGCTTCCGTCTTGAACCGTATAGGTCAGATCTTCGACGCGATCCTGCTTGATGGCGCTGACCATCTCGCTCGTCGCGAGCTTAACGGTATTGCTGGAGTTGGCAAAGCCGGAACCCATATTAAAGAAGGCATAGCCCAGAAGCGCGCAAGCCAAAAGAAAATACAGCCAGCCCGTACGCGTGGGCTTCTTGCCTCCGGGCATCCCCGGGATCTTTGGGTCCCGGGGAGTCTGGGAATTGTTGTCGTTACGGTCGTCGGGCATCTTACGAATAAACCTCCGGTTTCAAAATGCCCAGATACGGAAGGTTGCGATAGCGCTCGGCATAGTCGAGGCCGTAGCCCACCACAAAGGCATCGGGGCAATGGGTTCCAACATACTTGGGCGTGATGGCCGAGACGCGGTCCTCAACGTCCTTCCACAGGAAGGCGGCGACCTCCAGAGAAGCGGGCTTGCGGCTCTCGAGGTTCTTCATCAGATACTTGAGGGTCAGGCCCGAGTCCAGAATGTCCTCGACGATCAGCACGTCGCGACCGCGGATGTCGATATCCAGGTCTTTAATGATACGCACGATGCCCGAGGACTTCACACCGTCGCCGTAGCTCGAAACAGCCATGAAATCGATGTTGGTCGGCAGCTCGATCTTACGCATCAGGTCGCCCATAAAGACCACGGCGCCGCGCAGGACCGCAATCAGCACCAGATCCTTACCCGCGTAGTCGCGCGTAATCTCCTCGCCCAGGCGAGAGACGATACCGTCGATATCCTCCTGCGTGAACAGAACCTTCTCGATATCCGGATGTTGAGAAGCCATGACAACCCTTTCTTGTGCTTATCGCCCACACACCGCCGTATGGACGCGAACTACACATTCTAGCAGCGCACGGGGTAAATTTACCAGCCCGTGCGCCATCAGCGCGGGAATACCGTCAACGTCGCACAGAATAGCAGGCGTGGGACGCTATTCCGCATCGACCACGCGGAGCAGATATGCCACGCGCGTTGCGGCCGTGCACTTAAAACGCTCGTCCGCGCGAACTCCGGCGACCCACACCACGGCACCCCCCGGCGCCGTCCTCACCATGGGCACGCCGGCGCGCTCGGAAACGGGAATGCGAGCCTCGCCTAGCAAATCGGATACTTTCTTGCTTCGGCCACTCATCCCTAACGGGCACATCACGTCTCCCGGCGCGGGACCGTCCACCCACAGGCGCGCCAATCGCGCCTCGGCAGGGATCTCGCCACGCGAGCCCGCCAGGATCCGCTCACTATCGCTGTCGGCAAAACCCAGGGCAGCCGCGTCTACCAAAGCTGTCACTTCCCCGGCAGCCGCAAGCTCACGGGCGCGGCGCACGATATCGCATCCCGGCTCAACAGCCATCGGTTCTGTGACCAGCATACGTCCCCCGCCCAACGGCAAACGACCGGGTACGGTAACCCAGTCCGCGACCAGGCCCTCGCGAGCCGCCGGCGCCTTAAACGCCAGCATGCCAAACTCAATGCGTGCGTCAATCCCCGCCGGAAGCGTGACCGAGCCGGTGCCCTCGGCAACGCAGGAAAGGACTCGCTCCACATGTCGCATCTCGGGACGAGCGTCCGGATCGATGCGCTTAATCGCCAGTCGCACGATGCGCCGCGCGATTACCACCTCAGCCGCAGCCAGGCGCCTGGCATCGAGCACCAGTGCGCCCGCTGCCTCTTTGCGCAAACAGCTTCGAAACGCCTGTGCCGAAAGCTGAGACAAAAACGCGTCCTCATCGCCTAAGATCTCGCAGGCGGCGCCAATCGTCTTGCAGACGCTCGCGTTGCGCTGCGCCACCACTGGCATTACTCGATGGCGCACGTAGTTTCGCAGATACGAGATATCCTCATTGCTCTCGTCTTCACGCCACGGCTGACCATGTACCTGTAGATAGCCCACGAGCTCGCCATGAGTTAGGTCGAGCAAGGGACGTACCACGATATTCCTCCGGCGAGGAATGCTCGATAGGCCAGCGGGCCCCGAACCCTTAATCGCGTTCATCAAAAACGTTTCCGCGCGATCCGAAGACGTGTGCGCGGTGCAGATACGAGCCGCCGTTCGCGGTGCCCCCGTCTGGGCGCAGAGCTCGCGAACATACCTCCGCGCCGCGGCATAGCGCACTTCGCGGGCCGCGGCCTCAATATTGCCCGACTCCCCATCAAAATAAGCGTGCTCCACGCACAGCGGTAAACCATATTTCGCGCAGAGCTCACGCACAAAGGCCTCGTCGCCATCGGACGCCTTGCCGCGCAGATGATGGTTTACATGCAGCACATGCAGGCGCTCGCGAGCAATGGGGGCAACACCGCGCCCGTCTTGGATATCCAGCTTTGATGTGCACGCCATAAGAAGCAGTGCCGTCGAGTCCGCGCCGCCTGATACCATGAGCACGACAGGAGCAGCCTGCTGCCTCGTTCGGGTCTCATCGACTGCCCCGGGCACGGCATGGTGTCCGTAATGCTGTGATACCGTAGGCATTTGCTTCCTCCTCTATTCGTCCGCACCCATTGTATCCTTTGGAATCTTATGTCTCGTCTGCACCTTCATATCCTTGGCAGCGGCTCAAAAGGCAACTGCGCGCTCATCGAAGGCCCCCGGGGGCTCATCATGATTGACGACGGTCTTTCTCGCCGCGAGACATTAAAGCGCATGGCAGAACTGGGACTCTCGGCAGACAACGTCTCGGCTCTTCTCATTACTCATGAGCATAGCGATCACATCAAGGGTCTCGATGTCTGGTGCAAGCACTGGCACGGTCACCTCTTTGCCAGCAGGGGCACACTTTCGAGCAAAGAAAATCTTTCGCATCTGCCTGTCGAGGAATTCGACCCCGGTGACACCCTATCCATTGCCGGCATCCACGTGCAAACCTACTCAACATCACACGATGTCATAAATCCAATCGGCTTTCGATTCGACGCCCTCGATGATTCCATCGGCTTTGCTACCGACACCGGAGAGCTATCGAGCCAAGCCATGAACACCCTCAAAGATTGTCGAGTCCTCGCGCTCGAAAGCAACCACGATGTGACCATGCTGCGCGAGGGAGAATATCCCCGCTTTCTTCAGGAGCGCATCCTGTCTGCAAGGGGACACCTCTCCAACGGCCAAGCCGCCGAAGCCGCGCGCGAACTTGTTACCGATCGCACCGAACAGCTCATTGCCATGCATATCAGCCAAGACAACAATCGTCCGAGCCTTACCGTCAAAAGCTATGCCAAAGCTCTAGCCGCAACCCTGGATGACGAGCTCGGCAGCTCCGCCACCCTTCTCCAAGGATCGCGAAAACTCTCGATACGCCCCGCAAGCCAGTATCGGCCAGCAACCATTCAATAGACTGTCCTAAACAGCAAAAGGGGCCGGGAATCGCTTCCCAGCCCCTTTTGTTGTCCTTTAATAGCGAAGAACACCAACGAAGTTATTCGATGGAGATCTTCGTAACGTTCTTCTTCTCGACGATCTTGGGAACCGTAACGGTCAGGATGCCGTCAGCGTACTTAGCCGAGAGGCCCTCGCTCGAAGCGTCCTTAAGATACACGCCACGCGTCGCGCTGTACGAGCTGAACTCCTTCTGCAGGAAGTTCTTGCCCTCGTTCTCCTCGTCTTCCTCGACATTCACGCTAATGGACAGACGGCCCTCGTTAAGCTCGACATCGATATCGTCCTTGGCGACGCCGGTCAGATAAGCCTTGACCTCATAGCCATCGCCCTTATCCTCAACGTCAACGGGGAACGCCTTAGAGGCAATCGAGCTGTTCGCTAGGTCGCTCATATCATCAAACAGATCGAACAGCGAGCTTGCAGAGGGACGAACGCCAAAAACCGAACGATAAGGAACCATGCTTGCCATGTTTACCACTCCTTTATAGGACTGCCGAGTCATCCTCCAGGTGACTGGGACTTCTTTTGACGCTCTTATATATGCCCACCCAGTGCTCATATATACATCGACTATAAAGTTTTTTGAGTCCAGTACTATAAGCATATCTAAGTGCGTATGACTCAGGTTTTAGGAAGGTTAAGGTTCTTTGAACCAGAGCTTAAATACCGAGTATGTCCCCAGCTACAAATAACAAGGGGCTTACAATGAGCGCGTACACGTTGTTGGTAACGAGCTAAAGGGCATCATGGACGACCAAAACCAGAACAATATGTTTATGCCGACGCAGGGGGAAGATACTTCCACGCAGCCGCCACGGTTCCATCGCCCCCACATCTCGCAAGAGCCCATTAATGATCCGGAGCCCGAGTATGTGACGAGAAATCGATATCAAACGCTCGAGGATGCCCAAACGGGACGCAAACATATGGGCGTCGCCTCGGGAGACCCTGTATATCTGAAAGACGCACCATTATCTAAAAACAGCGCAGCTAGTGATGAGCCGATGAAAGCATCCGCCGCTCATCAACAAAGAGGTCCTCGACCAAAGCAAACCTTGACGCATTCGGCTCGCTATCTCGAAACGCCAAAACAGGGAAAATCAATCTTCGTTTCATCAAGTAAACGACGCAAACAGCATCGACTGACAATCCTGCTTTTGATTATTGTGGCCATAGCAGTTGCCCTTGTTATTCGTTTTATTTTCTTTAAGTAAAAGCTCAATACCAAAAAGAATTAAATCGTCTGGCGTAAATGAGTTATTTATGCCCCGCAAACGCAAAAAAGGGGGAGGCCGCGAGGCCTCCCCCTTCTCCAGTTTCGGATGAC
>DXMF01000037.1:0-102581 GCA_019414345.1 Collinsella sp.
GCGGGCCGTGTTCCGCTATGCGGTTGTCAATTTGCGAAAGAAATTATGCGTCACCTGATGCGGATTCTGGCCAGCATGCGGAATCAACGCCTGCTTGTGTATCGAATCACAAACGCTTCTTAACTGTATATCATGTATGGAATGCAATTATTCATAGTAAGGGAATCGAGGGTTGACCCTCGATTCCCTTATCTATTAGTCGCATTTTAATAAGGTTAAAATTAGAAAGCGCAGAATTAAGCTAACACTTTATAAATGATAGTAGCGATTTCCGGGTTCTCCCACGCTGAAATTTGGGTTAATGTACGGATCGCCTTCGACATAGTATTTTGCCCAGCGATAATTCATGTATGCGACTTCTTTGTGGAACCGAATCTGCTTTTCCGTATTGTTTTCAACGCCTCTAGAAATCGACTCGTAGTGATAGAGCTCGACTTCGGGCGTGTATACGATCAGGTCGTTAATCTCGCGTAGCTTTAAGCAAAAGTCAACATCATTAAATGCAACTTGAAGCTCTTCGGTGAAACCTCCGACTTTCTCATATTCGCTACGCTTGGTCATTATGCAAGCTGCAGTGACAGCGCTGAAGTCTTGTTGCGCATCGTTGAGTGCAAAGTAGCCCCAATTATTCCTTGGCATGCTCTGGCAAAGATGTCCCGCCACGCCGCCAGTGACGCATAGGCCCGCGTGCTGAATGGTGTTGTCGGGATAGTAGAGTTTTGCACCGACTGCGCCAACATCCTCACGTGCGCAGATGCCAAGCATGGTCTCGATCCAATTGGGCGTAATTACCTCAGTATCGTTATTCAATAGCAAGAGATAGTCGCCCTTGGCGTGAGCAACGCCAAAGTTCATGAGCTTGGAGAAATTGAATTCGTGTTCCCAAGTTACAAGACGAACGATGTCAGGATATTTTGCTTGCAACTTATCGTAATAATCGAACGTCACCTTTTCTGTGCTGTTGTTTTCGATTATGACGAGCTCGTAATTGTCGTACGTTGATTTCTCAACAATTGATGTAATGCAGTTGTTCAGAATGTCGGCGTGGTCTTTAGTCGGGATGATAATTGACACGAGTGGGTGGGAATCTGGCACAGCG
The DNA here is from genome assembly GCA_019414345.1 of Collinsella sp. Taxonomy (GTDB): domain Bacteria; phylum Actinomycetota; class Coriobacteriia; order Coriobacteriales; family Coriobacteriaceae; genus Collinsella. The sequence goes on from DXMF01000037.1 coordinate 1,100, forward strand.
TAGGTTACTTTATATGTAAAGGGACGACGCGCTTGTTCGACCTTCGCATTGAGCCCAAGCCTGTCCAAATGACTCTGGACCGCTTTGATACCTGCGATAGTGGCATACGGCTTGCTATCGGCATTTGCTGCGGTGGAGGTCTCGCTTAGGCGCCAGTGGTATAGAACCTTCGCAACATGATGAACTTTCCTTGCCTTTTCCACGGCGCGGAGAGTCAGATTATGATCCTGTGCTCCATCGAACTCTTTTGTGTTCGGCTCTAGAGTGTCTAGCAGGGACTTACGGATGGTAAGCATGTGGCAGATATAGTTATTGTTTCTGAGCAGATCGATATTGAAATCCGGCTTAAAGAACGGCTGCGCTAACTTTCCATCGGGCATGAGTTTATCTTCATCACAATAAAGAAGATCGACGCCATTATTGTTTTCAATTGCCTCGGCATATGAGAACAACAAGTCCGGTTCAAGAATGTCGTCATGGTCAAAGAAGCTAACGAAATCGCCCGAAGCTACGGCAACGCCTGCGTTTGTGTTTTCGGAAATACCCTTATTTTCGGTAAGATTAATTGACTTAATTCTGTTGTCGCGGGCTGTTTCCTGCTCAACGCGAGCCTTTAGTTCCTGATTGTCAGGGCTTGCATTAACTAGGAGGAGCTCCCAGTTTGCATAAGACTGGTTTTTTACGGATTCGACCATATCGTTAAAAAACGAAATGGGCGTGTTGTAAAGAGGGACAATGATGCTGAATTTCGGAGCGCTATTGAAGACGATTTTTCTCTGCTTCTCCAGTGCGCCAATGGTTGCCTTATGCTCTGTAAACCATTCGGGGTATTCAGGGTCAAACTGCGCATGGGTAAAGAGGAAGTTGGTCTCCTCAAGAAGCAAGCCTAATTTATCAGGCGTTAAGCAGTCAAATGCACTGAATGAAGGGTGATTTTGATCGCCAATTATAAAGTAGTAACGATCAAACGCCTTTGGCATGCGGATCGAGAGCTGTGTTTCAAGTTGTTTTTTCTCGGATGTAAATCCAACACTCGTTACATTTGAGCCGAAGTTGACTATGCTCAGCTCAACCTCATTGAGGAACCGATCGAGGCAGCGAAGTTTGATTTGCGAGTCGTTGCGGTACGGTGTTCTAACCGTGCACCTCAGGATATACTCGTTTGAATCTTCGATGCACTGCCAAAAATCAATCGTCGCCATCTCAAACTCTGAAACGTCATCGTAATTTCTGAGTTTGCTGCACATGTCAGGTTTAATTTTGTAGTTAAGACGCGACTCCCATTTGATGTTCTTGCAATTGAGCGAAAGGGAGTCGCTGCTCAGGTTACGACCGTCTTTGCCGATTTCGCTAAACTCAACTTTAATGGATCGGGTGTCGGGGTCGGGGATTACAAGAACGTATGAGTCTGATTCGCCGTTATTGTCCTTGAATTTTAGAAGAGACAAAGGTAAACGGCGGTCGTCAACCGTTGCCGCTTGAGCTTTTATGCTGGAGCCTTCATGGATGCCTTCTATTTTAAGCTGCTGGTAGATTTTCCAGTTTCCTCTGCATACTCCGGTTGTTTCGACTCGCATTGTTTGCCTTTCGTTTGTTGGACACTGCTCATTGTACTTATTCATTTCCTACCTCGCGATAAATGCAGAAAGAGTTACGTGTTTCTACTGTCCGTTTTAAAGAGAATGAGGAGGAAGCCGCTGCTGGCGCATATAATTTAAATAAATATGTTTGTCTAATCGTTGTTTGCAATTAGCAGCTTTTGCCTAACGATTGTCAACTGAGAGGAATTCTATGAAAGGCATCATCCTCGCCGGCGGGTCCGGCACGCGCCTGTACCCGCTCACGCTCGTGACCTCCAAGCAGCTGCTGCCGGTCTACGACAAGCCCATGATCTACTACCCGCTGTCCACCCTCATGCTGGCGGGCATCCGGGACATCCTGGTCATCTCCACGCCGACCGACCTCCCCAACTTCGAGCGCCTGCTCGGGGACGGCTCGCGCTACGGCGTGAACCTCTCCTACGCCGAGCAGCCGAGCCCCGACGGCCTGGCGCAGGCCTTCACCATCGGCGAGGAATTCATCGACGGCGAGCCGTGCGCCCTCGTGCTCGGCGACAACATCTTCTACGGCAACGGCCTGTCGCGCCACCTGACGCGCGCCGTCCAGAACGCCGAGTCGGGGAGGGCCACGGTCTTCGGCTACCACGTGGACGACCCCGAGCGCTTCGGCGTCGTTGAGTTCGACGGCGAGGGCAGGGCCGTGTCCATCGAGGAGAAGCCCGCGGAGCCCAAGAGCTCCTACGCCGTCACCGGCCTGTACTTCTACCCGGGCGACGTGGCCGCCAAGGCGCATGGGGTGGAGCCCTCCGCGCGCGGCGAGCTGGAGATCACCACGCTCAACCAGATGTACCTGGAGGAGGGGACGCTGTCCGTCGTGACCCTGGGCCGCGGGTACGCCTGGCTCGACACCGGCACCATGGAGAGCCTGCACGAGGCCGCGGAGTTCGTCCGCGCCGTGGAGCACTCCCAGGACCTGCCCGTGTCCGTCCCCGAGGAGATCGCCTGGGAGAACGGCTGGATCACGACCGCCGAGCTCGAGGAGGCGGCCAAGGCCTACGGCAAGTCGGTCTACGGGCAGCACCTGAAGAAGGTCGCCGCCGGCGAGATCGTCAATAGCCCACGCGAGTACTAGCGCAAGCTTGTTTTCTTTTAGGGGTCACCGTTTATCTGGTGGCCCCTTTCGTTATGATTACGTTGACCATAAAGACAATATGATTGGGAGTGGATGTGTTAAGCGTCTACTTTGGCGATATGCCAGAAGCGATTTACAACACAGCGACATATTTCAAAAACTCTTACCGGTCTTCTTGGATTACGGATCCCTATGCAGTCTCGATAATTAAAGATGTCGATCGATCGGTTGTTGTCTCCGAAAACGTCATCGAAAGCCCTGTGCTTGGATCCATCTCCCCACTCCAGCTTTCTGGTGGCGTGAAAACGCTGCTGCTTATGAGATTTGATCGTAAGCATATTTTTAACGCTTCTACCTGTGGTGACAACTGTGCCAAGTGGATTCTCGACATGGCGAAAGACCGCAAGCTCGTTGTGAATCTCTATCATGTGATGGACTTTGGTCGCGAGGATTTTAAAATTAAAGTCGTGAATAGCGGCCGAATCGTTCACAACATGGCCGATTTGATTCACGAGTCGATTCCGTATCTGTAGGTGCTGCTTATGAACGGTTCGCATCTCGTTAAGATTTCCCGCCGCAGGGGAACCAAGTACACATTTACCATTAAACGGAACATTACTATTGTGCGTGGGGATAGTGGCACGGGTAAGACGACACTGTTTGACATGGTCGCAGACTACATGCGAACGGGCGAGCAGTCGGGTGTTTCCTTGCAATGCGATTGTCCCTGTGTCGCCCTGACCGATTATGATTGGCGAAACCAGCTTTCGTCCGTTCATGACTCGATTGTATTTGTCGATGAGGGCTTAAAAGAGATCCATTCTGATGAGTTTGCCCATCATGTGCTGTATTCCTCGAATTATTTCGTGCTGATCTCAAGGGCTGATTTCCCCAATCTTCCGTATAGCGTGGATGAGATTTACAAGATTAAGACGAGCGGAAAATACCATTCTTTCGTCCCTGTTTATCAAGATCGCGGGAATCATCGTTATGCTATTTCCCGGTCGGCGCCAAAACAGGACTTTTCTATCCTTCTATGCGAGGACAGTAAGTCTGGTTTCCAGTTCTTTAAACGGCATTTTGCTGACAGTGAGCTTACCTGTACTTCGGCCATGACGAACAGCGCGATTTTGGGCTGGTTGGATCAGCATCTCGACGATCGCGTGTTTGTTGTCGCGGACGGGGCGGCATTTGGGTGCTATGCGGACCGCGTCCTTAAGCTGCAAGACATTCACCGCGATACTGTTACGGTTTGTCTTCCCGAGTCGTTCGAATGGCTTCTGCTGAGCTCCGGCGTAATTTCAGGGCTAGATGTTAAGACGGTTTTGGAAACCCCAGAAGCCTTTGTAAACAGTGAGAAGTTTAAAAGCTGGGAGGATTTCTTCTATAAGTACTTACGTGAAATAACTGGGGATTCGGTTTTTCACTACGACAAAGACTGCATTTCGGAGGCGTTTTGTACAGGAGGTAATTCTGCGAAGGTTATGGCTCTTATCGCATGCCGAAATGTCCGATAGTTTTGTTGAATAGCGTCGCGGCGTCACTTCCTGCGGCATACTAAAGAAGCTGTACATGCTTCAGATTGGATTTTCATGTCTGAGATTTTCGAACCCAAGAATATCATCGTCACTGGCGGCTGCGGCTTCATCGGCAGCAACTTCGTGCACTACGTCGTGAACAACCACCCGGGCGTCCACGTCACCGTCCTGGACAAGCTGACCTACGCCGGCAACCCCGAGAACATCGCGGGCCTGCCGTCGGACCGCGTGGAGCTCGTCGTGGGCGACATCTGCGACGCGGAGCTGCTGGATAGGCTGGTACCGGGCCACGACGCGATCGTGCACTACGCCGCCGAGAGCCACAACGACAACTCCATCGCGGACCCCGAGCCGTTCCTGCGCACCAACGTGGAGGGCACCTTCCGCCTGCTGGAGGCCGTGAGGAAATACGGCATCCGCTACCACCACGTCTCCACCGACGAGGTCTACGGCGACCTGGCGCTCGACGACCCCGCCAAGTTCACCGAGGAGACGCCGTATCACCCGAGCAGCCCGTACTCGAGCACCAAGGCGTCCTCCGACATGCTGGTCCGCGCCTGGACCCGCACCTACGGCCTGCGCACCACGATCTCCAACTGCTCCAACAACTACGGCCCCTACCAGCACGTGGAGAAGTTCATCCCCAGGCAGATCACCAACATCATCGACGGCGTGCGCCCCAAGCTCTACGGCCGCGGCGAGAACGTCCGCGACTGGATCCACACCGAGGACCACTCCTCTGCCGTCTGGGACATCCTCACCAAGGGCCGGATGGGGGAGACCTACCTCATCGGCGCAAATGGCGAGAAGAACAACATCACCGTCCTGCGCATGATCCTGGAGGCCATGGGTCGCGACCCCGAGGACTTCGACTGGGTCGCCGACCGCCCCGGCCACGACCGCCGCTACGCCATCGACTCCACCAAGCTCCAGCGCGAGCTGGGCTGGAGGCCGGCCCACACCGACTTCGCCGAGGGGCTCAAGCGGACCATCGACTGGTACGTCGCCAATGAGTCCTGGTGGCGCCCCGCCAAGGAGGCCACCGAGGCCCGCTACCGCGCACAGGGCCAGTAAGACTGCATTCCGGCGAACCGCACCGCGGGGCGCCCGCGCGGGGCCGCAGGGCATGGGGATGACCCTGCGGCCCCGCGCGGGCGCCCCCGGTTATACAACCTCTTCGATAGGAGCTTTTCCCACATGGCAGACATCGCATTCGAGAAGGACCTCTCCGTCGCCGAGACCGGCATCGAGGGCCTCAAGGTCGTCGACCTCGCCGTCCACGGCGACTCGCGCGGCTGGTTCAAGGAGAACTGGCAGCGCGCCAAGATGACCGCCCTGGGCATCCCCGACCTCAGGGTCGTCCAGAACAACATCTCCTACAACGACAGCCGCGGCGTCACCCGCGGCATCCACGCGGAGCCCTGGGACAAGTTCATCTCCGTGGCCCGCGGCTCGGTCTTCGGCGCCTGGGTGGACCTGCGCGAGGGCAGCGAGACCTACGGGAAGGTGTTCACCTGCACGCTCGACCCGTCCAAGGCCATCTACGTCCCGCGCGGCGTGGGCAACTCCTTCCAGGCCCTGGAGGACGGCACCGCCTACACCTACCTGGTGGACGCCCACTGGTCCCTCGAGCTCAAGAAGACCTACACCTTCGTGAACCTCGCCGACCCCGAGCTCGCCATCGAGTGGCCGATCCCGCTCGATGAGGCCACTGTATCCGAGGCGGACCTGAACCACCCGATGCTCAAGGACGTCGTCCCAATGGCGCCCAAGAGGACGCTCGTCACCGGCTGCAACGGCCAGCTGGGCCATGCTGTGCGCAGGCTGGCGGAGGAGCGCGGCGTCGCCAAGGACTTCGACTTCTGCGACATCGACACCTTCGACATGTCCGACCCGGACGCCTACGCGCAGTACGACTGGTCGCTCTACGGCACCGTGATCAACTGCGGCGCCTACACGGCCGTTGATAAGGCGGAGACCCCCGAGGGCCGCGCGACCGCCTGGAAGGCCAACGCGACCGGCCCCGCCCTCCTCGCCCGCACATGCTCTGATCACGGGATCACCCTCGTCCACGTGTCCAGCGACTACGTCTTCGACGGCACCGCCGAGGTGCATGACGAGGACGAGCCCCTCAGCCCGCTGTCCGTCTACGGCCAGACCAAGGCCGCCGGCGACATCGCCGTGGCCGGGTGCCCGCGCCACTACATCATGCGCTCCAGCTGGGTCATCGGCGAGGGCCGCAACTTCGTCAAGACGATGAAGGGCCTGTCCGACCGCGTCGCCGACCCCGAGGACGGGCTCGAGCAGGTCACGGTCGTTGACGACCAGCTGGGCCGCCTGACCTTCACGCGCGACATGGCCGAGGCCATCTTCCACGTGCTGGGGACGCACGCCCCCTACGGCACCTACGACTGCACCGGCTCCGGCACCGTCAAGTCCTGGGCCGATATCGCCCGCGCCGTCTTCGAGGCCGCCAACGGCAACGGGGACAGGGTCGTGCCGGTATCGACCGCCGACTACTACGCGAGCGCCGAGGGCCCCGTCGCCCCGCGCCCGGTCCACTCCGCGCTCGACCTGTCCAAGCTCGAGGCTGCCGGCTTCCACATGCCCGACTGGGAGGAAGAGCTGGGGGAGTACATCAAGACGCTCTAGCCGCTATTAACTTTTCGAGAGTAAAAGCCGCCGTTCTTTAACGGCGGCTTTTCTTGTTGGTGGCTATCTGCGCAGTGGTGCCAATAGTATTTTGCGGAAGATCTACCTCTCGCTTGGCATGGAAGTAGGGTGGCCGGGCTGGTCGTCGTAGGCGTATTTGCTGTACACGTTGACCTCCCACTGCTTTTTTTCGACCTTTGCTACAGAATCTAGGATGAAGCCGGTCGCAAGGCTCAGGCCGCACAGGAACATAAACGAGGCGGCGAGCATAGCGGTGGGGAAGCGCGGGACGAGGCCGGTCTGGAAATATTCGACAACGATGGGCATGCCCAGGGCGAGGCCGAATACCGCGAACAGAAGCGCAACGAGGCTGAAGAACTTCAGCGGGCGGTAGTCCTTGAACAGCGTGCCGATCATCGCAACGACTTTAATGCCGTCGCTCACGGTGTTGAGTTTGGACTCGGAACCCTCGGGACGGTCGCGGTACTCGATGGGCACATCTTTGATGCGCCAGCGGTGGTCGACGGCGTGGATCGAGAGCTCGGTTTCGATCTGAAAGCCCTCGGAAAGCACTGGGAAGGTTTTAACGAACGGGCGGCTCATGGCGCGGTAGCCTGTCATGACGTCATCGAAGCTGTAGCCATAGATCCACTTGATCATGGCGCGGACCAGATTATTGCCAAAGCCGTGGAAGGCACGCTTGTTCTCCTCGGCGTAGGTGCCGTTGGAAAGGCGATCGCCTACGGTCATGTCGGCCGTGCCGTTAAGGATGGGCTCGCAGAGGGCCTTGGCCGCCTCGGCGGGGTAGGTGTCGTCTCCGTCGACCATCAGGTAGCAATCGGCGTCGATATCGCGAAACATCTGGCGGCACACGTTGCCCTTTCCCTGACGGGGCTCAAAGCGGACTGTGGCGCCGTGCTCGGTGGCAATGCGTGAGGTATCGTCCGACGAGTTGTTGTCATAGACATAGACCGTCGCCTGCGGAAGCTCGCGGTGAAAGTCGTCGATGACTTTGCCGATCGTGAGCGCTTCGTTGTAGCAAGGGATGATGACGGCGATGGATTCAGAATTCACTTAATGCTCCTTATACATTCAATCCTAGAAAGTATAGCCGTTTGGGCCTGGCATCCTAAGATGTGGGTTAGTTCTCCAGTTTTGTTGCGCGAATCGTTTGCATGGCCGTCGGGTCTATACTGTTCGTTTGTCAACGATTACGAGTAAAGGAGTTGCATCCGTGTCGGATCAGACAAAGCAACAAGAAACTCGCAGTCTGCCTGCGACGTTTGCTAAGAACGAATTTGAGAAGGACGCGTTTATCCTTCGTCAGCTGGTTACCAAGGATTTTAAGATCAAGTATCGCCGTAGCGTTCTGGGCGTCGCATGGTCGGTGCTCAACCCGCTGCTGATGATGATCGTCATGGCCATCGTGTTCTCGACGATTTTTGGCCAGGGCCGCAATGGCTCAATGACGCCCGAGATGTACCCGCTGTACTTGATCGTGGGTAACATCACCTTTGCCGTCATGTCTGAGTCTACTAACCAGGCCCTGACGTCGATCGTGGGCGCTGCCCCTCTGCTCAAGAAGGTTAAGGTGCACCGCTGGGTTTTCCCGGTGCAGAAGGTGCTCTTCTCGCTGGTCAACTTTGCCTTCTCGCTGGTCGCCGTCGCCATCGTCATGCTGTGGTTCCGCGTTATGCCTTCTTGGCACCTGATTCTGTTGCCGGTTTGCCTGCTGCTGCTTATGTGCTTCTGCATGGGCCTGGGCATGATGCTCTCTGCCCTTACGGTCTTCTTCCGCGACGTTATGCATCTGTGGAGCGTCGTCATTACGGCGTGGACTTACATTACGCCCATCTTCTGGACGACTGACTATATTGCGCAAATGCCGCATCTCGTGCGTATCTTGATGTATGCGAACCCCATGTTCAACTACCTGCAGTTTATGCGCGATATCTTCCTGTTCCAGACTACGCCCTCGCTTATGACGTTTGGTATGTGCGTCGCTTGGGCGGTTCTTGCGCTTATTATTGGCTATACCGTGTTCCATAAGTCCGAGCGCAAATTTATCCTCTACATCTAAGGAGTGCTGTGATGACTGAATCTGTTGTTGATTACAGCGAGCAGCCTCTGGCTGTCGAGGTCGACGACGTCACCATGATCTTTAACATGGCGTCCGAGTCGCTGACCAACCTCAAGGAGTACTTCATTAAGCTTGCCAAGCACGAGCTGTTCTTTGAGGAGTTTAGGGCGCTTAAGCACATCTCGTTTGATATTCATCGCGGCGAGGTTGTGGGTCTGGTCGGCACCAATGGCTCCGGCAAGTCTACGATGCTCAAGATTATCGCTGGCGTTCTTGAGCCTAGCGAGGGCAGCGTTAAGGTGCACGGTAACATCGCGCCGCTGATTGAGCTTGGCGCCGGCTTTGACCCCGAGCTGACCGCCCGCGAGAACATCTATCTGAACGGCGCCCTGCTCGGCTATACCAAGGAGTTCATCGACGCCAACTTTGACGGCATTATCGAGTTCGCTGAGCTGCAGAACTTTGTCGATATGCCGCTTAAGAACTTCTCTTCGGGCATGGTGGCGCGTATCGCCTTTGCAATCGCGACGATTACCGAGCCCGATATTCTGATCGTTGACGAGACGCTGTCCGTCGGTGATGTGTTCTTCCAGCAAAAGTGTGAGGCCCGCATCCAGCACTTTATCCAGAGCGGCGACGTGACGGTTCTGTTCGTTTCGCACTCTATGGAGCAGGTTGAGCGCATCTGCCAGCGTGCCGTTTGGATTGAGAAGGGTGACCTTCGCATGGACGGCCCGGTCGATGAGGTCTGCAAGGCGTACCGCGAGCAGTTCAACTAGGTTATAATTACTTGCGCCTGACAGGCTTGTGCTTGCTTGGGCGTGCTGTTATTTGCTCCATTAGCTCAGTTGGATAGAGCAGGGGACTTCTAATCCCAAGGTCGACGGTTCGAATCCGCCATGGAGCACCATCGTTTATTAAGCCCAGACCGCTTGGTGGTCTGGGCTTTTTTCATCTTGTGTGTTGCTGGAGCCGAGCGCGAGCAAGCCGCTGCTGTTTGTTGGGGTTGGCATTTTACTTTTCGAGATGCTCTTTCAGTAGCTCCAACGCGTGGGCGTAGCCCTTCAGGCCCTCTCCGGTGATGGTGGCGAAGCAGGCCAGACGGGCGTAGCTCACCTGGCGGAAGTCTTCGCGGGTCTCGACTGCGCTAATGTGGACCTCCACAGCCGGGATGGCGACGGCTTTGAGCGCGTCCAGGATGGCCACGCTTGTGTGCGTGTAGGCGGCCGGGTTGATGACGATGCCGTCGACCTTTCCGTAAGCCTCCTGGATCTTGTCGACGATGCTGCCCTCGTGGTTAGACTGGAAGACCTCGACCTCGTCGAAGCCCTGTGCGGCACCCGCTTCCTGGCAGATCTGCACTAAGCGATCGTAGTTGTCGCTGCCGTAGATGCCTGGCTCGCGAATGCCGAGCATGTTGAGGTTGGGGCCGTTAATGACGAGTGCTTTCATGGTTGCTTCCTTTGCAGTTGAAAAACCACCACAAAGGTGCCTGTCCCCTTTGTGGTGGTTTTGGTTAGAGAGCGGGTGGGAGGGTGTCGAGGAGGGCATGGGCGGTGTTGGCGGCGCAGTCGCGTGAGTCGATGATGTAGTCGGCCCAGGCGCGGTAGCGCGGCATACGCTGCTCGGCCAGCTTGTCGATGCCGTCGCGCGCGGTGATGGGGCGGCCCTTGTGGGCGAGCTCGTCGAGCTTGCGGTTGAGCATCACGATTTGGCTGTTTTGGTGCAGCAGAGGGTAGTTCTCGTCGCGCGTAACCACGCCGCCGCCGGTGGAGAGCACCAAGCCGCTGCGCTTGGAGATGTCGGCCAGCGCTGCCGTCTCCTGCTCGCGGAAGGCCGCCTCGCCGCACTTGATGATAAAGTCGGCGCAGGGCATGCCCAGGCGCTCCTCGAGGGCGCGATCGAGATCGATGTGCTCGCGGCCCGTGAGCTGGGCGATCTGCTCGCCCACGCGGGTCTTGCCCGAGCCCGGCATGCCGATCAGCGCGATGTTCTGTTCGCGGCGTGACAGGCGCTCCGTTACGTCCAGGATCCTCTCGCGCGGGGTGGCTTTGCCGGTATAGCGCTCGACAGCTTGTGCCGCCTGGGCAACAAGCATAAGCAGGCCGCCGATGCAGGGGATGCCGCGGCGCTCGGCCTCGAGCATGAGTCCCGTGCGGGCGGGGTTGTAGACAATGTCGATAACGCCCTCGAGCGCATCGAGCCCTTCGAGCGTGCATGGCGCGTCGGGGCAATGGGGGAACATTCCGGCGGGTGTGCAATTGACGAGCAGGGCGGCGTCGGACTGCTGCGCGATGTTGTCGTAGCTGACTTCGCTCGTACGGCCGACCGGCACGACGATGGCGCCCAGGTCTCCCAGCACCATACTTGCCGTGGTGCCGGCGCCGCCGGTGGCTCCGAGCACGAGGACCTTCTTGCCGGCAACCTCTACGCCCAACTCCTCGACCAGACACTGAAAACCAAAGTAGTCGGTGTTGTCGCCGCGCAAACAACCGTCAGGCAGGCGTGTGATGGTGTTGACGTTGCCCATTCGCTCGGCGAGCGGACTCAGCTCGTCCAGGTATTCCATGACGGCGCGCTTGTAGGGGATGGTCACGTTGGTGCCCTCCCATTCGTCACCCGTCATAAAAGCCTGGAGGTCCTCGGGCTCGCGCTCAAATCGTACGTACTCGAGCCCCGCGAGCTCCTTGTAGATGGTCGGGGTGTAGCTGTGGCCCAGCACGCGGCCCAGCACGCCGTAGGGGCGGGTTGCGGCGACATCGGTCATCTAGAGCACCTCCGTGTAACTGCCAAAGTAGGTGAAGCTCTCGCACACGTCGTCGATGGAATCGAGCAGGTCATCGAGGGCCTTGCTGCCAAAGGGGCAGTCCAGGTCAAAGTAGAACATAAACTCAAAGTCGTGCCCGGGGATGGGGCGGCTCTCGAGCTTGATGAGGTTGATATTGAGCGCGTAGAAGCGCTCGAGTACGCGATAGAGTGCGCCCGGCTCGTTGGCCGTGGTAATCATGAGCGAGGTGCGGTTGGCGCCGGGGTAGACGCGTGGCTCGCGGCTGATGACGACAAAGCGCGTGTAGTTGTTGTCCGAGTCCTGGATGTTGGGCTCCAGCACCTCCAGGCCGTAGAGTGTCGCGCAGCTGCGCGATGCGATGGCGGCAACATCGGTGCGCTCGGAGCTGGCGACCATCTCGGCCGACATGGCCGTGTTGGGGTATTTGGTGGCGTGCAGGTCGTGGGCTTCGATAAAGCCGGCGCACTGGGCGATAGCCTGGCCGTGGCTATAGACCTCGTGCACGTCGGCGAGCTTGGTGCCGGGTTTGACGAGCAGATTGTGGTCGATCTTGAGACGCAGCGAGCGCACGATATGGAAATCGAACTGGGCGAGCAGGTCGTAGACGGCGTTAACCGAGCCGGCGGTGGAGTTCTCGATGGGCAGCACGCCAAACTCGCAGAAGCCGTCGCGCACGGCGCGCATGACGCCCTCGAAGGTCTCGAAGAACGCGATGTCGGGCACGTCGAAGAGTTTGCACGCGGCGATCTGGCTATAGGCACCTTCCACGCCCTGGCAGGCAACGGTAGCCGTTTGAGGGAAGGCCGTGTCGGAGGCTGCAGCCGTGGCGTGGGCCTTTTGCGAGACGGTGATGCCCTTGAGCTCGTTGATGTAGCGCTGCTGCTCGGCCTTGCTCATGCTCATGAGGAGACGGAACAGGGTGATGGTCTGCGCCTCGTAGCGCTCGGGCGCGCGGCTGGCGAGGTTGTTGAGCTTGGAGCGCTCACGGGCGGGGTCGAAGACGGCCTTGCCCATCTCGATTTTTGACTTGGCGACCTCGGTGGCAATGTCCATGCGCTCGACAAAGCTGTTGAGGAGCGTGGTGTCGATGCCATCGATGGCCTGGCGGATGTCAGCAAGGTCCATGGAGACCCCTTTCGTGAATGGTTGCCTGGGGTAGTTAATTTGGGACGGGGCTTTTTTAGCTACCCTTTGATTGTCGACGAATCGATGAGAGCCAGGGCAAATATCAACTGGCATATGGGGGTAGCTAAAATAGCCCCGTCCCAAATTAACTACCCTTGGGGTGGGTGGACTAAAGCTGGGCGGCGTCCTCGAGGAGGGCGTCCCAGATGGCGAGCGCCGCGGCTGCTTCGGCAACGGGGACGGCTCGGGGGACGATGCAGGGATCGTGACGGCCGTGGACCGAGAGCTCGGCATTTTCCATGGCGTTCATGTCCACCGTCTGCTGCTCGCGACCGATGGAGGGCGTCGGCTTTACGGCCATGCGCCACATGACGGGCGCGCCGGTGGAGATGCCGCCCAGGATGCCGCCAGCATTGTTGGACTCGACCGCAATCCCGCCGGTCTCGGCGTCGATGCGATACGGGTCGTTGTTCTCGCTGCCGCGCATGGCGGCCACGGCAAAGCCCATGCCAAACTCCACGCCCTTTACGGCGGGAATGCCAAACGCGATTTGCGCGATGCGGTTCTCGATGCCGTCGAACATGGGGTCGCCGATGCCCGCGGGAAGCCCGTAAATGCCGCACTCCACGATGCCGCCGATGCTGTCGAGTTCGTCGCGCGCGGCTAGGATCTCCTCGCGCATACGGCCGGCTGCGGCGGCGTCAATGCACGGCAGATCGTTCGTAAGGATCGCCTTGCGGTCGGCCTCGCGATAGACCATATCGTCCATCGGCAGGTCGGAGATGCCGCCGATTTGCGCCACGTGAGCCATCACCCGAATACCGCGGGCCTCGAGTGCCTGCAGCGCAATGCCGCCGGCGATGCATAAGGGGGCCGTTAGGCGGCCGGAAAAATGCCCGCCACCAGCGACATCGTGCATGTTGTGATACTTCACGCGCGCAGGGAAGTCCGCATGTCCGGGACGGGGCTTGCGGCGCAGCTCGGAGTAATCCTTGGAGCGCGTGTTGGTGTTCTCGATAATCGCGGCGATGGGCGCGCCGGTGGTATGTCCATCGACAACACCGGCGATGATGTGGGCGGCGTCGGCCTCGCGGCGCTTGGTTGCGGTCTCGTCGCGACCGGGGGCGCGACGGTCGAGGAAGGCTTGCAGCTTCTCCTGGTCCACGGCGATGCCCGCCGGGATGCCGTCGAGTGAGCAGCCGATAGCAGGGGAGTGCGACTGGCCGAAAATGCTCAGATGCAAAACGTTGCCAAAGGTCGAGGACATGCTATTCCTCCTCGAGTGTGACCTTGCCGCCCAGCAGGCGGTAGTGGTCGAAGAAATCGGGATAGGACTTGTTGACGGCCTCGGCGCCGTGGATCACGACCTCACCGACGGTGGCGCGGCTCGCGGCGATGGCGGCCATCATGGCGATGCGGTGGTCGTTGTGCGAATCGACCTCGCCGCCGGTGAAGGCATCGACGCCCTTGATGATGAGGTCATCGCCGGCAATGCGCACCTGCGCGCCCAGCGCGGTGAGCTCGCGGGTGGTGGTGGCCAGACGGTCGGATTCCTTGATGCGCAGACGGGCGCAATCGCGGATAAAGGTGCGGCCCTGTGCCAGCGAAGCCACGGCCGAGATAACGGGCACCAGGTCGGGAATGTCGTGGGCGCTCATCTCAAAACCAGCGAGCTTGTCGGACTGCACGGTGGCGGCGTTGGTGGAGCGCACGATGCGGGCGCCAAAGCGCGAAAGCGCGGCAAGCACGTTGCGGTCGCCCTGCGCGGAACTCAGGGACACACCCTCGACGGTGATGGGGTCGGTGCCGATGGCGCCGGCGCACAGCCAAAAGGCGGCGTTGGACCAGTCGCCCTCGACGGCCACGCTGCCGGGCGTGCGGTACGAGCCGCTGCTCACGCGGAAGTTCGTGACCTCGGGCTGGTCGTCCCGGGCGGGAATACGCTCGACGTTGACCTCGACGCCAAAGGCCTTCATTGCCTGGATCGTCAGGTTGATGTAGGGGCGGCTCTCAATGAGGCCGGTCACCTGCACGCAGGAGGGCTGGGCCAGCAGCGGGGCTGCCAGCAGCAGGCCCGAGATGTACTGCGAGCTCACGTTGCCCGGTAGCACAAAGGTGCCCGGGCGCATGCGGCCGCTCGTCTTGAGCGGAAAACCGCCCAGACCCTGTAGGTCGCAGCCGGCGGCGACGATCTCGTCCGAGAGCGGGGAGAGGGGGCGTGCGCCCAAGCGTCCCTGACCCACAAAGGTGGCCTCTGCGCCCAGCGCGCAGGCGACGGGCAACATAAAGCGGAGTGTGGAGCCGCTTTCGCCGCAGTCAAGCGTGCCGCCGGCAAGGGCCTTGAGCAGGCCAAACTCAACACTCTTCATGGTGGGGTGGACCTGGAAGCCGTCCTCGACGGTCTCGATGCGGGCACCCAGGGCCGTAAGGCAACGCACCGTAGCCTCGATGTCGGCGCAGGTGGTGTTGCAGGTGACGTGCGTCTCGCCGTTGGCAAGCGCAGCGCAGATAATCAAGCGGTGCGCCATCGACTTGGATGCGATGGCGGGAACGGTGCCCTTGAGCGGGGACGGGGTGATGCGGGCTAGCATGCGGATGCGTCTCCCTTCTGGCCGAGGCCCTCGGCAATGAGTTCATGGAAAGTGGAAAGCGGCGTGCGGTCGATGCTGCAGCGGCCAATGCCGTGCGGAATCACCAGGTCGATAGTGTCACCGGCACGTTTTTTGTCGTGCAGCGCCTCGGCAAAGATGGCGTCGGCATCTTGGTCGCAGCGGGTCTTGAGGCCATGGCGGGCGCAGAGCTCCTCAATACGACCGGGCAGTGCAGCATCGCAAACGCCGTGCAGGGCCGCGGCGCGCGTGATGATACCCATGCCGATCGAAACGCAGTTGCCGTGTCCGAGCTCAAAGTGCTCGCAGGCCTCGACGGCGTGTCCGGCGCTGTGTCCAAAGTTGAGGAGCTTGCGCTGGTTGGTTTCGCGCTCGTCGGCGACGACCACGGCGCGCTTGATGTCGATATTGCGGGCGATGATGAGCGCTACGCGGGCCACATCGCGGTTGAGCAGCTCCAGCGTGAGCGGGGTCTTCTCCAGCTCGGCGAAAAGCTCTGGGTCGGCGATCACGGCGTGCTTGACGACCTCGCCACAGCCGTCGGCGAACTGCTCGGGCGTGAGGGTGGCCAGGCACCCCACGTCGGCGATAACCACATTCGGCTGCCAAAAGGCGCCGGCCAGGTTCTTGCCGGCAGCCAGGTCGATGGCGGTCTTGCCACCCACCGACGAATCCACCATGGCGAGCAGGCTCGTCGGGATCTGCACAAACTTGCAGCCGCGCATGTAGGTGGCGGCCACAAAGCCCGTCACGTCGCCCACGACGCCGCCGCCGAGCGCCACGATAACGTCGGAGCGCGAAAGCTCGTGCTCGGCCACAAACTCCAAAATGGCAACATAGGTTTCGGCGCGCTTATGGGCCTCGCCGGCCTCGAAGGTGCAGATGCTCACCTCGTAGCCTGACGCCTCCAGGCTCTGCTTAACGGGCATCTGGTAAAGCGGGCCCACGTTGGTGTCCGTCACGATGACGGCCTTGGTGCCGCCGGCAGTGGCGCGCACGAGCGGTCCCGCCTGCTCCAGCAAAAACGTGCCAACATGCACCTGGTAGGGGCGTGCAGTGTCGATATCGATGGTAATCGCCATAAGCTATGGTCCTTTCGACCTGGCGTGATAGGTGGTCTAGTGGGAGGCCTCGTCGTCGAGTGCGCGCTTAATGCGGTCGCCCTCGGCAAGGAGATTCTCCAGATAGCGCTGGTCGCGGTCCTTAAGGGCGCGGCTGTAGGCGCCGAGCGATTCGATAAGATGGTCGATCTCGAAGGCGAGCGCGTCGGCGTCGTCGATCATGAGCTCGGACCACATTTGCGGGTTGAGGTGCGCCACACGGGTGAGATCGCGATAGCTACCGGCCGAAAAGCCGTGGTGGACCTGGGCAGTGGGGCTTTTGACGTAGGCGTTGGATACCACGTGCGCAAGCTGGCTCGTGAAGGCGATGACGCGGTCGTGCTCGGCGGCGCTGGTCACGCTGAACTTGCCAAAGCCCAGGGGGCGCACCATCTCGCGCACCTGGCCCAAAAGCTCCAGCTTAAGTGTATCGTCCACCGCGGGTGGCACGAGCACGAGCGGGGCGCCCTGGAACAGGTCGGCGCGGGAGTGCGCATAGCCCGAGTACTGCGTGCCCGCCATGGGGTGCGCACCCACAAAGTAAAAGCCGTGCTCGCGGGCTAGCTCAAAGGCGCGCTCGCACACGATGCCCTTGACGCCCACCGTGTCGATCACCACGGGGCCCATGATGGCCTCGGTGTCGGTGGCGTCGGCGAGCGCCTGGGCGTGCGCCTCGAGCCACTCGATGCATGCCTCGGGATAGCAGGCAAGGACGATGATGTCGCATTCGCCGAGCGTCTTGTCGTTAAGCTCTCCGGCGACAGTGCCCATGCTGGCGGCCGTCATGACATCGTCATCGGGGTCCCAGGCCAGCACGCGGACGCCCGCCTGCGCATAGCCGCGGGCAAAGCTGCCGCCGATGAGGCCCAGGCCGACGATGCCGGCGCACTTGGGGCCGCCCTGGTTAACGCGCGCGTTTCTCACTGTACCCATGGGCTACTCCATGGTCTCATGGCAGACAACCTCGCGAATGGCTCGGATGCGGCGCATGGTGTCGTCGAACTGATCGGGGGTGAGGGCCTGAGCGCCGTCGGACCATGCGCG
This sequence comes from Collinsella sp., assembly GCA_019414345.1. Lineage (GTDB taxonomy): Bacteria > Actinomycetota > Coriobacteriia > Coriobacteriales > Coriobacteriaceae > Collinsella. The sequence continues at coordinate 18,727 of DXMF01000037.1, forward strand.
GCTGGGCTCGTCGTGGACCTCGATCTCTAGGCCGTTGGCACCGCAGGCGGTCGCGGCGAGCGCCATGGGCTCAACGTAGCGGGTGTAGCCGGTGGCGTGGCTGGGGTCGGCGACGACGGGCAGGTGCGACAGGTGGTGCAGCACCGGCACGGCATTGAGGTCGAAGGTGTTGCGGGTGCGGGTCTCGAAGGTGCGGATGCCGCGCTCGCACAGGATGACGTTGTCGTTGCCCTCGCTCATGATGTACTCGGCGGCCATGAGCAGCTCATCGATCGTGCCGGACATGCCGCGCTTAAGCAAGATCGGAGTCTTGGTCTTGCCGACCTCTTTGAGCAGAGGGAAGTTCTGGGCGTTGCGGGCGCCGATCTGCATGACGTCGATCTTCTTGTCCAGGAAGACCTGCACGTCGCGCGGGTCCATGATCTCGGTGACGATCGGCATGTCGAGCTCGGCAGACGCCTCGCACAGCAGGTCCAGACCGGCGGGGCCCATGCCCTGGTAGGCGTACGGGGAAGTGCGGGGCTTGTAGGCACCGCCGCGCAGCATCGTGGCACCGGCGGCCTTCACGCGGCGGGCGATGCGGATGAGGTTCTCGCCCTCGACGGAGCACGGGCCGGCGATGACCTGGAACTGATCGCCGCCGATCTTGACGCCGTGGCCGCAGTCGATGACGGAGTCCTCGGGGTGGAACTTGCGGTTGGCGCGCTTGAACGGCTCGGAGACGCGCTGCACGCGCTCGACGACATCCATGGACTCGAGCAGGAATGGGTCGATCTTGGTCGTATCGCCCACCAGGCCGATGATCGTCTCATTCTCGCCGCGCGAGACATCGGTTTTCAGGCCCTTTTTCTCAATCCAGCTGACGATATGGCTGACGGCCTCGTCGCTGGCGCTCTCTTTTAAAATTGCAATCATGGTGTGCCTCTCACCTCGATGGATAACCCTTGCAAAAACGGCCCGCATCGCGAGCCGTGTACATATGGTGCATGAGAGTTTATACTATCTGACTCGCTTTTGCCTTCTAAAGTGGGCCGTTGAGCCGCGTCTTCCTCGGAATTGCAAAGCTTTTTCTTTTATTTTGATAGCCCGTGGTGTACTTGGGTATAATGCCAAACGTTGGCCCTATTAGCTCAGGGGATTAGAGCGTCTGCCTCCGGAGCAGAAGGCCGTTGGTTCGAATCCAACATGGGGCACCATCGAACGTGAGACCGTCCGAACCTCGCATGGTCCGGGCGGTTTTTCTTATACCGACGCGACGTGATGGGACGTGGTATGGCAGCAACGGATATCGAGCGCGGACTCTCGACCGCCGAGGTCGAGGAGCGCATCGCCGCCGGTAAGATCAACCGCAACATGGAGCTCAAGACCAAGTCGGTCAAAGAGCTCATCATCGAGAACCTCTGCACGCTGTTCAATTTGATCAACGTGATCTTGGCGTTCCTGGTCATTTTGACCGGTTCGTTTAAGAATTTGACGTTCCTGTTCGTGGTGTTCCTCAATACCGCTATTGGCGTCATTCAGTCCATGCGTTCCAAGAAGATGGTCGATAAGCTCACGCTGCTGACCTCCAAGAAGGCCATCGCGGTGCGTGACGGCTCCGAGGTGGAGCTCGACCTGGACCAGATCGTGCTCGACGACATCATCCGCCTGGGGCGCGGCGACCAGATTCCCGCTGACGCCGTGGTGGTTTCGGGCGAGGCGCTCGTGAACGAGAGTCTGCTGACGGGCGAGAGCGACCTTATTAAGAAACAGCCCGGTTCCGAGCTCATGAGCGGCAGCTTTATCGACTCGGGCCTGCTGCGCGCCCGCGTGATCCATGTCGGCGCCGACAACTACGTGGCCAAAATTAATAACGAGGCCAAGTACGTCAAAAAGGTCAATTCCGAGATCATGAACGCGCTTAACGCCATCGTGCGCTTTGCGAGCATCATCATGATCCCGCTCGGTTTGGCGTTGTTTGCCTCGAGTGTGAGCGAGCTGTGGGATGCCGCGGGAACCCCGGGCGATAGCGCGCTTTCGTGGTGCTTCTCCGAGCTGTTGGCTGGTCATGTGCCTTCGTCGGCGCTGCTGTCCACGGTGGGCGCCCTGCTGGGCATGATCCCGCAAGGCCTGGTGCTTCTGACCTCGTCGGTGCTCGCCATCGCCACGGTGCGCCTGGCCCGCCGCAAGGTGCTGGCGCAGCAGCTTTACTGCATCGAGACGCTCGCTCGCGTCGACGTGCTGTGCCTGGACAAGACGGGCACCATCACGTCGGGTCGCATGGAGGTCGAGGGTACGTATCCGCTGCCGGTCGAGGGTATGGGTGCGGGGGAGGGCGACGCCGCCGTTCCCGTCGATACCACGGTGCTCGATTTTGCTCTGGCTAACGTCGCACGTGCGACCTCGGCCGATGCCAACGAGACCTGTCAGGCGCTGCTCAACTATTACGCCGACCGTCCGGTCGAGGTGTCCGAGCCGCTGTCGGTCATTCCGTTCTCGTCTTCCAAAAAGTGGAGCGGCGCGTCGTTTGCACAGGGCTCCTATGTGATGGGTGCGGCGCAGTTTGTGCTCTCTGATCGTGCGTTTGCCCAGGTCGAGAACCGTGTCGCCGAGCTTGCCGATACCTGCCGCGTGCTCGTGGTGGCGCGCGTGGACGGCTTTACGCCCGATGGCGATATGGTGGGCGAGGCCGAGCCCGTGGGCTTTGTGACCATCCGCGACGAGATTCGTACCTCGGCGGCCGAGACCATCGGCTACTTTAACGAGCAGGGCGTGACGCTCAACGTGATCAGTGGCGACGACCCGCGTACGGTGTCGTCGATCGCGCGCGTGGTGGGCGTGCCGGGGGCGGACGCTTATGTGGACGCCACGACGCTCGATACGCCGGCCAAGCTCGATGCCGCAGTGGACCGCTACCATGTCTTTGGTCGTGTGACCCCGCAGCAGAAGCGCGAGCTCGTGCAGGCGCTCAAGCGCCGCGAGCACACCGTGGCCATGACAGGCGACGGCGTCAACGACGTGCTGGCGCTCAAGGAGGCCGACTGCTCCGTGGCCATGGCGGCCGGCTCCGATGCCGCGCGTAACGTGGCCGAGATCGTGCTCGTCGACAACGACTTTGCCTCGATGCCCGCCGTGGTGGCCGAGGGCCGTCGCTCCATCAACAACCTGCAGCGTTCGGCTTCGCTGTTCCTGACTAAGACGCTGTTCTCGATGGGCCTGGCGGCGCTGTGCATCGCGCTGCCGCCGTACCCTTTCGAGCCGATTCAGATGACGCTCATCAACTTCTTCTGCATCGGCGCGCCGGGCTTTGTGTTGGGCCTGGAGCCCAACAATGCTCGCGTGAAGGGGTCGTTCCTGACGAACGTGCTCAAGCGGGCACTGCCGGCGTCGATTGCGGTCATTTTGGCCGCGGCGCTCGATATCTTTGTGGCGCGCGTGTTTGGCTTTAGCCAGCTCACGCTGTCTACGATGTGCCTGCTTTCGTCGTGCGCGGTGAGCGTCAGCCTGATCTGGCGCATCTCGCAGCCTCTCACGCCCTTACGTGTGGTGCTCTTCGTGTTTGTTGTCGCCGGCATCCTGGTGGGCGTTATCGGATTCCCGGAGCTGCTGTCTATTGCCAACCTGTCGATGGGCCAGATGGTAATCTTGGCTGTCATCGTGGTCTTTACCTGCTCGGTGTTCTTTAAGCTCGCCACGATGATGGATTCGCTCAAGCCGCGTCGTCGTCATGCCGCAACTGGTTTTGGCCGCGGTGTGCGCGTCCACCTGGGTCGCGGTGGCGGCAAGGTGAGCTCGACGGGTTCGACGGCCGAGCGTTTTGCCAAGCGCGTCGCCGCCGACATGGCGCAGCGCCGCGAAGATCGCACCGCTCGCGAGGCCGAGGCCCGCGCACTCGAGGGCGTGGCCCAGGCCCAGCCCAAGAAAAAGAAGGGTAGCGGAGCCAAGCGCTCTCGCGTAACCAAGTCCGCCCAAGGCATCAAAGTCTCGATGCCGAGCAAAAAGAAGAAGTAACTACGCGCCCTGGCGATGTTGAATTGGTGCCTTGCTCCTGTAGGGCCGTGGCGATGTTATGCTCTAACCTCGATTATTTGAATTGCTTCGAAAAGAGGATGCCGTGATCTGCCCGCATTGCCTTAAGACTATCGAGGACGGCGCCTCGTTCTGCCCCTACTGCAACGCCTATGTGGGTCCGGGCGATGGTCCCGAGCACACCGAATTCGTGTTCTGTGAGGGCTGCGGTGCCCGTCTTTCTCCGCATGATCGTACGTGCCCCAAATGCGGACGCCCCGCTCCGGGTATCCTCTCCGAGGATGCGGCAGCATCCGACCTGGCAGCGGGCCGCACGGCGGGCTTTCCGCGCCTAACGCAAGAGCAGATCGATACCGAGGTGCCGCATGCGCCGGCCTCTGCCGCTGCGGTGCTTTCGGACGCCGCCGACCCCAATGAGACCTGCGTGCTGCCAGCTTTCGATAAGGATTTCGGTATCCCCAAGGTCGATATTCCCACGCCCGTTTCCCTGCATGACGATGCTCAAAAACCCAAGCGCAAGGTGCACCCCGACGAGGACGCCTATCACAAGCATAAGCGTCATATTCCCAAGCCGCTCATTATCATCGCGGTCCTTGCCGTCGTGTGCGGTGGTGCCTATTGGTTCGTGACGACCGATCCCATGGGTGTTATGCCTGGCTTCTACGACCAGTTTGGCCAAGCTGCACAAACCACCTTCCCCACGCGTCAAAAGGGCGAGGCGACTGAGGACGATACCAAGCAGGGCGATTCTGCCGAGGTGGTTCAGGAAGAAACCGTGCTCACCGATGATCAGCTCTATACCAGGCTCGATGGTCTGTATCAGACCATCGTGTCCTACGCTGACGAGGACCAGATCGGCGAGGTCATCGATTCCTTTAACAACGGTTATCTCCGAACGCCGCTGTCCACCCGTCAGGAGCTGTCGCAGAGTGCCTACGCCCTACGCGACCAGATCAAAAAGACGCAAGATGAGCTCAACAACCTGAAAGTACAGGACGATACGGTCTATGCGGATGACATCGCCCACTTAAAGCAGCTTGCCGAGTGGATGTATGAGCGCGTCGACGTGATCTGCCAGAGCTGGGATATCTCGCTGGCCATTCCCGATGGCGAGTCGATGAGTTCCCACCAAAGCGAGATCCTGGCGCCCATCGCGCAGGGCGGCAACAGCGCGCTGAACCAGTACGATGCCAATGTGGGTTCCTGGAAGCCGCAGCAGCGTTCCTAAAATTAGTTCGCCATAGTCGGCATAACCTACGTGCGCAATTGATGTAAACCCGTGCTTATTGCTACAATTCGTACAAATATGCTTTAAACGCACGAGGAAGGAACCACATGTTTGGTTTTAAGAAAGAGCTCTACACGCCCGAGTATCAGCTTGTCGGCGACGAGTGCGCCGTAATCGAGACGTCGAAGGGTACCGTCAAGGTCAAGTTTGACGGCGAGGGCGCTCCCATTCATGTCGCGAACTTCTGCGAGCTTTCCACGATGGGCTTCTATGATGGCCTTAAGTTCCATCGCTATGTGCCCGGTTTTGTTATCCAGGGCGGCGACCCCAATACCCGCGACATGTCCGGCGCCGACGTCGCTGCCGGTCTTGAGGGCCCCGACGGTATGCCCGGTACCGGTGGCCCCGGCTACTGCATCAAGGGCGAGTTTGCCACCAATCCGCGCAACAGCCATGTCGATGGCGCCCTTGCCATGGCACGCTCCATGGACCCCGATTCCGCGGGTTCGCAGTTCTACTTCTGCCTGGGTGCCCAGCATAACCTCGATTCCGGTTACACCGTCTTTGGTACCACGGTCGAGGGTCTCGATGTGATTTCGCAGCTGCGTGCCGGCGACGAGATCGTCCATGTCGAGATCGTTCACGAGTAAAGGGGACTTCCTTGAATAGCCAGCTGATCCAACAGGGCCGCGCCGCTTACCGCGCGGGTGATTTTTCTGCTGCAGCCCAGATGCTTGGGGCGGCAAAGACTCCCGATGAGATTATGGGCGAGGCCGATCACCTTCGTGGCAACGCCTTGATGTACCTTGGCATGTATGCCGAGGCCGCCGAGGCCTATGCCGCCGCCCTCAACGACGGTACCTACGGCAAGCGCGGCGCGCTGCTCACCAACCGCGGCAAGGCGCTCGCCGCCGTGGGCGACTACACGACGGCCGCTCAGGCTTTCTCTGCCGCTACGCAGGATGCTTCCTATGCCACGCCGTTCAAGGCCTATCTGGGCCTGGGCAATGCGCTGTTCCAGTCGGGCGACTATGCCAACGCGGGAACCGCCTTCCGTCAGGCTGCCATCGACGGCGCCAATCCGGCTCCTGCCGCCGCACTCGGCGAGCTCGGTCGTTGCTTCATTAAGCTCGGCCGTCCGGCGGATGCCGTGGAGACCTACCGCACGGCTATCGACTTTGCCGGCCCCCGCGACGACACGCGTGCGCTCAACGCCGGCATGGGTCAGGCGCTTTCTGCCGCCGGCCGTCCCTCCGACGCACTCGACGCCTTTAACGCCGCTACTGCCGATGGCATCTACCAGCTCACCTCCGAGCAGGCCGATGAGCTTGCCCGCGTGCACGATTCGCTTGCCGCGCTGTCTGCCCAGACGGCTATGGCCACGGCTCCGGCGCCCGCGATGGACGCTCCTGCCGTCGATCCGCTCGATCCTACGGGCGCGACCGGTCAGTTTATGCCCGATCCCTCGGACACCGGCTTCTTTACGCTGTCCGAGTCCGAGATGGTCCAGCAGGACCGTCAGGATCGTAAGCAGGCCAAGGTCCGTCGTCGCCATCGCCACACGGGTCTTAAAGTCTTCATCGTGCTGCTTCTGCTCATTTTGATCGCCGCGGGCGGTCTGGGCTTTGCCTACACGCGCGGCTTTGGCTTCCCGTCTCAGGAGTCTGTCGTTACCGATCTGTTCCAGGCTGCCGGCGACGGTGACGCCGCAAAGGCCGAGTCTTGCCTGGCCTCGAGCCTGTCCGAGGACGCTAAGTCGATGATCATCTCCTCGATTCCGCAGGGTGCCACCGTGTCCGTCGAGGGCATGGATCAGTCCATGACCGAGACGACCGCCAAGGTGAAGGCATCGCTGTCCAAGGGCGGCGAGCAGGAGTACACCGTCAAATTCGTGCGCTCCGACAACCATATCGGCTGGGCCGTTTCTTCGCTCGATATGGATTTCTCGGCTGCTGACAACCAGTAGTGACCTTATGGGATTTAGCTTTGCCCGGCGCTTCACCGCAAGTGAGGCGCCGGGCTTGCGCTAGTATGATGAGCTAGTAGTTTTCCAGCAATCATCCAACACATCAGGAGTTGCGTTGTTTTCTTTGATGGATATGTTCTTCGGTAGCTATGCGGGCGATCTTGCCATCGACCTCGGCACCGCCAATACGCTTGTCTCCGTGCGCGGCAAGGGCATCGTCATTCGCGAGCCCTCTGTTGTCGCCATCGACAAGAACGACGAGCGCATCTTGGCGGTCGGTATCGAGGCAAAGCGCATGCTCGGCCGTACGCCCGGCAACATCGTGGCCGTTCGTCCCCTGAAGGATGGCGTCATCGCCGACTTCGATGTTACCGAGGCCATGCTTCGCTACTTTATCGACAAGGCGTCCGAGAAGCGCTATCCGTGGACTCCGCGTCCGCGTGTTGTCGTCTGCGTTCCCTCCGGTGTCACGTCGGTTGAGAAGCGCGCTGTCTTTGAGGCCACGATCCAGGCCGGTGCCCGCCAGGCCTATCTGATCGAAGAGCCCATGGCGGCTGCCATCGGCGCCGACCTGCCCGTCGAGGAACCCACCGGCTCCATGGTCATCGACATCGGTGGCGGTACCACCGAGGTTGCCGTTATCGCTATGGGCGGCATCGTCGTCTCGCAGTCTATCCGTATTGCCGGCGACGAGTTCGATCAGGCCATCCTCACGCACGTTCGCGATGCCTACAACCTGGCCATCGGCGAGCGTACGGCAGAGGACATCAAGATCAAGGTCGGCTCCGCCGTGCCGCTCAAGGATGAGCTCGACGTCGAGGTCAACGGCCGCGACGTGATCACCGGTCTGCCCAAGACCGTGCGCATCGAGAGCGAGGAGATTCGTCGCGCACTCAACAAGCCGCTCGACGAGATGGCCAAGGCCGTCAAGGACGCACTCGACGCTACGCCTCCCGATCTTGCCTCGGACCTTATGTACTATGGCATTTTGCTGACCGGTGGCGGCGCGCTGCTGCGCGGTCTCGATGTGCGCCTGCGCGATGAGACCGGCGTTTCGGTCAACGTCAGCCCCACGGCGCTCGATAACGTTGTTAACGGCTGTGCCCGCGTGCTCGAGGCCAATGCGTTTGATGGCGGCTTCGTCCAGACCAATGCTTAATTTCCAAAAGGTGGATTCCATTTGGCACGATCTTCGGGTTTCTCCACAAATCTGAATACCAAGCGACAATCAACGGGTATGCGCCCGTTGATTGTTTTCAGCCTGATTTCGGTGTTGCTGCTCACGTTTTATATTCGTGAGGGCGAGACGGGGTCGATTCATGCCGTTCGTTCGGGCGTGACGACGATTACCTCGCCGGTGCGTTTTCTGGGCTCGACTGTGGCGGCTCCCTTCAATGCGATCGGTAACGTGTTCTCTAACCTTACGGCGTCACAGGACACGCTTGACGAGCTTAAGAAGCAAAATGAGGAGCTGACCTCCAAGGTTGCCGAGCTCTCCGAGGCTCAAAAGACCGCCGAGCGACTGGAGGGTCTGGTCGGTCTGCAGTCGACCTACAACCTCAAGTCCACTGCAGCTCGTATCGTCGGCGCTTCGGGCGATGCCTGGACCTCGACCGTTACCATCGATAAAGGTTCTGCCGACGGGCTTACCATCAACATGCCTGTGACGAGTTCGGCTGGTGTTATCGGACAGATCATCGAAGTCTCGGCCAAGACGTCCACCGTGCGTCTGATCGGCGATGAGAACTCGGGCGTGTCCGCTATGGTGCAGGACACGCGCGCCCAGGGCATGCTGCAGGGTCAGGCTGACGGCACGCTGCGTCTTGAGTACGTGAGCGTCGACTCCGACGTTAAGGTTGGCGACATCATCGTGACCTCGGGCATTGGCGGTGTGTTCCCCAAGGGCCTTCCGCTCGGCACCGTCTCGTCGGTTGAGAAATCGGCAAACGACGTGTACTACACCATTGTGGTACGCGCCCAGACGACGGCCGAGAACAACGAGGAAGTGCTGGTCATCACCTCGCTGACCGACGAACAGTCGGCCTCGGATGAGGACGTGAGCACCGCTAATAGCACGCCGCAGGGAACGTCGCGCGATGCTGCGACCAAGACGAAGGACGAGAGCTCGGATGACGGTTCCGACACGTCCGAGACGACCGATTCCGGCTCGAGCGAATAGGGGGCATGTCCATGGATCTACACGAGCAGGGGATGAGCTCCCGCACGTTTGTAATCGCCGCCATCGTGTGCGTGCTGCTGCAGGCAGGCCTGGCACCGCAGATCTCCATTGCGGGCGGTCGCGTCAACTTCATGATTATCCTGGTGTGCCTAAGCGTGTTCTCGGGCGACCCGACCCGTGCCGTCGTGTGCGGTTTTTGCAGCGGCTTGTTTTATGACCTGTCCGCTGCCGTGCCGGTGGGAGTTATGTCGCTCCTGCTGACCGTGGGTTCTTTTGCCCTGGTGCACAGCGCTGCCGGTCAAACGAGCGGTACCCCGAGTGCGCGCGGCATCACTGTGGGCGCCTTTGCGCTCGTCATTAATGTGATCTACAGCATCATCTTGCTGTTTATGGGTATGGAGACGAGCTTTGTCGTGGCGATCTTCGGCCATGCGCTGCCGTCTTCGATCCTGACGGGTCTGGTTGCCATTCCGTTTTTGATGTCCGGCGTCGTGCCGCAGTCCGGTTATGGATTCTCCGCACGTGGCGGACGCCAGACGGGCATGCGCTTTAAGCCCAAGACCCGTAAGCTCAAATAGGGGAGGCCCGTAGATGTCTTCCCAGATGACGGTTATTATCGCCGGTATCGTGCTGGTTGTGGCCATCGTGGTCGCGCTGGTCATCATGCGTCGCGGCGATTCCCGTTTTACCTACGATACGCAGCATGGAACGGCCCCGCGCGCCACCGAGGGCGAGGGCAATACCGCGGCGACCGCCTTTAAGGGCCGCTTCTCCATCCTCACCACGGGTGTGGGCGCGATGTTCGCGGCGCTTGCCGTCAAGCTGTGGGGCATGCAGATGGTCTCGTCGGACTATTATGAAAAGCAGGCTAATAGTAATCAGACGCGCACCGTTACCACACCCGCTGTGCGCGGCCGCATCCTCGACCGTAATGGCGTGGCACTTGTCCAGAACCGTCCCTCACTTGCTGTCGTGGCCTACCGCGACCTTGCCGAGGACGAGGTTTTGGTTCGCCATCTTGCCAACGTGCTCGGTATGCCCTACGTGGCGGTTCTGCGCAATATTCAGGACAATTCCGAGGGCGCCCAGAGCCTGCATACCATCGCGACGGACGTCCGTCGCTCCACGGTTGCCTATATCAAGGAGCACGCCGGCGAGTTCCCGGGCGTCAAGATTGCCGAGCGTACCGAGCGCCAGTACCCGTACGGCGAGACGGCCTGTCACATTTTGGGCTATACCGGCACCATTACCTCCGAGCAGCTTGAGGCCCAGAATAAGAAAACCTCTGGCGACGATGATGCTTCTGCTGGCCGGATTACGTACCAGTCGGGCGATATCGTGGGCCAGGCGGGTGTTGAGAGCTACTACGAAAACCTGCTGCAGGGTATTCGTGGCGAGCAGACCGTCAAGGTCGATGCCTCGGGCAATGTGACCGGTCAGGCCGGCGCCGTGCCCGCCAAGGCCGGCTCCGACATTAAGCTCACGCTCGACCTCAAGATCCAACAGGCCTGTGAGACGGCGCTGGCGAGCGCCATCGAGCTTGCCAAGACCACTGGCTACAGCAATGCCGGCAACGGCGCTGTGGTGTGTCTCGATCCCAACAACGGCGAGATCCTGGGCATGGCGAGCGAGCCCAAGTTCGATCCGTCCGTCTTTATCGGCGGCGTCTCAAATGACGTGTGGACCGAGCTCAATGATGACAAGGGTTCGCACCCGCTGCTCAACCGCGCCATTAGCGGACAGTACATGTCGGCCTCGACCATCAAGCCGCTCTCGGCACTGGCCGGTCTTGAGTTTGGAACCTACACTTCAACGCAGACAACCAACTGCACGGGCTATTGGACGGGCTTGGGCAAGGCTTGGGGCAAGCGCTGCTGGCTGACGTCTGGACACGGCACCATGACGCTGCAGTCGGGTATTGCCAACTCGTGCGACCCCGTCTTCTACGATATGGGCAAGGCGTTCTTTTATGACGAGCAACATTCCGAGGGCCTGCAGGAGGTCTTTCGTCGCTGGGGCCTAGGCAAGACCTGCGGTATCGATTTGCCGAGTGAGGGCGCGGGCCGTATTCCCGATGCCGAGTGGAAAGAGTCGTACTTTACCGACGCCTCTGCCGAGGACCGCAAGTGGAATGCCGGCGATATGACCAACATTGCCATCGGCCAGGGCGACATTTTGGTGACGCCTCTGCAGATGGCATGCGCCTACATGGGCCTTGCCAACGGCGGTAAGCAGTACGTGCCTCACGTGTTTTTGTCTGCCGTGTCGCGCGATGGCGACGGCGATGCCTATAAGTACAACGGCAAAGGCAAGAAGAAGCGCTTGGAGGCCAAGATCAACAGCGATTCGGATTTGGCTCTTGTTCGCAACGGCATGCACGACGTGATTTACACGGCATCGACGTCCCTGGCGGCTCACTTTGGCACCCTGACGCCGCAGGTATACGGCAAGTCGGGCACGGGCGAGAAAAGCGGCGAGGACGAATACGCGTGGTTCTGCGCCTATGCGCCGGCCGATGATCCCAAGTATGTCATCGCTACTGTCCTGGAGCAGGGCGGCGGTGGCTCAGATACCGCGATGCATGTCGTGCGCGACGTGCTCGGCGCGATTTATGACGAGCCCGATACCTCTTCGGCCTCGGGCGATTCTTCGGTTCGATAGGAGGTTGCGATGGATTTTTCTCCGGCGGATCTGTTCCGTTCAACCAAGACCGGCTCTCGCAGCAGCCTGGACCGCGTCAACAAGCAACTTTCGGCCTCGCGCGGTACGTTTCGCCAAAAGGTGCATATCGGTGTGCTGCTGGCTACCGTCGCGCTCGTTGCCTATGGCGCCATCATTATTTGGTCGGCGTCACAGTTTAAGGCCGACGCCTCATTCTCGCGCCACCTGCTGGGCATTGGCATTGGCGCGGTGCTTGCGGTGCTCGTCTGGCGTACCGATCTGCGCGGCATCTCTAACTTCTCGACGGCGCTGCTCGTCATTGACCTTATTGTGATCTTCTCGCCCAAGATTCCGGGCCTGTCCTATACGGGCGGTCTGGGCATGACGGGCTGGATCAAGATTCCCGGTATCGGCTTGACATTCCAGCCGGTTGAGCTTGCCAAGCTCATCACCATCTTCTTTATCGCCACGCTTGGCTCGCAGTATAACGGCCGCATCGATACCGTTCGCGACTACGTCAAGCTCTGCGGCATGCTGTCCATTCCGTTTTTGGCCGTCGTCGCCATGGGCGACCTGGGCTCGGGCCTGGTCGTGCTGGTCTCGGGCGCCATCGTCATCTGCATGAGCGGTGCACGCCGCGAATGGGTGCTGTCGACCCTGGCCCTGCTCGTGGGCCTGGTGGCCCTCGTCCTGGCGCTCGATTCGGTCTTTGATTCGTTGCTCGGCCACGATGTGCTCATCAAGCAGTATCAGATGAACCGCCTGACGGTCTTTATCGACCCCGATAATGCCGATTCGGACGATGCCTACAACCTGCAGCAGTCGCTTATCGCCGTTGGCTCGGGCGGCTTCTTTGGTAAGGGTTTGGGCCATGCGACGCAGTCGGCCGGCGGCTTTCTGCCTGAGTTCCACACCGACTTCGTCTTCGCCTTCCTGTCCGAGACCTTTGGCTTTTGCGGTTCCTTTTTGCTCCTATGCCTCTACGTGCTGCTGATCTTTTCGACGATTCGCGTCGCCTTTAAGTGTGAGTCGCTGTTCTTGCGCCTATCGTGTGTGGGCATCGTTGGCATGTGGGCGTTCCAGACCTTCGAAAACATCGGCATGTGCATCGGCATGATGCCGATTACCGGTATTCCGCTACCGTTTATTAGCTTCGGTTCGTCTTCGATGATGATTCAGCTGCTGACGGTGGGTATCGTACAATCCATATGGCGGCATCGTTCGGGCGCCGCGTAACCGCTGGAGGGGTTTGCTATGAAAATTCCCGTAGATAAGCTGACCCGCGCTTTTAAGATGGGCGCGTCCGTTAAGAAGGATTCCGATACGCCGGTGCGCGTCTCGGTCTATCTGGATTCGTCCGCCTCGCGCTTTCTTGCTGAGACGGTGCGTGACGCCTTTGTGCCGCAGACGACCTCGGGCATTGTGCGCGTCGAGCGTCTGGGGGAGGAGCGAATTGCTCCAAAGACCGATACCGATGTGGTACTGGTGCTCTCGTGTGGTTCCGACCGCCTGGAGAGTGCCGTGCAGGAGCTCGTGATCGCCGGCGCGCCCGTGTGCGTGCTTGCCGAGTCTGCTGTGGAGGTGCCGTTTATCGAGGAGTCCACGCCCATGCTCGGCGTGGTGGCGGCAACCGATAAGACGTATCTGCTCGAGACGCTTGCCCGCTGGATTCTCGATCGCACCGACAAGGAAACGGCTTTTGCGGCGAACTTTGCCTTTATGCGCATCGCGGCAGCTAATCGTATCATCACCTCGTGCGCGCTCACCAATATGGCGACCGGTGCGCTGGTGTTTTTGCCGGGCGCCGATTATCCCGTTATGGCGCTGGCGCAGGTGGGCATGCTCTTTGAGCTCGCTGCCGTCTTTGGACGCGGCATTAAGCCCGAGCGCGGCTACGAGGTCGCGGGCGTGCTTGCCGGCGGTCTTGTGATCCGCGCGGTCACCCGCGCGCTCGTCAAGCAGACGCCGCATATTGGGTTTGCCGTTAAGGCGCTCACTGCTGCCGCGGGCACCTATGGCATGGGCCGTGCGCTTGTTTCGCTCTACGAGCGCGATGTCGACTACAGCCGTGCCAACGAGGTGGTCACTGCCACGTTCTCCCGCGTTCGCGATCTGGTGACCACGGTCGCGGGCGCTACCCGTCCTATGGCGTCCTACCAAGACGCATCCGATCTCGCTGCTTAGGGGTTTTCTGTTGCGCGTTCCGTATCAAGACTGCTTTCATTTAATTGAGCCGCTGCTCGCCAAGGTCGAAAAGCCGAGCCGCTATATCGATCACGAGTGGGGCACGCTTTCCAAGGCCGATGCCGACTACCGTTGCTGCCTGATCTACCCGGATGTGTACGAGGTTGGTTTGCCCAACCAGGGCATCGCCATCCTCTACAACATCCTTAACCAGGCCGAGGGCATCTCCTGCGAGCGTGGCTATGTGCCGTGGCCCGATATGGGTGACGCCATGCGCGAGGCGGGCATTCCGCTGCTGTCGCTCGAAGGTGCTGCCCCCGTTGCTTCGTTTGATATCGTCGGTCTGCATGTGCCGCACGAGATGGCGGTGACGAACTTCCTCGAGGCACTCGATCTCGCTGGCATTCCGCTGTTAGCGGCCGACCGAGGTGAAGACGACCCCATCATCATCGCCGGCGGCCCCTCGGTGTACAACCCCGAGCCGTACGCGGCCTTCTTCGATGCCATCCTCATCGGCGAGGGCGAGGAATCGCTGCTCGAGACCTGCCAGCTGCATCGGCGCCTGCGCGACGAAGGAGTCCCGCGCGCGCAGATTGTTGAGCAGCTTGCATCCATTGCCGGCAACTACGTGCCGTCGCTCTATGAGATTCGTCACGACGAGCCCTGCTCGCCGCATGGCTACACCGTGCCGCGCGAGGGCAAGGATGCTCCGGCCGTGGTCTACAAGCGCGTCGTCGAGGATTTCGGCGCCACGAATCCGCTGTCGCAGTCGTGCGTGCCCTATGCGCAGCTGGTTCACGACCGCCTGTCTATCGAGATTCTGCGCGGCTGCGCTCGCGGCTGTCGTTTTTGCCAGGCCGGCATGACGTATCGCCCGGTGCGCGAGCGTTCGGCCGACCAGATCGTCTCGTCGGTGATTCAGGGTCTGGAAAAGACCGGCTATGACGAGGTGTCGCTGACCTCGCTCTCCACGACCGACCACTCCTGCATTCGTGACGTGCTCGGCAGGCTCAACCGTCGCCTGGAGGATACGGGTATTCGCGTGTCTATTCCGTCGCAGCGCTTGGATTCGTTTGGCGTGGATATGGCCGAGTCGGTCGCCGGCGAAAAGAAGGGCGGCCTGACGTTCGCGCCCGAGGCCGGCAGCCAGCGCATGCGCGACATCATTAACAAGAACGTGACCGAGGAGGACCTGGACCGTGCGGCCAAGGCGGCCTTCGAGGCCGGCTGGAACCGCATGAAGCTCTACTTTATGATGGGCCTTCCCGGCGAGCGCGACGAGGACATCGTGGCCATCGCCAATCTGGCCGATCACGTGCTGGAGCTTGGTCGTTCCGTGGTGCCCAAGGCTCGTCGCGGCTCGATCTCGGTGTCCATCTCGGTTTCGGTCTTTATCCCCAAGGCTGCCACGCCGTTCCAGTGGTGCCCGCAGCTCGACTACGACGACGTCAAGCGTCGCCAGAAGTTGCTTATCACGAGCGTTCGCAACCGTGCCGTCCGCGTGCATTACCACGATGCCGAGACTTCGCTCATCGAGGCCGCGCTGTCCCGCGCCGGTCGTGACATGACGCCCGTCATCATCGATGCTTGGCGCGCGGGCTCTCGCTTTGACGCCTGGGTAGAGCATTTCTCGCTCGATAACTGGAAGGAGGCTGCTGCCAAAAACGGCATCGACCTCAATGAGCTCGTGCACCTGCCCTACGAGTTGGACTGGCGCCTGCCGTGGGAGCATGTGAGCCCCGGCTGCACGCGCGGCTTCCTCGAGCGCGAGTACCGTCGCTCACTCGAGGGCGTCACGACTCCCGACTGCACCCGCACGTCGTGCACCGGCTGCGGAATCTGCCCCACGCTTCACGCCAAGAATGTATTGATGGGTGATCGCGCATGAGTGAGCGCCTGACCGACACCCCCACGCTCTTTAGGCTTCGTGTTCGCTATGGCAAGCGCGATCGCCTTAAGTACCTGGGCCATCTCGAAGTAATCCATACCATTGAGCGCATCGTGCGCCGCGCGGGACTTCCCTATGCCGTCACGCAGGGCTTCTCTCCGCACATGCGCGTGGGCTTCTCTTCGGCGCTACCGGTGGGTACGTCGTCGACCTGCGAGTGGTATGACCTGTTTATGACCGAGTTCGTGGCGCTCGACGAGGCGTTTGGGCGCCTGGCTGCGGCGTCTCCGGCCGATCTGGCGCCCATCGAGGCGGCGTACATCGACGTGCGCACGCCGGCGTTGACGGCGCAGCTCACGCGTCTGTCGTATCGCATCGACCTGCACTTGGATCCCGAGGCGCCCGTAAGCGCCGACGAGGTGCGCGCTGCGATTGACATGCTGCGCGCGGACCATGGCATCGACTACGCGCGCGGCAAAAAGAGCAAGCGCTTGGATTTGGATCACACGCTCGTGGGCTATGAGCTCACGGCAGGGGAGCGCCCGGACCATTTGGTGCTCATGCTCGACACCCATGCCGACAACGAGGGCTCCATGCGTCCGGAAATTTTGCTTTCCGCTGCTGATGTTTTGTTGCAGGGCTTGACCCCGGGCGTGGATGCACCTATTGTTTCCACCGGTATGCAAGACCTCGTGACCATCTGCTCCTACGATGTCGAGCGTCAGAATCAAGCATGCGAGGACGACGAGGGCCGACTCGTCAGCCCCATACCTGTGCGAACTTGTGGATTTGCTCCACATACTCGTTGACGGGGGTATTTTCGCCTGCTACTATATTCGGCTGTTGCACTAACTGATGCATGAAGGGCAAGTAAACATGTACGCAATCGTTAACACGGGCGGCAAGCAGTACAAGGTCGCCACCGACGATGTCATCACCGTCGAGAAGATCGAGGGCAATGAGGGCGACAAGGTCACCCTGCCGGTCATCTTCCTCAACGATGGTAAGAAGATCGTCACCGATCCCGACAAGCTGGCCAAGGCCAAGGTTACCGCTCAGATCGTTGAGCAGTTCAAGGGCGAGAAGCAGCTGGTCTTCAAGTTCCACAAGCGTAAGCGCTATCGTCGTCTGAAGGGTCACCGTCAGCAGCTCACCAAGCTGAAGATCGTGAAGGTCCAGGCTACGTCCCGCGCCAAGAAGGCTGTCAAGGCAGAGGCTGAGGCTGTTGCCGAGGCTCCCGTCGCCGAGTAGATTACACTCGTAACGAAAGAGTAGGTATACACAATGGCACACAAAAAAGGACTCGGTTCCTCCCGTAATGGCCGTGACTCCCGCGGTCAGCGCCTTGGCACGAAGCGCTATGCCGGCCAGACGGTAACCACGGGCACGATTCTCGTCCGTCAGCACGGCACGCACATCCACCCGGGTGAGAACGTTGGCCGTGGTAAGGACGACACGCTGTTCGCGCTGGTCGACGGTACCGTTGAGTTCCACAAGGGTATCAAGCACAGGGTCAGCGTACGCCCGCTCGCGAACGCGTAATTCACCCTTCATAGAGCACATATGTGGGAGGCACTTGAGTTTTAGGATTCAAGGGTCTCCCTCTTTTTTGTAGGAGGCGATTCTGTTGTCACAGTTCACCGATATCAGCCGCATTAACGTGTGCGGCGGCGACGGCGGAGCCGGATGCATGTCGTTTAGGCGCGAGGCATTTGTCCCCAAGGGCGGCCCCGATGGCGGCGACGGCGGTCGTGGCGGCAATGTCGTCATCCAGGCCGATGCTCAGCTGTCTTCGCTGATCGATTACCGCTTTAAGCATCACTTTCGCGCCGAGCGCGGCACGCACGGGCAGGGTGCCCGTCGTAACGGCAAGAGCGGCGAGGACCTGATTCTCAAGGTCCCTATGGGTACCGTGGTGCGCGAGCTCGACCCCGAGACGCAGACCCCGATGTTCGAGATTGCCGACCTGGTGCACGACGGCGAGCGCGTTGTCGTGGCCCCTGGTGGCGCCGGTGGTCTCGGCAATACGCACTTTGTGACGTCGGTGCGCCGCGCGCCCGCGTTCGCCCAGCTGGGCGAGCCGGCCGAGGAGCACTGGATTGAGCTCGAGATGAAGCTCATGGCCGATGCCGCGCTCGTGGGCTTCCCCTCGGTGGGTAAGTCATCGCTCATCGCGCGCATGAGTGCCGCCCGCCCCAAGATCGCCGACTACCCGTTTACCACGCTCGTGCCGAATCTCGGCATGGTGCGTGCCGGCGAATATTCTTACGTCGTTGCCGACGTTCCCGGTTTGATCGAGGGCGCGAGCGAGGGCAAGGGCCTGGGTCACCAGTTCCTGCGCCACATTGAGCGTACGGCTCTGATCATGCATGTCGTCGACATGACGGGTGGTTTTGAGGATCGCGATCCGGTCGAGGATTATCGCATCATCAACCGCGAGCTCGAGCAGTATGGCGCCGAGCTTTCGGAGCGTCCGCAGATCGTTGTTGCCAACAAGTGCGACGCGCCGGGCACGGCCGATAAGATTGCCGACCTCAAGCGCGCAGCGCTCGACGATGGACATATGTTCTTTGCCGTGTCTGCCGTGACGGGCGCCGGCCTCAACACGCTGATGCTTGCCGTGGGCGAGCAGGTGGCTAAGCTGCGCGCCGAGTTGGCTGTCTCGGATGAGCCGGTCGTTCTGCGCGACGATGAGTGGGAGCGCCGTCGCCTGCAGCGTGAGAAGCGTTTCCGCATTGTTCAGGAAGAGCCCGGTGCCTTCCGCGTGGTCGGTCGTGCCATTGAGCGTATGGTCATCCAGACCGACTGGGAAAACGAGGAAGCCGTCATTTACCTGCAGCACAAGTTTGCGCGTATGGGTGTTGACGACGCGCTCGAGAAGGCCGGTTGCCGTGCGGGCGACGAGGTCCGCATTTGCCAGCGTGCCTTTGACTTTGAGGGCGCTGAGGACTTCTCGGAGTACGAGGAGCTCGAGGACGCTGGCGAGGACGTTGCCGTTGAGGCCATTGACGTGGCCGATGCTGCGGATGAGGGCGTCGAGGTTGTCGATGCGGCGGATGCCGCGGACGATACCGAGACACCGGAGGGCGAGTAAGCCATGTCGCTGCGCGGTGGAATCGGTTTGCCCGAGCTTCCTCTAGAGGACGGGCAGGAGTTTAGGCTCGGTATTATGGGTGGCACCTTTGATCCCATCCATTACGGGCACCTGGTGACCGCCGAGCAGGCGCGCGAGTCGCTCGACTTGGACGCTGTGCTCTTTATGCCGGCGGGCTCTCCTGCCTTTAAGCTTGACAAGCCGGTGACGCCTGCCGAGGACCGTTATGCCATGACGGTCCTCGCCACCGCTGCGAACCCGGCCTTTTTGGCGAGCCGGTTCGAGATCGACCGCCCGGGCGTAACCTATACGGCCGATACGCTTCATGCCCTTCGCGACTTTTACCCGCCGCAGGTAAAGCTCTACTTTATTACGGGCGCCGACGCGATTATCGATATTGTGACCTGGCATGATGCCGAACGAATCGCTGAGCTTGCTACCTTTATTGCGGCGACACGACCGGGCTTTGATATCGATACGGCGCGTGCCCGAATCAAAGAGTCGGGGCTGCCGTTCGACGTGCGCTATATTCAGATTCCGGCGCTGGCGATCAGCTCGACGAACATTCGTAAGCGAGTTGCCCGCGGCATGAGCGTGCGCTATCTTACGAGCGAGTCCGTGCTCGGCTACATTCGCAAACGCAGGCTATATGCCGATTTGGGCCAAGAAGATTTTGAGTGATGGGGGTCTACGTTGTCGGTAGAGGATCAGTTTGAGGGCGATGAGCGCGCACTGCTCAAGCGCATTCAAGAGCTGCTCGATGTTCGCATGAAGGATAAGCGCAAGCGCTATGTGCATTCGCTGGGTGTTGCCGAGACCGCACTTCATCTGGCCGAGGTCTACGGCGTTGACCGCTTTGATGCCGCTGCCGCCGGCCTGATCCATGACTGGGACAAGGTACTCTCCGACGACGAGCTGGTCACGCGCGCTCTGCATTACGGCATTAAAATTGCCGGCTCTCCTTCCGCCGCGACGCCGCTTTTGCATGGTCCTGTTGCCGCCTATGAGCTTCCGCAGCTTTTCCCCGAGCTGTCGCCGGCGGTCTTTCAGGCTGTCGACCGTCACACCGTGGGCGCTTGCGACATGACGCCGCTCGATATGGTGGTCTTTGTGGCTGATGCCATCGAACCCAACCGCCACGGCGATTATGCCCATGCGCTGCGCAAGATGGTGGGGGAGTCGACGCTCGACGAGTTGTTCTTCTCCTGTTTTGCGCAGGGTTTGGTCTATGTGATTCAGTCCGGGCGCTATCTTTATCCCACGGCTATTTCGATTTACAACCATTACGCCCAGCTGCGCTAGCTCGGGCTGTCTAGAAAGAGGTATTCCATGGCCGACGAGACCATGACCGACGAGCAGATTCTTGAAGGTGTGGAGCACAAGAGCTTCGTCGCCACGTCCGACCGCACTGCCGCCTCGCTGTCTGCGAGCGGTGTCGCCGCCGAGGATGTCGCCCGCGCCGCCGCGCAGGCCGCCTACGACAAGAAGGGCGAGGACGTTCAGGTGCTCGACCTGACCGAGCTTTCCGACGTATGCGACTACTTTGTGCTTGCCACCGGTACCAACAACCGCCAGGTCGATTCTATCGTCGACGAGATCGAGGAGAAGGTCGCCGAGGCTTGCGGCGAGCACCCGTTCTCCATCGAGGGTCGCGAGCAGAAGACCTGGATGCTCATGGACTATGGTTCGGTTGTCGTCCACGTCTTCACTCCCGAAGCCCGCGACTTCTACCGCCTCGAGAAACTCTGGGGAGACGCCCCCCAGCTCCCCCTCAACCTCCTCTAGTAGCTCATTTGAGACGGGGTTAGCAACCCTCACGCATATCGCCGGGCAGTTGCGGTTTTCCGCACCTGCCCCGCTTTCTTTTTGCCCAAAGGCGGTTAATCGTTGAAACGGGATTGGCGGCCGAAGGAAAGGGCGGTGTCGCCGAATTTGTCTCGGACGGCGTCGATGGCGACGGAGAGGTCGCGGCGGTCGCTGGATTGGGCTCCGCGGTCATCGATCTCGCAGAACAGGTCAGTCTGGATGCCGCCTTGGTGGTCGAAGTCGCTCATGCCGATGCCGGCTAAGCGAACATGCATGCCTTCTTGCCAGATGTTGTCGAGCAGTTCGAGTGCAACCGCCACGAAGATGTTCTCATCGTCGGTTGGATGAGGCAGCCGGCGCTGTGCCGTACGCCCGCTTCCATACGAATACTTGAGCTTGAGCGTTACCGTGGCACCCGTCAGCCCCTGACGGCGCAGACGGCGTCCCACCGACTCACCCAGCAGCGCAATCGCCGCCTCAATATCCCCACGCTCAGTCAAATCTTTCGCAAAGGTGCGTTCATTACTGACCGACTTGACCTCACGCTCCTCATCGAGACTCGTGACTTCGGAGATTTCGAGTCCCAGCGCACGCTGGCGCATGCGTTCGCCGTTGACGCCAAAAATAGAGGCCAAGGTGGATTCCGGTGCACGTGATAGCTCGCCGAGGGTGTAGATGCGCATGCGGCGCAGTCGCTCCTCGGCCGAGCGCCCGATGCCGCTCATGGCAGATACCGGCAGCGCGGCCAAAAAGCGCTGCTCGGTTCCGGGGCGCACGATGGTCAGCCCAAACGGCTTATCCCGCTCGCTTGCGATCTTTGCGACCGTCTTGTTGCAGCCTACGCCAATGGAGCACGTCACTCCCAGCGCTGCCACGCGGTCGCTTATACGCCGTGCAACCAGCAGCGGGTCCTCGGGCGCAAAGCGACCCGGTGTGATATCGATAAAGGCTTCGTCGATCGATACGCGCTCAACGCGCGGCGTCTCCTCGGCAAGAATCGCCATGACCTGCGCGCTCACCTCGCGGTAGCGATCAAAGTGCCCGTGCGTCCAAATGGCTTGCGGGCACAAGCGCCGTGCCTCGGCTGAGGGCATGGCGGAGTGCACGCCAAAGCGACGTGCCTCGTAAGAACAGGTGGACACAACGCCGCGGGAATCGGCGTCTCCGCCCACGATGAGCGGCTTTCCGCGCCATTCGGGATGATCGAGCATCTCCACGCTCGCAAAAAACGCATCGAGGTCCATCAGGCCCACCGCCGGACCCGTCCAGGGAGGCGGCGTGACGCCCATGGCATCCTCATAACCGTATGTATGTTCGCGTCTTTCCATGTCATGAGTATACCGCGCAGCTCATGTGGGGTGCGTGTATGTGCTTGCAAATCCCGAATTCTTGTCTAAGATATGGATTTGCCCTCGACTACACCGAAGAAGTTGGTCTCACGGACTTCACCTGCCCGCGTCGATGGCGTATTATGTTCAACTGTTTGTTTGTAGTTGCAGCCTAAAGCTGCTTGGTTGGAGGAGTTTCCTTTGGCAGTCAAGATTCGCCTTGCTCGTCACGGCGCTAAGAAGCGTCCGTACTACCGTGTCGTCGTCGCCGATTCCCGCGCCCCGCGTGACGGTCGTATCATCGAGGAGGTTGGCCGCTACAACCCGATGACCGCCCCCAAGACCATCAACCTCGACCTCGAGAAGATCGCCGACTGGCAGTCCAAGGGCGCTCAGCTCACCGATGCCGTCGCCGCTCTGGTCAAGGCCGCCAACGAGGGCGAGAAGACCGAGACCGTCGTCAAGAAGTCCAAGAAGCAGCTCGCCAAAGAGGCCGAGGCCGCTAAGGCTGCCGCTGAGGCCGCTGAGGGCGCCGAGGAGTAAATCGTGCCTGAGGTTGACGCTGCACAGCTCGAGGGTGAGGCAATGCTCTCAGATCGCATCGCCGATCTCGTCGAATATTTCGTTGTTCAGATCGTCGACGACCCGGATTCCGTGAGCCTTGAGGTCATCGATGGTGACGACACCTCTACGATCGAGGTTTCTGTCGCCGAGGATGACGTCGCTAAGGTCATCGGCCGTCGTGGCCGTACCATCAAGGCCATTCGCACGCTCGCCCGTGCACTGGCCGCTCGCCTCGACACTGCAGTCGAGGTAGAGGTTCTGGGCTAGGACCTTGAGGTCCCAGTACAAAAACATCGCCCGTGTGGTCAAGCCGCACGGAAGGAAGGGGGAGGTCCTCGCGCAGCCGCTGCGGGGGCTTCCTTCTGTATTGACGCCGGGTATGCGCGTCGCCCTGACGCCGCCGGCGCTCAAGCGCGACCGCTTTTGCACGGTCGTGTCCGTCACCGATACGGGCGATGGCGATCTGGTCTCGTTTGAGGGCATTGACGACTTGACGGCCGCCGAGGGCATCACGGGATGCTATGTGCTGGCAAATCGTGACGACTTTGAGCTCGATTCGCTCGACGCCGCCTATACCGACCTGATGGGTCGCGAGGTGGTCGACGAGCGCTTCGGTTCGCTCGGCACGATCGTCGAGATCATGTCGACGCCCGCTAACGATGTTTGGGTTGTCGAGGGTGATCGGTACGGCGAGGTGCTGATTCCCGTGATCGAGCAGGTTGTGCTCGATCTTCCCGACACAGGAACAATTTTCGTCCACGTTATGGACGGCCTGATCGATATGGACAAGTAGGGAGGACAACATGCTGATTGAGACCCTTTCGGTCTTTCCCGAGATGTTTGAGCCCGTCATGTCCACATCGATTTTGGGCCGCGCCCGCAAGGCCGGCCTTTTTGATTTTAAGGCGTATAACCTGCGCGACTGGACGCACGACCGCCATCGTACCGTCGATGACGAGCCGTACGGCGGCGGGCAGGGCATGCTCATGAAGGTCGAGCCTATTGCCGAGGCCATCGAGGCTATTAGCTCCGAGGGTCCCAAGCCCACCGTGGTGTTCTTTACGCCCTGTGGCGAGCCCTTTACGCAGCATGTGGCCGAGCGCCTGCTCAAAAGCGAGCGCCTGCTGTTTGTGTGCAGCCGCTACGAGGGCGTCGACGAGCGTGCGTATGCGTATGCCGATGAGCGCCTGTCGATCGGCGACTACGTGCTCACGGGCGGCGAGCTGCCCGCTATGGTGGTGGCTGACGCCGTCGTGCGTCTCATCCCCGGCGCCCTTGGTGACGAGATGAGCAACGTCGACGAGTCGTTTTCGACCGCCGAGGACGGTGGCCTGCTCGAGTACGCGCAGTATACCCGTCCCGCCGAGTTCAACGGCGAGGGCGTGCCCGCCGTGCTCGTGAGCGGCGATCACGCCAAGGTCGACGCCTGGCGCCGCAAGAATGCCATCGAGCGCACCTGCCGCTGGCGTCCCGACCTAATCGAGACGGCGCGGCTTACGCCCGAGGAGCGTGCATACGCGCAAGAGATTCTGGACGCGTCGTATTCGCAGAGCGAGGAGTGAGAATGGTCCCATCGCAGCATTCCGTGCTAAGGGGTGCGTTTGAGTGGATTGTGGTCGTCGCGATCGCACTCGTCGCCACCTTCTTGATTCGCTCGTTTGTGGTCGAACCCTTTGTGGTGCCCACCGGTTCCATGGAGTCCACGATCGAGATTGGCGACCAGATCCTGGCCCAAAAGGTGAGCCTCGAGCTCGGTCAGCCCGTCAAGCAGGGCGATATCGTGGTGTTCCATAACCCCGATGGTACCTCCGAGCACGATGTTCTCGTCAAGCGTGTTATTGCCACGGCCGGCCAGACCGTTGACCTGCAGGACGGCAAGGTGGTCGTTGACGGCCAAGCACTCGACGAGGACTACACGACCGGCATGAGCTGGCCGCTTTCGGTCCAGGCTCCCGGCGCTCAGGTAGGCTATCCCTACACCGTTCCCGATGGGTGCGTGTGGGTGATGGGCGACAACCGCGAAAACTCTGCCGACTCACGCTACTTTGGTCCCGTCGATCGCTCTGATCTGATCGCCGTGGCGCTCGTGCGCTACTGGCCGCTCAACCGCATCGGCGCTATCGACTAAAAAACGCTATAGTACAGTACCTAACCGTGTAATCGTTTCGACGAGGGGATATTAGAGGCATGAACGCTTCATCGCTTTCCTTCCAAGACATCATCCTGCGCCTCCAGCAGTACTGGGGCGAGCAGGGCTGCGTCATTATGCAGCCCTATGACTCCGAGGTCGGTGCCGGTACCTTCCATACCGCGACCACGCTGCGCTCGCTCGGTCCCTCCGAGTGGCGCACCTGCTATGCGCAGCCTTGCCGCCGTCCCGCCGACGGCCGCTACGGCGAGAACCCCAACCGCATGCAGCACTACTATCAGTTCCAGGTGCTCATTAAGCCCTCGCCGGTCAACGCCCAGGAGCTCTACCTGGGGTCTCTTGCCGCCATTGGCCTGGACCCCAACGACCATGACGTCCGCTTTGTCGAGGACGACTGGGAGAGCCCGACGCTCGGCGCCTGGGGCCTTGGCTGGGAGGTCTGGCTCAACGGTATGGAGGTCACGCAGTTTACGTACTTCCAGCAGGTGGGCGGCATCGAGGTCGACCCCGTGCCCGTCGAGATCACCTATGGTCTGGAGCGCATCGCCATGTACGCCCAGGGCGTCAACTCCGTTTATGACCTGGTGTGGAGCTATCTGCCCGATGGCACGCCCATGACCTATGGCGACGTGTTCCTGGAGAACGAGCGCGAGTTCAGTGCCTACAACTTTGAGGTCGCCAACGTCGAGATGATGCGTCAGAAGTTTGACGACTACGAGGCCGAGTGCCACTCCTGCCTGGAGCGCAAGCTTCCGCTGCCGGCGTACGACTGCGTTATGAAGTGCAGCCATGCCTTCAACTTGCTCGACGCCCGTGGCGCCCTGTCCGCGGTCGAGCGTGCCAACTACATCCTGCGCGTCCGCGCCGTCGCCAAGGCGTGCTGCGAGGCCTATATGGCCGAGGTCGCCGGAGTCAACGAGAATGCCGACCAGGAAGGCGAGGTGGCGTAAGCCATGGCAGACGCTAAGGATTTCCTGTTTGAGATTGGTACGGAGGAAATGCCCTCCGCACCGCTGAACAATGCCGTCAAGCAGCTTGGCACCATGATCGCCATGGGTCTCGACGAGGCCGGTCTGGCCCATGGCGAGGTCCGCGTGATCTCGAGCCCGCGTCGACTGGCTGCGCTCGTGGCCAACGTCGCCACTGCGACCGATGAGGTCCATGAGGTCAAGCGCGGTCCCGCGGCCAACATCGCCTTCGATGCTGACGGTAACGCCACCAAGGCCGCCCAGGGCTTCGCCCGCAAGTGCGGCGTGGCTGCCGAGGGCCTGGTCCGTCGCGAGGATACGGACGGTCGCGAGTATGTCTTTGCCGAGAAGAACATTCCTTCCGCCCCGGCCACCCCGATCCTGACGGCCCTGTGCGAGAAGACTATCGCCGGCCTGCAGTGGCCCAACTACCGCTCCCAGCGCTGGGGCCACGAGCACGCGACGTTCGTGCGTCCGGTCCGTTGGATCTGCTGCCTTTTGGGTGAGGATGTTGTGCCCGTGTCGTTTGCCGACGTGACGAGTGGCAACACCACGCGTGGTCATCGCGTACTTGGCCCTGGTGACCATGTGGTTGCCAGCCCCGCCGCCTACGAGCAGGTGCTCGAGGACGCCGGCGTGCTTTCTGCCGAGCGTCGTCGCGAGGCCATCCTCGCCGGTATCGCTGAGGTCGAGGCTGCCCGTCCCGGCTGCCATGTCGATACGCCCAAGAAGGTCTTCGAGGAGGTTATCAACCTCTGCGAGTGGCCGACGGTGCTCGTCGGTACTTTCGATGAGGAGTTCCTCAAGGTCCCGCACGAGATTATCTGCGAGTCCATGCTCACCAACCAGCGCTACTTCCCGATCTATGACGGCGAGGGCAAGCTCACGCGTGAGTTCGTGGTCGTTTCCAACAGCAAGCCCGAGAATGCCGAGCGCGTGATCGACGGCAACGAGCGCGTCGTGCGCGCCCGTCTGGATGATGCCAAGTTCTTCTACGAGGAGGACCTGAAGATCTCCCTCGACGAGTTCCGTGAGCGTCTGGCCAAGGTTGCCTTCCAGGAGAAGCTCGGTAGCGTGCTCGCCAAGTCCGAGCGCATCGAGCAGCTCGCGCTCGCCATCGCCCGCGAGGCTCACCTGGGCGCCCATCTTGCCGCCGACGCTGCTCGCGCCGCACACCTGTGCAAGGCAGACCTGGTGTCCAACGCCGTCGTCGAGTTCACGAGCCAGCAGGGCGTGATGGGTGGTTACTACGCCTGCGCGATGGGGGAGAACGACGAGGTCGCTCATGCCATTCGCGATCACTATCGTCCCCGCTTTGCCGGCGACGAGCTGCCCGAGGGCACCGCTGGCTGCATCGTGGCCTGCGCCGACAAGCTCGATACCATCGCCGGTATCTTTGCCATCGGCGAGCCCCCGACCGGCTCCTCCGACCCCTACGCGCTGCGTCGTGCCGCTATCGGCATCATCAACATCCTGCGCGACCGTCTGCCGATCGATCCCACGTCGCTCATCGACTTCGCCCTTGAGCTCTACAGTGAGCAGGGCATTGAGTTCGACGCCGCCGAGGTCGCCCAGCAGGTTCGCGACTTCTTCCATGGCCGCCTGGTGAGCATGGCCCGCGACGAGAAGATCCCGGCCGATACCGTTGCCGCCGTCTCCGCGGTGCACATCATTGCTCCGTCCGTCTTCTTCGCCCGCTGCGCCGCCCTCGACGAGGCCCGCAAGAACGACGCTGAGACGTTCGATAACCTGGCGACCGCCTATGCCCGCGCCGCGCACATCTCCAAGCCCGAGCTGGGTGCGGAGTACGACCGCGCCCTGATGGGCGAGGTTGAGCTCGCGCTTGCCGACGCCTCCGAGGCCGCTCGGACCGCCGTCGATGCTGCTCTCGCTGTCGAGGATTACCCGGCCGCATTTGCTGCCCTCGCCGCCCTGCGTGCCCCCATCGACCGCTTCTTCGACGAGGTCATGGTCATGGACAAGGACGAGCAGCTTCGCGATAATCGCCTTAAGCTGCTCAACCGCTTCGAGGCCGTTTTCTCCGGCATCGCCAACATCGGTGAGCTTGCCCGCAAAAAGTAAGCTAGCCTGCGCGTAAGCGCAAAAGGAGCCCCGCATGGATTGCCCGGTCACCGCTCGTCCCAACGTTATCGTTATCTCCGACTCGCTCGGCGATACCGCTTGTGAGGTGGTGCTTGCGGCGTCCGGGCAATTTGATGAAGGGGCTTTTCGTCTCTTGCGCCTGTCCAAGGTGACCTCGGTAGAGCAGGTCAAGTCGTTTGTGGGCCCGCGCGTCGATGCCGACCATCGCGATATTGCCGTGTTCCATACCATTGTCGATCCGACGCTTCGCGCCCGCGTGCTCGATTACCTGGGCATGCTGCATATTCGTTCAGTCGACCTGATCGGCCCGACGCTCGCCGTGCTGTCGTCGCTCATTGGCGTGCCGCCCAAGGGCGTTGCGGGCGTGATTCACAAGACCGATGACCGTTACTTCCATCGCATCGAGGCCATGGAGTATTTTGTTGAGCACGATGACGGGCGTGGTTGCGACGATCTGTCGAGTGCCGATATCGTGCTGCTGGGTGTGTCGCGTACATCCAAGACGCCGCTGTCGATGTATTTAGCCTATCAGGGTTACAAGGTTGCCAACGTCCCTCTGGCGCACGGCATGGAGCCGCCCAAGTCGATTTACGAGGTCGACCCGATGCGCCTGTTCGGCCTGATTTCGACCGTCGATGTGATTTCCGAAATTCGCGATAGCCGCTTGGGCGATGACTACGCTCGTGCCGTTGCCGGCTCCTATGCCGAGCCCGAGAGCGTGCGCGGCGAGCTTGAGGAAGCTCGTGCCCTCATGAAGCGCTTAGGCTGCTTTGTTGTGCGTACCGACGGCAAAGCCATCGAGGAAAGCGCTGCCGAGATCATTGCTCACCTCGAAGAGATTCAAGAGGCAAGAGCCCGCCGTGCCGTCCGCCGCGCTCAACAAAAGTAGCTCACTTGGGACAAGGTTGTTTGGGTAGCTAATTTGGGACGGGGCTCTTTTAGCTAACCAAAGAGAATACTTGGAAATAATGCTGATAAATGGTAAAGCGATTTAGCAAAAACATCGCATCCGACCCGCACTTTCCTTGTAGTGGTATCTTCATAAGGTAACCACCTTTACCTACCGTTTACCGCCTGTTTTAGCACGTTTACCAAACCGCGTATCCTCTGCTCAAGCCCGTTCATATCCCGCCGTATAGTTCCCTCACGGCCCGCATCCGGCGGGTCGATTCGTTACCACGGTCGTGCGCGAGAGCGCATGGAAGGGGAAGTATCGTGAGCGATTGCAAGAGGGTTTACCGTTTTGGAACCGATGCCCAGGGCATTTGTGTCACCGAGGGCGACAAGTCCATGAACTTTGTGCTTGGCGGCAAAGGCGCGAACCTTGCCGAGATGAGCCGCATCGGCCTGCCGGTTCCCGGTGGCTTTACCATTACCTGCCAGACTTGCGTTGAGTACTCCGGCGCCGGCAACGTATGGCCGGAGGGCGCGCTCGACGAGATCGTTGCCGCCGAGGTCGACCTCGAGGCCCGCTGCGGCAAGAAGCTCGGCGATGCCTCCGATCCGCTGCTCGTGTCGGTCCGCTCGGGCGCTCCGTTCTCCATGCCCGGCATGATGGACACGGTTCTCAACCTGGGCCTCAACGACGATTCCGTCCAGGGCCTTATCGCCCAGACACAGAACCCGCGTTTTGCCTGGGACAGCTATCGTCGCTTTATCCAGATGTTCTCCAACGTCGTCATGGGTGTCGATGCCGACTTGTTCGAGAATGCCCTGACCCAGGCCCGCCTGGTCGCCGGCGTTCGCGTCGATTCCGATCTTTCGGCCGAGGACCTGCAGGAGCTCGTCGAGACCTTTAAGGGCATCTTCTCCGAGAACGTCGAGGCGACCCTGTATCCCGAGCTCGAGGTCGCCGACGGTAAGCCCGTTTTCCCGCACGATCCGGAGCTCCAGCTGCGCCTTGCCATCCAGGCCGTCTTTGGCAGCTGGATGAACGAGCGCGCCTGCATCTACCGCAAGCAGCACGGCATTTCCGACGAGCTCGGCACCGCCGTCAACGTCCAGGCCATGGCCTTTGGCAACAAGGGCGAGACCTCTGCGACCGGCGTCGCCTTTACGCGCAACCCGGCCGACGGCACCAAGGAGTTCTATGGCGACTTTTTGGTGAATGCCCAGGGCGAGGACGTCGTCGCCGGCATCCGAAACACCGAGCCCATCGCCGACCTCAAGACCACCTCGGGCCTCGAGTCCGCAGGCGAGGAGCTCGAGCGCGTGTTCCTGACGCTCGAGGATCATTACCGCGATATGTGCGATATCGAGTTCACCATCGAGCAGGGCAAGCTCTGGATGCTCCAGACCCGCGTGGGCAAGCGCACCGCCACTGCCGCCCTGCGCATTGCTATCGAGATGGTCGAGGAGGGCCTGATCACCCGCGAGGAGGCTGTGAGCCGCATCGATCCCGCGCAGCTCGACCAGCTCCTGCACCCGCAGTTCGACGCCTCCAAGAAGTACGAGGCCCTGGCCAGCGGCCTTAACGCCAGCCCTGGTGCCGCCGTGGGCGAGGTCGTGTTCTCGAGTGATGACGCCGTCGCGCGCGCCAACGAGGGCCACAAGGTCATTCTGGTCCGCTGGGAGACCAACCCCGACGACCTGAAGGGCATGGTCGCCGCCGAGGGCATCCTGACCAGCCATGGCGGCAAGACGAGCCATGCCGCCGTTATCGCCCGCGGCATGGGTACGCCCTGCGTCTGCGGTGTCGAGCGCTTCCATATCGACGCTGCCGAGAAGGTCGTGCACATCGAGGGCAGCGACCGCGTGCTGCGCGAGGGTGATGTCATCTCCATCGACGGTACCCAGGGCATCGTCGTCGACGGCGCCGTCGACCTGGTTTCGGCCGAGCTCACCGGCGACCTGGACACCATCCTGTCCTGGGCCGATGAGATCCGTTTGGACGAGACCGACGGTCACGCCAACCACGTGCGCGTCAACGCCGACAACCCCGAGGATGCCGAGCTCGCTCTTGAGTTTGGCGCCGAGGCCATCGGTCTGTGCCGCACCGAGCACATGTTCCTGGGCGATCGCAAGAACATCATCCAGAGCTTTATCCTGTCTGACGATGAGGCCGTGAAGCAGCAGGCCCTGGCCGACCTGCTCAAGGTTCAGACCGAGGACTTCCTGGCGATGTTCAAGACCATGTCCGGTCGCGATGTGGTCGTCCGCCTGCTCGATCCGCCGCTTCATGAGTTCCTGGATAATCCTCGCGAGCTCGAGGTCGCCATCACCAAGAAGGAGGCCGCCGGCGCTCCTGAGGAGGAGCTCACTGCCCTGCGCGCCCGCCTGCGTCGCATTGACAGCATGGTCGAGTCCAACCCCATGCTGGGCCTGCGTGGTGTGCGCCTGTCCGTCGTCTTTAGCGATCTGCCTCTCATGCAGGTTCGCGCCGTTGCCACGGCTGCTGCCCGCCTTATCAAGGAGGGCGTCGACCCACGCCCCGAGATCATGGTTCCGCTCGTTTCCATCACGGCAGAGCATGTCCAGACCCGCGAGGTCATTGAGCGCGTAATCGCCGAGGTTTCCGCCGAAGAGGGCGTCGAGCTCAACATTCCCGTGGGCACGATGCTCGAGCTGCCGCGCGCCTGTATGGTCGCCGACGAGATCGCCCATCATGCCGACTTCTTCTGCTTTGGCACCAACGACCTCACGCAGACGACCTTCGGCTTCTCTCGTGACGATGCCGAGGCCAAGTACATCCCGCTGTACATGCACAAGAAGATCCTGAAGGACAATCCCTTCGAGACCATCGACACGGCGGTGCTGGAGCTCGTGCGCTTGGCCGTCGAGAAGGGCCGCGCCACCAATCCCGACATGCACTTTGGCGTGTGCGGCGAGCATGGCGGCGACCCCAAGTCCATCAAGGGCCTGTTTAACGTGGCCGACGTGGACTACGTGTCCTGCTCGCCCTATCGCGTGCCCCTCGCGCGCCTGGCTGCCGCTCAGGCCAAGCTCGAGGCCAAGCGCAACGCCTAGCCCCTGCGCATCGACGCCTAGCGTAGCGCCCCTTCATACCGCCCGTCTCATTCTTGAGGCGGGCGGTTATCATGTGCGGGTTTTGTCTTTTTGTCTGCGTAAAAAATTGTTCTTGCAGCAGAAACCCGCGCGTGTATACTCGAATACGTTTGTTCAACTACGTGCCGGCCAAGGTGGTACGGCACCTCTAGAAGAGTAAGGAATTGCACATGGATTACATCCGCGCAATCGAGCGTCAGCAGATCCGCGAGGACATTCCTCAGGTTCGCGTCGCCGACAACGTCAAGGTTCACTACCGCATTAAGGAAGGCGACCGCGAGCGCATCCAGGTCTTCCAGGGCGACGTCATCCGCATGGCCGGCGCCGGTGCCCGCGAGACCTTCACCGTCCGCAAGATGTCCTTCGGTGTCGGTGTTGAGCGTACCTTCCCGCTTCACAGCCCCAAGATCGCCAAGCTCGAGGTCGTTCGTCATGGTCGCGTCCGTCGCGCCAAGCTGTACTACCTCCGCGACAAGGTGGGCAAGGCTGCTCGCATCCCCGAGAAGCGCTAAGAAGATCGCAGCGTCTGTCCACTCGTTTGGACACAAGGGTCACCTTCGGGTGGCCCTTCTTTTTATCTGATTTGCATGCAAGGAGGGCCTGGTATGGCCAATATGACGAGCTCGGTTTCGGCATCGCAGGTTGCCGGTGAGTTGGCGAGCGCTACGTTTGAGGAGATCCCCGCCCTCGTGGAGCATTATCGCGAGGACCCGCGCCAGCAGGTGATCAAGGCTTGCGAGCGTGCTCTTAAGCGCCATGCCAAGGAACTTGCCGAGCGCGAGCGCGTCAATGACATGTACGAGCTTATGCATGAGCTTGGCGGCGATGGGGTAGTCGTTGGTGTCGACGAGGTGGGTCGCGGATCGGTGGCCGGTCCTTTGACGGTATGCGCCGTCTGCCTTCCTATGGAGCCGCGCGTCTGGGGCATCAACGATTCCAAAAAGCTCACGCCGGCGCGCCGCGAGTTGCTCTCAGTGAAGATTGCCGAGGTGGCGACGGCAATTGGTTTTTGCCATATCGCGCCTAAGGATATCGATGAGATGGGCATGGCCCGCGCCATTCGAGCCGCTGTCGCGGGCGCCGTGGCCGATACGGGGCTCGAGCCCGATTGCGTGCTTATGGACGGTAACCCCTTGGGCGCCGTTCCCAACGAGCGCGACGTGGTGAAGGGCGATGCCAAGATCGCCTGTATCGCCGCGGCGTCCATCATGGCCAAGGTCACGCGTGACGAGATGATGGTCGAGTACGACGCCGAGTATCCCGAGTACCATTTGGCC
Organism: Collinsella sp.; assembly: GCA_019414345.1. Classification (GTDB taxonomy): domain Bacteria; phylum Actinomycetota; class Coriobacteriia; order Coriobacteriales; family Coriobacteriaceae; genus Collinsella. Next base: position 52,135 of record DXMF01000037.1, read on the forward strand.
GAATCGAAAGGCTACGCAAGCCCCGAGCACATCGAGGCCATTCGCAAACATGGACTTTGTTCACTGCACCGCGTGAGCTTTTGCGGAAACTTTCTGCAGACTGAGCGCCTTTTCTAGGTCAATTGTGGAGACAGGGACCTCAGGGGTTTTATAAACCTGCTGGTAGCGGGCCGTATGCAACATCATTGCTGCGTACGGCCCGTTTTTTGACGGCATTTGGTCAGCTTTTGGTTTGCTTCCGGTACTTACCCGCATGAAAGGTGCCCTCATCATCGGGGCAATGCAGCGTGCGGGAAAGGAGACCCCATGAGTGCCGCAAGCAAAAAGAGCAAGACGCAGCAGCTCAAGGAGCGTTGGGAAAACGGCGAGCTCGACTGCGGGGCGATGACGCCCGAGTTTATCAAGGGACTCAGTCCCCGCGAACTGGGCATGCTGGGCGAGCTGATCACCATCGACTACTTTAACGAGCGCGGCTACACCTTGCTGGAGCAGGGTTATCGTTGCACCGAGGGCGAGGCCGATCTGGTGCTGCTCGATGAGCTCGACGATGTCGTGGTGATGGCCGAGGTCAAGACCAGACGCGTTGCACTGGATTGCAGCACGCGGGTCTTTCCCGAGGAGGCCGTGGACGCTCAAAAGCAACGCCGCTACCGCCGCATCGCAAGTTGCTATCTCATGGAGCATTATCCGCTCAAGGCGATTCGCTTCGATGCCGTGGGTGTCACCATTCGTGGCGGGCATATCGCCGAGATCGAGCATCAGTACAACGCGTTCGATTGGCAGGTGTCGTGATGGCGTTCGAGACGTTTGCCGTTCACGCGGCCTGCATCCGCGGCGTCGAGGCGATTCACGTCACGGTCGAGGTCTCGCTTGCCGGTGGCGTTCCGGGCATCCAAATGCTCGGCATTCCGAGTATGGAGGTGATGGAGTCACGCGGTCGTATTCGCTGCGCGATGCGCTCCGCCGGGTTCGAGATCCCACGCTCGGGCATTACGGTCAATCTGGCGCCCGGCGATATTCGCAAGACCGGTAGCGGCTTTGATCTGCCCATCGCCATCGCGGTTCTGGCGGCCGATGGGCAGATTCCCCGTGACAACCTCGATCGCTGCCTTATCGCCGGCGAGCTCGGCTTGGACGGTACGGTGCTTCCCGTCAAGGGCGAGGTGGCGTTTCAGCTGCTGGCTCGCGACATGGGGCTGTCCTTTATCGCCGGCAGGTCCGATCAGCATGTGCCGCTTGCGGGCGTTGATTGCGGCTTTATCGATCATCTGTCTCAGCTTGCTCGCGGCATGGGCGATGCCGTGCGTCATTATCTGGATTCCGAGGGTGTTGAGGCGACCTTTGAGCCCGAACTCGACTATGCCGATGTGCTGGGGCAGGAAGTCGCCAAGCGCGGCATGGCGCTTGCGGCGGCGGGGGAGCTGGGCCTGCTCATGATTGGGTCTCCGGGATCGGGCAAGACCATGCTTGCGCGCCGCATGACGGGTATCTTGCCCGAGCTTTCCGTCGAGGATCAGCAGGAGGCGCTGTGCATTCATTCGGTCTTGGGTGAGAACATCGATGGCCTGCTTGCGGGGCATCGGCCGTTTCGAAGCCCCCATCACAGCATTTCGACAGCGGGCCTTATTGGCGGAGGGCGCCCGGTGCATCCGGGCGAGATCAGCCTTGCCCATGGCGGCGTGCTCTTTTTGGACGAGCTTGCAGAGTTTCCCACCGGTGTGCTGCAGACGCTTCGTCAGCCTATCGAGCGCGGCTATGTCAGAATCGTGCGCGTCGATGGCGCCTTTACGTTTCCCTCGCGCTTTCAGCTGCTTGCGGCGAGCAATCCCTGCCCCTGCGGTTTTTTGGGCGATCGCGAGGTTCCGTGTCGCTGTTCGGCATCGATGGTCGAGCGCTACCGGTCCAAGCTGCGCGGTCCCTTGGCCGACCGTATCGACCTGATGCTCGATGTGACCCGCCCCGATCCGCAGGTGATTATCGAGGGCGCCGAGGGCATGTCATCGGCCGAGCTGCGCGACTACGTTGTCCGCGGTCGGGCTTTTCGTGCCTGGCGCGAGTCCCGTATGGATGATGCGGATGCCGAGGCCGAGCACGATGAGTCACGGTCCATTGACGGCGTCGTGTCGACCTTTGCACTCGACGAGGCCGCCGAGACATGCGTACTTGGCCTGTCGAAACGCACTCATCTCACGGGGCGCGGCATCGTGCGCCTGGTTCGCATCGCGCGCACGATTGCCGATGTCGCCGAAAGCGAGCGGGTGACGCAAGACCACGTGCTCGAGGCGGCGATGTACCAGGGAAGGAGGGATCAGTGATGGGCGAGGAGACTTTTGAGCTGCATCCCGGTGATGCGTTGTATCCAGATACCGTTTTGGAGCTCTCTGATGTACCCCAGACGCTGTTCGTGCGTGGCGACCCGGAGGTGCTTTCGACGCCGGCACTCTCCATCATCGGCGCTCGCAAGGCCTCGCCGTACGGCCTGGCCGTGGCAGAACTGGCCGCGAAAGTTGCGGTCGAGGCGGGGGTGACGGTGGTCTCGGGCGGCGCGGTCGGCTGCGACCAGGCCTCGGGTTGGGCCGCGGTCAACGCCGGTGGCAGGCACGTCGTGGTGTTGGGTACGGGCGCCGACGTGGTCTACCCGCGCTCGAGTGCGGGGCTCATCGCGCGCACGATCGATACGGGCGGCGCGGTCGTGTCCATCTCGCCTTGGGGTATGGGGCCACGTAAGTTTGCCTTCCCGCGGCGTAACCGGGTGATCGCCGCGCTTTCGCAGGCGCTCTTCGTGTCGGAGGCTGGCATGCCTTCGGGCACGTTCTCGACGGCGGAGGCCGCCATGGACCTGGGTCGCGAGCTGCTTGCGGTACCGGGTTCGATTTTGTCACCCGAGTCGCGCGGTACCAACTACCTCATTGCCAACGGGGCCTGCTGCATTATTGACGAGGAGTCAATCGAGATGGCCATCTCGCGAATCTACGGCACCCTGCGCTATTCGCGTCCTGATGCGCCCGGTATCGCAGATCTGGACCCCACGCAGCAGACCGTGATGCATGCGCTCATCGCCTCGCCGCTCAAGGTCGACGACATCGCGGCACTCGTCTCGCTCGATGCCGTCGGCGTGCTCAAACTTCTGGGTTCGCTCGAACTCGAGGGCCTCATCGAGCGCATGATGGATGGAAGGTATGCGCCCTCCAAGTTTGCCCTTCACGCCCAGACGCCCTTCGGTCACAATGGAAAACGTGTCAATTAGAAAGGTGTTTGCAGATGCTGTTTGATCAGGTGACGGTTATCGGTGGCGGTCTGGCGGGATCGGAATGCGCGATTCAGCTGGCAGATCGCGGGTTCGCCGTAAAGCTGTGCGAGATGCGCCCGCAGGTAAGCTCTCCTGCCCACCATACCGATCACTTGGCGGAGCTCGTCTGCTCCAATTCGTTTAAGTCGACCCGTCCCGATTCCGCCGCCGGTCTGCTGAAGGCCGAGCTCGAGCGCATGGGCTCGGTGCTGCTCGACTGCGCTCATCGTGCGGCCGTTCCCGCTGGCGGCGCCCTGGCGGTCGACCGCGTCAAGTTTTCCGAGCTCGTCGAGGCCGAGGTTGCCGCCCGCCCCAATATCGAGGTCGTCCACGGTGAGGTCACCCAGATCCCCGAGGGTCATGTGGTTATCGCCGCGGGCCCCTTGTGCTCGCCGGCATTGAGCGGGGAGGTCATGAAGCTTGTCGGTGGTGACGCCCTGGCGTTCTTTGACGCGGCCGCCCCGATCGTCGATGCCTCGACGCTCGATATGGACGTGCTGTTCTCGCAGTCGCGCTACGAGGAGCAGGGGAGTGGCGACTATCTCAATGCCCCGCTCAACAAGGAAGAGTACGAGGCCTTTATCGAGGCACTCACCACGGCCGATCGCGTGGTGCTCAAGGATTTTGAGGGCGGTGACCTGTTCCAGGCCTGCCAGCCTGCCGAGGAGGTTGCGCGCACGGGCAAGGATGCCATCCGCTTTGGCGCCATGAAGCCCGTCGGGCTCACCGACCCGCGCACCGGTCGCCGTCCCTGGGCGGCAATTCAGCTGCGCGCCGAGAACAAGGAGAAGACCGCCTATAACCTGGTTGGCTTCCAGACCAACCTGACCTTCGGCGAACAGAAGCGCGTCTTCCATATGGTTCCCGGCCTGGAGAACGCCGAGTTCTTCCGCTACGGCGTCATGCACCGCAACACCTTTGTCGATGCGCCGCACGTGCTCGATGGCACCTTTGCCGTGCCCGGCACGAGCGTGCGTCTTGCCGGCCAGATTACCGGTACCGAGGGGTATATGGAGGCCGTGGCGACGGGTCTGCTCGCCGCGCTCAACACCTATGCCGAGGCTATCGGTGCTGCGGGCGTCGAGCTGCCGCGCGTGGGCGCCCTGGGCGCGCTCGTGGGGTATGCGACCGACCCGGCTACGGTGGGCTACCAGCCCATGCACGTCAACTTTGGCCTCGTGCCGCCGCTCGAGGACGGTAAGCGTCGCAGCAAGCGCGATCGTTACCAGGCCTACGCGGACCGGGCCCTTAAGGCCCTGGATGCCTATCTGGAAACGCGCTCCGATCTGTTTGGAGGCGAGAGGTCATAGCCTTTGACCTGTACGATGCCGTCGACTCGTTCATCGCCTACATTGCACGCGTCGAGGGGCTCGCTCCCAATACGGTAACGGCCTACGCCTCGCGGCTCGAGCGCTTCGCCGCGTGGTGCGACCGCGAGGGCATCGACGCTCGCGTCGCCGACGTACGGACCGTTCGCTCCTATTTGGCCGAGCTGTCGCGTGGCCAGGTGGCGGCTCGGACCCTTGCGGCGCATCTGTCTGCCATTCGCTCGCTCTATCGGTGGATGGCTGCCGAGGGAATCGTTGAGGGCGATGCGGTCTCGGCGATATCCTCGCCCAAACTGCCGCGCGATCTTCCCGGTGTGCTGACGACCCGGCAAGTCGAGGCGTTGCTCGAGGCCCCCGACACCTCTACGCCTTCGGGGCTGCGTGATGAAGCGATGCTCGAGCTGCTCTATGCCTCCGGCGCGCGAATCTCGGAGCTCGCGGCGCTCAACGTGGAGTCCATTGCTTGGTCAGAGCGAACGCTGCGACTTTGGGGCAAGGGGAGCAAGGAGCGTATCGTGCCCCTCTATCGGCGCGCTCTCGAGGCGACTCGTCGCTATATTGAGGAGGGGAGGCCACATCTCCTTGTGCAGGCAAAGCGTGTCGATAGTGCGAACGGCGTGCATCCGTTGTTTATCTCGGCGCGCGGAAACCGCATGAGTGCCGCCATGCTCAGAAGGCGGTTCCACATGCTTGCGGCACTTGCCGGCATTCCTGCCGACATCGCCCCGCATGCGATGCGCCACACCTTTGCGACCGACCTGCTCGAGGGCGGCGCGGATCTGCGCTCGGTTCAGGAGCTGCTGGGGCATGCGAGCTTGTCCACGACGCAGATCTATACGCACCTCACGCCCGACCGACTCAAGCGTGCCGTGAGTCAGGCACACCCCCGCGGCGAGTAGGAGAAGGGCCTCCCGCGCCGCACCGAGGTGTGTGGTTTTGATTGCGGGTTGGCAGGAAGAGGCAATCCTGCTATCATTCATCGGGTTGCTTCACGGCAACATGTTTTTATCACGCACGCGCGGCTACTTCATACCGTGGTGCCCGGGCTTTGGTAGCACATGTCCGGGTTGGTTATGGAGGATGACCCCGCGCGGAGGCAAACCACAGGAGGTTTAACATGGCTACCAAGATTAATATCCGCACCCTGCTCGAGGCCGGCTGCCACTTCGGTCACCAGACCCGTCGCTGGAACCCCAAGATGAAGCCGTTCATCTTCGGTGAGCGCAACGGCATCTACATCCTCGACCTCAAGCAGACCATCCTTGACGCCGACCAGGCCTACACCTTCGTCAAGAACGTCGCCAAGGGCGGCAACGTGCTGTTCGTCGGCACCAAGAAGCAGGCTCAGGAGGCCGTTAAGAACGCAGCCGAGCGCGCCAACATGCCTTACATCAACCAGCGTTGGCTCGGCGGCATGCTGACCAACTTCGTCACCATTCGCTCCCGCATCAACCGCATGGAGGAGCTCGAGGCCATGGTCGAGGACGGCCGCATGGCAGTCCTGCCCAAGAAGGAGCAGGCTGTTCTGGGTAAGGAGCTCGCTAAGCTCCAGACCAACCTCGGTGGCGCCCGCGACATGAAGGGTCTGCCCCAGGCTCTCTTCGTCATCGACACCAAGCGCGAGGAGAACGCCATCAAGGAGGCTCAGCGCCTGAACATCCCCGTCGTCGCTCTGATCGACACCAACTCCGATCCCGACGAGGTCGAGTACGGCATCCCCTGCAACGATGACGCCATCTCCGCTGTCACCCTTATGTGCGAGCTCATGGCCGACGCCTGCCTCGCTGGCTCCGGCAAGGAGCAGGTCTCCGAGGCCGAGATGACCGCCGAGCCCAAGGCCGAGTAAATCAGTCCTATTTAAGTCTTTTTCATCTCTTTGAAAGGAACCACAATGGCCCAGATTACCGCCGCTATGGTCAAGCAGCTCCGCGAGATGACCGACTCCCCGATGATGGAGTGCAAGAAGGCTCTCGTCGAGGCTGACGGCGACATGGATGCCGCCGTCGACGTTCTGCGCAAGAACGGCCTCGCCAAGGCTGCCAAGAAGGCTGGCCGTGAGACCAACGAGGGCGCTGTCGCCGCGTTCGTCTCCGAGGATGGCAAGACCGGCGCTCTGCTCGAGCTCTCCTGCGAGACCGACTTCGTCGGCTCCAACGCCAAGTTCACCGGCTTTGCTTCCAAGGTCGCCGAGGTTGTCGCTACCACCGAGCCGGCCGATGTCGATGCTCTTCTCGAGAAGCCGATGGGCGAGGAGACCGTTTCCTCCGAGCTCACCGAGATGATTCACATCATGGGCGAGAACATGAAGATCTCTCGTTTCGCCGCCCGCAAGGCCGAGAACGGCGCCCTCGCTTCTTACATCCACATGGGTGGTAAGATCGGCGTCCTCGTCGAGTTCGCTTTCGAGAAGGCCGAGACCGCTCAGGCCGACTCCTTCAAGACCTTCGCTCACGACGTCGCCCTTCAGGTTGCCGCCGTCGCCCCGATCTGCGCTACCCGCGATCAGGTTCCGGCTGAGACCGTCGAGCACGAGAAGCAGATTTACATGGCTCAGGCCGCCGAGTCCGGCAAGCCCGAGGCCATTCAGGAGAAGATGGCTGTTGGCCGTCTGGAGAAGTTCTACAAGCAGTCCGTGCTCACCGAGCAGGAGTTCATCAAGGACAGCTCCCTCACCATCAAGAAGTACGCTGAGCAGGTCTCCAAGGAGCTCGGCGATACCATTACCGTCGTTGCCTTCGACCGTCTGGTCCGTGGCGAGTAAATAAGCTCTTGTAGCTGGTAATGAGCAGGCTGTGGGTTTTACTCACAGCCTGCTTTTTCATGGCTCTTATCAGAGCCTTTGCTATCATATTGAAAGTCTAATTAAAGGAGGATCGCTTTGTCCGACATCCGATATAAACGCGTGCTTCTGAAGCTTTCCGGCGAAGCACTGATGGGCGACGGCCAATATGGTATCGACCCCAAGATTACCGACCATCTTGCCAAGCAGGTCAAGGAGCTGCTCGCCGTTGGCCATGAGGTCGGCGTTGTTGTCGGCGGCGGCAACATTTTCCGCGGCATGGCCGGCGCTGCTGGTGGCATGGAGCGCGCCCAGGCCGACTACATGGGCATGCTGGCAACCGTTATGAACGCGCTCGCCCTGCAGGATGCCTTTGAGCACAACGATGTTCCCTGCCGCGTGATGAGCGCTATCCAGATGAACGAGATCTGCGAGCCCTATATTCGCCGTCGCGCCATCAACCACCTTTCCAAGGGTAATGTCGTTATTTTTGCCGCCGGTTCGGGCAATCCGTACTTTACGACCGACACCGCCGCGGCTCTTCGTGCCTGCGAGATCGGTGCCGAGATTCTGATTAAGGCCACCAAGGTTGACGGCATCTACGACAAGGATCCTGTCAAGTGTTCCGATGCCGTCCGTTTTGACAAGATTACCTATCACGAGGTTCTCGTCCGCGGTCTGCAGGTTATGGATTCCACGGCCACGGCGCTGTGCCAGGATAACCGTATGCCGATTTTGGTCCTCAACATCGATGGCGAGGACACCGTCAAACGCGCGCTTTCGGGTGAGCCCGTCGGCACGCTCGTCTATCAGGAGGATTAAGCATGGCAGAGAACATCACCGCCCACATGGACAAGTCGCTCGAGTCCCTCAAGCACAACTTCTCCAAGGTTCGCACGGGCCGCGCCAACGCTAACATTCTGTCCGACATTTCGGTCGATTACTACGGTGTTCCCACGCCGGTTACCCAGGTTGCCGCCGTTAAGACCCCCGAGGCTCACATGCTGCTTATCGAGCCCTGGGACAAGGCGCTCGTCAACGCAATCGTGAAGGCTATCAGCGCTTCCGATCTGGGCATTACTCCCAACTCTGACGGTACCGTCGTGCGCCTGCCGTTCCCGGCTCCCACCGAGGAGCGTCGTCGCGAGCTCGTCAAGGAGTGCCGCGAGTATGCCGAGCAGGCCAAGGTCTCCATTCGCAACATCCGTCGCGACTTTAACAACAAGCTCGAGCGCGACGAAGAGCTCACCGAGGACGATGTCCGTCGCGAGCAGGCCAAGGTCCAGAAGCATACCGATGAGTATGTTGCCAAGGTCGAGGAGCTTCTGAAGGAAAAAGAAGCCGAGGTCATGGAGATCTAAGGTGCAATACGACGAGAACAAACTGGTCGAGTACTTTGCCGACGCCCCTGCGGGCGTCGGTTTTTCCGACCTTGACCTCAATAAGATTCCGCATCATATTTCGTGCATCATGGACGGTAACGGTCGTTGGGCCACGGCGCGCGGTCTTGCCCGCACCGAGGGACACAAGGCCGGTATCGTCTCCCTGCGCGAGATTATTACCGCATGCGTGCGTTTGGGCGTCGACGTCCTTTCGGCCTATGCGTTTTCCACCGAAAACTGGAATCGTCCGCAGCATGAGGTCAACGTTTTAATGCATCTGTTTGCTAAGACGTTTATCGATGAGCTGCCGCTGCTTAAGCGCGAAAACGTGCGCGTTGTCTTTTTGGGCGATATTTCCGCACTGCCCAAGAAGACCCGCGATGTCTTTGAGCGAGGTCTTGCCGAGTGTGCCGACCATACCGGCATGACGCTGGCACTTGCCGTCAACTACGGAGCCCGTGCCGAGATCACCCGTGCTGTCCGTCAGATCGCGCTCGATGCCGCTGCCGGAAAGATCGATCCGGCCGCTATCGACGATGATATGGTTGCTTCGCACCTGTACACCGCTGGGCTACCCGATCCTGAGCTTGTGATTCGAACCTCCGGCGAGCTTCGCCTTTCGAACTATCTGCTGTGGCAGGTTGCCTATTCCGAGTTTTATGTCACCGATACCTATTGGCCCGACTTTGATCGTTGGGGTCTTGTCAACGCCATTTTGGCCTATCAGGGCCGCGACCGTAGGTTTGGTGGACTGAGCAAGACCGAGGAGGCTTAATCGTGTCCGATCGTCCCAAGGCGTCTGCTCCCAAGGCGCCTGCCGCCAAGAGCGGCGCGGCCGCGACTTCGTGGCTTGCCGGCTTTATTACCCGTGCCGCCGCAGGTATCGTCTACGCCGTCGTATTTATTCTCTGCCTGGTTTTGGGTATCGTTCCCACCGCCATCTTCGTCTCCGTCATGAGCGGCCTGTGCTGCTTTGAGTATTTCCGCATGACGAAGCTCGATGGCAAGGTGGCCAACGAGCGCCTGGGTATCGCTGCCGCCGTGCTCTTTCCGCTCTCGGCGCTGGGCGACTCGCTGCTGTTGAATGCGCTGCTTTTTGCATTGATGCTTGCGGTGGGCATTTGGTATGTCTGTTCGTCGCGTACCCGCATATCCGATGTGGCTGTGACACTCATGGGTCCCATCTACACCGGTTTTATGCTGTCGGCCATCGTGCTGCTGCGCGATGCCGTGCCCGGTTTTGCCGGCGCCCTGCTTTCGGTGGGTGTTTGCGCGTCTCTCTGGGTCTCCGATTCGTTTGCCTACATCGTGGGCAGCCGTATCGGCAAGCACAAGATGGTCCCCAAGATTTCTCCCAAAAAGAGCTGGGAGGGCTTTGTCGGCGGCATCTTGGGCTCGGTTCTTATCTGGCTTATTTTGTGGGCGACGCATTTCTATAAGCTGAGCTTGCCCTATGCGCTGCTTTGCGGCGTGGTTGTGTCCATCCTGGGCGTTATCGGTGACCTCATCGAGTCACGCATCAAGCGTGGCGTGGGCGTCAAGGATTCTGGCAACCTTATTCCGGGCCATGGCGGCATGCTCGATCGTAGCGACTCGCTTATCTTTGGCTGCATTACCGCGCAGCTGCTTTTGATGATCGGAGGCGTGCTGTAATGGCCTTTCAGACGACGTACGCCCCCGATGGCCGTCTGCGGGTTGCAATTTTGGGCTGTACGGGCTCTATTGGCACCCAGGCGCTCGATGTTTGCCGTCAGCATGCCGACCGTCTGCAGGTGACGGCGCTTTCCGTTAATTCCAGTACCGCTGAGCTTGTTGCGCTTGCCCGTGAGTTTTCGGTTCCGGCCGTTGCCGTGGCCGACACCACCCACGGTACGGACGCTGTGCTGCAGGAGCTGCCCGAGGGCACGGAGCTCGGCGTTGGCGCACGGGCCGTGTGCGAGCTCGCATGCCGCGATGATGTCGACTGCGTGCTCGTGGCCATCGTGGGCGCTGCCGGGCTCGAAGCAAGCCATGCGGCCCTGACATCGAACAGGCGTCTTGCACTTGCTAACAAGGAGTCCCTCGTTGTCGGCGGTGACCTGCTGATGCCGTTGGCGCAGCCCGGTCAGCTTATTCCAGTCGACTCCGAGCACTCCGCCATCTACCAGTGCTATCTGGGGGAGAATCCGCGCGAGGCTCACTGCATTTGGCTCACTTGCTCGGGTGGTCCGTTCTTTGGCCGTACGCGCGACGAGCTCAATTGCGTGACACGCTCCGATGCGCTGGCACACCCCACGTGGGCCATGGGTGCTAAGATCACCATCGACTCTGCGACCCTCATGAATAAGGGCTTGGAGCGTATCGAGGCGATGCACCTGTTCGGGTGCGATCTCGACTTTATCAACGTGGTCGTTCAGCGCCAGTCAAAGATCCACTCGATGGTCGAGTATGCGGACGGCTCTGTGATGGCACATCTTGGTGCGTCCGACATGCGCATTCCCATCCAGTTCGCGTTCTCGTATCCCGAGCGGTGGGATACCCCAGCGCCTCGAATCGATTTCCGCGAGCTCGGGCAGCTTACGTTTGATGCTGCCGATATGGACACATTCCGCTGCCTGGCGCTGGCCGAGCGTGCCGGCAGAACGGGCGGCACCATGCCGTGCGTGCTGAATGCCGCCAACGAAGTTGCCGTCGATGCCTTCCTGCACGATGCCTGTACCTTTACCGATATCGACCGTATCGTCGAGTCGTGCATGGATGCACACGATACGCAGGCGGTCGCATCCTTTGAGCAGCTTCGCGATATCGATACGTGGGCTCGTGCCAAGGCCGCCGAGGTGCTCGCTGCAACCCGCTCTTAATCGTAAGGATTGCTTTTCGTTTTATGGATACTGTTCTGAGCGTTCTCTCCTCAGTCTTTTGGGGCCTTTTGATGCTATCCGTCCTCGTGTTTCTGCATGAGGGCGGCCACTTTTTGGCGGCCCGTGCGTGCGGCGTGCGCGTCACCGAGTTTTTCTTAGGCCTACCGTGCCGCTTTGACATTCATCGTACGTCGCGTCGCATCGGTACCAAGTTTGGCGTGACGCCGCTGCTGCTGGGTGGCTATGCCGCTATCTGCGGTATGGACCCGACCGATGTCTCGTGCGCCGACCGTGTGCTTGCGGCGATCTATCGTCATGGTCGCGTTTCGGTTGCAGACCTTTCCGTCGAGCTGGAACTGCCCGAGGAGGATGTTCTCGAGGCTTGTGCCTTGCTTTTGGGCTGGGGTTCCATTGCGCCTTGGTACGAGGAAGGGGAGAAGCCTTCACCCAGCTATTATCCGGTTAGGTACCAGACGCTGCCGCGCGATGCTGCAGGATATACCACCTTTGACGGCCGCAAGTTCGATCGAGAGCATGCGACTGCCGAGGGCGATGTGTGGGAGCTGCCGGTCACTGCTTCGGAGTTCTTCGAGCAGGAGCGTTCGCATACCTATCTGGGCCAGGGTTTTCTCAAGCGTGCCTTTATGCTGCTCGCGGGCATTCTCGTCAATATCCTGACGGGCTTTTTGCTGCTTATGAGCATCTACTCTATCGCCGGCGTATCGGTGCCGGTCGATAGCAATGTGATCGGTCAGGTTGAAGAAGGCTCTATAGCCGCCAAGGCGGGCATTGAGGCCGGCGACGCTATTCTTAGTGTCGATGGCGTGTCCTGCTCCAGCTGGATGGATGTGTATGATGCCATCGGCAAGGCTGCCGGTCAGGACGATATCGCCATTGAGTACCAGCGCGACGGTAAGAAACTTTCGACCTCGGTCGCGCTCAGGGAGGGCGAGCGTTTGGGCGTTTATGCCTCCACGCAAGTGGTCCATTTGGACCCTATCACCTCGGCGCGCCTGTCGTTCTCCTATGTTCAGCAGACTGCCGAGGGCGTTATGCGCCTGCTGCAACCGCAGCATACGATGGAGATACTCGATCAGTCCAGCTCGATTGTTGGCATCAGCGTCATGTCTTCTCAGGCGGCTGCCGCCGGTCCCGCGACATTCTTAACGTTTGCCGCGCTCATCTCGTTCTCGCTGGGCTTTATGAACCTGCTGCCCATTCCGCCGCTCGACGGGGGAAAGCTGGTTATCGAGATCATTCAAAAGGTCGCCGGTCGCGAGCTGCCACTCAAGGTGCAGACAATCGTCAGTTATGTCGGCATCGCGCTCTTTGCGCTGCTGTTTGTCTATATGCTTCGTTCCGACGTCCTTCGATTTATTTTGTAGGGGAGTGTTTGGATTGTCTTTGTCCCATCCTTTGCCGCGCGAGCTGACGCGCCCCGTGTTTGTGGGCGACGTGCAGATAGGCGGCGGCGCTCCGGTGGTGGTTCAGTCCATGACCTGCACCGATACCGCCGACGCCCAGGCAACGCTTGCTCAAGTGCGTGCGCTTGCCCAGGCGGGTTGCGATGTTGTGCGCGTGAGCGTGCCCACTGAGGCTGCGCTCGAGGGCTTTCGCACGATTTGTGCGGAGTCTCCGGTGCCGATCGTTGCCGATATCCACTTTAACCATAAGCTCGCCATTGGCGCCGTGGAGGCCGGTGCCGCTAAGCTCCGCATCAATCCCGGCAACATTGGCGATTGGGCCAAGGTCGATGCCGTGATCGATGCCGCGGGCGCCGCTGGGTGCGCGATTCGCATTGGCGTGAACGCCGGCTCGCTTGAGCAGGATATCGCCGAGCGCGATGACCTTACGCAGCCCGAAAAGCTTGTGATGTCGAGCGAGCGTTTCGTCAAACATTTTGAGGATCGCGGCTTTACCAATATCGTGCTTTCCGCCAAGGCTCATAGCGTGTCCACGACGCTTGACACCTATCGTGCCCTGTCGCGCGAAATCCCCCATGTTCCGCTTCATTTGGGCGTGACTGAGGCCGGAACCAAGCTCCAGGGCACCATTAAGAGCTCTGTGGGCCTGGGAATTTTGCTTTCCGAGGGCATTGGCGACACCATGCGCGTCTCGCTCACGGCCGATCCGGTCGAGGAGCCGCCGGTCGCCTGGGGTATCCTGCAGTCGCTGGGTCTTCGCCGCCGTGGCCCCGAGATCGTATCGTGCCCCACGTGCGCTCGCTGCCAGGTTAACCTCATTCCTATCGCCGAGGAGGTCACCGAGCGGCTTAAGAACTACTCCGCGCCGCTTTCGATTGCCGTGATGGGCTGTGCGGTCAATGGCCCCGGCGAGGCCTCTGACGCCGACTTGGGTGTTGCCTGCGGACGAGGTCAGGGCCTGCTCTTTTCGCACGGCCAGATCATTGGTAAAGTAGCTGAGGACCAAATTGTCGACGCGCTAATGGCCGAGGTCGACAAGCTTATTGAGGAGAAATAAATGACTCGAGCAATGTATATGTCTAAGCTTTATGCTCCGACGCTCAAAGAGGATCCGGCCGACGCCGAGCTTGCGAGCCATCGCCTGCTGCTTCGTGCCGGCATGATTCGCAAGGAGGCCGCCGGTCTCTATTCCTATCTGCCGCTTGCTTGGCGCTCGATTCGCAAGATCGAGAACATCGTGCGCGACGAGATGGATGCTGCCGGCGCCCAGGAGCTCATGATGCCCATCATGGTCGATGCCGAGCTGTGGCGTGAGTCCGGCCGTATCGATGCCTATGGCAAGGAGCTCGTGCGCTTTGATGACCGCCACGGCCGCGAGTTCGTGCTCGGCCCCACGCACGAGGAGACCGTGACCGCCTTGGTGCGCAATGAACTGCGTTCCTACAAGCAGCTGCCGGTGAATCTCTATCACATCCAGGATAAGTTCCGCGACGAATTCCGTCCCCGCTTTGGCCTGATGCGCGGTCGCGAGTTCATCATGAAGGACGCCTACAGCTTCTCTGCCACGCAGGAGAGCCTGCAGGAGGAGTACGACAAGATGAAGCAGGCCTACGCCAATATCTGCGAGCGCTGCTACATCAAGGCCCTGCCCGTCGTCGCCGATTCCGGCGAGATCGGCGGTGACACCTCCGTCGAGTATATGGCGCTGGCCGAGGCCGGCGAGGCTTCGCTGGTCTACTGCGACGATTGCGGCTTTGCTGCCGACGACGAGGCGGCAAGCACCAAGGTCGTTGTGACCGAGGGTCCCGGCGACGGTACGCTCACCAAGGTCGAGACTCCGGGCATGGGCACCATCGAGGCCGTTGCCAAGTTCTTTGGGCTCCCCGAGAACGGCACGCGCAAGTCCCTGGCGCTGATCGATGCCGAGGGTAAGCCCGTTGTGGCCATCGTTCCGGGCGATCACGAGCTCAACGACTGCAAGGCCGAGCACGTCTTTGGCAGGGGCTATCGCATGATGACCGACGAGGAGCTCCAGACCTACGGTCTGCATAAGGGCTTTATCGGACCGGTTAACCTTCCCGAGGGCATTCGTCTGGTCTGCGACGAGAGCCTGCGTGAGTCCAAGCAGTGGGCCTGCGGTGCCAACGAGGTCGACTATCACTTTACCGGTGCCTGCCCCGAGCGCGATTTTACCGTCGACGAGTGGGCCGATCTGGTCACCGTCGTCGCCGGCGATCCCTGCCCGCACTGCGGCAAGCCGCTCTCCGCTGCCCGCGGTATCGAGGTCTCCCAGGTCTTCCAGCTGGGCACCAAGTATTCCGAGGCCATGGGTGCCACCTTTATGGACGAGGATGGCAAGGAAAAGCCGCTTATCATGGGCTGCTACGGCGTTGGCGTGTCCCGCTCGCTTGCTGCGGTCGTGGAGCAGCACAACGACGAGCACGGTATCGTCTGGCCGGTCTCCGTTGCCCCGTACGAGGTCGCGGTGATTCCGCTCGATCCCAAGAAGGAGGAGTGCGCTACCGTCTGCGACCAAATCGTTGAGGGTCTGTGCGCCGAGGGTATCGAGGTTGTCGTGGATGACCGCGACGAGCGCCCCGGCTTTAAGTTTGCCGACAACGACCTTATGGGCTTCCCGTATCAGGTAGTGCTCGGCAAGCGCGGTCTTAAGAACGGCACTGTCGAGCTCAAGGACCGTGCCACGGGCGAGCGCGAGGACGTGGCGATCGATGAGGTCGTCGCCAAGGTTTCCGAGCTTGTGAAGGCAGCACGCCGTTAATCGACATTTCTGCAAGTAGATGTAATTGCAGGCCTGCTCCGCATCTCTCTTAGGATGAGATGCGGAGCAGTCTTTTTTGTTGCGTGAATAAGCTCGACGGGTAAAGGAAAACCCCACAGCCCAAATGAGCTGCGGGGTTTTCCTTTGTGCCTCCGATGCGAAATGAATCGCTCAGATATTACTGATAATCGACGACGTCGATCCAGTTCTTAAGGAACTCATCGTTCACGTTGCGCTTACGAGCGAGCTCGGAAGCAGCGACGATGCTCGTCCACTGACGCACGACCTGCATGGGCATGTCGGCGCGGTCGCAGTAGAGCTCCAGATAGGCCTCGGCCTGGTCCTTGCTGTTGAGGGCAAAGAGCAGGTAGGTGGTGGCAACGTCGGCAGCAGGGGAGCCCTGGGTGGCATGTGCCCAGTCGCAGACGTACAGCTGGCCGTCGTCGCCGACGATGACGTTGGAGGGGTTGAAGTCGCCGTGGCAGACCTTGAACTCCTTGGTCATGCCGTCCAGACGCTCCTGAAGGTTGTAGCGCGTGGTGGCATTGAGCTGATCGAGGCTGTCGATCATGCGGGCGAACTTATCGCGCTGACGGTTGAGCAGCGGGGAGGTGTAGCCGTGGATCTCGATCTGGAGGTCGACGAACATCTCGAGGTACTCACCAAAGCGCTGGGGCTCGGCAGTCATCTTCTCGGCAAGGGTGGTGCCCGGAACCTTCTCGGTCACGAGAGCCCAGCCGTTGGCGTTCTCGAGCTGAGAAACCTCGAGAGCCTTGGGGCTGCGGATGCCGCACTCATTGATGCGGGCAAGATTCAAAGCCTCGTTGAACACGTCGGAGACGGGCTTGGTCTCGTTAAAGACCTTGACGATCTTGTCGCCCAGGTCGTAAACGACCTTGTTGCCGCGACGGACGAGCTCGGTCTTGGAATCGGGGAGCAGCATGATTGCATCCTTTCAACGATGCGATAGAAGCAACGGCGGGGGCGTGCGTACACCCGTGCACCCCCGCCGCAAATAACCGTGCTAAAAACTAGCAGACGGCGTAGTCCTGGGGCTCGCGGCCGTAGTAGGCGTCCAGGTAGAGCTCCTTGATCTCGCTCATGAGCGGGTAGCGCGGGTTAGCGCCGGTGCACTGGTCGTTGAATGCCTGCTCGGTCATCTCGTCGAGGGTGTCGAGGAAGTACTGCTCGTCAACACCGTAGTCGGCGATGGTCTTCTTGACGCCGATGAAGTCCTTGAGCTCCTCGAGCTTCGTGATGAAGTTCTCGAAGACCTCCTTGTCGTCCTTGCCCTCGATGCCGCAGTACTTGGCCATCTCGGCGTAGTTGTGCAGCGCGTTGGGGTAAGGATACTGGGAGAAGGTACCCATCTTGACGGGAGCCTCGGCGGCGTTGTAGCGCATAACGCGGGTCAGGATGACGGCGTTTGCGAGGCCGTGGGGCAGGTGATGGAAAGCGCCGAGCTTGTGGGCCATGGAGTGGTTGAGGCCCAGGAAGGCGTTGGCGAAGGCCATACCGGCCATGCAGGAGGCGTTGTGCATCTCCTCGCGGGCATGCGGGTCCTTGGCGCCGTTCGTGAAGCTGGAGGGCAGGTTCTCGAAGACGAGCTTGGCAGCGCGCTCGGAGAGGCCCTTGGTGTAGTCGGAAGCCATGATGGAGACGTAGGACTCGATGGCGTGGGTCATGACGTCGATGCCGGAGGCAGCGGTCAGGCCGCGCGGGGCGGTCATGCAGTTGTCGGCGTCGACGATAGCCATGTTGGGGAGCAGCGCGTAGTCGGCGAGCGGCCACTTGATGCCGGTCTCCTTGTCGGTGATGATGGCGAACGGCGTGCACTCGGAGCCGGTACCCGAAGAGGTCGGGACGGCAACGAAGTAGGCCTTCTTGCCCATCTCGGGGAAGGTGAAGATACGCTTGCGGATGTCCATGAAGTCCATGGCCATGTCCTCAAACTTGCACTCGGGGTGCTCGTACATCATCCACATGATCTTGCCGGCGTCCATAGCGGAGCCACCGCCGACGGCGATGATAACGTCCGGCTCAAAGAGAGCCATCTGCTTGGCGCCGCGACGTGCGCACTGCAGCGACGGATCGGGCTCGACGTCGTAGAAGCAGTCGTGGGCGATGCCCATCTCGTCGAGCTTGGCCTCGATGGCGCGGGTGTTGCCATTCTTGAAGAGGAACTGGTCGGTGACGATGAAGGCGCGCTTCTTGCCCATGACGTTGCCCAGCTCGTCGAGGGCGACGGGCGTGGAACCCTTCTTAAAGTAGACCTTCTCGGGAGCGCGGAACCACAGCATGTTCTCACGGCGCTCGGCCACAGTCTTAACGTTGATCAAGTGCTTCACCCCAACGTTCTCGGAGACGGAGTTGCCGCCCCAGGAGCCGCAGCCCAGGGTCAGAGACGGCTTCATGCCAAAGTTGTACAGGTCACCGATGCCGCCGTGCGAAGACGGGGTGTTGATGACGATACGGCAGGCCTTCATGACGTGCTCGAACAGGCTGATCTTCTCGGCCTGGGCGGGGTGCACGTACAGAGAGGCGGTGTGGCCCGGGCCACCGGCGAGCACCAGGTGCTCGGCCTTGTCGACGGCCTCCTGGAAGTCCTTGGCGTGGTACATGGCCAGGACCGGGGAGAGCTTCTCGTGGGATAACTCCTCCTTGGCGGGGTCGGTAGAGGTGACCTCGGCGATCAGGATCTTGGTCTTGGCGGGAACCTCGATGCCGGCGAGCTCGGCGATCTTGGCGGCAGCCATGCCGGGGATGCGGTGATCGAGGGCGCCGTTCTTGAACATGGCAGCACGCAGGGCCTCCATCTCGGCACCCTGCTTGACGAAGTAGCAACCGCGCTTCTGGAACTCGGCCTTGACCTGGTCATAGATGGTGTCGATGACGGTCACGGACTGCTCGGAAGCGCAGATCATGCCGTTGTCGAAGGTCTTGGAGTGGATGATGGAGTTGACGGCGAGCAGCACGTCGGCGGTGTCGTCGATGACGACCGGGGTGTTACCGGCGCCAACGCCCAGGGCGGGCTTGCCCGAGGAGTAAGCGGCCTTGACCATGCCCGGGCCACCGGTGGCGAGGATGATGTCGACGTCGCGCATGACCATGTTGGTCAGCTCGATGGAGGGGACATCAACCCAGCCGATGATGCCCTCGGGGGCACCGGCCTTGACGGCGGCGTCAAGCACGAGCTTGGCAGCGGCGATGGTGCACTTGGCGGCAGCCGGGTGCGGGGAGATGATGATGGCGTTGCGGGTCTTCAGGCTGATCAGCGTCTTGAAGATCGCGGTAGAAGTGGGGTTGGTCGTCGGGATGACGGCGCCCACGATGCCGATGGGCTCGGCGATCTTGGTGATGCCGTAAGCCTCGTCGCGCTCCAGGACACCACAGGTCTTGGTGTTCTTGTAAGCGTTGTAGATGTACTCTGCGGCGTAGTGGTTCTTGATGACCTTGTCCTCAAGAACGCCGCGGCCGGTCTCCTCGATGGCCATCTTCGCCAACGGGATACGAGCCTTGTTGGCAGCCATGGCGGCCTCATAGAAGATCTTGTCGACCTGCTCCTGCGTGTACGTAGCAAAAAGCGCCTGGGCCTCTCGCATCTGAGCGAGCTTAGCCTCAAGCGCCTCTACGTTGTCCACAATTGCGGGAGTAGTGTTTTCCGGTGACTTTTTCACCATTTGTGTCTCCTTGCGATCGGAGATTTACCCTACGTCTTGCATGATAGCAAGAAATTAATCGGCGAACGGTCAGATTCCTGTAAAAGGCACACTAAAACGCTTCAATAAACTGAAGCGTTTTAACAAAAACTCTTTGCCTGTCCCCAATGAGTGCAAAAAGGCGCCCTCCGTAGGGGAGGGCGCCTTTGGTAAGTTCTATGTGAACGCGAGGTCTTTGACCCGGAGAGTCCGAGGTACTTGTTGGTAAGACCTTATTTAGGAGCGCGCAACCTTGCCGGACTTAAGGCAGGTGGAGCAAACGTTCATCTTGCGACGGTGGCCATCGACGACGACGTAGACGCGCTGGATGTTGGGGCGGAACTTACGGTTGGTGACGCGGTGAGAGTGGCTGATGGAGCGACCGGCAACGGGGTGCTTACCGCAAACTTCGCAAACTTTGGACATAACTGACCCTCCTTGGGCGACAAACGAACATGTCGCGTTAACAAACAAGCCTGAACTATAGCACAGAAGCAGCTCCCTGTGCGTAATCTACACAGAGATATTTCTCTTTTGGCGATAGTGCCCACGCCACGGCCCTGGACGTAGATCCGATTTGCGTGCAGCAGAGGGGATTATGCCAGCTCGTGTGTGCGTTTTCAAGCTCGTCCCACAAATATATATAGGTTTATTGGGCATTGGGCTCCGTTTACGGAATGCTCTGTATTTATGCTCGCAATTCAGCTTGAGGTTGGCTACACTATCCCTTGACCATTAAAGGGGTACGAGATACCCATATGGAATTACATAGCTGCCAAAGAGCAGCCCTTCCTGTGGGTGTCTGGTTCCGCTTTGAGCGGTCGGGCATCTATTTTTTTGACTGTGTCAGCAGTCAAGACATGTGAGGAAGGAGATCGATGGGCACGACTTCCCCCAAGGCGGTCATTATGGACGAGACCGCCGTCAATCGAGCGATGACCCGCATCGCGCACGAGATTCTCGAGCGCAACGAGGGCTGTGAAGACCTCGCTCTGGTCGGCATCGTCACGCGCGGCGACCTTCTGGCAAAGAAGCTCGCCGAGGAGATCAAGGAGATCGAGGGCGTCGACGTTCCGCTCGGCAGCCTCGACATCAGCTTCTACCGCGATGACTACGCTACCAATTTCGCTCCCGCGATCCACGCCACCAACATTCCCTTTAGCGTCGACGGCAAGCGCGTCGTGCTGGTGGACGACATCCTGTACACGGGCCGTACCATTCGCGCCGCTCTCGACGCCGTCATGGACTTGGGCCGTCCGAGCCGTATTGAGCTGGCAGTCCTCGTTGACCGCGGCCACCGCGAGCTCCCCATCTCGCCGGACTTTGTCGGCAAGAACGTTCCCTCGTCGCATGAGGAGAACGTGCACCTATATATGAAGGAAGTCGACGGCCACACCGCCGTCGAGATTAACGACGTCGCGCCGGGTTCCCACGTGGGCTCCGCGCCGCTGGGAGGTGAGTAGTACCGTGGCGTTCAACCATAAGCACCTGATCGACATTACCGAGTACTCCGAAGAGGACATTAAGCTCATCCTCGAGACCGCCAAGGCGTTCTCCGAGGTCAACGAGCGTGCGATCAAGAAGGTCCCCACGCTCAAGGGCAAGACCATCGTCAACATGTTCAACGAGCCCTCGACGCGCACCCGCAGCTCCTTCGAGCTCGCCGAGAAGCGTCTTTCGGCCGACAGTCTTAACTTTGGCGGCTCCTCGACCTCCACGGTCAAGGGTGAGAGCCTCGTCGACACCGTCGAGACCCTCAACGCCTATAAGATCGACTGCATCGTCGTTCGCGATAAGCACGCCGGTGCTCCCTACATCGTCACGCAGAACTCGCCCGCAAGCGTCATCTGCGCCGGTGACGGCAAGCACAACCATCCCACGCAGGCCTTGCTCGACCTGTACACCATCTGGGAGCACAAGGGTGACTTCCACGGTCTGAAGGTCGCCGTCGTCGGCGATATCGCCCACTCCCGCGTGTGCGGCTCGCTGATCCCCGCCCTTAAGATCATGGGCTGCGAGACCTACGCCGTCGCCCCCGGCACGCTGCTGCCGCCGGCGCCCGAGGTCCTGGGCTGCGACCACGTGACGAGCGACCTCGATTCCGTCCTGCCCGAGCTGGACGTCGTCTACATGCTGCGCGTGCAGCAGGAGCGCCTCGAGGGTGCCCCGTTCCCGACCATTCGCGAGTACCACAAGCTCTTCGGCCTGACCAAGGACCGCGAGAAGCTCATGAAGCCCGATGCGATCATCTGCCACCCGGGCCCCATCAACCGCGGCGTTGAGTTCGACTCCTATATGGCCGACCACCCGCAACGCTCCGTCATCCTGGAGCAGGTCTACGCCGGTATCTGCGTGCGTATGGCTATCCTGTATCTGCTGCTTGGAGGTGCCGATAATGGCCTTGCTTCTTAAGAATGCCCACGTCGTCGACCCGTCCGTCGAGCTTGACGGTGTCGTTGACGTCCTGATTGACGGCGACAAGATCGCCGAGGTCGGCGAGAATCTCGCCGTCGAGGGAGCCGAGGTCCGCGACCTTTCCGGCAAGTACCTCGTCCCTGGCCTGGTGGATATGCACGTTCACCTTCGCGAGCCCGGCTATGAGGTCAAAGAGGACATCGAGAGCGGTACCCGCGCAGCTGCCAAGGGCGGCTTCACCGGCGTGTGCGCCATGCCCAACACTGATCCCGTCACCGATAACGGCACCGTCGTGGAGTTCGTCAAGTCCCGCGCTGCCGAGGTCGGTCACTGCCGCGTCTATCCGTCGGGCGCCATGACCCGCGGCCTTAAGGGCGAGGCTATGTCCGAGATGGGCGATATGGTCGCCCACGGCGCCGTCGCCTTTACCGACGACGGTCGCGGCGTACAGGGCGCGGGCATGCTCCGTCGCTGCATGGACTACGGCAAGATGTTCGGCAAGGTCTTTATGAGCCACTGCCAGGACGAGGACCTGGTCGGCCACGGCCAGATCAACGAGGGCAAGGTTTCGACCCGTCTGGCCCTCGAGGGCTGGCCGGCTGCCGGCGAGGAGCTCCAGATCGCTCGCGACATCGAGATCGCTAAGCTGACCGGTGCCAAGCTGCACATCCAGCACATCTCCACCGCCCATGGCCTGGAAATCGTGCGCGCCGGTAAGGCCGCTGGCGTTCGGGTTACCTGCGAGGCTACCCCGCACCACATGTTCCTGACCGAGAACGACCTGGACGAGACCTACAACACCTCGCTCAAGGTCAATCCGCCGCTGCGCACCGACGAGGACGCCGAGGCCATCCGTCAGGGTGTCATCGACGGTACCGTCGACGTTATCGTCACCGATCACGCTCCGCACACTCCGTGGGAGAAGGCCCGCGAGTTCGAGCTCGCACCCTTTGGCATGATTGGCCTCGAGACCTCGCTGTCGCTCGTGCTCACCGAGCTGGTCAACACGGGCAAGATGAGCGTGGGCCGCATGGTCGAGCTCATGGCCATCAAGCCGCGTGAGATCCTAGGCCTCGACCAGGTTCAGGTCAAGGCGGGCTCCGTTGCCGATCTGACCGTGTTCGACGCGTCCGCCACCTGGACGGTCGGCGAGGACGGTTACGAGTCGCGCGCCGAGAACTCCGGTTTCGCCGGCCGCACGCTCACCGGTCGTGCCACCGATGTGTTTGTCGGCGGCAAGCAGACGCTCGCCGACGGCTGCATCTGCTAGCATTGCCTTATCGCTTATGTGCGCGGCGCCCTTGCGGTGCCGCGCTTTCTGTTCGTTTTGACCATGCAACCGCATGGGGGATTGGAGCGTCTATGCCCACACCTTCCACTGCACGCATGCACGACTTCGAGGTCGTCTCGAACCAGGAGATCGCCGACGGCATCTTCTCGCTCGTCATCTCGGCCCCCAAGCTTGCAAGTGCGCTCAAGCCCGGTCAGTTTGTGAACATTGCCGTGCCCGGTGATGCGTCCTCGCTGCTTCGCGTGCCCCTGAGCTTCTATCGCGCCGACGCCCAGGCCGGCACCGTCGAGCTGTGGTACGCCGTCGTGGGCGACGACACCCGTCGTCTGTCGCAGATGGGCCCCGGCTCCACCTCTAATCTGCTGGGTCCTGGCGGCCGCGGCTGGATGGTACCCGAGGGCACCAGGAAGGCCCTGCTCGTCGCCGGTGGCATCGGCGTTCCTCCTGTGCTGTGC
The DNA here is from genome assembly GCA_019414345.1 of Collinsella sp. Taxonomy (GTDB): domain Bacteria; phylum Actinomycetota; class Coriobacteriia; order Coriobacteriales; family Coriobacteriaceae; genus Collinsella. The sequence goes on from DXMF01000037.1 coordinate 75,815, forward strand.
CTGGCCGGTATGCTTGCCGAGCAGGGTGTTGACGTGGATGTGTGCCTGGGCTTTTGCACCGCGTCCAAGGCCGTGGGCATCGATGAGTTCCGCTCGCTGTGCGATACGGTCAACGTGTGCACCGACGACGGCTCGCTCGGCACGCACGGCTTCTGCACCGATCCTGCCGCCGAGCTGCTCGGCGAGGGCGGTTACGACTACGTCGCCAGCTGCGGCCCCGCCGTCATGATGAAGAAGGTCGCCGCCGCTGCCGCCGAGGCCGGTGCGTACTGCGAGGTGTCGCTCGAGCGCATGATGAGCTGCGGCTTTGGCGCCTGCAACACCTGCAATGTCGAGACGGTCGACGGTATGAAGGGCGCCTGCATGTGCGGCCCCGTGTTCGATGCTTCCAAGGTGGTGGTCTTCTAGTGGGTACCGTGAACATGGCCGTCGATTTCGGCGGCGTCAAGATGCAAAACCCCATCAACACCGCAGCCGGTACCTTTGGCTACGGCTGGCAGTTCCAGAATTTCTTTGATGTCTCCCAGTTGGGCGCCATCACCACCAAGGGCTGCGCTGCCGAGCCCTGGCCCGGCAACCCCGCGCCCCGTATGGCCGAGATCCCGGGCGGCATGATCAACTCCGTGGGCCTTCAGAACCCCGGCGTGGCCGCCTTTGCCCGTGAGTCCGGCCCGTGGCTCGAGCAGCTTTCCAAGGACGGTTGCCAGGTCATTTGCCAGGTTGCCGGCCATTCCGTTGACGAGTTTGTGCGCGCGCTCGAGATGTATGTCGAGCTATGCCCCTGGGCTGCCGGTTACGAGATCAACGTGAGCTGTCCTAATATCGCCGCCGGCGGTGCCGCCATGGGCTCCACGCCCGAGGGCGCCTCTTCCGTTATGGCTGCCTGCCGTAAGGTGACCGATAAGCCGCTGTTCGTAAAGATGGCTCCGGTCAACGTCGCCGAGATTGCCAAGGCTCTCGAGGCCGCGGGAGCCGACGGCCTTTCGGTCATCAACTCCATCCAGGGCATGGCCATTGACGTTCATACCCGCAAGTCCCGTGTGGCCAAGCCCAAGGGCGGCCTTTCGGGTCCGCTGTGCCACCACATCGCCGTTCGCATGGTCTGGGAGGTCGCTCAGGCCGTCGATATCCCCATCAACGGTGTCGGCGGCGTCATGACGGGCGAGGATGCGGCCGAGTTTATCCTGGCCGGCGCCACCTGCGTGTCGGTCGGCATGGCCAATTTCGTCGATCCGTGCGCCTCAATTAAGATCGCGCACGAGCTCGAGGCCTGGGCGGAGTCCCAGGGCGTGAAGGACATCAACGAGCTGGTAGGTGCTTTCGAATGCTAGAGACCGACGCCCGCGACCGCGTTATCGTCGCCCTCGACTGCGACCGTGAGCGTGCGCTCGAGCTCGCCCACGAGCTTTCTGGTCATGCCGCTTGGCTCAAGGTGGGCATGACGCTCTATTACGCCGAGGGCCCCGAGATCGTCAAGACGTTCAAGGACCTGGGCTTTAAGGTCTTCCTCGACCTCAAGTTCCATGACATTCCGCATCAGGTGCGCGGTGCCGCCCGTTCGGCCTCGCTTGCCGGTGCCGACCTGCTCTCGGTCCACGGCCTGGGTTCTGGTGCTATGCTCGCTGCGTGCCGTGAGGGTGCCGAGGAGGCGCGCGAGGACCGCGCCAAGCTCGTCGCCATCACCGTGCTCACGAGCATGAACCAGGATTCGCTGGCTGAGATCGGCGTCGAGTCACCCGTGGCCGAGGAGGCCGCCCGCCTGGCAAAGCTTGCCCAGGCCAACGGTATCGACGGCATCGTGTGCTCGCCGATGGAGGCCCATGACATGCGCGAGCTGCTCGGCCCCGACGCGTTGATCGTGACTCCGGGCGTTCGTCCGGTGGGTGCCGCCCTTGGTGACCAGTCCCGTGTGGCGACGCCTTCTCAGGCTATCGAGCGCGGCGCGAGCCATATCGTGGTGGGCCGACCCATCACCGGTGCCGACGACCCGGTTGCCGCCTTTGACGCTATCGTTGCCGAGCTGGTCGAAAACGTCGCCTAAAAGATTCCCTCAAGTCACCACTTTTGGGTCTCATTAGCACAAATTAGCCCCTGTGCCTGCGAAAACTTTCCCATCCTTTGTGTGGAATCGCAGGTTAGGGGCTCAACTTTAACCTCCGTATATTGCACTTTTCGCAGGTATCGTCTAACCTATGGTGCCGTCGATTGGGCATTTAGTGCGTTTGACGTGCTAAAATGCCAATTATTGCATCAGATATAACCCAACTATTTGGAGGTTCGAATGGCACTCCCTCAGCTTACCGACGAGCAGCGCAAGCAGGCTCTTGAGAAGGCTGCCGCCGCACGTCACGCCCGCGCTGAGCTTCGCGAGCAGATCAAGAAGGGCGAGAAGTCCCTCGAGTCCGTGCTCAACTCCGATGACCCCATCGCTTCCCGCATGAAGGTTTCCACCCTCATCGAGTCTCTCCCCGGTTATGGCAAGGCCAAGGCCGCCAAGATCATGGAGGAGCTCGGCATCTCCGCTACCCGTCGCGTCCAGGGCCTCGGTGTCCGTCAGCGCGAGCAGCTCCTCGAGCAGCTGACCAAATAAGTGAGCGCTCAGGATTCAAAGCTCTTTGTGATTTCTGGACCGTCAGGTGCAGGCAAGGGCACGCTCGTCACTCGTGTGCGCGAGCGTCGCTCGAACCTGGGCCTGACGGTTTCGGCTACCACGCGAGCACCACGCAAAGGTGAGGTCGACGGCGTCAACTACTTTTTCCTGACGCGCGAGGAGTTCGACCGCCGCGTGGCAAACGGTGAGTTTGTTGAGTGGGCCGAGGTCCACGGCAACTGTTACGGCACGTTGGTGAGCGAGGTCACATCCAAGCTCGCCTCTGGCTCGTCTCTGATCTTGGAGATCGATGTTCAGGGTGCCCTGCAGGTCAAGGAGCGTTTCCCCGAGGCCGTGTTGATCTTTATCAAGCCGCCTTCGCTCGAGGTGCTTCGCGATCGCCTGGTCGGTCGCGGTACCGAGACGCCCGAGACGATTGAGCTGCGTATGGCAAACGCCGCCGATGAACTTGCCCTTGCTGACCGCTACGACGACGTCGTGGTGAATGACGATCTCGACCGCGCGACCGATGAGCTCGTTCGCGTTCTCGATATGCATGAAAGGATCTGAGGTCCGTGTCCGTTGTAAAGCCTTGCATTGACGATCTTCTGGAGAAGACCGATCACAACCGCTTCCTGCTCGCCTCGCTTGCCTCCAAGCGCGCCTGCGACATTAACAGCATGCTGCGTGGCCAGCACAACCGCGTGCTCGCCGTCCAGGATGTCGACGATATCACCATTGCGCTCTCCGGCGCCGATACCATCTCGATGGCTATGGATGAGATCGTCGACGGAGATATCTCCTACGACGAGGCCCGTTACGAGAAGGCGCTCGGCCACAAGGTTGCTGAAGCCTAAATGGCAGCCCGCGTCTGCCTGGTCCACTATCACGAGGTTGGACTGAAGGGCAAGAACCGCGCACATTTTGAGCATATCCTCATGGATAACATCAAGGCGGCCTTGGCCGCCTTTTCCGTGAATGCCGTGTCTCGAATTTCCGGTTATATCCTCGTGACCTTTAATGAGCATCAGGCCGACGAGGCGGCGCGCGTCATTCGCACCGTCCCCGGCGTTGCCCGCGTGTCCCTGGCATATCACACGAACCGCGACCCGCAGGAGTACTGCGCCGCCGCCGTGAAGGCGCTGCGCGAGTTTGGTCCCTTTGAGTCGTTTAAGGTGCATGCCAAGCGCTCTAACACTGACTACGAGCTCACCTCGATTGATATCAATCGACAGGTTGGCGAGGTGCTGTGCGAGGCGTTTCCCGATAAAAAGGTCCAGATGCACGATCCCGACGCGATGGTGCACGTGCTGGTTGTTCAGGGCAGCGTTTACGTGTACGCGCGCTCCGAGCGCGGCGTGGGCGGTCTGCCGGTGGGTTCTGCCGGCAAGGTTGTGACCCTGCTGTCATCGGGTATCGACTCGCCGGTGGCGACCTGGATGCTCGCGCGTCGCGGCGCGGTGTGCGTGCCGGTACATTTTTCCGGTCGTCCGCAGACACCCGATACGAGCGAGTATTTGGTGCAGGACATCATCCGTGCGCTTGAGCCGGGTGTCCAGATCGGCCGCCTGTACGTGGTGCCGTTTGGCGATTGTCAGCGTGAGATCTCGGTGACCTGCCCCAGCAACCTGCGCGTGATCATGTACCGTCGCATTATGTATTCGGTTGCCGAGCGCATTGCGCATATCGAGGGCGCCAAGGCTATTGTGACCGGTGAATCGCTCGGTCAGGTTGCTTCCCAGACGCTCGAGAACATCATGGCCGTCAACGAGGCCGTCAAGATCCCCGTGTTCCGCCCGCTGATTGGTTCGGACAAGCAGGAGATCATCGCGCGTGCCGAGGAAATCGGTACCTTCGATATCTCGACCGAAGCTGCTCCCGATTGCTGCACGCTCTTTATGCCGCGCCGCCCCGAGACGCACGCCAAACTCGATGCCGTGCATGAGGCGTGGGAGCTGTTCGATCACGAGGAGATGATTGAGCGCTTGCTCAAGCAGACCGAGTACATCGACTTCGAGAGCAATACGTATAAGGCCCCTAAGACCTTAAAACGCAAACATTCCGAGCTCGCTCCACGTGAGATTTACCAAGATCACGAATAATGTTGTGTATAGACCGTCGGTGATTTTGCATCGTCGGTCTTTTTCTATCTGGACATTAGGCGATAAACGGTTCATTTGTCGACGTGTGCCTGAATAAATGGACACTTTTCCGCAAGGTTTTGGTCAGCTTTTGGTTTGACCGCGAAAACCGGTGTGGGCGTGCGGAGGCTGCGGCGTTCGTTTCCTGACACGATGGTGTTGGGAGGTGTTTGCTATGGCGCAGCGCGAGCAACACGAACGGGTTAAACTGATGGACCGCTGGGCAGAAAAGCTGCTCGGTCATAAGGCGGTGCTCGTGGCGATTCTGGTTGTCATTGCCGCCGCGAGCGGCCTAGCGATGGCAAGTTTTAGTAGCCGCTCCAGCGACGTGTCGTTTGAACGTAGTGATGAGGCGAGCACCTCGGAAGTACGCGGGGCCGGGGATGCGTCACCTGACGATGTCGATGAGTCGTCTGCCAAGAGCTCCTCTGCTGCCGAGGTGTACGTCGATGTTGATGGCGCTGTTGCGAGGCCTGGCGTGTACCGGCTCAAAGACGGAGCGCGGGTATCCCAAGCGATCGATGCCGCCGGAGGGCTTACGGCCGAGGCGGATGTGACAGGGCTCAATCGTGCGTCCAAGATCACAGATGGTCAAAAGATCCATGTGCCGACGGTAGGGGAGCAACAAGCGGCTGCGGCGGTCGACGGGGGCGAAAGCGGCGCTGCCGCGACTCCTGGTGCGGGATCTTCGTCGGGGCTCGTGAACATCAATACAGCAAGTGCGGCGGAGCTGCAGACGCTTTCGGGCATCGGGCCTTCTATGGCCCAATCGATTATCGACGAGCGGACGCAAAACGGGGCCTTTGCCTCGGTCGATGACCTTATGCGTGTATCGGGGATCGGTGAGAAGAAACTCGCCAAAATCAAAGATTGCATCTGCGTATGAGCGCGTCCGAGCGCGAACATGTGATGCCACCGCGCCCATTGATGCCGTGGACCATGGCCCTTTGTGCCGGCTTGTGTGCGAGCTGTGGCCTGGTACTTAACGTGGCAGCCGATGTGCTGCTGGGAGAGCGGAAAGCGCCCGTCACATTGCTTATGGCCATTCCCGTTGTGGCTGCGGCGTGCATCGTATTGGCTCGGTCCTGCATGCGCCTTGTGCGGTGGAGGCGATGGCTGTATGCCGCTGCCCTCGGCCTCATGGCGGGAGCGGCCGCGTCCTCGGGTTGGACAATGGGAGCGCTGCGTGTATCGAGGGCACTGGATAATCGGGCCGCGAGCAGTCTCGAATTTGTTGTGCGGGGCGATCCGTCCATCAATGACGGTCCGTACTCCTATGCCTGTGATGCGTATGCGGGCGAAAAGCGTTTGGGTCAGGTACGGCTGTCGTGTGATCGTGAGCTTGGCGTCGGTTCGCATGTACGTGGTATCGGTCGAATATCACGCTTTGAGAACGATGCGTATGGGCGCTCACGCGTGCTTCGGGGCGAGCTTCGAAAGGTTAACGTCGTCCGGTTGGTATCGGTCGACGAGGGTTCTCCGGGGCCGTTGACTTGGCTTCGGAACGAGCTCCTTGCCGTTATCGCGCCCGAGACCGATCCAGCGCGCTCGCTCATTGCCGGCGTTGTCTGTGGACGCTCGTCCGAGCTGCGCGCCCAGCCGGCGGGCGATTGGTTTTCGGTAACGGGCACCGCACATCTCGTCGCCGTCTCGGGCAGCCATCTTGCCATCGTCGGGTTTGTAATTGAGAGCGCCCTGCAAAAGACACGCCTCTCTCGTGGGCTGCAGCGGGGGCTGTTGGTGCTGGCCCTTGCTGCCTATGCCGTCTTTACGGGCGCTTCGCCTTCGGCCGTGCGCGCGTGCTGCATGGTGGCGGCGACGCTTGTCGCGAACGGCGCCGGACGTCGTCGTCATGGCCTCTCGGCCCTATTTTTGACCATGGTGGTCTTTGTGCTGCTGCGGCCGACGGTATTGTTCGAAATGGGTTTTCAGCTTTCGTGCGTCAGTGTTTTTGCCATCCTTTGTTTTTGCCCCTACGCCACCTACGCCTTGGGCGAGCTGGGCATGCCATCGGGTGTCGCCAGCGTTTTGTCTGTCACGCTGTGCTCGCAGCTGGCGACACTTCCCGTTACGATTCCCGCATTTGAGACGTTTTCGCTCATTGCCCCACTTGCAAATGCCGTGATCGGTCCGGTGATAAGCGTGCTGCTCGCTGTATCGGTTGTGCTGGTGCCCTGCTCGCTTGTGCCGCTGCTGCGTCACGGGGCGTTCGTGGTGCCCATGATTGTCGCCCGCTGTGCGCTGTTCTTTGAACAGCTCTTTGCTGCCGTTCCGGGCGCATCCGTAAGCGTGCCGCCCGATACGCCCTTGGTATATGTGGTGCCGTTCGCGCTGGTGGCCATCTTGGTCTGGTGGCCACGCCCCAGCGTGCGGCCCATGGCAGTGGGGCTGCTGTGTTTGATGCTTGCAGCGGGTGTTCCGTATGTCTATTGGGATCGATGTGCGCCGCCTTCGGTGACGGTCCTCGATGTTGGTCAGGCCGATGCGATTTTGGTTCGTCAGGGTAGCGCTGTGGCGCTCGTCGACTGTGGGCTCGATGACCGCGTGGTGTCGGCGTTGGTTCGCAATAACGTCCACCATATCGACGCCGTCTTCGTGACGCATTGGGACGAAGACCATTGGGGCGGTCTTCCCGACGTACTCGATCGTTTTTCGGTTGGAACCATTGCGGTCGCGGCCGATGCACTTGACGGCGCGCCTACTGAGGTCCTGAATCGCCCGGGTGTAACGTATCGGCAGGTGGCTCGCGGAGACACGGTCGATATCGGCGCATTTCGGGCTCGTGTGATGTGGCCGTTTGACACGGTGGATGGCGAGGGCAATGAGGACTCTCTTGTTTTGCTGCTCTCCTACGCTCAGGAAGGCAAGAGCCTGCGCGTGCTCCTTACTGGTGACGCCGAGCTCGATCAGGAGCGCGAGTTTGTACAGGAGGTGGGAGATATCGATGTGCTCAAGCTGGGGCATCATGGCTCAAAAGTTTCCGTCGATACAGACCTGCTGGAAACGCTTAAGCCCGAGCTCTCTATCGCGAGTGCGGGCGAGGGCAACCGCTACGGCCATCCATCCGATGCCTGCATCGATGCCGTTCGAGATGCGGGCGGCGCGTTCGCATGCACCATCGAACAAGGAGACATTACCGTCTCGCCGACCGTATCCGGTTTTGCCATGCGATGCCAGCGACCGTGATGCTGCCGTTGGCGCGGGATAAGCCCCTGGGCTAGAATGGCACGGTACGAACACGAGAGCCTGCGGGAGGGGAGCGCGATGTCCGAAACCGGTCTGTTGCCGGCATATCTGATCGTCGGTACCGATGGGGTCAAGCGCGACCACGCCGTCTCGCGTATGAAAGCTCGCTTGGAAAAGTCGGGTATGGTTGAGTTCAACCTCGATGAACGTGACATGACGAAAGATCCCGATATCGAGTCGATCATCGGCTCGCTCAATACCTTTCCCATGGGCAGCGAGTTTCGCCTGGTGATCCTCGACGGCTGCTCCAAGCTTGCCAAGGCGGTCTCGGAACCGCTTGTCGAGTACCTCGCAAGTCCCAGTCCCACGACGGTCTGTCTCATTATTGCCGATTCGCTTGCCAAGAACACGCGCCTGTACAAGGCGATCGCCAAGATTGACAAGAAGGCCGTGATCGACTGTTCGAGCACCAAGCGCTGGGAGCTGCCGCGTCGCGTGCAGCAGATGGCGACGCAGCACGGAAAGTCCATCTCGACGGCGGCCGCCGAGGAGCTCGTTTCGCGCTCGGGTGAGAACACCCGCATGCTCGATAACGACTTGGCCAAGCTTGCCCAGATGGTCGAGGGGCCGCAAATTGAGCTTTCCGATGTGGAGCGCTGGATCGTGCGCACGGCCGAAGTCCAGCCCTGGGACTTTCTCAATGCGGTCTCGGCCCGTGACATGCGCCGCTCGCTTGAGCTCTTCAATCTACTGCCCGCCAAGAGCTACGTGTGGACTTACACATTGCTGTGCGGGCGTATTCGCGAGCTTATCGTTGCCAAGGCGCTCGATGCGCGTGGGCAGGGTCGTGAGCTTGCCGCGACGCTCAAGCTTCAGGCCTGGCAGGTCAAGAATCACCTGACCTGGGCACGTCGTTTTTCGATGACCGAGCTCGTTTCCGCGCTCGAGGGTGCCGTCGATGTGGAGCTCGCGCTCAAGGGTTCGGCTGATTCTGAGACCGCGCTTTTGCTCTGGATTACGAACATCTTGAGAAAATCGTGATGATACCTGCCTATTTGACAAATTCGTTCTATCCCTTTGTGGGGGAGCGTGCTATAGTAGGCGCTTGCATGACCTCACCGTGTCTCAGAGGTGTCATACATTTTTTGCAAGGAACTCGAAAGGAACTCCAGAAGTGGCAAACATCAAGTCTCAGAAGAAGCGTATCCGCACCAATGAGGCAGCTCGCATGCGTAACAAGGCTGTCAAGTCCGAGCTCAAGACGCTGACCAAGCACGTCCAGTCCGCCGTCGCCGAGGGCGACGCCGAGAAGGCCCAGGCTGCCCTCGAGACCGTCACCAAGCGTCTCGACATGGCTGCCGCCAAGCATGTTATCCACAAGAACCAGGCTTCCAACCGCAAGTCCGGTCTTGCCAAGCTAGTGAACAGCATCAACGCCTAAGTTGTAAATTTCACACCACACAGATTACGCGCATAAATGGAGCCTGTTTTATGGAACAGGCTCCATTTTTTGTACCGCTCGGGTAAGATAGTCCGCATGAATACTTCAATTGACATTTCCCACATCCGTAACTTCTCGATCGTAGCGCACATCGACCATGGCAAGTCCACGATCAGTGACCGTATCCTCGAACTCACCCATACCGTCGACGAGCGCGACATGGAGTCGCAGCTGCTCGACACCATGGATATCGAGCGCGAGCGCGGCATTACGATCAAGTCCAATGCCGTTCGCGTTTCCTATGACGCCGACGATGGCGAGACGTATCAGTTCAACCTGATCGATACGCCGGGCCACGTGGACTTTACCTACGAGGTCTCGCGTTCGCTGGCCGCCTGCGAGGGCGCGGTGCTCGTCGTCGACGCCACGCAGGGCGTCGAGGCGCAGACCGTCTCCAACGCGACGCTCGCCATGAACGCCAACCTGGATATCGTGCCCGCCATCAACAAGATCGACCTGCCGTCGGCACACCCCGATGAGGTCAAGACCGAGATCGAGGATGACCTGGCGATTCCCGCCGACGATGCCGTATGCGTATCGGGCAAGACCGGCGAGGGTATCCACGACCTGCTGGAGTCCATCGTCTTTTTGATTTCACCGCCCAAGGGCGATGCAAACGCGCCGCTCAAGGCGCTCATCCTGGACTCGTATTTTGATGAGTACCGCGGCGTCGTTGCCACGGTCCGTGTTTTTGACGGCTCCATTAAAAAGGGCGATACCCTGCTTATGATGCAGGCCGAGGGCGACTTCTTGGTCGACGGCGTGGGCGTCAAGCGTCCCGCCGAGACGCCGGTCGACGCACTGACGGTCGGCGAGGTGGGCTACGTGGTCACGGGCCTGAAGGATCCCGAGGCCGTGCACGTGGGCGATACCCTCACGTGGGCGTCGAATCCCTGCCCCGAGCCGCTTCCCGGCTATCGCGAGGCCAAGCCCATGGTCTATACGGGCCTGTTCCCGATCGACAACAAGGATTACGAGAACCTGCGCGACGCTCTCGATAAGCTGCATGTCAACGACCCGTCGTTGGTGTGGGAGCCCGAGACCTCGGTGGCGCTCGGCTTTGGCTTCCGCGTGGGCTTCTTGGGCCTGTTGCATATGGAGGTCGTCAAGGAGCGCTTGGAGCGCGAGTTCAACCTGGACCTGATTGCCACGAGCCCTTCGGTGGACTATCACGTCTACAAGACTGACGGCGAGATGATTGATGTTCGCAGCCCGCAGGATCTGCCCGAGGCCACGCGCATCGAGCGCATTGAGGAGCCTTACCTCAAGGCCAAGATTATCTGCCCGCCCGAGTATACGGGTGCCGTCATGCAGCTCGCTATCGAGCACCGCGGAATTACAACCGACATGATCCATCTCACGAGCAAATCGGTCGAGATGCGCTTTGATATGCCCCTCGCCGAGCTCATCTTGGACTTCTTTGACCAGCTCAAGAGCCGCACCAAGGGCTATGCCTCGCTCGACTATGAGTTCAACGAGTATCGTCCCTCCGAGCTCGTCAAGCTCGATATCCTGCTTTCGGGTGATGAAGTGGACGCGCTTTCGTTTATCGTGCACAAGGACAAGGCCTATGGCCTGGCCCGCGGGCTGTGCGACAAACTCAAGGAAATCATTCCGCGCCAGCTGTTCGAGGTGCCCATCCAGGGCGCTATCGGCAACAAGATTATCGCCCGCTCTACCGTTAAGGCGCGCCGCAAGGACGTTTTGGCCAAGTGCTATGGCGGCGATATCTCGCGTAAGCGCAAGCTGCTCGAGAAACAGAAAGAGGGCAAGAAGCGCATGAAGGCCATCGGTTCGGTCGAGGTCCCGCAGGAGGCCTTTATGGCGATCCTCAAGGTGGACGAGTAGGTCCCATGGCGCTTTCTGAATACAGTACGCGGCTGCTGGGTGCCTATGCCGAGCAGCCGTTCCTTATGGCTCCCATGGCTGGCGTGACCGACCCCGCCTACCGCATCATGTGCCGCCGCCGCGGTGCCCATCTTGCCTACAGCGAGATGGTGAGCGTGGCGGGTCTTGCCTATGCCAGCAATAAGACGTGGCGCCTGGTGCTACCGGCCGACGAGGAGCAGCAGATCTGCGTACAGCTCTTTGGTTCCAAGCCCGATCAGTTTGCGAGCGCCGTCGCCGCCGTTGAGGAGCGTGTTGGCGATCGCCTGTCGCTGATCGACATCAACATGGCCTGCCCGGCTCGCAAGGTCGTTACCAAGGGCGAGGGCTCGGCACTTATGCGCACGCCTGAGCTGGCCGAGCAGATTGTCGAGGCGGCGGTAGGCGCGGCGCACGTGCCCGTGACCGTAAAAATCCGCAAGGGCTTTTACGCCGAAGACCGCAATGCCGCGACGTTTGCCCAGATGCTCGAGGGGGCAGGGGCCGCTGCGGTGGCGGTACATGGTCGCTGTGCCACGCAGCTCTATACGGGCCAGGCCGATTGGTCAGTCGTCGATGAGGTGGCCGACGCCGTCGAGATTCCCGTTATCGGTTCGGGCGACGTGTTCTGCGCCGAGGATGCCGCGGAGCATCTGCGCAACTCCGGCGCCAGCGCCGTGTTCATCGCGCGCGGTATCTATGGCAATCCCTGGGTGTTCGGCGATGCCCGCGCCCTTGCGCTCGATGGCACGCCGGTACCGGTACGTAGCTCGGTCGAGCGCCTGGATGCCCTGCGCGAGCACCTGACGCTCACGCACGAGCTGTTGCCGCTCATGTCGCGTGCCCGTACGTACGCAAGCTGGTATCTAAAGGGGATGCCTCATGCTGCGGCCTGGCGCGCCCAAGTGGTGCGTTGCTCCACATACGAGGAGTTCATGGCATTGGTCGATGATATCGAGCGCGATGTGGTGGCCTGCGAGGCCGCACTTGCCGCCGGCGAGTCGGTGCCCGCTCATCCGCTGGAGGCCTAACGGTGGCCGTTACCGCGCTGTACGTGCATGTTCCGTTTTGCGCCCAAAAGTGCCGGTACTGCGACTTTGACTCTCGCAGTTTTGCTCCGTGCGACCTGAGCGCTGCACTCGATGCCTATTTTGTGCAGTTGTATGCGCGCCTCGATGCCTTTGGCGACGCAGGCGCGCTTGCACAGATCCGCACCGTCTATGTTGGCGGCGGCACGCCGTCGCTGGCGGGAGAGCGTCTGGTAGAACTTGCCCGACGTATCTCTGCGTGGTGCAAGCCCTTTGAGTTTACCTGCGAGGCCAATCCTGAGTCGTTGACTTCGCAGCTTGCTGCGGCGCTTGCCGGGGTGGGCGTCACGCGCATTTCTCTGGGAGTTCAGACCCTCGACAACGCCGAGCTTGCCGCGATTGGCCGCATCCACGATTCGCACCGCGCCCTTGCAGCCATCGCCGCAGTGAGGGACGCTGGGCTCGATGTGTCCTGCGACCTGATGTGCGGACTTCCCGGGCAGACCGCCGTAAGCTGGCAGCGCACGCTCGATGGCGTGTTGGCGGCGGCGCCGCATCACGTGTCGGTTTACCCGCTCACGCTCGAGGAGGGCACGCCGCTCTACCGCATGGCGTGTCACGACGAGTCGCTTGAGCCCGACGAGGATTTTCAGGCTGCGTGCATGGATGCGGCGCGTGAGTGCCTGGGTGCGGCCGGCTATCACCCGTATGAGGTGGCAAGCTACGCGCTCGACGGCCATGAGTGCGCCCACAACATTGCCTATTGGACCGGACAGGGCTATCTGGGCTTGGGCCGCTCTGCCGCCGGTATGCTCGATGCCGAGGATTTCGATCGCTTGGCCGGGCTGTTTCCCGACGTGCCTGCTCGCGGCGATGCGTATCGCGTGCGCTTGGTGCAACGTGACGATGATGCGATGGCGTTTGATGCCGAGTATCTGTCGCAGCGCGAGGCTGCGGCCGAGGATCTGATGCTCGCCTGCCGCATGACGCGTGGCATTGGGCCCGACCTGTTGGTTCGCTCGGCAAGCGTGATCGCTGCAGATGGGTTGGCGGCGGCCTGTGACCGTGCTCTCGAGTTGGGCCTTGCCACCTGGGTGCCCGATCATGTTGAAGGACATGCTGGGAGCGTCACCTCGAAAGACGTTATCGCAGGTCGCGCCCGTGCTCGTTTAGCGCCTACCCACTTGGGTTGGCTCGATGGAAATGTGCTGTTCGAGCTGTTTTGGGGTCTAGCTTAGGCCGCTCGGGTAGAATTACCGCAATATATACGCTGCTGTGAGCAGGAGGTTGCCGCGCATGGCGACGATGAACGAAAAAGATTACTACGAGATTTTGGGTGTCTCCAAGGACGCCACCTCGCGTGATATACAGAAGGCCTTCCAGCAAAAGGCGCGCAAGCTCCATCCTGACGTCAACAAAGAGCCGGATGCCGAGGAAAAGTTCAAAGAGGTTTCCGAGGCCTACGCTGTGCTTTCGGATGAGCAGAAGCGTGCGCGCTATGACGCCATGCGTTCGGGTAATCCCTTCGCCGGCGCTCCCACGGCTTCGCCCTATGGCGGCGGCTACGCCGGCAGCGCAGGCTATGGTAATCCCTTTGAGGGCGGCTTTCCCTTTGGTGGCGCCTGGGGTCAGCCGCGTCGCGGGCAGGCTGCCTATAATCCCGAGAACGGCGCCAACGTGGTCGTCGATATTAAGCTCGACGCCAAGGAGGCCAAGGGCGGTGCCCGCAAGACCGTCCGCTATACGCGCTTCGATACCTGTGGCCACTGTGGCGGCTCGGGTTCTGTTTCGTCCGAGCATGCACATACCTGTCCGAGCTGCGGCGGTCGCGGGCACATCGACGTCGACCTGTCCTTCCTGTTCGGTGCCGGCACGTTCCAGTCGGTCTGCCCCGAGTGCGGCGGTTCCGGTAAGGTCGTTGCCGACCCCTGTCCCGATTGCGGCGGCAGCGGGCGTGTCCGTGTGACCTCCGAGCAGACGATTGAGTTTCCTGCCGGCACGCACGACGGCGACGAGGTCCGCATTGGCGGCATGGGTCACGCCGGCACCAACGGTGCCTCGGGTGGCGATCTGGTCGGCCGCGCCCATGTTGAGGCCGAGCGCCTGGAAGGCAAGGCCCGTACCGGTTTTTACCTGATGGGCATTGTGGCGCCTTTTTTGGTGCTGTCGGCCATCTCGGGTGTGTTCTCGGCCTTTGCCGTGATGTGCTTTATTCCGTTTGCCATGGGCCTGTTCATGGTGCTCTCGGACGGCGTACTGCATCGCAGCCTGCTGTGGTGGAAGCGCGGCGCGATGCAGTTTGCCAACGGTTTTGCCAACGGATTTATGTTTGCGCTCGTGTCGGTTTGGTTTGCGAGCTGCTCGCAGCGTGCCATGCTTTCGCCTTACGGAATGCAATAACATCAACCCCTCTGTTTGCGGCCGGCCCAGCTTGGGTATAGGACGCACTGTGACAATAACGAAAGTCGGAAGGATTCGGTCGTGTCGGAAAATAGGGATTACTACGAGGTACTTGGCGTCGACAAGGATGCCGACGCGCGGACGATTAAGCGCGCGTTTCTAAAGAAGGCCCGTACCGTACACCCGGACGTTTCGGACGACCCCGAGGCCGAGGCCAAGTTCAAAGAGCTCAACGAGGCTTATTCCGTTCTTTCCGACGAGCAGAAGCGTGCTAACTACGACCGTTACGGCACTGCCGACGGCCCTGGTGGTTCGGGCTACGTCGACATTAACGATATCTTTGGCGGCATGGGTATGGATGACCTGTTCTCGTCGTTCTTTGGCGGCGGTGCCGGCGGTGGCGCCCGAAATCGCCGTGAGCGTCGTCGCGGCCGCGACATGGCTATCTCCCTTTCGGTTACCCTTGAGGAGGCGGCGCTCGGGTGCAAAAAGACGATCAGCTATGACCGCCTTGCTCCCTGCGAGGATTGCAACGGCACCGGTAGGGCCGAGGGTGCACAGGAAAAGCAGTGCAGCCGTTGCCACGGCACGGGCTATGTCACGACGGTCCAGCGTTCGTTCCTGGGCCAGGTTCAGTCCTCTTCGCCCTGTCCCGACTGCCACGGCGAAGGCACGGTCATCGACCATCCCTGCGAGACCTGTGATGGCCAGGGCCGCACGCCTTCGCACGAAAAGATTGACATCGATATTCCCGCCGGCGTTTCGACCGGTCGCCAGCTGCGCGTGAGCGGTTTTGGCGAGGCCGGCCTTCGCGGCGAGCCCTCGGGTGACCTGATCGTCAACGTGCGCGTCGCCGACCACGAGCGTTTTAAGCGCAACGGCGACGACCTGTACCTCGTGAGCGATATCTCGATTGCGCAGGCTGCGCTCGGATGCGAGATCGAGGTCGAGGGCATTATGCCTGACGAGGTCGTCAAGGTGTGCGTCCCCGCTGGCGCCCAGTACGGCGACACCGTGAGCGTCAACAATTACGGCATGCCGCGTATCGGCGGTGGCGGTTCGCGCGGTCGTCTGATCGTGCAGCTGCGTGTGGTCGTCCCCACGAACCTTTCCAATAAGCAGCGCGAGCTGCTTCGCGCCTTTGCCGACGAGATGGGCGATGACGTCGCATCCGGTAAGAAGTCGGTGACCGACCGTATCAAGAGTGCCCTCGACGACATCCTCGATTAAGGAGCCCGCGTGCTCGCACCTCATATCTCTGTCGTCAACCTCGGCTGCCGTGTCAACCGGGTTGAGTCCGACCGTATCACTGCCGATCTAATGCGCCTGGGCTTTGCGATGGTGGAGCCTCAGGATGCTGAGCTGATCGTCATTAACACCTGTGCCGTTACGGGCGAGGCCGAGGCCAAGACCCGTAAGGCCGTTCGCCATGCGCTGGCCTATCCAAATGAGCCCTATGTGGTCGTGACCGGATGCGTGGTCAATCTGCATCCCGAGGAGCTGCTGGAGCTTTCGGACCGCGTGATCGCCGAGCCGTCCAAGATCGATGTCGCCGAACGCGTCTGCGAGGTGCTGGGCGTTGAGTCCGATAACGTTCCCGCCTGCAGCGACGGCGAGGTTGTCGACGCACTCGGTCGCTCGCGTCTGGGCGTGAAGATCCAGGACGGCTGCAACCATCGTTGCACCTATTGCATCGTGTGGAAGGCCCGCGGCCCCGAGCGCTCCGTGCCGGTCGAGTCCGTGCTCGAGCAGGTTCGCGAGGCTCAGGTGGCCGGCGTGCCCGAGGTGGTGCTGACGGGTGTGAACCTTGGCGCCTACGATGGCAAGAGCGCGACTGACGAACACGTCGAGATTGATGAGCTTCTCGAGGCGATCATGGAGCGCACGTCCATTCCGCATGTGCGCATTTCCTCGGTCGAGCCCATGGATATCTCCGAGTCCCTGCTTAAGGTCATGGCGCGCTATCCGCAGCGCATCGCTCCGTTTTTGCACCTGCCCGTGCAGTCCGGCTGCACAAGGACACTGCATCGCATGGGCCGTCCCTATAGCGCCGAGGCCTTTGAGGAGACGGTGCGCATGATTCGCACCAACTTGCCCCAGGTGTCTCTTTCGTGCGATGTCATCGTCGGTTTTCCCGGTGAGACGGACGAGGAGTTTGAGGAGTCGCTGGCTCTGTGCCGCCGCGTGGGCTTTTCGCGTATGCATGTGTTCCGCTACAGCAAGCGTCCTGGTACCCTTGCAGCCGATATGCCCGACCAGGTGCCGCCCGAGGTTATGGCCGAGCGTAGCCGCCGCATGAGGGCCGCGGCGCAGGAACTCGCCATTGCCGACGCTCGCCGTCGCGTGGGAACCGTCGAGCGTGCCGTGCTTGAGTATGGCGACAACCTGACGCTCGGTTCGTTCCATCATGCCCGTCTTGACGATACCTGTGGACTCACAGCCCCGTGCCTGCTCGATGTTGCTATCATCGGAGTCGATGATTCCGGCTTGGTCCATGCACGCAGGGAGGTTCATGGAAGCCTCGAAGATTAGACTTACCGTTCCCGAGGGAATTGATCCCTCGCGCGTTTTGGGTGCCGGCGACGGCGTCCTTCGTGCGCTGGAGAGCTTGGTTCGCGCCCACGTGGTCGCCCGTGGCGACAGCATCGCCGTGAGCGGTGACCCGGACGAGGTCGAGCTCGTGGCGCGCTTTTTCGAGCATGCTTTTCGTGAGGCGGCCGCCGGACGCACGCTGTCTGCCGACGATGTCTCTCGTTGCTTGGCCATCTTGCGCGACGGTGAGCACGAGGCTACGTCGCTTCGCGATGATGTGCTGCTTTCGTATCGCGGTCGTGTCATTCGTCCCAAGACGCTCGGCCAAAAGCGCTATGTGGATGCCATCCGCTCGCATACCATCACGTTTGGCCTGGGTCCTGCCGGTACCGGTAAGACCTATCTGGCCATGGCGCTCGCCGTCGCCGCGCTCAAGCGTCACGAGGTGGGCCGTCTGATCTTGACGCGTCCGGTTGTCGAGGCTGGGGAGAACCTGGGCTTTTTGCCCGGTACCCTCGAGGAAAAGATCGATCCCTACATGCGTCCGCTCTACGACGCCCTTTTTGACATGATTGATCGCGAGCGCACCGATGAGCTTATGGAGCGCGGCGTGATCGAGATCGCCCCACTTGCCTACATGCGCGGCCGCACGCTGAGCGATGCCTTCGTGGTGCTCGACGAGGCGCAAAATACCACGCCCGAGCAGATGAAGATGTTCCTGACGCGCCTGGGCTTTAACTCCAAGTTTGTGATTACCGGCGACCTGAGTCAGCGCGACCTGGTGGGTCGTCGCGGCGGTCTTGCCGACGTCGAGCAGATTTTAGGCCGTGTCGACGATGTCGCATTTTCTCACCTCGAGCGTGCCGACGTGGTGCGCCATGCCTTGGTGGGGCGTATCGTCGAGGCGTACGATGCTTATGATGATGTGCGCGAGAAACGCGTGCACGACCGAAAGGAGTCCCGTTGAGTGTATTGATCAGCAACGATGCCGAGCTCGATACGCTGCTCGACGCGCAGGAGGTAGAGCACATCTGCGAGGTCGTGCTTGCCGCCGAGGGCGTTGAGCGTGAAGTCGAGATTTCCCTTTCATATGTCGATGAGGACGAGATGCACGAGCTCAACCACGAGTGGCGCGGTATCGACCGCACCACCGATGTCCTCTCGTTTGAATGCGACTCGGCCTTTGACGAGGATATTCCCGCCGACGAGACGCTCGAGCTCGGCGATATCATCTTGGCCCCGCAGGTCATTGCCCGTCAGGCCCCCGGCTTTGGCAATAGCCCTGCCGACGAGTGCCGTCTGATGCTTGTTCATGGCATGCTGCACCTGCTGGGGTATGACCATATTGAGGACGACGAGGCCGAGGTCATGGAGGCCCGCGAGGACGCCATCCTGCGCGATCTGGCGCTTGAGCGCGGTGAGGACCCCAAGCTGGTCCACGTCGGCCCCATCGCCAACCACGCCCACGACTAGGAGCCGTCTATGATTCCCGGATCGAACAAGGACCATCCGTCCTTCTTAAAGTCGTTCTCCTACGCTATGGAGGGCTTCGTCACCGCCGTTAAAACCGAGCGTAACATTAAGGTCATGCTCGTGGCGGGCGTGTGCACCGTCATTGCCGGCTGCATCGTGGGGCTCGACATTGCCGAGTGGGCCACGGTTATCATCTGCTGTGGCCTGGTGATTCACGGCGAGCTGTGCAACACCGCCATGGAGGCGATCGTCGACCTGGCGACTCAGGAGCTCCATCCGTTGGCAAAGCGTGCGAAGGATATCGCCGCCGCCTCCGTATACGTACTTTCCATCACCGCCGCGATTGTGGGCTTGCTGGTATTTGCCCACGCACTCGACTTTATTTAGAAAGGGATTTCCATGTCCGACACTATGCTGCCTATCGATGAAACTCTGGATGACGAGTCCCTGGATGCGGTGGATACCGAAGCGGCCGAGGCATACGAGGAGATCGAGGAGTTAGACCCGTTTGAGGGCATGAGCGACGAGGAACTCGACGCCCTGTGCGACGAGGACGATAGCCTCGTGGGCTTTGGCGACGTTGAGCCCGGTTTCCGCAGCGGCTTCGTGGCGCTTGTCGGCCGCCCCAACGCCGGCAAGTCCACGCTGCTCAACGCCTGCTATGGCAAAAAGGTCGCCATCACCTCGCCGGTGGCCCAGACGACCCGCCGCCGCATGCGCGCCGTCGTCAACCGTCCCGGCTACCAGCTGGTCTTTGTCGATACCCCGGGTATTCACAAGCCCAAGGACGGCCTTGGGTCCGAGCTCAACAAGAGCGCGCTGTTCGAGCTGAACGATGTCGATGTCGTCGCGTTTTTGATTGATGCCACCAAGCCGATCGGCAGGGGAGACGCCTGGGTTGCCGATCGCGTCAAGAGCGCCCGTTCCAAGAAAGTCTTGGTGCTCACCAAGGCCGATGAGGCTGATCCCGCACAGGTCATGGAGCAGCTAAAGGCCGCCCACGAGCTCATGGACTATGACGATGAGATCGTGACGTCGTCGGTCAAGAACTTCAACGTCGACGCCTTCATCGAGACCGTTGCGCACTTTTTGCCCGAGGGCCCGCGTTGGTTTCCCGAGGACATGGGTACCGACGCTTCCGATGAGACGCTCGTTGCCGAGTTTGTGCGCGAGAAGGTCTTGCGCCGCACCCGTGATGAGATCCCGCACTCCGTTGGCGTGATCTGCGATGCGCTCGAGCAGACCAAGAAGGTGCTGCGCGTGCACGCCACCATTTACGTCGAGCGTGAGGGCCAAAAGGGCATCATCATCGGCAAGGGCGGCGAGATGATCAAGCATATCGGTATCGACGCCCGCCGCGATCTCGAGCGCATTTTTGGCACGCAGGTCTTTTTGGAGCTGGACGTGAAGGTCAAGGCCGGTTGGCGCGACGACGAGGCCCAGATTCGCCGCTTCGGCTACAACGCCGAGGACTAAGGACGCGCGGCGCGCATGGCAGGCTCCCGGACATATCGCACGAAGGTGCTCGTCCTCGATAAGACGAAGCTCAAAGAGACGGACCTGATCTTGACGATGCTTGACGAGCGGGGTCGGCAGGTTCGCGCCGTGGCAAAGGGCGCCCGCAAACCCGGTGGGCGCCTTGCTGCGCGCTGCGAGCTGTTCTGCACCGTCGATATGCTGCTCGCGCATGGACGGTCGCTCGACGTGGTTTCCCAGGCCGAGCTTATGGAGGCGCCGCTCGGCGCTGCGCCCGATTACGAGACGACCTGTGCCGCAAGCGCGATCGCCGAGGTCGCGCGCGTGTGCTCGTTTGAGGACGCCGAGGATCCATTTACCTTTGCCATCACGCAGCGAGCGCTTGCCCTGGTGGGCAGCGGGCTCGACACGGCGCATATGGATCTACTTGTGGCGGCATATGTCTTTAAGCTGCTGTCGCACGTTGGCTATCGACCCGATTTTTCGGCCTGCGTGCTGTGCGGAGACCCCATGCTGTCGTATTTTTCGCCCCGGGCGGGCGGGCTCATGTGCGGGTCGTGCGCGTCGAGCGTTCCGGGTGCCGAGCTGGTGTCGACCGGTGAGGTCGCGTGGCTGCGCGCCCTCATGTCCATGACCTTCGATGCACTCATGGCCGAGAGGATCGATCCCCATACCGCTGCCTTTTTATTGGGGCTTTCGCATGTTTGGGCTGCGACGCACACCGATCAGCGCCTCCGTGCGATGGAATTCATGTTGGGTCGGTGATGATGCGCAGGCGCGGGCCGCTTGTGGTAACATACCGACCTGTTGGTACCTCGACCTTGGATGCTCGCTCCACCGGCGGCTTCCCAGTCCGAGGCGTATAATGTCGCCCGCGGGCGACAAGAAACGAAAGGTGAAACAATGACTGTTTCCAAAGAGCGCAAGGCTGAGCTGACTGCGCAGTTCGGTAACACCCCGGTCGACACCGGCAACCCCAAGGTTCAGGTCGCCATCCTGTCCGAGCGCATCAAGGAGCTGACCGAGCACATGAAGTCCCACCAGAAGGACTTCCACACCCGTCGTGGCCTGCTCATGCTCGTCGGCCGCCGTCGTCGTCTTCTCTCCTACATCAAGAAGAACGACATCGTCGAGTACCGTGAGCTCATCAAGGCTCTGGGCATTCGCGACAACATCCAGTAAGGATTTGTACATGCTAAGAGCGTCCTGCGCAGCGGGGCGCTCTTTTTGTGTAAGGGCGTGAATAATCACGCTCTGAAGCGTGGCGGGGGCAGGGGGCCCGCGTCACATGAGAAGCCCGCAGGCAAGGGGCCTGTGGGGTAAAGGAGAACAATGACACTCGTATCCAAGACCTTTGAGCTGTACGGCAAGACCTACACCTTTGAGTCCGGCGAGCTTGCCAAGCAGGCCACCGGCGCCTGTCTGGTCAAGCAGGGCGATACCACGATGCTCGACACCGTGGTCGTCTCCAAGGAGCGTAAGAATTACGACTTCTTCCCGCTGACCGTCGACTTCAATGAGAAGATGTACGCAGCCGGCCGCATCCCGGGTGGTTACCTCAAGCGTGAGGGCCGTCCCAGCGAGAAGGCCACGCTCACCGCACGCATGATCGACCGCCCGATTCGCCCGAGCTTCCCGGACGGCTTCCGCAACGAGGTGCACATCGTCGCCACCTCGCTCGTCGCCGACCAGGTTAACCCCTTCGACGTCATCAACGTCATGGGTGCTTCCCTGTCCATGACGCTCGGCGGCGTGCCCTTCGAGGGCCCGCTTGCCTGCGTGCGCATCGGCCGCAACGTGGAGACCGGCGAGTTTATCGTCAACCCCACCTACGAGGAGCGCGAGAACTCCGATCTTGACCTGGAGCTGGGCGGCTCTGCTGACTTCATCTCGATGGTCGAGGCCGGTGCCGAGGAGATCTCCGAGGACGACATGCTCGCCGCTATGAAGTTTGGCCAGGAGGCCCTTGCTGCCTTCTGCCAGGCTCAGGACGAGTTCGTCGCCGAGTGGGAGCAGGTCAACGGCCCCATCGTCAAGAAGGAGTACCCGCTCGACCAGCCCGTCGAGGAGGTCCAGGAGCGCATCTTTGCCCACTACGACGAGATGGCGGCCGCCCTTCGCGATGCCGACAAGCTCTCCCGTATCGGTAAGGTCGAAGCT
The DNA here is from genome assembly GCA_019414345.1 of Collinsella sp. Lineage (GTDB taxonomy): Bacteria > Actinomycetota > Coriobacteriia > Coriobacteriales > Coriobacteriaceae > Collinsella. The sequence continues at coordinate 98,168 of DXMF01000037.1, forward strand.
CTGAAGGAGTCCATCCGCGCTGAGTTTACCGAGGAGGAGCAGGCCGCTTGGGAGCGCGAGATCCCCGTGGCGCTCAAGAAGCTCGAGAAGAAGGCCATGCGCACCATGGTCGTCGAGACCGGCGAGCGCGTCGACGGCCGTGCCGCCGATGAGATCCGCCCCATCATGGTGAAGGACAACTACCTGCCGCTCGTTCACGGCTCCGGCCTGTTCCAGCGCGGTCAGACCCAGGTGCTCTCCGTCCTGTCGCTCGGCATGCTCAACGAGGGCCAGCGTCTGGATACCATCGAGCCCACCGAGGGCAAGCGCTACATGCACCACTATAACTTCCCGCCGTTCTGCACCGGCGAGACCGGCCGCATGGGCAGCCCCAAGCGCCGCGAGATCGGCCATGGCAACCTGGCCGAGCGCGCTCTTCTTCCGGTGCTCCCCGATGAGAACGAGTTCCCCTACGCCATCCGCGTCGTCTCCGAGGTCATGGAGTCCAACGGCTCCTCTTCGATGGCTTCGACCTGCGGCTCCACGCTCGCCCTTATGGACGGCGGCGTGCCCATTAAGCGCCCGGTCTCCGGTATCGCCATGGGTCTGATCCAGGAGGAGGGAAAGACCGTGGTCCTGTCCGATATCCAGGGTCTCGAGGACTTCTTGGGCGACATGGACTTTAAGGTCACCGGCACCACCGAGGGCATCACCGCCCTGCAGATGGATAACAAGGCCACCGGCCTAACCTTCGACATCCTGGCCCGCGCCCTGCAGCAGGCCAAGGAGGGTCGCGCCTTCATCCTGCAGAAGATGCTCGATGTGATTCCCGAGCCGCGCCACACCACACGCAGCACCGCTCCGCGCATCGTCTCCATCCAGGTTCCTACCGATAAGATTCGCGACGTCATTGGCTCCGGCGGCAAGGTCATCCGCGGTATCCAGGACGAGACCGGCGCTTCGGTCGACATCCAGGAGGACGGCACCGTCTTTGTCGGCGGCACCGGCGAGTCCGTCGACCAGGCCGTCGAGCGCATCAAGCTCATCATCAAGGTTCCCGAGCCGGGCGAGGAGTACACCGGTCGCGTGGTCTCCATCCAGCCCTTCGGCGCCTTCGTCAACCTGCTGCCCGGCAAGGACGGCCTGCTGCACATCTCCCGCGTCGCCAAGGGTCGCGTGGAGAAGGTCGAGGACGTCCTCAATGTGGGCGACGAGGTCAAGGTCGTCGTCATCGAGGTCGACGATCGCGGCAAGATCTCGCTCGATCGTCTTGACAAGCCCGAGGCCCCTGCTCGCGCCGAGGGTGCCTCCGAGGGCGACGGCGAGCACTTCCAGCGCCGTGAGCGTTCGCGTCGCGAGCGCTCCGAGCGCAGTGACCGTCCGCGCCGTCCCGGCGACAACGGAGGCCGCAAGCCCCGCCGTCACCACGACGCCGAGTAACAGCCGCATATAAGCAGCTCAACAAGGGCGACTTCGGACAGGGGTCGCCCTTTTGCTATTCCCGGCGGGGGCCGCGGGTAAAGTTTCCTGCTCTACAGTCCTGCTCGCACGGAGAGCACATTAAGTGCTCTCCGGCTCGTGCGGAACTCGCGATAAACTTTACCCGCGGCCCCCGCCGGGAATAGCAAAAGGGCTGGTTGGTGCGGGTTGCGATTTTGTCAGACAGTCTATTCGGTTATCTGAATTCAGATCTTTAGATAATCGCATGTGCGGCATTGCCCCAGATAAAACCGACCAAATAAACCTGTCCCTAATTGTCAGGTCTGGTCTCAGCGGCCCCGGCACGGGCTAAGTTTATCGCGAGTTCCGCACGAACAGGAGGCCACTTAATGTGGCCTCCGTCGTGAGCAGGACTGTAGAGCAGGAAACTTAGCCCGTGCCGGGGCCGCTGAGACCAGAACGGTGGGATACGCAGGTTCAGATGGGGCTTTGATGCATGGGTGGTCTGTTGGTGGGCAAATGGGTATGATGCTGTAGTTATTGCATCGACTCTGTGATGCATGTTTGTACGTTCCCGACGGTCGGTTTGCCAGAAGCGCCCCGTCGGTTGTTCCAGACCCGTTTCGAAGAAAGGAAACCACACGAACCTATGGCAGCTAAAAAATCATCTCCCTTGAAGATCATTCCGCTCGGCGGCCTTGACGGCATCGGCAAGAACATGACAGTCTTCGAGTGCGGCGACGACATGGTGCTCGTCGACGCCGGCCTCATGTTCCCCGACGACTCCCAGCCCGGTATCGACCTGGTGCTTCCCGACTACACCTATGTCCTGGAGAACGAGGAGAAGCTCCGCGGCATCATCGTCACCCATGGCCACGAGGACCACACCGGTTCGCTTCCGTACCTGCTGCAGGACCTCAACAACAAGGTGCCCATCTTCTCGAGCAAGCTGACGCTCGGTTTTATCGAGGGTAAGCTCTCCGAGTTCCGCATTCGCGCGCCCAAGTTCCGTGAGGTCAAGGGCGGCAGCCACGTCAATCTCGGTGGCATCTCGCTCGATTTCTTCTCCATGACGCACTCCATTCCGGGTGCTTTGGGCGTGTTTATCCGCACCAACCAGGGCACCGTTATGCACACGGGCGACTTTAAGCTCGACCAGACGCCCATCGACGGCGTCACGCCCGACTATGCCGCCATCAGCCGCTTTGCCAAGCAGGGCATCGACCTGCTGCTTTCCGATTCCACCAACGCCACGGTTCCCGGCTTTACCAAGTCCGAGGCCGAGGTCGGTCCCAACCTGCTGCACGCCATCAAGAACGCCCCGGGCCGCGTGTTCGTCGCGTCGTTCTCGAGCCACATTCATCGCCTGCAGCAGATCTGCGACGCCGCCCGCAAGTGTGGCCGCAAGGTCGTCGTGACCGGACGTTCCATGCTTACCAACACCCGCGTGGCGCGTGAGCTTGGCTACCTCAACATCGACGATGCCGATATCATCGATGCCTTCGATATCGATAACCTGCCCGACGATAAGATCGTCGTCATGTGCACCGGTTCTCAGGGCGAGCCGCTGTCGGCCCTGTCCCGCATGGCCAACGGCGAGCACAAGACGCTTTCTATCCACGAGGGCGATACCGTCATCCTCTCGGCAACTCCCGTTCCCGGCAACGAGAAGGCAGTTCAGCAGGTCGTCAACAGCCTGGCCAAGCTTGGCTGCGACGTCTGGGATAAGTCCCGTGCCCTCGTCCATGTCTCGGGCCATGGCAGCCAGGAGGAGCTCAAGCTTCTGATGGCCATGGCCAAGCCCACCTACTTTATGCCGGTTCACGGCGAAGCCGTGCATCTGCGCGCCCATGCCCAGCTTGCCCGTAAGATGGGCATCAAGGACGATCACATCTTTATCCTTGATAACGGCGACACGCTCGAGATGCGTGGCGGTATCGTCAAGCGCGGCACGCCCGTCGAGTCCGGCGTCGTCTATGTCGATGGTCTGCGCATCGGCGATACCGACCCCATCGTCCTGCGCGATCGTCAAAAGCTCGCCAATGACGGTATGGTCACGGCCGTTGCCATCGTCTCGCTCAAGCAAAAGAAGATCGAGGCTATCGAGTTCTCGGGCCGCGGTGTTTCGTTTGCCATCGACGACCAGTTCTCCGAGGATGCCTCCGCAGCCATCATGAAGACGATCGAGAAGGGCAAGTTTAGCTTTACGAGCAGCGGCTCCGATGCCATTCGCAAAGCCGTGCGCGATTCGCTCTCCAACTTTATCTGGAGCCGTACGCGCACCCGTCCGATGATCATCCCGGTCGTCATGGAGGTTTAGTTTGGCGCGCGGATCTGCACAAAACGCCAAAGGCAACAAAGCCAACAACCAACCGGCATCTGCTAAAGGTGCCGGTTCCCATCTGCGTGCCAATAAGGGCCACGAGTCCGAGTTCGATGAGTTCGAGCCCCTGGTCGAGCCTTCGGCCAATCGCGATATCGCCGGTGTGGTCATTGCCGTTTTGGCGATTGCATCCTTCATTGCCGTGATTTCGCCGGCAACGGCGCCCGTGACGGCTGCTGTCGCCGGTTTCTATCACCTCGGCTTTGGCCTGGGCGCCTACGTGCTGCCGATCGTCATCTTGCTGTTTGCCGCCACGCTCTTTTTGGGTGAGGACTCGCCGCTCAACATTCGCTCGGTCGCGGGCGGCGCCGTGGTCTTTGTGGCCATTGTCTCTATCCTGTCGCTGATGGTTCCGGGCACGAGCGATTCGTGCGACCTCATGTTTGCGCCGCAGAACCTTTCCGCCTCAGGCGGCTACATTGGCGCATTTATCGCAAGTGCCTTGCAAAACGCCTTGGGTAAACCTATCGCCATGGTTGTCTTGCTGGGCCTTGTCGTCGTTGGCCTGGTCATCATCGGCTTCTCGGTGGGCGGCGTTTTGCGCTCCGCACGTGATCGCGCTGCCGATTTTGCCGAGCGCCGTCGTGCCGATGTCAACGCGAGCCCGTGGGG
>DXMF01000037.1:102591-137668 GCA_019414345.1 Collinsella sp.
ATGAAGAGGCCCTGTCGGTACCCGTCGTCGCGCATCCGCACCTGAGCATTCTGCGCCAGAAGGAGACTGACGCCGCCGTGACCACGGTCATGGGTGGCGATGCCGACCCGGTTTTGGATGACGACGAGGACGATGACCCGTTTGTCGACGTGTCCGAGGCCGTGGAGGCCGAGCGCGCCAAGACCACGCTGCTGCCGCGCCGCCATGCCAAGAAGCGCAAGGACGCGCCCAGGCTCAACACGAGCGAGCCTGACCCCTCTTGGTCCGATAGTGAGATTGAGCTCACCGAGGGCGATGACGAGGATGACGAGGCTCCGCTCGAGACCGCCAAGACCACCTTGCTGCCGCGCCGCCGCGCCAAGGCAGGACAGGTCACCGGACAGTTTTCGATGGAAGACGACCCGGACAAGGCTGACGAGTCAGAGCCGCCGTTTGCCGTGAATCCCGTTTCGGCAGCTCCGCAGATCCCCGACTTCCTAAAGCATCCCAAGGTTGCCGATGCCTCCTCCCCCACGGCTTCCGCTGCTCCTGTTGCAGCCACCGATGGGGGAGCGGACGGTACCAATGCCGATGCCGAGGGCGACCAAGAGGACGGCCTCAAGCTCCCGCCGCTCGAAATCCTGCATGCCAACCCGCAGTCGGCGTCCTCCGCGTCTTCTGACAAGGAGCTGGAACAGACTGCCGAGTCGCTGCAGTCCACCTTGCTTGAGTTTGGCCGTAGCGCCCGCGTCGTCGGCTGGATTGCCGGCCCCACGGTCACGACCTTTAAGCTGCAGCCCGGTGAGGGCGAGCGCGTGAGTAAGATCTCGAGCCTCGAGGACGATATCGCGCTTTCGCTTGCCGCCCAGTCGGTGCGCATTTTTGCGCCGATTCCCGGCACCTCGCTTGTGGGTATCGAGATCCCCAATCGCAAGCGTCAGAACGTCAACCTGGGCGACGTGCTTCCCTATGTGAAGGGCGGTCCGCTCGAGCTTGCCATCGGTCGCGATGCCGAGGGCACGCCGGTTGTCGCCGACCTCGCCAAGATGCCCCATCTGCTGATCGCCGGCACCACCGGTTCGGGTAAGTCGGTCATGATCAACTCCATCATCACGACCTTGCTCATGCGCGCCCTTCCCGAGGACGTTCGCCTTATCATGGTCGACCCCAAGCGCGTCGAGCTTGCGGGCTATAACGGCCTGCCGCATCTCTATGTGCCCGTGGTGACCGAGCCCAAGCAGGCTGCCAGTGCGCTGCAGTGGGCCGTGTCCGAGATGGAGCGTCGCCTGAAGGTCTTCGAGCGCCTCAACGTTCGCAAGATTTCGACCTATAACGAAAAGCAGGCTGCCGGCGAGTTCGAGCATTACGATAACCCGCCGCAAAAGATGCCCTATCTGGTCATCATCATCGACGAGCTTTCGGACCTGATGATGGTAGCCGGCAAGGATGTCGAGGCCTCGATCGTCCGTATCGCCCAGCTGGGCCGTGCCGCCGGTATTCACCTTATCGTGGCTACGCAGCGCCCCAGCTCCAACGTGGTGACGGGCCTTATCAAGGCCAACATCACCAATCGTATTGCCTTTAACGTGGCTACGGGCATCGATTCCCGCGTCATTATCGACCAGATGGGCGCCGAAAAGCTTACTGGTTTGGGCGACATGCTGTTCTCCAAAGTCGACTGGGGTAAGCCCCGCCGTATCCAGGGCTGCTTTGTTTCGGACGACGAGATCAACGAGATCGTCGAGTTCGTTAAGTCGCAAAGCGAGCCCGACTATCACGAGGAGATTCTGTCTGCCGTGGCGCCCGCTTCCATGTCCATGGCTGGTGGCGGCATTGTTCGCACGGGCGTTGCCGAACCGCAAGATGACGACCCGCTTATCTGGGAGGCCGCCCATATTGTGGTGGAATCGCAGCTGGGCTCCACATCTGGGCTGCAACGCCGCCTCAAGGTTGGCTATGCGCGCGCCGGGCGTATTATGGACATGCTGGAAGAAAAGGGTGTCGTCGGCCCGCCCGATGGTTCCAAGCCGCGCGAGGTCCTGCTGGACGAGGAGGGGCTCGCCGCGTTGGAGTCTGTCGACGCCGAGATGGCACGTGAAGATCGTGAGTTTGGAGGATTCTGATGGCTGCACGCTTTGGTGACATGCTGCTCGAGCAGCGTCGCCGGATGGGCCTTTCCATCCAGCAGGTCGCCAACACCATCAAAATCAGGCCGCAGATCATCGAGTTTTTCGAGACCGGTAACTTTGCATCGATGCCTCCGCGCGGCTATGCGCAGGGCATGATTTCGAGCTATGCTCGCTTTTTGGGGCTTAACCCGCGCGAGGTCGTCAACGCTTATTTTGATGACCTCATGGCATATGAACGCGAGACCTCGCAGCAGGGCGGTCGTTTTCAGGATGCTGCCGGCTACGTTAACTCGCGTTCGTCGGTCGATAACGGACGCTTTCTGATGGTTCAGGGTGGTCGCTCGACGCGGTACGGCCAGCGCCCTCCGCAGGCGGGCTATATCACCGAGACGGGCTCCAGCGAGGAGATTCGTTCTCAGCGAGATCGCTTTCGCAGTACGCCCATGCCGGATGATCGTGCGCTTCCCGCCGCTCGCGGGTTGAGTCGCGATCCCCGCGCCGGTTACGGCGACGGTGGCTACTCCGGTCGTGGTTATCGCGGAGTTTCTGCCGGGCGTTCCCACGGTGGATATGCCGACGCCGATACCACGCAGGTGACGCCGCGCCTCCGTTCTCAATCGCAGCCTTACGGGCAACGCTCTTCGGCGCCTCGCTCTGGCCAGCGTGGCTATCAGAACCGTGGCGAGCTTGCGCCGCGTTCGGGTCAGCGCGGCTCGCAGAGCCAAGGCGGATATCGTGGTCGTCCCGATAGCAGTCGCGGCCGTATGCCGCAGGTAAACGGTCGCGGTGGCTCTAATCGCGGACGCGGCGGTGGACGTGCCCCCCAGAACAATGGACTCGATCCGCGCATCATCTACGCCGGCATCGGTGCCGTGGCGCTTTTGTTGATTCTGCTCATCGTGGTCCTCCTGCGTGGCTGCGGCTCTTCTGCACCCGAGTCGACGCCCGAGACGCCCGCGGCCACCAAGACGACGACCAAGAAGTCTTCCAAGACGACCGAATCTGTTGACGAGGATGAAGGCATCGACGAGGCGACGGATTCTGCCGATTCCGATGCCGCCAAGGCGAACGCGAAAAAGAAAGAGGACGAGGTTATCAAGGTCAAGGTCTCCGTTGCCAAGGGCAAGACCGCCTGGATCGAGGTCAAGGTCGACGGTAAATCGGTCTTTGGCGCCCAGGCAACCGGTCCCTTTGAGCAGGAGTACACGCCCGAGTCCTCGATCGAGATCACCACGTCCAAGCCCTCCGATGTCACGGTTACCAAGAACGGTGAAAAGGTTCGCTACGACACCAAGACATCGGGTGTGGCGCGCGTGACCATTACCGTTCCCAAGAAGGAGACCACTGACTCCGAAGACGGTGAGAGTGCCGACGGCACCGATACCGCCGACGGCACCGACGCCCAGTCTACCGACGGCACCGACGCCCAATCTACCGACGGTACCGACACGGCATCCGACGGCCAGACTGCAAACGATTCAGATGACTATTCGTACGACAGCTACTAAGGCTCCCCGTACCGAAAGGAAGAACCATGGCTAAAGATTCCAGCTTCGACGTTGTGTCCGAGGTCAATATGCAGGAGGTCGATAACGCCTTCCAACAGACCACCCGCGAGATCTCTCAGCGCTATGACCTCAAGGACTCCGGCGCCACCATCGAGCTTTCGAAGGGCGACAAGCTCTTTACGATCAATGCCCCGGCCGATTTTGTCTCCAAGCAGATCATTGACGTGCTGAGCTCTAAGCTCATCAAGCGCGGCATCGATCTTAAGGCTGTCTCTTGGGACGCGTCGCAGGCGGCTTCGGGCGGTACCGTGCGCGTGCTCGGCCATATCGTCGAGGGCATTGACCAGGCGACCGCCAAGAAGATCAATAAGGACATCAAGGATCAAAAGCTCAAGGTCAAGGTGACCATCGAGGCCGATAAACTGCGCGTTACCTCGGCCTCTAAGGATGCGCTTCAGACGGTGATCCAGTTCCTGCGCGACCAGGACTACGGCCAGCCGCTGCAGTTCACCAACTACCGCTAATAACATTCGAAAGGACCGCTCTCCAACATGGATACACCTTTGGGCTCCGTGCTCTACATCACCCTCGGGTGCGCTAAGAACGAGGTTGACACCGACCGCATGCGTTCTCTTTTGACCGCTGCGGGCTACGAGGAGGCATTCGACCCGCAGGATGCCGATATCGCCATCGTCAATACATGCTCGTTCCTCGCCTCCGCAACGTCCGAGAGCATCGAGACCACGCTCGAGCTCGCCAATGAGGTGCAGGACGGCGTTCGCGCCTGCCCCATCGTCATGTGCGGCTGTGTGCCGTCGCGCTATGGCGATGACCTGCCTGACGAGCTGCCTGAGGTCGCTGCCTTTGTGAAGGCCGACGAGGAGGACGGCATCGTGGCGGTCATCGATGGCGTGCTGGGTTTCGAACGTGAGATCGCGGCCTATATCCCGCAGGTCAAGCGTACCGTCGAGGGCGCTGTTGCCTACGTCAAGATTTCCGATGGCTGCAATCGTTTTTGCAGCTTCTGCATGATCCCCTACATTCGCGGTCGCTATCATTCGCGCAATGCCGAGAGCATTATCTCCGAGGTGCGCGACCTGGTTGCCGGCGGTGTGCGCGAGATCGTGCTGATCGGCCAGGACACGGGCATTTGGGGCACCGACTTTGCCGACGAGGACTTCGCCGAGGGCTCGCCGCGCAATCTGGCGCAGCTGCTGCGTGCCGTCGCCGAGGCTGTGCGCCCGCATAACGTCTGGGTCCGCGTGCTCTATCTGCAGCCCGAGGGCATGACCGACGAGCTTATCGAGACGATTCGCGATACGCCCGAGGTACTGCCCTATATCGATATCCCCGTACAGCACTGCGATGCGCGCATCCTCAAGGCCATGCGTCGCTCCGGTTCGCGCCAGGAGCTCGAGGATCTGTTCCGCGACCTTCGCGAGCGCATCCCCGGTATTGTGATTCGCTCCACGGCCATGGTCGGCTTCCCGACCGAGACCGACGACGAGTTTCGCGATCTTATCGACTTTATGGACACCGTCGGCTTTGACTACACGAGCGTCTTTGCCTACTCGCGTGAGGAGGGCAGCCTGGCCGCCAAGATGGAGGGCCAGGTCGATGAGGAGGTCAAGCTCGAGCGTGCCCAGGAGGCCATGGATCTGGCCGAGTCGCTCGGTTTTGCCGCCACGGCGGCCCATGTGGGCGAGCGCGCACAGGTGATCGTCGATGGCATCGAAGAGACTGAGGACGGCGCCGAGCTGATCGGTCACGCCTGGTTCCAGGCGCCCGATTCCGATGGCGCGGTGCATCTGGACGCCAGCGAGGCGTCCGTGGGCGATATTCTGACCGTCGAGTTTACCGATAGCTTCTGCTATGAGCTTATCGGTCATGTTGTGGAGTAGGAGAGCGTCGTGGCAAACGAGAGCAATAAGGAACTGACGAGTGTTTGGACGCCCGCCAACATCGTGACGTGCGTTCGCATCGTCTTTATCCCGGTGTTCATGATCGTCTCGGCCCTGTCTCACGCATGCGTTGCCGGTACGGACTGGAGCACCTTCGACGGCCCGCTCGCCGCCGCTGCCTTCATTTTGTATGTGATCCTGTCGTGCACCGATAAGGTCGACGGCTATCTGGCGCGCTCGCGCAACGAGATCACCGATTTCGGCAAGTTCTTGGACCCCATCGCCGACAAGCTGCTGGTGTTCTCGGCCCTGCTGCTGTTCCTGGATTTTGGCGCGGTGACCGTGTGGTCCGTGTTCATTATCCTGTTTCGTGAGCTGTTGGTGAGCGCCCTTCGTATGGTCGCAAGTGCTGCCGGTGTGGTCGTTGCCGCCGATAAGCTCGGCAAGTACAAGACGGCGACCACGATGGTCTCCATCTGCGGCTATCTGTGCGTCTTTGCGATGGCCGGTCTTCAGCTGGGGCCGGTGTCGCTGCTGCTCGGTGTCTATTCGGTGTCGCGCTTCCTGTACGTCATCGCCGTGATTTTGACCATTGTCTCGGGTGCCCAGTACTTCTGGAACTGCCGTAAGATCGTCTTTTCGGTCTAGGTCCTGGTGGGTATGACGGAGTCTTATTTGCAGATCGCCGCAAACAACGAGGACTTGGCGCGCGATCTTGTCGAGCACGCGAGTGCCCGTGGTGTGACGGTGTCGACGGCGGAGTCGCTGACGGCGGGCATGATCGCCTCGACGATTGCCGATATCCCGGGTGCCTCGGCGGTGCTTCGTGGCGGTGCGGTGACCTACTGCGATGAGATCAAACATCGCGTGCTCGGCGTCGAGCAGGAAACGCTCGATCGGTTTAGTGCCGTGTCGCATCAGACGGCGCGCGAGATGGCCGCGGGCTCGCTTGAACTCTATCAGAGCGATATTGCCGTAAGCGCAACGGGCTACGCTGGGCCCGGTGGCGGCACCGAGCAAGACCCTGCCGGCACGTTCTATATTGGCTGGGCGTATCGTGCGGCCGATGGGGGAGCGCCGGTTGTCGAGTCTGCACGTTGCCATTATGAGGGCGATCGGTCGTGCGTTCGGGCCTATGCGGTCGCGGAGGCTTTGGAGTGCATTGTCCGCGTGCTCAATTCTATGGAATAGACGTGGTTTAAGGGGCCTTAGGGCCCCTTAATTGTGGAGATAGGGACCTTTGACGGTATTGGTGTTTGCGCTGGTATATGGCCTAAATTTGTTCGAGCGGTCGTATTTGTGATTGGCACGGTCAAGCGTTTGGTCGGTGATTGGTCGGCGTTTGGTCGGGTTTTGGAATGTACGGGTGCATATGATGAATCTGAACGGTTGACCACGAACAGCCGTTCGTTTATTATCGTTTCAGGTTGTTAAGAGGAGGGCTATTCATGGCCAAGAATTCAGGTCCCGTACGTACCGTTCATGCACGCACGACGGGTAAAGAGCGCGATGAGATGATCGCCACCACCAAGGCCGAGATCGAGAAGAAGTTCGGCCAGGGCTCTATCATGAGGTATGGCGACGGCGGTCCCGAGCTCGAGGTCGAGGCTATTCCGACGGGCTCTCTGGCGCTCGATGCCGCCTTGGGTATCGGCGGCGTGCCGCGCGGCCGTATCGTCGAGATTTATGGCCCCGAGTCCTCCGGTAAGACGACGCTTTCGCTCGAGATCCTTGCAGAAGCACAGGCCATGGGCGGCGTCGTTGCATTTATCGATGCCGAGCACGCGCTTGATCCCACCTATGCCGCGCGCATCGGTGTTGATATCGATGAGGTCCTCATTTCCCAGCCCGATACGGGCGAGCAGGCGCTCGAGATCGTCGATATGCTTGTGCGCTCCGGTGCCATCGACGCCATCGTCGTCGACTCTGTTGCCGCCTTGACTCCGCGTGCCGAGATCGAGGGCGAGATCGGTGACACGACAGTGGGTCTGCAGGCTCGCTTGATGAGCCAGGCGCTCCGCAAGCTCGCTGGCTCGCTTGCCAAGTCCAACACGACCTGCATCTTCATTAACCAGTTGCGCGAGAAGATCGGCGTCATGTTTGGCAACCCCGAGACCACCACGGGCGGACGCGCGCTCAAGTTCTTCTCTTCCGTGCGAATCGATATTCGCAAAATCGATACCATCAAGCTCAAGGACGAGGTTATCGGCAATCGCGTGCGTGCCAAGGTCGTTAAGAACAAGGTGGCCGCTCCGTTCCGCTCGGCTGAGTTTGACATCATGTACGGCACCGGCATCTCCAAAGAGGGCTCGATTCTGGATATGGCCGTCGAGTGCGGCATTTGCAAAAAGATGGGGTCCTGGTTTGCCTATGGCGAGGACAAGCTCGGCAATGGTCGCGAGGCCGCCAAGACGTTCCTGCGCGAACACCCCGATTGCGCCGACGAGATCGAGCACAAGGTTCGCCTTGCCTGCGGTCTTGAGTATGACGACGATGCCCCCTCTGAGGTTGAGTTGACCGATCAGCCCGCCCCCGAGGAGTTTGATGAGCTGTACGCCATCGATGGCTCCGCGATGCTCGACGATGACGACGAGTAGCGGATGCCGACATGTCGTATACGGTGACCGAGGCCACGGTCGTCTTTCCCGATAAGAAAGCGGCCTCCTCGTTCTCGAGCGGTTATGCGTCTAAAAAGCCCTGTGCGCATATCGATTGCGATCTTGAGGGCGGTTACGAACGTTCCATTTGGATTCCCGTGCGCGTGGCGCGCCTGTACGTTAAGAACCGCCCCGATCTTCCCTGTGATTGGGATGACTTTCACGAGGCGGTGCAGCTTATCGAACGAAAATGTGCGCTTACCATGGTGACCGAGATGCTTTCGCGCCGCGATCATGCCACGGGCGAGGTGCGCGATAAGTTGGCGCGCTATGGCTTTCGACAGCCCGCGATCGATTTTGCGGTTGCTCGAGCGACCGAGTATCGGTTTTTGGACGAGAACCGTTTTTGCTCGTACTTTATCGAAGAGCGCAAACGTCGCGGCTGGGGACAGCGCAAGATCGAGGTTGAGCTCAAGCGTCGTCATGTCGTGCTTGACGATATCCCCGGGTATCCCGAGGCTTATTTTGCCGTTGATGATGACATGGCCCGCGCTTCGGCCTTGCTCGCTAAACGTCGCGTTCCCGAGGTGCGCGCATTCGAAAAGCTCGTCAGGTTTTTGATGGGTAAAGGTTTTTCGTATCACATCGCCGCCGATGCCGTTAAGGCACGTCTCGATGCCTTAAGCGAGGAGTGTGCCGTGTAAGCATAGCACCCGTTACGCCCCTGCCGTTCACCGCTCGATTGGCGCCGTGCCGGGTGCGTTTATTTGACAGTTGTTGCGGTTCAACGTAGGATAAATACCGTCATTTGCTTTGTGATATGTGCTCATCTGTGATGAGTTTGTTTATATGTTTATCTGTATCCGACCCGCATAAGCTGCGCCCATATTACTCAAATGTCGCGAGCCGTTCGTAAGGACGGTTCGCTTTGTTGTGTAACGAATCCATAAAAAGGAGTGAGCATGCCTATCATCGCAGCGCTCGTTGGCCTCGTTTTGGGTGCCATCGCCGCCATTGCCTACATGCGCACCGCCAAGCAGGGTAGTCTTCACGAGGCCGACGAAAAGATTCAGTCGGCACACGCGCAGGCAGAGTCCCTGATCGGTGATGCAAAGCGTCAGGCCGAGACCCTCAAAAAAGAGGCTCTGCTCGAGGCTAAGGAAGAGATCATCAAGAACAAGCAGGCCGCCGAGGCCGAGGACAAGCAGCGCAAGAGCGAGATTCGCACGCTCGAAAATCGCGTGATGCAGCGCGAGGAATCACTCGATCGTCGCAACGATGCGCTCGATAAACGCGAGCACCAGCTGTCCAGCCAGGCCGGTCAGGTCGAGAAGCGCTCTCGCGAGCTTGAGGAGCTCTGCGCCAAGCAGACCTCCGAGCTCGAGCGTATTGCCGACCTTACGCGCGAGGACGCTCACAAGGAGCTGCTCGACAAGGTCCGCGGCGAGGTTACCCACGAGGCGGCCACCATCATCCGTGAGTCCGAGCAGCAGGTCCGCGCCGAGTGCCACAAGACCGCCCAGGAGATTCTCTCCCTGGCGATTCAGCGTTGCGCCGCCGACCATACCGCCGAGGTCACCGTCACTTCCGTGCATATTCCCTCCGATGACCTCAAGGGTCGCATCATCGGTCGTGAGGGTCGTAACATCCGCACCTTCGAGCAGGTGTCTGGCGTCAACCTCGTGATTGACGACACCCCCGAGACCGTTGTACTTTCGAGCTTCGATCCGGTCCGTCGTGAGACTGCCCGCGTGGCGCTCGAAAACCTCATTGCCGACGGTCGTATTCACCCCGCCCGCATCGAGGAGATGTATCACAAGGCCGCCGACTTGGTTCAGCAGCGTGTGCGCGAGGCTGGCGAGCAGGCCGCCTTCGATACCGGTATCCACGATCTGCACCCCGAGATCGTCAAGACCCTGGGTGCTCTTCGCTACCGCACCTCGTTTGGTCAGAACGTGCTGCAGCACTCGCTTGAGGTCTCCGACCTGTGCGGCGTTATGGCCTCCGAGCTTGGTCTGGATGTTGTGACCGCCAAGCGCGCCGGTCTTCTGCACGACCTGGGCAAGGCCATCGACCACGACGTTGAGGGACCGCATGCTGTCATTGGCGCCGAGCTTGCCCGCCGTTATGGCGAGAAGCCCGTTATCGTCCACGCGATCGAAGCCCATCATGCCGATGTCGACCCCAACACGGTGCTCGACGTTCTGGTCCAGGCTGCCGATGCCGTTTCTGCTTCTCGTCCCGGTGCCCGCCGCGAGTCGGCCGAGAACTACATCAAGCGTCTTGAGAAGCTCGAGGAGATTGCCAACTCTCACGACGGCGTCGAGCGTACCTATGCCATGCAGGCCGGTCGCGAGGTTCATGTCATGGTTCAGCCTGACAAGATCTCCGATGCCCAGTCCACGGTGCTTGCGCACGATATCGCCCATCAGATCGAGGAAGAGATGGAGTATCCCGGTCAGGTTCGCGTTGTCGTGATTCGCGAGAGCCGTGCCGTCGATATCGCTAAATAACATGAACGACGCGAACGAGCTCATCTCATTTATCGCGTCGATGTCGGGGGAGGGCAACCTTCGCGTCGAGGAAAACCTTGGCGAGGGGTATGTCCGCCTCCGCGTTTCGGAGGCCGAGCGCCGTCAGGCCAAGCATGACATTCAGCATGTAGAGGACATTGTCATCGAGATGCTGCGTAATGCTCGCGATGCCGGAGCCGATAAGGTCTATCTTGCCACGACCAAGGAGGAGGGTGTTCGCACCCTCCTCTTCCTGGATAACGGTTCTGGTGTGCCGCAGGATATGCAGGAGCGTATCTTCGATGCTCGTGTCACTTCCAAGCTCGAGAGCATGAAAATGGACCGTTGGGGTGTTCACGGTCGTGGTATGGCGCTGTTCTCTATCAAGCAGAACACGGATGAGGCGCGCGTTGTTTCATCGGGCGTCGATTTGGGCTCTTCGTTTAAGGTGCGCGTTGCCACCGAACGCTTGGGTGAGCGCGCCGACCAGTCGAGCTGGCCTCAGGCGGTTAAAGACGAAGACGGTCGCTATGTATGTGCTCGCGGCCCCCACAACATCATTCGCGCGGCCTGTGAGTTTGCCCTTGAGGAGCTGCGTTGCTGCGATGTGTATCTGGGCTCTCCGTCCGAGATCGCTGCGACCCTGTACGCTCAGGCTTCGAGTCGTCTCGATACGTCGCGCCTGCTCTTTATCGATGACGAGTGCGAGCTTCCAGTTATCGATCGCTTGGGCCTTGCCTCGGATGCCGAGGACTTTATCCGGATCTGCTCCGGTCTGGGCCTTGAGATGTCCGAGCGCACTGCCCACCGAATTCTGTCGGGTCAGATTAAGCCCGTTCGCGGCGTGACTGCGCGTCTGCTGCGCGAGCGCGACTCCACCTCTCATGCGCCGGCTCCCATCGATCTTGCCAAGGACCGTCGAGGCCTTCGTATCGCCAAGGATGATATGGCGCAGTTTTCGCGTGCGGTCGAGCGTGACTTTAACGACCTTGCCGCCCGGTATTACCTCAATCTATGCGGCGACCCTAAGATTCGCGTTTCGCGTGATCGCATCACGGTGACGTTCGATCTTGCCAAAGAGGAATAAAATCTTTACCGAGTCCGCTCGGTACGATACAGTTATTGCAGTTAAAACGTACTTTTAAACGCAGGAGTTTCTTCATGGATTGCCTGAAGGTATCAAGCAAATCATCGCCCGCGTCCGTAGCCGGCGCCATTGCCGGCATGGTCAAAGATGGCGTCCCCGTCAACATTCAATGCGTCGGCGCCGGTGCCGTCAACCAGGCCATCAAGGCCGTCGCCATTGCGCGCGGCTTTCTGATTCCGACCGGCTTTGATGTCTCCTGCGCGCCGGTGTTCTCCGACATCCTCATTAACGGGGAGTCGCGCACGGCAATCCGTCTCTCTATCTACGTTCACCAGATTAATCGGGCTGCCATGGATAACGTCGTCATGGACGACGTTAAGCCTGTTGCGTAAACAAGCCATTTGCACGCTTGTAGCACCTATGCGCCCCGTCGACACCATCGTTAGGATGTAAGCTCATGGACCAGCGTTCCGTACGCGATATTCTTGCCGGTAAAACCTACTTTATACGCACATTCGGCTGCCAGATGAACCAGCACGACTCTGAGCGCGTGAGCGGTTTGCTCGATTCGTATGGCTGTCTTATGGCGCTCGATCCGGAGCATGCCGATATTGTCGTGTTCATGACGTGCTGTGTGCGCGAGGCTGCCGATACGCGCCTGTATGGTCAGTGCAATTCCTGCAAGAGCCTTCCTCCTTCGCCTTCGGGTAAGCGTGTTGTCGCCGTGGGCGGCTGCATCGCCCAGCGCGATGGTGAGGGCTTGCTCACCAACGTCGATAACGTCAACGTCATTTTCGGCACCCATTCTATTGCGCACGTGGCTGAGCTTATCGCCGAGGCGTTTTTGGATGGTAAGCGCCATATCCGTACGAATGAGCATGAGGATACCGACGCCATGAGTATGCCGTGGCATCGCGAGACGCAGTATCACGCCTGGGTGCCCATCATGACGGGCTGCAACAATTTCTGTACGTACTGCATCGTGCCGTACGTCCGTGGTCGTGAGAAGAGCCGTCCCTTCGAGGAGATTGTCGACGAGGTGACCGGGCTCGTGCGTCAGGGCGTGCGCGAGATTACGCTTCTGGGCCAAAACGTTAACTCCTACGGTCGCGATCTCTTTGGCAAGCCGCGCTTTGCCGATCTGCTGCGCGCGGTGGGCGATACGGGCGTCGAGCGCATCTTCTTTACCTCTTCGCATCCTAAGGATCTGCTGCCCGAGACCATTGATGCTATGGCCGAGACACCTGCCGTCATGCCGCAGCTTCACTTGGCCGTTCAGTCGGGCTCCACGCGCATTCTTAAAGAGATGAATCGTCGGTACACGCGCGAGGATTATCTGGGCCTGGTCGATCGTATTCGTAACCGTATGCCCGATATTGCGCTTTCGACCGACATCATTGTGGGCTTCCCGGGCGAGACTGAGGAAGACTTTGAACAGACGCTCTCGCTTGCCGAGACGGTGCGCTATGCCCAGGCCTACACGTTTATTTACTCCAAGCGCGCCGGTACCCCGGCAGCTGAGATTTATGATCCCACCCCGCATGAGGTTATCCTTGAGCGCTTTAACCGTCTGGTCAAGGTTATCGAGACGACGGCGCACGAGTATAACCAGGGCGAGCTTCACACCGTGGTGCCTGCACTTATTGAGGGCACGAGCAAGAAGAACGACGCTGTCCTTCTGGGCAAGAGCCCCAAGAACCAGACGGTGCATGCGCCGATTCCTGCTGGCTATAGCATCGATCAACTCATCGGCAAAATCGTCGATGTTGATATTGATGTCGCCAAGACGTGGTATCTGTCTGGCTCCGTCGTGGGCGAGCCCCGCTAATGATCTCTCCTGGTGCAAGCCTTTCTGCCGTAGCGATCGTCGGTCCGACGGCGGTCGGCAAGAGCGATGTTGCCGACCGTCTGGCTGCTCGCCTGTCGTCTGAAGTGTTGTCTTGTGACGCGATGCAAATCTATCGTGGTATGGACATCGGTACGGCCAAGATGATGCCCGAGGAGTGCTCGGCACCGTTGCGCCTTGTCGATATCGTGAATCCGGGCGTCGCGTATTCTGCCGCGCTCTACCAGTCGGACGCCCGAGCATATGTCGAGCGTTTGCTTGGTGAGCAACGTCTTCCGGTCTTTTGCGGCGGTACGGGCCTGTATCTCAAGGCCGCACTCGATGAAATGGATTTTCCTTCGGGAGAACTCGAGGACGAACGCCGCGCGGGCTATCAGGAGCTTGCCGAGCGCATTGGAGAGGAAGCATTGCATGCCCTGCTTGCCGAGCGCGACCCCGAATCGGCTGCCGTGATTCATCCCCATAACGTGCGTCGTGTGATTCGTGCGCTCGAGATGCACGATGACGGTGTGTCGTATGCCGAGCAGAAGTCGAAATTCAGCGTTCCGCGTGAGCGTTATCATGCCTTGTGGTTTGGTCTGACGCGTAGCCGTAAAGTGCTCTATGAGCGCATTAACCTGCGTGTCGACCTTATGTTTGAGCAGGGGCTGGTTGATGAGGTCCGTGGTCTTATGGACCAGGGCCTAAGTGATGCACTGACGTCGATGCAGGCAATCGGTTACAAAGAGATTATTGATGCCTTGCGAGGCGCTATTACCATGGATGAGGCCCGTGAGCTTATCAAGATGCGCTCACGTCGCTATGCCAAGCGCCAGCTATCCTGGTTTAAGCGTGATGATCGCATCGTGTGGTTCGATATGGATGAGTTTACGATCGATGAGGTCGTTGCTGATATTTACCGTCGCATCGAGGCTGCCTAATGGCTCGTTTTCCTTTGGTCCCTACGGCGCCTGAACCTGAGCGCGCCATCTTGGTTGGTGTTGAGTGGCGCGATAACGTCTGGCCGCTCGACCGTTCGCTCGACGAGCTCGAGCGCTTGGCTCACACTGCTGGAGCCCAATGCGTGGCACGCTTGTCGCAGCGCCTGGTTAAACCCTATCCCAAATCGTTTATCGGTTCTGGCAAGGTCGAGGAGCTGTGCGGCTTGGTGCATCGCATGGATGCGGATGTTGTTATCTTCGACGACGACCTGACGCCCTCGCAGCAGTCCTATCTTGAGAAAGCCGTGGGCGAACCGGTCAAGATTATTGACCGTACGGCATTGATTTTGGATATCTTTGGCCTGCATGCCCAGACTCGTGAGGGCCGCTTGCAGGTGCAGCTGGCACAGTTGCAGTATCTGCTGCCTCGTCTGCGAGGTATGTGGAGCCATCTTGCTAAGGAACAGACGCGTGGCGGTATTGGCTCGCGCTTTGGCCAGGGCGAAAGCCAGCTCGAGGTCGACCGTCGCCTAATTCGTAATAAGATCGCAGCTCTTCGACGCGAACTGAAACAGGTTGAACAACGTCGTGATGTGCAATCGAAAAGCCGTATTGAATCGCCGGCGTTTCGCGTGGCGTTGGCTGGCTACACCAATGCCGGCAAGTCGACGTTGCTTAATCGATTGACGGGATCCACTGTACTTTCGCAGGATAAGCTGTTTGCCACGCTCGATCCTACGACGCGCTCGTACCGTTTGCCCGGTGGCCGTGGCATGACGATCACCGATACCGTCGGCTTTATTCAAAAGCTGCCCCATGGCCTGGTCGACGCGTTTAAATCTACGCTTTCCGAGGTGCTCGGCGCCGATTTGATTCTTAAAGTTGTAGACGCTTCCGATGAGGATTATGAGCGTCAGCTCGAGGCGGTTGATCGTGTCCTTGACGAGATCGGTGCCGGTGAGCGCCTGACGCTTACCGTGTTCAATAAAATTGATCTGCTCGATAGCGTCGACCGCTTGAGTTTCCGCCGGCGCTATCCCGAGGCGGTGCTGTTCTCGGCTCAGACGGGTGAGGGTCTTGATGATTTAGTCGACCGCATCGCTCGTGAAGCGGCCGCTACGGACGTATTGCTCTCGGCCGATATCCCGTATCGAGAGGGCGCGTTAATTACGCTCGTGCACGAACAGGGAACCCCTCTGCACGAGGAATATCTTGAGGGCGGCGTTCGTATTGTGGCAAAGCTTCCGGCCCGTATCGCACCACGTCTTGAGCGTTACCGAACGGAATAAATCAGCTCCAGTACACCCAAGATAACCGGTTGATGAAGCAGGTAGAACGGCAGCGCATGGCGTCCGAGGCTCGCGAGCGCCGGGATGGGATCTTCATAGGCCCATACTGGTGCCTCGCAGTTTGCTTTCTGTGCCTTCCTGGCGGCAAAGAAGCCTGTGAGATACATAAATAAGAATGGTATGAGCGGATAGTAATCACCGGAGACAAAGTCTGGACCTGGGAAACCCAGCCAAGCTAGATAGGGGATAGGGTAGACCGCTTTAGGAATGCTCCAGGTACTGGTAAAGAGTATGAGGCAAATGGTAATACCCCATACTGCCGGCACCCTATAGAGAACCGGGCGCGTGAGTGCGACAATGGCGGTGCACGCCGCCATGCAGAAAATGATGCCGAAGTTCACCGAGTCATCGACCGAGACGAGCGTAGTTGCGACCCATACAATTAAAGCGGCAACGGCATATTTGGCGGCACGCTTGATGTTGTTGCGCGAGAGAGTGCACATCCAGCCGGCAATAAACAAAAATACCCAACTGATGCTGGCGCGCCAGATGTCTTGGAAGATGGTCTGGGTAAACCAGGGCATCTTCCAACCATATAGGTAGGCAAGGTCGTAGCAGGCATGAAATCCCGCCATTGACAGCATGGTAAACCCGCGAATGGTATCAAAGATCGTGATGCGTTTTTGCATTACGAGAACCGGCGCATCAAGCCGACGACCTTGCCCAGGATTGTGGGATTTGTCGCATAGATAGGCTCCATAGTGTCGTTTTCGGGCTGCAGGCGAACGCGTCCCTGTTCCTTATAGAACGTTTTGACTGTTGCGGAACCATCGATCATGGCCACGACAATCTCACCATTCATGGCGCTTTTCTGCTCCCGAACGATGATGTAGTCGCCGTTATAGATGCCGACGTTAATCATCGAATTGCCGTGGACCTCGAGGATAAAGGACCCCTGGTCCGTTGCGATCTCAGTTGGGATGGTAAAGGTGTCCTCGATATTCTGCTCGGCAAGGATGGGAATCCCTGCAGCGACACGGCCTACGAGAGGCAGCGATACGGTGCCTCGGGGCGCCGTGGGCTCATCGGACTTTGAGATGGAGACGGAAGATCCGTCCTCGTCAAAGAGCTCGAGAGCGCGAGGCTTGGTGGCATCACGCTTGAGCAGGCCGCGTGCTTCCAGCGCGGAGAGATGCGCATGTACGGTGCTAGGGGAGGAAAGGCCCACGGCCGAAGCCATCTCGCGCACACTGGGCGGATAGCCCTTCTCCTGCTGATATTCCTTGATGAAGTCGTAAATTTGCTGCTGACGCTTGGTAATTTTGCGAGCCATCAGGGATTCCTCTCTACCCATACCAAACAAATGTTCTATTTTTGCTTGACAGGAACAACTGTTCGAAGATAATAATAACCGAACACTCGTTCCCGCGCTAGACTTTTTTGTCCCGGCGGCTTGATAAAACAGTTCTCGTCAAAACAAACGAGAGGAGAACAGAATGAACGCAGCGGATATGGTCCAGGGAAACCTCGCTCTTAAGCTCGAGGCGCCCGCCTCGCCTGCCTTCACGGTCGTGAAGGGCGGCCGGTCTCATTTTCAGGCCGTTGCCACTAAACCCGTCCGTACCCAGCGTGCGTCCGTTGTTTTGGCTCCTGTTGCCCTGAAGGCCTCGACGATTGTTGCTGTTGCTGTAGCGTTCACCCTGTTCTTCGTGCTCGCCATGTCAGTCTTTTCTGCTCGTCACGCAGCATATGCCGATTCCGTAGCCAACGTCACCTTCGAAACGGTTCGTGTGCAGTCCGGCGATTCTCTGTGGTCGCTTGCCCAGGAGCATCCCATCGATGGCCTTTCCACGCAGGAGACTTCCGACATGATTCGTAGCGTCAATCACCTCGATCGCAGCTCTCTTGATGCTGGTGCAGTTCTGAAAGTTCCGGCTCGTTCGTAAGATTTCCGCTCGGTCGCATGGTACCCTTGTTATCGTTTAAGAGGAGGTACCATGCGCTGTCCCAAATGCGGCAAGGCACATACCCGCGTTGTCGATTCCCGCATGCAGGAGTCGAACAACACTATCAAGCGTCGTCGCGAATGCTGTTCGTGCAATTATCGTTTTACGACGTTCGAGCGCTGCGAAGATCCCATCGAGGTTATCAAATCCGACGGGTCTAAGCAGCGGTTCGATCGCAACAAGCTGCTGGTCGGCCTGATGCGCGCCACGATTAAGCGCGATATCGACACGAAAAAGCTCAACGAGATCATCGATGATATCGAGGTGGAGTTGCGTTCGCGTACGCTGACGGCTGTTACGTCCCACGAACTGGGCGATATGGTGCTCAAGCGCCTGGCCAAGATCGACAAGGTGGCCTACATTCGCTTTGCCTCGGTCTATCGCGATTTCAAAGACGTCGACGAGTTTTTGCAAGAGCTCGACAAGCTAAGGTGATTTCATGTCCAACATTACCGTTAACATTAAGCGTCTCGATCCCACGGTCGAGCTTCCCAAATACGCACATCCCACGGATGCCGGCCTTGACCTCCGTGCCAACGAAGACTGCACCCTCAAGCCCTTTGAGCGCCGCTTGGTCTCCACTGGCTTGGCCATTGCGCTGCCCGATGGCTACGCCGGCTTTGTCCAGCCCCGTAGCGGCCTAGCCATTAAGCAGGGCCTGTCTATAGTCAACACGCCCGGTCTCATCGACGCCCACTATCGAGGCGAGCTTAAGGTCATCCTCATCAACCTGGATCCCACCAACAATATCCAGATCAACAAAGGCGACCGCATCGCCCAACTCGTCATCCAAGAAGTCCCTACAGTCAATCTCGTAGAGGTAGACGAACTAGATAAAACCGACAGAGGCAACGGAGGCTTCGGCTCCAGCGGCGTCGCCTAGTTGCTTCTGTTCGCTCACCCGTGGGAGGGCCCTATATATCAGCCCGTGCTCAAACATTCTCGTGGGGCACTCGTATCCCTCCCGCCTGCCTCTCACACATATCATTCCATGCTCAAACATTCTCGCTTCGCTTCGCTCGCTGCGAAACTGCGCGTGGAACGATATGTGAGAGAGGCAGGCGGGCGGCTACTCGCTTGAAAAAATATTTACATTCTAGTTAGCCGACGCGACAAAGGACTAGTCTCTTTGTCGCGTCGGCTAACTGTATTTATCTTTTCCGGTCTCGCCTTTGTTGGTTCTACTGGAGGGGAATCTAGTGTAGGTGCTAGTACGTAAACGCAGCTTGCCTGTGGGGGGCATATATATCGTCCCGCGCGCAGTTTCGCAGCGAAGCGAGAATGTTTGAGCACGGGATGATATATATGCCCCCCCCAGGCAAGCGGACAGTCCGAAGCTAGCGGATATGCGCGGGCTTCCCGCCCCAGTAGAAGCGGCAGAAGGCACGTTTACGTTTTTGGGGTTTGCCTGCAAGTTCCATGGTTGCGATGGCGATATCCTCGGCTGCGTGTGGACGGCGCAGCACTTCGCCGTTGATGAGCAGAGCCTTGAGCGATTCGGGATGATCGTGGAGATGGCGCAGTGTCACGATGAGCTCGCGTGCGGTCGTGACATGCATGCTGGCGCCCATGCCGGTGAGCATGGTGGTGTTGGCCTTTTCCTGGCCATATGACTTGCCCAGCAGAATCATAGGCAGGTGTGCGCACAGGCATTCGGTAACAGTGAGTCCGCCAGATTTGAGGATTGCCAGGTCACAGCCGTGCATAAGCGCTGCCATGTCATCGACGTAGTCAAGAACCGTGACGTTCTCGAGTTTCATGGCATCGAAAAGCGTTTTGAGACGGGTGGCATATTCGGCATCCTTGCCCGGCAAAAAGACAAAGTGCATGTCCTCGAAGCTGCGCAGGAAGGGGAGGGTGCGGTCCATCTCCGCGCGAAAGCGAACGTACGGTTGAGGCAAACTTGCGCCGGCCATCACCAGCACAACGAGCTTGTCTGTGGGGAGATTGAACTTCTCGAGTTCTTCCTCGCGGTTGTAGTCCGTATCAAACCCGGCGCGAATGGGGATGCCCGTAATGCGGATCTTTGCCTCGGGAACCTTACGGGGTCGGAGTGTTTCGGCCATAAACTCGTTTGCCACGCAGAACAGGTCGGTGTCCTTATGGGGCCACCAACCCTCGACTTCGTAATCGGTCGGTACGCAAATGACGGGATAGTCGATGCCCGTAATGACGCGCGCGCCGACGGCAACGTTGGCTGCCGTGATATGTGTGGCTACCACGGCAATGGGCCTGCGAGTTCGAACGTAATCGTTAAATGCGGGGAACATGATGCGCGACCATGCCGTGCCACCGCCCCAAAGCAGGTGTCCGGTAAGGGTATAACGCCAGGTCAAGTCATAGATTGGGCGCGTGGCGCCGGTAAACGAGGCGGCCGTTTTGTTGCCGTCGAATTTTATGCGTCCAAAATCAAGGATATCGAGCACTTCAATCTCAACATCCTCGGGGATGCCATTGGTGCCGCGGATGTGGTCGAATGCCTGCGCAATCGCATTTGCGGCGGCCTTGTGGCCCGAGCCGACCGAGGCGTGCACGATAGTCACGAGAGGTTTTTGCTGAGCCAAGAGCGTGGTTTGTCCCGATTGGGGAGTGCTGTGCGTGAGCAGGGGAGCGTCATCGCTCGTCTGCGTCTGATCCATCGATATCTCCCCTTCATCTTTGTTTCACAGAGAATCATTGTAGTGCATGAGTGTCACGTTCGCATAAATTTGGGTATGAGCGCAAAGAACGCCAATCTTTCGACAGGAGGTCTTTTCATGACTACTCATCAGCCGATCGATGTTGCGATTATCGGCGGCGGGCCTGCGGGCTATGCTGCAGCCATTTACGCGGCGCGCGCCAACCTAACGACGACCGTGATTGAGCAAGGT
Source organism: Collinsella sp. (assembly GCA_019414345.1). Classification (GTDB taxonomy): domain Bacteria; phylum Actinomycetota; class Coriobacteriia; order Coriobacteriales; family Coriobacteriaceae; genus Collinsella. The sequence goes on from DXMF01000037.1 coordinate 123,237, forward strand.
ATGTCGGGAGGACAGATCGCCACAACCAATGAGGTCGAGAACTATCCGGGCATTCCGCTCTTGAGTGGCGCCGAACTCGGCGAGCGGTTTCAGCAACATGCAGAGGGCCTGGGAGCACAGGTTGCATGGAGCATGGTTGCGGGTATCGATTACGATGCGGATGTGGCGCTGTTTACGGTGCATCACGATATGGGCGATACGCTGGCCTCGAGCGTTATCGCTTGCATGGGTGCCACGCCGCGATCTGCTGGTTTTGTTGGCGAGGATACGTATCGCGGTCGTGGCGTTTCTTATTGCGCGACGTGCGATGGCATGTTCTTTCGCGGTAAACAGGTCTTTGTCATCGGTGGCGGTAATGCTGCCTGCGAGGAAGCCCTGTTCTTGTCAGAAATCGCCAGCAGCGTGAGCATCGTCTTGCGCCGCGATCAGTTCCGTGCTCCCGATGGCGTAGTTCAAAAGGTGCTCGCAAAAGATAATATTTCAGTTAGGTACCAAACTAGTATTGTGGAACTTTCGGGCGAGGCCATGCCCACGACTATCACCTTTAAGGACAACGCTACGGGTGGCACTTATTCCGAGTCCTTTGATCCTGGTTCGTTTGGCATTTTTGTCTTTGCTGGCACGCAGCCCCATACCGAGCTTGTAGAGTATCTGGTAGATCTGGCGCCCGACGGCGGTATTGTGACCGACGAATCGATGGCCACCCGCACGCCTGGCTTATTTGCCGCCGGCGATATCCGCTCCAAGCGTTTACGTCAAGTTGTGACCGCCGTTTCGGACGGAGCCATAGCGGCTACCAGCGCATACGCTTTTCTACGCGGATAAGTACGATAATATATCTTATGTAAGGTTGCTATCTTTAAACAAAGTGGTTGGACGGTGCGTCAATGTGCTGTCCAACCACTTTTACTTAGCGGCAATGTGGTATGCAAAACTAGATTATCTAGAATACAATATAGTAAACGAACGGAGGCCTCTGATGAACCACGTCAAACATGTTATCCCGATGTCCGATACATCGGTCGGCATTAAGCCGGAGGATATTCAGCCGACGGTGCTGCCGGATGCATTTATTCAGTCCGATACGGTGCGTAAACTCAACGCGTTGAGCCTGCCGCGCTATGACCAGCTGCCTAACGTATCGCTCTATCGTGATCAGGTTATCGAATATGTTGCGCAGTGGATGGAGCCGCTTTCGATTTGTGTGGAGCAGCCCGTCATTACGCCATCGATGATCAATAACTACGTAAAGGTCGGCCTCGTTCCCGCTCCGGTTAAAAAGCAATATGGTCGCGAGCAGATTGCGCGTCTCATCTCCATTTGTATCTTTAAGCAGGTGCTGCCCATCGCAGCGGTTCAGGCACTCTTTAACATTCAGCGCCTGAGCTATGATGCACCGACCGCCTTTGATTATGTGATTGATCAGCTCGAGGCATCGATTCGCGCGGCTTTTTCCATTGAGCAGGTTCCTGTACCCGATACGGCTCATCAGGTCACACGCGAGTCGCTGCTCGTACGCAGCGCGGTATCGTCTTTTGTATCGAAGGCGTATCTAATGAGCTACCTAAAGTTCAACGGGTTTAATAGCTAGCCGACGTACAAGACGGGTGGGACAAAGAGTCATCAGACACTTTGTCCCGCCCGTGTTTTTGTTTAGTTGGATTTTATCGGCCCGAAGCAACGACCATGCCGTAGCCGATAATGAGCCCGTGCATCTCGGCATAGTATGAATCCAGTCCGTTGCAGGGCATGATGATGGTCTTGGAACCGGGCCAATGCTCCACAATGCGGCTGGCAAGTGCCTGGGCGCCCGCCTCATTTTCGACATGGTCGATTACGACCTCGCCGCCAGTAAAGCCTTCGGCCTCCATGGTGTCGACAATCTTGGTGAGCATCTTCTTTTCGCCGCGGGTGTGACCAACGAGTTCAATTTTGCCCGCTTCGCTCGCCGTGCCCAAAATGCGGATATTGAGCTTGTTAGCAATAACGCCGGCCGCCTTAGGGATACGTCCGGCCTTCGCAAGGTTTTCGTAATTGCACAAACTAAAGAGGATCTTGCTGTTCTGCTCCAAGCTATCGAAATAGGCGCAGGCGTCCTCAAAGGAGGCATCTGGGTTGCTTGCAAGATAGCGGTCGAACAGCAGGAAGATCAAATCCATTTTGCCACCTGCGGCTCGCGAGTTAACCAAATGAATCTGACGGTCCGGCTCCTCGGCAAGCACCATGTCACGTGCGGTGGCCGCGGCATTGTAGCTTCCCGAGACTCCCTCGGAGATGGGCATGCAAATCGTCTTGTCGGCAAGCCTAAAGAGTTCGGTCCACTCGCCTACGCTCGGACAGGCGCTCGAAGAAGCGCTCGACTCCGCCTGCACGGCGCAATTGAGTTCGTGAACATCGAGCGTGAGGTCATCGACGAACTCGCGCTCCCCCACTCGAATTTTGAGGGGTGCAAATGCAAAGGTGGTATGGGGCGCGGTCGGTTGCCAATCGCGGAGGTTGCAGCTCGAATCGGAGATAAGTGCCCAGCTCATAGAGGGTCCTTTCTAGATGTTTCTCATTTATTATAGCCATCTTGCTTACCTTTGAAACGTGCATCTAGTATTGAAAACTAGCTCATTGGGGTCATGTATGGAGCACGGTCACAAATAAATGAACCTCGCAGCCCAAAGGCCACGAGGTTCACATTCGTTTGCTATACAGAGTGACTTAGTAGCGCACGAAAATGTAGTTGTTGTTCATGCCGGCTGCGACGGAGCTGATGATGACGCCCGTCTTGTAGTCGGAAGCATGGATCATCTGACCATTACCGATATAGATGCCAGTATGGTAGGAGTTAACCACGACATCGCCCGGTTGCGGGTCGGACACGCGGGTCCAACCCATGAAGGTGCCGGTGGTGCCCAGACGGCAGTAGCGGCCCGTGAGACAGTAGCTTACAAAACCGGAGCAGTCAAAGCTGTCCGGTCCAATGCCGCCCCAGGAATAAGCGCAACCCAGCTTGCTGTAGGCACGCGAAACAACGGAGCCGCCGTCAACAGACTGGTTCGGTGCGGAAGGCGTCGGAGCCGGAGCCGGAGCCGGGGCGGGCTGCGGCGTAGGGGCCGGAGCGGGCGTAGGAGTGGGCGCGGGCGTATTGCCGCCATCGTTGGTGTTCTCAGTCGTACCGGCGGTGTCGTTGCTCACCGTAGCCTTCTCGGCGGTGCTGGCGTTAATGCCGGCCTGAAGTGCTGCGTTGGCTTCAGCCTCGGCGGCAAGCTCGGCCTGCAGCTGGGAGTCCAGGGAGCTCACGACACTCTGGGCCTCAGCCTGCTGGGCGTTGAGCTCGTCGACCTTCTTCTGCGTCGCGGCGACGTTCTTCTCCTGCTCGGCCTGCTTATCGGTGAGCTGCTGCTTAAGGTCCTTGACATCCTGAATGGTCTGGGCCTGCTTGTCGGAAACCTTGCCGTAATAGAACAGACGGTTGAGCATGTCGCCCAGATCGTCGACGCCCGTCAGAACCTGAAGGAGACTCAGACCGCCGGTCTTGTACTCACCGGCAACGTAGCTCGAAAGCTTTGCCTGACCCTCGGCAATCTCTTGCTGCTTTTGCGTGATCTCGCCTGCAGTCTGATCAAGCTCCTGCGTCTGTGCGGAGAGTTCTTCATGAATTTGCTGGGTTTGCGTGCCGATCTGCTCGAGTTTGGTACGAGCGGCGGCAAGGTCGGATGCGGTATCGGCATAGGCAGGAGCCGCGAGGCCCAGGCCCAAAACACAAGCGAGGGTTGCCGTAGCAGCGCAGCGTGCCATGTTTTTATGCGTGTTTGCTGTGCGCATGGAGCTTCCTTTCCGGTATCTAAGGGTAACGTCTAGTCCACCGTTACCAGGCTAAAGAGCTCAACGTCCTCGTTGGAAGGCGTGAGCTTCTCGCGCGGGTTGAGAAACGCAAGCTCGAGGATACAACCGTAACCCACAAGCTTTGCGCCCATATCTCGCACCAGTTTACCTGTTGCCTCGACGGTTCCGCCCGTCGCGACCAAGTCATCCAGAATCAACACGGTATCTTTAGAGGTAATGGCATCGGCGTGGATCTCGATAGAGTCGGTGCCATATTCGAGCTCGTAGCTCTCGCTTACCGTCTTGCGCGGCAGCTTGCCCGGCTTGCGTGCGGGCACAAAGCCAGCGCCCAGGGCGACGGCCACGGGCACGCCGACCATAAAGCCGCGGGCCTCGGGACCCACGACCTTGGTGATGCCCATGCCGGCAAAATGCTCAGCCAGGGCATCAATCATGGCCTTTAGCGCCTCGGGATTACCAAAGAGCGGCGTGATGTCCTTAAAGATGACTCCGGGCTCGGGATAGTCGGGGATGTCGACGATGTGAGATTCGAAGTCGTACATGGCATGACCTTTCAGGGGAGGCTGGTTTGTAGCAGCGTCTATTTGGCCGCGCTGGCGGTGCCGGCGCGTGAGGGGGCGACAACCTTGAGCGGCTGCACGAGGGATTCCTCACGCACGGGGACCGCGGAGGTAGATGTCTCTTCGCTTTTGGCCTTGGTTGACTCGGAGCGTGCGATCTCCTCGTCGAGGGCATCGATATCGGCATCCTCCACCACGGCGTTGAGTGACTCGAATACACGGTTCTTGAGCAGAGCGGTATGGACGCCCTCGGTGAGGTCATGCAGCTTCTTAAATGCACGCTCGAGCTTGGCATCGCGCTCGTCGTCGGAAGTATCCATACCGAGCATGCTCACGAGAACCTGCTCAAACATCGAGGACTCGCGGTTTGCGGACGATACGTACTGGCGCAGGTTGCGCGGCTCGATATGGAAGCGCGAAAGCTCGGAGCAATAGCGGATGATCGGGAAATCGCGGCCATCGACAAGCTCGCGATTCTGCGGGCTCTTGATGATGCGAATGAGGTCGTTTTCGGCCAGGGAGCGGATAAACGAGATCTCGACGCCGAGCATATCGGGGATGGTCTCGATGGGATGCAGTTTTTGCTTAGTCTCCTTGGGTTCCGTCTTGAGCGGAACATCGGACAACAGGCCCACCTCGTAGGCGAGCGTAGACAGGTCCGTGGCGTTTTCCAGGCGCTGCTTGATCACGTTGAGCGGCATGTAGCGAGTCTTCTGGAGGTGCAGAATGACCTCCAGGCGGTCAACGTCCTCTTTGGAGTACTGACGATATCCCTTAGGCGTACGATGAGGGGTGATGAGCCCCTCATCTTCGAGAAATCTAATTTTTGAGTTCGAAAGATCGGGGTATGCGCCTCGAAGTAGATTGACGACCTGGCCGATACTCAGATAATTGCGTTCGGCCATGCCCTACTCACCGGTTTCGATGCGCTCCGGCGTGCTCTCGTGGTAGATGAGCGTAAACGTACCGATCTGGACGGAAGAGCCATCGTGCAACGGGGCGCCGTTGACGATAGCGCCGTCAACCCACGTACCGTTGAGCGAGCCCAGGTCCTCGATGCGGGCACCCAGACCCTCGCGAATAATGCGCGCGTGGCTACGCGACACGGTCATGTCGTTGAGGAAGATGCCGTTGGCGGGATCGCGGCCGATGGTGGTCACATTGTCCTCGAGCTCAAAGGCGGCGCCGGTTTGCGGGCCCTTGACGATAGACAACACGGGCGCGGTGATGTGCATGTTGGCCATGAGGTCGGGAACGGTGACATCGCTCGAAGGAACGCGGAAAACGCAGGTGGCGTCTGAGGCCTTATCGTTCTGAGGCATATTGTTAACCATGTTGTCCATGACAACCCCTAACTTAACGCGGACATGCCGCAAAGAATGAACTGTACGTAATCATACCCCAATGGCTTAGTCTTCGATTTCGGGGTTAAGAAAGTCGATGTCTTCGTCCTCGGGATGCGCGACAGCCTGTTTAATGGCCGCTCCACCCTTAATGGAATAGATGACAGCGGTGAGCATGGAGAAGATGACGCCGCCATACACGAAGAAGATGCCGAGCGGTACCGGGCTGCCGTTGAGGCCCGGGAAGGCCGTGAGCGTGGCGGGTAGCAGATGCCAGCCGTCCACAGTGGGAAAGCCCAACAGCATGAGCGAGAAGCCGGTCATGAGCAGCGCCGTGGCAATCTTGCCGGGAAAGACGACGTCGATGGGGCGGCGGTGATAGTGGCGCACGATGAGCGTGCCGATACCAAGGTAGATATCGCGACCAATGATGAGCACGCAGACCCAGATGGGAAGCTCGCCGCGGACCACCAGGCCCAGTACGCCGGTAAATAGCAGCGCACGGTCGCAGATGGGATCCATAATCTTGCCGAGCCACGAGACCGTTTTGGTCATGCGGGCAATCTGGCCGTCCATCCAGTCGGTGGAGGCCGCGATGGCATAGATGACGATGGCGACGACACGGTTGTTGTCCGTCACAAACAGGTACAGGAAGACCAGCGTGAGGATCAGGCGCGTGAAGGTAATGAAATTGGAGATCGTGAAGATCTTATTCGACGGGTAATCGGAAGTGCCGATAAGCTCCTTTTTGATCTTCTTTTTGATGCCCACAGGACTCCCCCGCTGGTAAACGACAAAACTTTCGATACTATACCCGTTCTAGCGATGTCTATCCAGCGCGAGCATAGAGAGTCCAGACATGAGGACGGTATCGGACGGGATGTCTATCGCTTTTGTGTACATCAGCCACCAAACATACCAAACATGTCTTTTTTGGAGGCTGGTGTACAGGTTTTTGTTGCGCAGACGAATTAAGGGGGAAAGTCGTTGATTCTTCGTTGCTTTAAGTAATTGATTTTTAAACAAAAAAGTCAGGCACTAAGTGCGCGCCATGGGCACCTCCGTCCTTGTTATCGCGATAAACATACCATGAGTGGCGTACGGGTCGTGAAGGGCTGGCGCCAAAAGAGCCCAACGGCCGTTACGGCTTCGTTAGAAACGCGCCCCACCATGGATGGTGAACCCGAAAGGTAAGGCACGCGGGCACGGCGACTCGGCCCGCGCGCCCGGAAGAGAAAGGACGAACCCATGGGTTACATGCTCGAGACGCGCGCGCTCACCAAGCGCTTCGGCCGCGGCGACCAGGCGCAGGATGCCGTGGCCGACGTGAGCCTTCATATCCGCGAGGGCGAGGTGTACGGGCTGCTCGGCCCCAACGGCGCCGGCAAGTCGACAACGCTCAAGATGATCTGCGGGATGCTGCGGCCGACGGCCGGGGAGATCCTCTTTGCCGGGCACGCCTGGCGCCGCGAGGACCTCTACGCAATCGGCAGCCTCATCGAGGAGGCGCCGCTCTACCCCAACCTCACCGCGCGCGAGAACCTGCGCGTGCGCACCACGCTGTTGGGCCTTCCCGAGAGCCGCGTAGATGAGGTGCTCGCCGCCGTGGACCTCGCGGACACCGGGAAGAAGCGCGCCGGGCGCTTCTCGATGGGCATGCGGCAGCGCCTGGGGCTCGCGCTGGCGCTGATCGCTCGGCCACGCCTGCTCGTGCTCGACGAGCCCACCAACGGCCTCGACCCCATCGGCATCGAGGAGCTGCGCGACCAGATCCGCGGCTTCGCGGCGGCGGGTACGACGGTGATCGTCTCGAGCCACATCCTCTCCGAGGTGCAGCAGATGGCGGACACCATCGGCATCATCTACGGGGGGCGCCTCGCCTACGAGGATGCGCTTCGACCCGGGCAGGACCTCGAGGAACTCTTCATGAGCGTCTGCCGGGAGGGGCGTCGAGCACGCGGGGAGGTGGCGGCATGACGGGCGAGAAAGACGGCCTGCTCGCGGGCCTGCGCGCCGAGGCCCTGAAGTCGCGCCACGCGGCACCGGTTCGCCTGGCCGTGCTCATGGCGCTGCCGATGCCGCTGCTCGGCGCGATGCCCTACCGGGGCGTGCAGATCTTCAGCGCGTGGAACTACTGGTACGCGCTCTTCCTGCCCGTGGCTCTCTCGCTCGTGGTGGCGTGCGTCGCGCGGGCGGACGCGCGCACGCGGATGCGGGGGCTTCTGGGCCTGGGCTTCCCGCTTAGGCGCGCCTGGTGGGCCAAGGCGCTCTGGTGCCTCGCGCTCTGCGCGCTCTCGAACCTCGTGGTCTTCGGCATCTACCTCGCGGGATCGGCGTTCTCCTCGCAGGGCCTCACGGTCGCGGGCACGCTCACGATGCTCCTCTGCGCGCTCGTCAACACGGTGACCGCGGCGTGGATGATCCCCGCAGGGCTCTTCCTCACGGCGCGGCTCGGCATGCTCGCGGGCATCTTCTGCCCGCTCGCCGCGCAGCTCGTGGGTGGGTTCGCCTGGTCGCTGGTGCCGCTGCCGCAGCTCTTTCCGCCGTCGGCGAGCATGGTCATCCCCACGAGCTTCATCCCCGTGCTGCCGAGCGGCGAGCCACTCGCGGCGGACATGGCGCTCGGCGGGGCGCTCGCGGCGGACGGCATGCTCACACTGGCGGGCCTTGCGGTCTGCGCGCTCGCGTTCGCCGCGCTCACGGCGGCGGGCGCGGCCTGGTTCGCGCGCTCCGAGGAGAGGTGATGGCCATGGCACGACTCTCCGACGCGACGCCGCGCATGACCCTCCCGCGGGCCCTGCTCTCCGAGGCCCTGCGCCTGGCGCGCTCCCCGCTCGCAGCTGTGCACCTCGTCTGCGGCCTGGCAGCCGGTCTTGCCTGCGGCGAGTACTTCTCCATAACCCGATGGGACCCGGCGCTGGGCGCGGACGCCTACGCCCAGTTCCTCGGTGCCCTCATGCCGCTCATGTCCGCCATCGTCTGCGGGCTCGCCGTGGACGAGGAGCGCGCTGCCGGGCGCCTCGCCAACCTCACGGCGGTCCCCTCGCGCGGGCGCGCCGTCGCGGCGAAGCTGCTCGCCCTTGCGGCGCTCGGCGCGGGCGCGCTGGCCGTGGCGCTCGGCGTGTTCGGGGCCGTGCTCGCCGTCGCCGGGCGCCTGCCGCTCGGGCCCGCTCCGCTTGCGGCCGCCTGGGCGGGCATCGTGCTGGGCAGCCTGCCCCTCTACGCGCTGGGGCTCGGCGTGGCCCTGCGCCTCGGCCGCAACGCCGCCATCGGCGCCGGCGCGGCGGGGATGCTCCTCGCGTTCTTCTCAGTGGGCGGACTTGCGCACGGCCTCATGACCGGCGAGCTCACCGGTGCCCTGGCGACGCCCCTGAGCTGGGTGCCGCTCGCCTGGCCCGCGCGCCTGGGGTCGCTCGGGGTGGAGGCCTTCATCGACGCCGCACGCGCGGCGGGCCCTCTCCTCACGACTGCGCTCGCTGGCCTCGTGCTCGCCCTGGCAGCCGCCGCCGTCCTTCTCGCCTGGTTCTGCCGCTTCGAGGACGGGAGGGTAGATGCGTAGGAGGCCGCTCGCCGCCATGCTCGCCCTCCTCTCCGCAGCGCTCGTCCTGGGCGGGAATGCCCTGCTCGACGCCGGCTGGGGGTCGGCGCTGCGCTCGATCGCCGACCGTGTGCTGCCCAACCCTGAGATCGCCATGTGGGCGCCCGCGCCCGAGCCCGGCAGCCACGCGAGCTCCTACGCCGACGCCACCGGGGCGGGGGCAAACTACGTCTACCTGGTGGACGCGGCGGACGACAGAGGCAATGTCCGAGAGCTCCAGCTCATCTTCTTCGGGCGGGAGTCGGACGGCGAGGGCTGGCTCGAGATCGAGGCGCGCGGCGGCTCGGGCGTGCACTACCGCGCGTGCGATGCGGCCGAGGCGCCCGCGGCTGCGCGCGGGGCTCTGGACCGCTGAGCGCGGCGCTAGTACAATGCCGACGGGAGTTTCAGGAGGTCGAACATGGCGAGGATACTGGCAGTGGATGATGAACGGGCGATCCTCGACGCGCTCGCGCGCGTCCTCGGCCGCGACGGCCATGAGGTCGTCAGGGAGGCGGACCCGACGGCGGTCCCGGGGATGGACCTCTCGCGCTTCGACCTCGTGCTCTGCGACGTCATGATGCCGGAGCTCGACGGCTTCGAGCTCGTGCGGCAGATCCGCCCGGACTTCGACGGGCCCATCGTCTTCCTGACCGCGCGCGTGGCCGAGGAGGATGCTGTGGCCGCCTACGGCCTGGGCGCCGACGACTACGTCCGCAAGCCCTTCGGGGCCGCGGAGCTGCGCGCCAAGGTCGCGGCCCATCTACGCCGTGAGCGCCGGCCGCGCTCGCACGCCCTCTCCTTCGGGGAGGTGCGGATCGACCTCGGGGCGCGCGGCCTCGCCGTGGGCGGAGAGGCCGTGCCGCTCACGCCCACCGAGTACGCCATCTGCGAGTACCTCGCCCGCCACCCCGGGCAGGTCATGAGCCGTACGCAGATACGCGAGGCGGTGCTCGGCTGGGAGAGCGACGCCGACGACGCGGCCATATCCATGCAGGTCAGCCGCGCCCGGAGGAAACTCTCCGAGGCCGGCGCCGATCCGATCGCGACCGTCTGGGGGATGGGGTACAAGTGGCAGCTCTGAGGACCGGGGCGCGAGGTCGCGGGGGCATGCCGCTCTCCTTCGTCATCGCGCGCTACTTCGCCTACGCGTTCGCGGCGGTCGCCACGGCGTGGCTCTCCTCGTTCATGGCGCTCTCCGCGGCGATCGACGCGGGCTTCGTCTACGAGGCAAGCTGGGGGCCGGCCAATGCGCGCGAGGTCGCGGAGGGCCTGGCACGCGACGGCGTCTGCGGGCAGCAGGACGTGCCGACGGCGTACCGCTACCTCATCCTGAACGAGGACGGATACGTGCTGATGACAGACCTCGAGGGCACGCGGCTCGAGGACGCGACGGAAATGGCCCGAGCGGCACTCGCCGCTGATCCGGGCACAGTGGAGATCGAGGGCGGGGGCTCGGGCCTCACCTACGCCGCGTTCCCGCTCAAGGGCGGCGGGGCCTGCGCACTCGTCAGCGAGTACCTGCCGCAGTGGGTCTCGCGCGATCTCGCCGGCCTGCTTCCCAACCCGCAGAACCTCATGCTCGTCGGCGCCACGGCGGGAAGCGCGCTCGCGCTCGCGCTCGTGGCGCGCCGCGCGAGCCGCGTGATCTCGCGCAAGATGGCGCCGCTCGCGGAGGCAGCGGGGCGCGTCGGCGCGGGGGAGCTCGACTTCGCGGTCGGCAGCACCAACGTGCGCGAGGTGAACGACGTCCTCGCCGCGATGGACGCCATGCGGGCCTCCCTCGCCGAGTCGCTCGAGGCCCGCTGGGCCGCGGAGCGGGGGCAGCGCGAGCAGGTGGCGTCGCTCGCCCACGACCTCAAGACGCCGCTCACCGTGCTGCGCGCCAACGCCGACTTCGTGGCGGAGGAGCTGGAAGACGAGAAAGACGCCGACCTCGCGGCCGCCGCGCGCGACATAGCCGGCAGTGTCGAAAGGCTCGACGGCTACGTGCGCCTGCTCATCGAGGCCTCGCGCGGGTCCGGCGGGGCGGAGAGGCCCCCCATGCGGCCGGCCGAGCTCTGCGAGCAGGTCCTCGCCGAGGCCGCCCAGATCGCCCGGGCGCGAGGCGTGATGCTCGACGCGGCCACGGGCCCCGCTGTCGCGGGCGCGCCCGAGGCCCCGCTCGACCGAACCGCCCTGGCGCGAGCCGCCGCGAACCTTGTGGTCAACGCCGCCGAGCACGCGCGCTCGCGCGTGGCGGTCTCCTGCGACGTCGAGGGCGGCCACCTCGTCATCGAGGTGGCCGACGACGGACCGGGCTTCTCTCCCGCCGCCCTCGAACGCGGCTGTGAGCGCCTCTTCACAGACGACTCCTCCCGCTCCTCGCGCGACGGAGGCCGCCACTACGGGCTCGGCCTCCACGCCGCCTCCGAGGCCGCGAGCGCCCACGGGGGCTCCGTCTCGCTCGCCAACAGCCCCTCGGGCGGCGCGGTGGCCACCATCGCGGTCCCCCTGTGCGGGCCTGACGACTCAGGCCCGCACACCGGCGTGCCTCGCAATCAAACGCTTCCCGGATAATTCATGAGGCCGTACTCGTATTCGAGTCTGTCTATCTCGGCGGCGATGGCCTCCGTCATGTAGAAGTTTTTCGTGCGGCCCGTCGACTTCGTCAGGCGGTCGTACCTGTTCGCGAGGTCCTCGGGGGTTCTCAGGGCTGCGGTGGCGGTTGCCATGATGCACCTCCCGGTTAGATGTAATACGTGTATTACTTTCTATCACATCACCCGAACCCCGCACCGGCGTTCGGTCGTATCTGCTTTTTTACCTTACATTTTGTCAACCGGCCCATGCTCGGCTTGTTCAGCCGGATTAAATCAACTGTTAAATCAATCCAGGCCTGTAGGGGGCGGTGGAAATCCTTTGAGGACTGGGGGCGCCGTCCCTGGGTCGGCTCCTCGATGGCCGCGGCTGAATTCCCCTGCCATCGGCTGCGTGGGTTCCGGCACGGGGCTCTGGCGCTGCTCGAACTGGGCGCAAGACTCGGCTGTTGGTCGTACCGGACGGCATACGTTTTGAGACCGGCAAGCTGATGCCGGCTCGAGGACAGCGGCCCGGTGCACCGGGCCGATCGATAGCGGTCTCAGGTTCACAGCGCAGCTTCTCAGGGCTCGCATATATAGGAAGACTTGATTGGCAATCGATTTTAATGAAGTCGGCAGCGCATGTCAGAGTTTTCAACAAATTTAACATGCCACCCTTTATATCCGCACGCGCGTAATTCAACTCATAAGGACCGGCTATCCCTTACCTGTGACACAATCTCAAACGCACAGAACAGAATCATCAGTCCAATCATCGCATAAGAGGCAGTCGAACCTTCAAGCACTATTCCACAAAGAACAATCTCCGCGCCGCCAATAAGAACTGTTATCAGGCGCTCTGCCTTTTTGCTCTCGCCGCTCGCATAAAAAGGCGGCAAAGCGCACAAGATCACATATAGCCCGGGAAGGGAATACAGGATCGATAGTCCAAGCCCCCCATCAACCGCAGTGTTTTGCGTAAGAATCAACTGAACCCAAACGGCAATTATCACTGAGCAGGTTGTCGATAAAAGAAGACTAGAAATATAGCACGCAACAAAGTCCCGTCGCATTCGAACAGAGAAATCCGCGAACTCTCTTCGCCGCGTGGAAACAATAAGGTACACAGAAATTGCAATAGAACCAATCAGAGAAAACAGCGGAACAACCAGCAATTCAAGCTTATTACCCCATCGATCAACCACGCCCCCACTCCAATGAGCGGGAATTGTATCAGGGAGGACTGACCAAGCCGCCCATAGAATCAGAAATGGAAGAATAGAGAGGATGAAAGATGATAACACTGCAGTAATTTTTTTTGAGGCTCTCATCGATTCCGCATCTCCTTGCGCGCCCACATTCCACTCCGCCTTAAATCAAGTATACGTTTTGAGACCGGCAAGCTGATGCCGGCTCGAGGACAGCGGCCCGGTGCACCGGGCCGATCGATAGCGGTCTCAGGTTCACAGCGCAGTTTCTCAGGGCTCGCATATATAGGAAGACTTGATCGGCAATCGATTTTAATGAAGTCGACAGCGCATGTCAGAGCTTTCAGCAAACCGCAGGTAAATCCGTATACCAAAAATTGGTACACGGATTTACCTGCGATGTTCATGCTTGGTCAAAAGCCTATCAAGCGATATATCCATTATTTTAATGCGCGCGCCCGAGCTTTTGACTGAAGTGGCAGTCCGACCGCCGGCAGGCGGCCACGCTATATCCAAAGGCCACGCCTACTCCCCGTGCCCGGCTACGTCGACGACCCAGTGCTGCCCGTCGAGTTCCTGCCGCAGAGCTACATCAGGGACGTCTTATTGGGGGACGACCACATGGAACCCCGGGAGATCAAGCTGTACGGCTGATCCATTCGTCAACAACATGTCAAAGCCCCAAAACCCAACAGGATCGCGAACGAGGGGATGAATTGACCGCCCGGGTATTTGCGCCAGGGCGGTCAATTTTATCAACCATGGGTGCGATTCTGTGAGGCCATTTTTCTGGCATCCGCCGTTTGCTCCGGTCTCAACGCACCCATCGACCGTTCAGTAATCTTTGCGAACGCGACCACGTGCGCATTTGTCGAACAATCAAATGTCCGACAATGTCTGACGGAGCTGTCAGATATTCACGCACGAACAGGCGAGCTTCGCGAGCGATTGTAGGCAACTAGTAGCCCCAGCTGCGTCTTTGGCGCAGGTTCGACGTCTGACATCTTGAATGTCTAACGTTGAACGAAGCTGGTTGATAACAAGCAGGTGGAATAAACATGGAGCCCGACACCTCTCGCGCAATCGGCGCGCGGCAAGGGTCTGGCCCATCTCATATGTTGCCAACGCTAACGGTGAACCTGAGCGCCCGGGCACATTCTTTGTTGGCTGAAACCGGCATAGCAACTAGCGGAAGGCATCATCGAAGGAGTGTGCTGGAAAGCACCCGTCTCCTTAACTGTTAGAAATGCAAGTTAATAATCTATGTAGTCAATATAATACCGTTGAACCCGCGTATCGATACCGCTCAGCCATTCGCCTCGCCCCCGTCGCACGCATCTTCATTCGGT
>DXMF01000038.1 GCA_019414345.1 Collinsella sp.
CAGGAAGCTTGGATACGCCTAGGCGCGGTCCAAGAAATCGTCCGCACCCCCGAATAGGGGCCAAACAGGAACTATTTCACCGCAACTGAAGGGGGCTGTCGTGGGTCATCGGGATTCATGTGATGATTTGCGTGAGGTTTGTTGGGGCGTTTTGGGCGCTGGACACATTTCGCATCGATTTGCATCGTCGCTCAAGGAGGTGGACGGGGCACGGCTTGTGGCTGCCGCCGGCCGCACTCCTTCGCATGTTGAGGAGTTTTGCAGGGCGTTTTCGATTGATGCCGCGCACAGTTATGCCACGGCTGACGATAGCGGCGATGTGGCTTATGATGCGCTGATTGCCGACCCCGATGTCGACGCAATCTACTTGGCTCTTCCACATGGCATGCATGCGCATTGGGTCTGTCGGGCACTGCGCGCGGGAAAGGCCGTGCTGTGCGAAAAGCCGGCCGTTTTGAGTGAGGAAGAGGCTCTCTCGATTGCCTCCACCTCTCGTGAGCGCGGCGTGCTGTTTATGGAGGCGATGAAGAATCGGTTTTGCCCGATGCGCACTCGCGTGAAGGACTTGCTTGCGTCGGGTGAGCTTGGCCGTATTGTCTCGATTGAAAGCGTGCAAAAGCTCGATTACGGCGAGCCTCCTTCGGGCTATCTGCTTGATTCGTTGCAGGGCGGCTGTCTATATGACATGGGCTGCTATGCGGTCGGTTGGTTTGAGGATTTGCTCGCGGGCGCGTGCGAGGTTTCATCCCGTGAAGTTCGCTGGCGTGACGTATCAGGCGGCCGCGTCGATTGGGCCGACGAGATCCGTATGAGCGTCGGCGGTATACCCATTCATATGGTGTGCGACGGCAAAGCAACATATGAAAGCCGCTTAACGATTGTCTGTGAGCGAGGCTCGTTGGAAATCGAGCGTCTCCATCGCCCCGAGCTCGCCCATGTGAAGTATTCCGACGGTCGAACGCTCGAAATAAATGCCCCGTTTGAGATCGATGATTTCTACGGCGAAATCCAGCATGCGACCCAGCTCATCCGGGCGGGGAAACTCGAGAGTCCCGTCATGCCCCTTGCCGCCACGCAGCGCTGCGCGCGCATTATCGATGCGATTCGCTTGAAACTTTAGTGCGTGGGGGCATGGCGCCAGCGCCTGGAATGCCTTGGAGGCCTTTGCCCCTGATGCCCCTTTTATAACTTGCGGTGGAATACGGTCTGTTTGCGCCAAAATAGGGCACCAATAGACCGTATTTCACCGCAACTGATGAGGAGGGAGCTGGAGATGCTGACGATCGGGTGTCATCTTTCGACGACGAAGGGCTATCGGGCAATGGGGGAGACGGCGTTGTCCATTGGCGCCAATACCTTTGCGTTCTTTACGCGCAACCCGCGCGGTGGCAAGGCAAAAGAACTTGACATGGATGACGTGGCGGCTCTGCGCGAGCTTATGTCGCAAAACGACTTTGGACCGCTGGTGGCGCATGCCCCGTATACCTACAACCCCTGTTCTGCCAAAGAGCGGGCGCGCGAGTTCGCCTTGGAGGCTATGGCAGAGGACCTGCGGCGCATGGAGGCGCTGCCCGGCAACTACTACAACTTCCATCCCGGTGCGCATGTGGGGCAGGGCTCCGACGCCGGCATTCAGATGATTGTCGACGCCCTGTGTCAGGTGATGTTTGAGGGCCAGCAGACGACGGTGCTGCTCGAGACCATGTCGGGCAAGGGCACCGAGGTGGGCCGCAGCTTTGAGGAACTGGCGCTCATCATTGAGGGTGTTGCCGGCAAACGCCCCGAGCTGTCGGCCAAGCTGGGCGTTTGCCTAGACACCTGCCATGTGAGCGATGCCGGCTACGACATCATCCATGATCTGGACGGCGTACTCGACGAGTTCGACCGCGTGGTGGGTATCGATCGCTTGCATGCCGTACACATCAACGATTCGAAGAACTCTTGTGGCGCCCATAAAGATCGTCACGAGTGCATCGGCAAGGGATACCTTGGCAGTGAGGAATTTGGTGGAGGTATGCAGGTTATGCAGAATATTGTATCGAATGGCCACTTGCGTTCGCTGCCGTTTATTTTGGAGACTCCGAACGAACTTGCAGGTTATGCAGCTGAAATTAGACTATTAAGGTCATTGCAGCAGTAATGACTGTCACAAAGTAGAGTATTCCATTCACGTTATGGGTTTGTTTCAATCAGTTTTCTCATTGCAGATTCGTAATTCCGGGTGCATAATAGCCAACAGTTTTTGCAGACCTCTGAATCAAACGAGGTCACCGGAAGGAGACTGATTATGAAGCTGAAGAAGCTTGGCGCATTTGCCGCCACGGGTGCTATGGCGCTCGCCCTTGCTCTGACGGGCTGCGGTTCGTCCAACGCCACCTCTGGTTCTGATGCCGGTTCCAGCAGCTCTGACGACGCTAAGGTCGAGAAGGTCGACGGCTCCAAGGAGTACGCGCTCGTCAAGGACGGCACGCTGACCGTCGGCACCTCTGCCGAGTACGCGCCGTTTGAGTACAAGGATGACAACGGCGACTACCAGGGCTTTGACCTTGAGCTCATCAAGGCTATCGGTGACAAGCTGGGCCTGGATGTCGAGTACGTCAACAATGACTTTGACACGCTGGTTCCGGGTGTCGCTTCGGGCGCCAAGTACGACGTCTCCATCGCGGCTATCACCGACACGCCCGAGCGTGAGAAGGAAGTCACTTTCTCCGATTCCTACTACATGGACGATCAGGCTATCGTGACCAAGGTCGATAACACCGACATCACGGCCGACAACTACAGCGAGAAGCTCAACAACGCCGACGCTACCATCATCGTTCAGTCTGGCTCGACCGCCGAGTCTTTTGCCCAGGAGAACTTCCCCAAGGCCAAGATCGTCCCCTACAAGGACGCTACCGAGTGCTTTAGCGCCCTGCAGTCCGATAAGGGCGACGCCGTAGTCACCAACCGCTCCGTTGCCAGCCAGCTGACCGCCGAGCAGTTCAACACCTGCCAGACCATTAAGCAGATCAGCACCGGCGAGGAGTACGCCATCGCCATCAACCAGGGTAACACCAAGCTCAAGGAAGACATCAACCAGGCCATCAAGGACCTGACCGACGACGGTACCATTGACGCCCTCATGGCTAAGTACAACATCAAGTAAAATAGCTACTTGATTGCTCGCGGGCCCTTTCCGTTTTGGCGGAGAGGGCCTTTGCGCTTCTCTTGACGGAGAGTATTTCCGTCTCGTTTTGCCGGCAACTTCTACGATAGGAGCCACCTTGTCTCGACTGAACAAAGGGGCCGCGGAGCAGCGTTTTCCACTGCCCGCCTTGCTCCAAAAGCTAGCCTGCGCCATGGCCGTGGCGCTCGCGCTGGTGTGCGCAGGGGCATATGCGCCCACGACCGCCCAGGCGCTTGAGACCGCAAAGATTACCGCCCGACCCAACACTGGTTCGGGCAGCGCTGTGGTCGGCGGTACCGAGACGCGCATTACCTGGGAGGTCCAGGCCGATGCCGACGAGGAGCTGAGCGGTCTTTCGCTGACGTTTGTCGACGGCACGACGTTTGGTACCGATGACACGCGATTGACGATGCTCTCGGGCGAGGACCTCATGGATCGTACGCCCATGAAGCCCACGTGCAAGGCTGACGGCCAGACGCTCAAGATCGACTTTGGCGAGACGGCGCCTGCCGGCGGCTTTTTCCGTGTCGAGGTTTACGGCGTGACCTTCCCCGTCGAGGGCGGCGATGAGGCCTTTAGCGGCACCTGCACTTTGGCCGATGGCTCGACCAAGAAGATCTCCAAGATTCCGTCGGTGGAGATCAAGGGCGTGACGGCATTCGATAACTTCCTGGCCGATCTTAAGGAGCAGCCGTGGGTCGAGGCCTGGAACTCCAATATGTTCCTGCGCCTGTTCTTAAACCCAGTCATTTTGGTCCAAAGCCTGCCGATCGTCTTTAAGGGCTTCCTTATGTCGCTCTCGATCGTGCTTGTGGCGTTTCCGCTGGCAATTCCCTTTGGCTTTGCCTTGTCGCTCATGCGCATCTCCAAGTCGCGCATCCTGCGCTGCCTCGCCGGCATCTATGTGAATATCATCCGCGGTACGCCGGCGTTCCTGCAGATCTATATCGCGTTCTTCGGTCTGCCGTTGGCCGGCGTCAAGGTTGATGACTACGTGCTTGGCGTTATCGTCATGGCCATGAACTCGTCTGCGTACCTATGCGAGATCTTCCGTGCCGGTATTCAATCGATCCCCAAGGGCCAAAACGAGGCCGCGCGTTCGCTGGGCATGAACGCGTTCCAGACGCTGCTCTATGTCATGATTCCGCAGACGTTCCGTAATGTTTTGCCTACGCTGACCAGCGAGTTTATCTTGCTTTACAAGGATACGTCGCTGCTTGCCGCCGTGGGTGTGGTCGAGATCGTCATGAACGCCCGTACCATCGTGGCCACGACGGGCTCCATTACACCGTACGTGGTTGCCGCCCTGTTCTATCTGGTCATCACCCTGCCGCTCGCTCGCTTGGTGAGCGGTCTTGAGGCGAGGCTTTTGGGCACGGCCGAGACCAAGAAGAAGCGTCCCGCCAAGAGCGCCGGACAGGTTGTCGCGACGCCCGCCGATCACATCGCCGGTCTGTAAGGAGGTCCTATCATGAGCGAAACCAATAACTCGAACGAGGTCGTCGTCAGCATCATGAACCTCCAGAAGGCCTTTGGGGACAACGTGGTCCTGCGCGATATCGATCTGGATGTGCACAAGGGTGAGGTCGTTGTGGTCTTGGGCCCCTCAGGCTCGGGCAAGTCGACGATGCTTCGCTGCATCAATCGCCTGGAGCATCCCACGAGCGGCTCGATTGTCGTCGAGGGCGTGGATGTGTGTGCCAAGGGCGTCGACCTCAACAAAGTGCGCACGCACCTGGGCATGGTGTTTCAGCAGTTCAACCTGTTCCCGCACCTGTCGGTCAAAAAGAACGTCATGCTTGCGCAGCAAAAGGTGCTCAAGCGCAGCAAGGAAGAGGCCGAGAAGATCGCCGTCGAGGAGCTGACCAAGGTCGGCCTGGCCGAGCGCATCGACTTTATGCCGAGCCAGCTCTCGGGCGGCCAGCAGCAGCGCGTGGCCATCGCCCGCGCCCTGTCGATGAACCCGCACGTGATGCTCTTTGACGAGGCCACCTCGGCGCTCGACCCTGAGCTCGTGCGCGACGTTCTGGGCGTCATGCGCGACCTGGCGCACGACGGTATGACCATGATCGTCGTGACGCACGAGATGGGCTTTGCCCGCGATGTCGCCGACCGCGTCGTCTTTATGGACGGCGGCGTCATTGTGGAAGAGGGTACGCCGAGCGAGGTCTTCGACCACCCCAAGAGCGAGCGCACCAAGGAGTTCTTGGGCAATATCTCGTAGCCGCTTTATATGACTGACATAGCAGAAAACGGGAGCCGGATGTGATCCGGCTCCCGTTTTTGTTGGGACGCGAATGTGTTTTGTTGCAATGCGCGTTGCGGGCGGAGCTCATTGCCGCTAGGCGAGCTCGGCTCCAAGGGCGCGGCAGGCCGCTTCGCTCTCATCATCGGGGGCGTCGTAGCAGATGACGGAATCGACGACGTTGACGCCCTCCTCGTCGGCGTCCGCCTTCCAGTTGTCCATCCATTCGCCCTCGGCCCACGAATAAGAGCCAAAGAGGACGACCTTCTTGTCGCCGAGGGTCTCCTTGACCTCATCCCACATGGGCTGGAACTCATCATATTCAAGCTCCTCGGAACCCATGGCGGGGCAGCCGAAGGCGATAGCGTCATAGCCAGCGGCCTTGTCTGCGGAGAAGTCGGCGCAGGAGATGACCTCTGCCTCGGCGCCGGCATCGGTTGCACCTTCGGCAACGAGGTTTGCCATGGCCTCGGTGTTGCCCGTGCCGCTCCAGTAGACGACGGCGATCTTGCTCATGTTGAGTCCTTTCAGTTGTGCGGCAGGTTGCCACGGCTTCTATGTTCTATCGGGTTGCCTGGGCAAGTTGCGCCAAGCTGTAGCCCTGCTGATAGACAAAGGTGAAGTATTGGGTGCAGGCGCGGTAGGCATCAAACGTCGCAAGTGCCTGCTCGACATTTGCGTAGACCTTCCAGGCCCCAAAGACCTTATAGTTCTCGCCGCGCTGGACGATAAACTCGTGCACGTCGTCGTAGGGATATCCTAGGAAGTAGCCTATTTCGTGCGGAAACTCGCAGGTGCAGTCGTTGCTGCAGCTAGCTTGCTGGGGTAGTGCGCATCGAGTCTGGCTACAGGCGCATTCCGCGACGTTATTACTCGCGAGCGTGATGCGTGATGCCAAATGCACAAGGCATGTCGAAAGGTCTCTCGTGTCGTAGCCTTCCGAGGCGAGCGCCGTTTTGGCGCGAGGGTCCGCGAAATAGGTGGTGAGGCTTTTGGCTCGGTACACGTACACGAGCGCTCCGCAGGGCCGCCAGACCAAAACACTCAGGTGGATGCCAAGCGGGTCAAGCTCGCGGTTGCACTGGGCGATAACGTTGAGCAGGCGTGCTCGGCGTTCTGCGATGGTTTCTGTTGCGGTCGAGCCGTCCCCGTGGGCGTAGGTGCCTGGATAGGTAAAGAGCGATGCCGGCTTGATGCCCGCGAGCGTGGGGGAGCAGTTGCGCACGACTGCTGCCTGAAACGTTGGGATGTCTATGGTTCGAGTCACGTCGCTCCTTACGGATCTAAACTGTTAGCCTAGGAAAACTTATACACGAAAGTAAGCCATGGTCAACAAAAAAGTTTGAAGAGGAAAACTAATTGACCGAACGGACATGATTTTGGGTTAAGATGGGGACACCCCATGGGGGTATCTAGATAGTGCTACTGAAAGGGGAACGCATGAATGACTTGCTCAACCCTGCGAATCTCATCGTGCTGACCGTCATTGCCGTCGGCATGTTTTTTGGACTGCGTCGCATTGCCGCTTCGACACACGGGAAGAGTTGCTGCAGCGATGGTGCGAGCGGCAAGAAGGCCAAAAAGGTTGTGGTGGCAGACACCGACGAGTCCCACTACCCCTATCGTGAGGAACTCCTTATCGGCGGCATGAGTTGCGACGGCTGCGCCCGGAATGTGACGAATGCCCTCAATGCGCTTGATGGCGTGTGGGCTACGGTGACGTATGCGGATCACACGGCACGTGTGCGCTCTAAACAGCCGGTTGATCGTGGTGTCCTCGAGACGGCTGTGAAAGACGCGGGCTACTACGTCATGACGCTGTAAGCGCCGCCCTGGATGCGCTTCCTTGGCTAGGCTCGTCCGCGCAGTTCGATGTCTTGGATGTCGTCGAAGTCGATGGCGATGTCTCGGAGCTTGAGGAGCTTGAAGGCGGGGAGCGCCTCGTCGAGGATGCCGGTGCGGCTGCGATAGCCGTATGTATCGTAATAGGTGACACGGACCAAGTCGCCACGTTTGAGACCCTCGAGCTTTTTAGAAAGCACGAGGGCTTTTTCTTCCGTGAGCTCACGTTTTGGCTCGACGGTGATTTCCTGCTTGCGCACGAGTTCGTAGTATCCCGTGAGGGCGGCAAAGGGCATAAACTGTGCGGCGCGGTTGGCGCGCACGGCACCGTTGGCTGTGAGGTTGGGGTCGGCGGCGCGGCGTCTGCCCTCGGGGTCCGCCAGGCGCTCGAAGGCGGTCGGCGGGCGCACGGGCTGTTGTTTGGGTTTAGGCACGGTGTCCTCCAACTTGGTCGTTGCGTTCGCGCGCGGTAGCGCCGGCGGTAAAGCTTAATCCCTTGACGAGCGCGTTCTTGCCGTACTTGCCTTTCACGGCCAGGACGGCGCGCGCCAGGTCGCGCTCGCGCTCATCGGCCTCGACATCGCTAAACAGATCGATAGTGGCAAATTCCTCGGGCACAAGATTGCCAAAGCCCAGGTTGATGCGCTTGACCGGTCGTTTAGGGTCGACGGTTTGCGCCCAGAGATCATCGAAATAGCCCATGATCTTCTTAAACGAATTGGTGCGCTCGGGTAGCTTTCGCGAGGCGTTGGAGTGCGCAAAGAGCGCGGCATAGCCACCGCGCGGTTTGCCGCCATGCTCTCCCACAAAGATGCCATCGATTGCCTGCGCTTCGCGCACCAGGCGACGCCTTTCGTCATCGCGCTGGACGGGCTTGGGAGCACGGGGCGCGAGCCCGGGGCCGGCGGTTGCGGTGGGTTCGATACTCGACGTGCTCGAGCGCAGGTGCCCGCATCCGTCCACATATTGCGCTGTACCGCTGGCGTCGAGGCGGCGTATGTCGGCGCGCTCGCTCGCGTAGCCCACAAAGAGCGAGATGCTGTCGCAGACCACGTGCTTATCGACCAAGTCTAAAACGGCGTTGTCGACCATCTCGCGCAAGACGGTATAGGCCTGTTCGTAGGCATAACCCTTCGAGAGCACTTGTCCTGTGGTGGTTGAGGTTGCCTGCGGGCGATAGGCTTGGATATCGGCGATGGTTGTCGGCTCGCGCCCGAAGGCGTGGTCGATGAGATACTCGGCATTGACGCCGAGCTCGTCGTAGAGCAGGTTCTCGTCGAGTGCGGCGACGCCCATCAGGTCGTAGACGCCATACTTTTCGAGTCGGGCTGCCACGCCGGGGCCGATGCCCCAGATATCGGTGATGGGACGATGGGGCCAGATTTCCTTGCGAAAGGTCTCGTCGTCGAGTATGCCGATGCGGCTGGGTACGTGCTTGGCGGTGATATCGAGTGCAACCTTGGCCTGGAATAGGTTGGGGCCGATGCCGACCGTCGCCGTGATGCCGGTGCGCGCCAGGATCTCGTCGCGCAACATGCAGGCGAAGCCTTCCGCATCGGTGTGATAGAGGTCCAGGTAGGGTGTCACGTCGATAAAGCACTCGTCAATTGAGTAGACGTGAACGTCTTGCGGACTGACGTATTCCAGGTAGATACCGTAGATCTGCGCCGACACCTCCATGTAGTGCTGCATACGCGGTACGGCCTTGATGTAGTCGATGCCGTTGGGAATCTCGAACAGACGGCAGCGGTTGTGAATCCCTAAGTCTTTCATAGCTTGTGTGATGGCGAGGCAGATGGTCGTGCGCCCGCGCGATTCGTCGGCAACGACCAGGTTGGTGGTGAGCGGATCGAGCCCACGGTCGACGCACTCGACGCTAGCGTAAAACGTCTTGAGGTCGATGCAGATGTAGGTGTGACGCTCGTGCCCCACGCGTCCTCCCATCAAACACATGTTCTTATCGAATATCTGTTCGATAATACCCTCTCATCCGGACATCGTCAAAACCTGTCAAAAAGGGATTGGTTTGTTTTGGTAGGTATGGTCGTGCGGTTGGATCGGGTTTTTAACGCAGCTCTAAAGAGTGCGAAACAGCTCGGAAAACCTTGCTTCGTAGCATGAGCCTAACGATTGATACCGCCTATGCGCACGGAAGGGTTGTGGGAAAGATGGTCAATTATGGGTTTGGTATGCCGACACGCCTTGTTGCGGATGGGGACGTGGCTCGCTGGTGCGGACGATTGGTCGCTCACTACGGTGGCACCAAGGCGCTGGTCGTGCTGGGCGGAGACAAGCATACGCGTGATGAGCTCGTCTCGGCGGCGCTCGGCTCGCTTGATCGAGCTCTGCTCGAGCGCGTGCTTTTTCGCTGCGGCTCGGTTGAGGGTGACGGGGGAGACGAACTGATCGACGAAGCCGTGGCCCTGGCGACCGACGAAGGCGTCGACTTTGTCCTGGCGATCGGAGATGCCGATACTGCCGGCTTTGCGCGCGAACTCGCGCGTCGCATGGCCGTGCTCGATGCCGGCGAAGACGGTTTTGTCCCTTATGGATGTATTGTCTCGGAGGGCAAGGTGCCTGCCGTCGCGGGAGCCGGCGAGGTTCCCGTTTTTGCCATTATCGCTCCCGAATTGCTTGAGGGCATTGGGTCTCCTCTGCGCGAGTTGCTCGGCAGCGTGTGTGCCGCGGCCTAATATTTGGCATAAAAAGACGGGTTATTTTTGATTGGTAAAGCGTTTGACCTGCCAAAATAAACCTGTCCCTATTTGGTCGGTTGCCGTTTGGGGGCCGATTGGCAACGCTCGCTGATTGTAGTCTTGACCTGCGCTAGAATAGTGGCATCTGAATGTCCGGGCGCATGGAGGCGTGCGCCCGTATGCTGAGGAGGACTCTATGGCAACTGTTGCCGCACCTATCGATGCTACGTCGACTGCCGCTTGGAAGGCACTCGAGGCCCATCAGGAGAAGCTCGAGGCCGAAGGTATCGACCTCAAGGCCTGGTTCGCTGCTGACGCCGACCGCGTGAACAAGCTGAGCTTTGACGCCGGTGACCTGCACTTCGATCTGTCGAAGAACCTGGTGACCGATGAGACCGTCAAGCTGCTGTGCGATCTTGCTCGCGAGGTGAAGCTCGAGGAGCGCCGCGACGCCATGTTCTCTGGCGAGCACATCAACACCACCGAGGACCGCGCTGTCCTGCACACCGCGCTGCGCCGCCCGGCAAGCGAGAAGGGCCAGCTCATCGTCGACGGCCAGGACGTCGTCGCCGACGTGCACGAGGTCCTCGATCGCATGTATGCCTTCGCCGAGCGCGTGCGCTCCGGTGAGTGGAAGGGCGTAACCGGTAAGAAGATCGAGCACCTGGTGTCCATCGGCATCGGTGGCTCCGATCTGGGCCCGGTCATGGCCTACGAGGCTCTGCGTCCCTACGCCGACGCCGGTATCGACTGCCGCTACATCTCCAACATCGACCCCAACGATCAGGCCGAGAAGCTCCGCGGCCTCGATCCCGAGACCACGCTCGTGATTATCGTCTCCAAGACCTTCACCACGCTCGAGACCCTCACCAACGCTCGCGAGGTCAAGACCTGGATGCTCGAGCAGCTCAAGGCTCAGGGCGCCATCGACGGTTCCGATGAGCAGAACGCCGAGGCCGTGGCAAAGCACTTCGTCGCCGTTTCCACCGCACTCGAGAAGGTCGAGGCCTTCGGTATCGACCCCGCCAACGCCTTCGGCTTCTGGAACTGGGTCGGCGGCCGCTACTCCGTCGACTCCGCCGTGGGCCTGTCGCTGATCGTCGTGCTCGGCCCCGAGCGCTTCCAGCAGTTCCTCGAGGGCTTCCACGCCATCGACGAGTACTTCTGCAACACGCCGCTCGAGAGCAACGCCGTCGCACTGATGGGCCTGCTCAACGTCTGGTACGTCAACTTCTTCGGCTCCAAGAGCCACGCCGTGCTTCCGTACTGCCAGTATCTGCACCGCTTCCCGGCCTACCTGCAGCAGCTCACCATGGAGTCCAACGGCAAGCACGTCCGCTGGGACGGCAGCGCTGTGACCTCCGATACCGGTGAGATCTTCTGGGGCGAGCCCGGCACCAACGGTCAGCACGCCTTCTACCAGCTGCTGCACCAGGGCACCGTGGTGGTCCCGGCCGACTTTATCGCTTTCGCCAACACTGCCAACCCCGCAACCGACAGCGGCCAGGATGTCCACGAGCTGTTCCTGGGCAACTTCCTGGCCCAGACCAAGGCGCTCGCCTTTGGTAAGACGGCCGACGAGGTTCGTGCCGAGGGCACGCCCGAGCAGATCGTCCCGGCCCGCTGCTTTGAGGGCAACCGTCCGACGACCTCGATCTTCGGCGACACGCTGACCCCGTTCGCGCTCGGCGAGCTCATCGCCCTGTACGAGCACATCACGTTTGTCGAGGGTACGGTCTGGGGCATCGATTCCTACGACCAGTGGGGCGTCGAGTTGGGCAAGCAGCTTGCCAAGCAGATCACCCCTGCCTTCCACGACGATGCCGCCAAGGCCGAGCAGGACGCTTCGACCCAGGCGCTCATCGAGTTCTACCGCGCTCACCGCAAGTAGTCGCTGCTGTTAACGCATCGCGCCTTATAGTCAGGGGCCCGTATCCTATCGGATGCGGGCCCCTTTGCTTTGCCGTGGTCCCGGGGCGCACGGGCTTTTGGAACATCGCCGGGGCGTCGCGCGCTGCGAGAACCCTGCGCCTAGATCTCGGCCTCCGCATGGCCTCGCTGCGCCTCGGGCAGCTCCCCGTAGAGCGGATGGTCTTCGAGCCTAAAGCGCTCGACCTGTTCGGGAGTGCGACCGCGTACAAAGAGCCACGAGCGATCAATCGGCGTCGCCATGAGCGTGCTGGGCAGCGCGTCGGCGCGGTCGGAAAACACCCGGGCACTCTCGGGATCCTGGAACGCCAGCACCAGATGCGTGTCGCAGTTGCCCATGATGGAGCGTGCGCGTGCCTCGCCATAGAGCGCATCGAGCTGGTTGGTCGACTGCAGCAGCAGCGTTGCCCAGATGTTGCGGCTTCGGATAATCGAGAGCACGTTGTCGATCTGGGGGATCTGCAGATTTGCGAAGTCATCGAGCATAAAGCGCACGGGCACGGGCAGGCTGCCGTCGGGCTGCCTATCGGCCTCACGAATGAGGCCCATAAACGCCTGCGAAATAAAGAGGCCGGTCAGCGGATCGAGATTGCGGTCAATATCGCTCACGGTTACAAACAGGGCGCAGAGGGTGTGTCCCATGGAAGCGAAGTCCACCTGATGGCACTCACGATAGAGCTGTGCCGCACCGTCGAATCCCAGACACATGACCTTTTCGGCAAGGATGCCGACGATGCTCGCGTGCATGCGCTCGGCATTTTGCGTAATGGCGTAGCGCCGCCATAGCGAGAGGGCATAGCTTTGGGGGTCGGTCGTGATCAGGTCGTCAAACAATCGACCCGTGGCACCGTCCTGCAGGTGCTCGATCAGCTTGATGACCGAGCTGATCGTCTGCTCGTCGGCGGGTAGCTGTTCGGTGACGTAGGCGATAAGACACGACAGCAGGTTTGACGCCGCATGATCCCAAAAAGGCTGGTTGTTGTCCTCGATGGGGCAGATGGCCTTTGCCACCGAGAGGATGTCCTGCTGGTTGGGCCCGCCGTCCGCCTTGCGGCGAATGTGCCTCAGGGGGTTGTAGCCGCAGCGCTCGATGCCGGGCGCAAGGGCCGGGACGGTGTTGAGGTCGGCGAAGTTGAGACATTGCACGCGGTAACCGTGGGCTGCCAGCACGGGTCCCACTTCGCGACAGAGCGTGCCTTTGGTGTCGAGCACGATGTAGCTTGCGTTCATTTGCAGTAGGTTGGGCTTGAGGACGTTTCGGGTCTTGCCGGCTCCCGAGGGGCCGATCACAAGTGCATTGTTGTTGAGTCCCGTTTGGCGGGTGTCGCAGGAAAGCGTTCGATCCTTGGCGAGGATGGTGGACAATGCGGACTCAGATGCGGCGAGGCGGCTGGCGAGGTTAGACATGGGCGACCTCCTTGGTGGTCGAGAGGATTTCGTGGGCAAAGCCGAGCTCGACGGCGCGCTCGGCCGAAAGGTAGGTGTCTTTTGCGGTGAGGGACTGGATGCGCTTGGGCGTGAGGCCGCTGCGGTCCGAGAGGATTTGCGTGAGGGTCTTGCGGGTCTGCATGAGACGCCGGCTGGTTTCCTGCAGCGCAAGTGCCGAGCCGCCTGCCCCCTGGGGGATCAGTGGGTCGTGAATCATGAGCTCTGCATGGGGCGCCATACGGCGATCGTCGCCGCCCATAAAGATCACGGCGCCCATGGACGCGGCAAATTCCAGGCAGACGGTGCGGATGGGGCACGATGCGAGGCGCATGGCGTCATAGATCGCAAGACCCGATCGCACGCTTCCGCCGGCGCTGGCGACAAATATGGTGATGGGGCGGCTGGGGTCGGTGGCATCGAGCAGGCGGATCTGCTGGCATAGGTCGTGGGCCATCGGGGTTTCGATGTTTCCCATGACGGAGAGCTCGCGACGGGCGAGCATCTCATCGTAAATGCTGGTGAGCGTGATACCTCGGGCGGATTCACGCATGGTGAGGGGGCTGATGATGGGGGAATGATTGGTGTCCATGAGGACTCCTTTCTGTTGGTTGTGTTGTGGAATAGGATTGTTGCCCGCGGAGGGGCTGGCGGGCTACAGGGTTCGTCCGAGCCTGAGATTGAGCTCGGTTGTGGGGCAGGCTGCCTGTTCGTGCGGCTCGCAAGCGCCAAGGGCTCCAAAGCGATGGAGCGTTGCGACGGGCGTGGTGTAGGCGAGCCGCAGCTGATGCTCGACAGGGGCGCATCCGTCATTTTTGTAATGAGCCGCGTAGTACTGCGCGATGCTGGCGTTCATCTCGCTGCCATTGCGATGGCGCTCAAACTGGCGTCTGCAGGTTTCGATGATCTTTGCTACCGACTTGGGTGCCGTCGCGGGAACAAGGGCGAGATAGCCCTCAAATAGCTCGTTGATGCTCAGGAGGCACAGCAGGTCGATCAGCGTTCTTATGGCTACTCCCTCGGCAGAAAAGTGCGCGGTCATGCGGTTATATCGGTTGCGGTCGACGATGGCCGCATGGGGTCTTGGAGTTTTCTGCCCCGTGGTCCCGGGCTTTTGCCGCGCCTGTGTATTGAGCTCGACGTTGCAGCGCTTGAGGCCGTCCAACGGAAGGAACAGTGCGGTGCGCAGGGTGTTCCGCTTGCTTTCGAGTTCATGACGCTCGTCGGGTTCCCATTCGAGCTTGAGTTTCGTGTCGAGCGCCGTAAGCATATGGGCTAGGCAGCCTACGGTAAGAACGTACGAATCGTTGTCGCGTTTTGGGGCATAGGGGTCTGTCAGCTTGCGAATGTCGGGGTCGCCCATGATCTTTGTGCAGCGCTTCAGCAGTTGAGGGTGGTCGGCCAAGATCGTCGCGAGCGGTAGCGACGCGTAGTTCTTGATGGTCGCGGCGGCAAAGGCGGCGTCATATTCGTTTGCATATGCTCGCTCAATGCGGGCATCCAGAATGCTTTTCTTATCGCCGTCTTCAGCGTGGTGGTTTGTCATAGCTTCTCCAATCGGTTGATGTTCGTGCTGTTTGTTGATGTGTTGGTTGTCGTGAGTGATGTGCTTGCCGTGGGTGATGTGCTGACGTTGGGGTGCTATGCGGTTTTCAATGAGCCCGTGAGGCAGTTGCTGCAGGGGCGGGATGGAACGGCCCATGCAAGGCGGAAGGCATCGTGCTCAAAATCGAGACAGCAATGCCCTGGGTGCCTCACATGTGGCAGTTACCTCATTAAGTTGTCATTGCGTTTGGGGTTGTACTTTGCCGATCTTCCTTCTCTTACACGCTAAAACTCAAACTTCATATGCTCGATCTACTTAAAACCGCAACGGCGGTCTTTTATCAACTTATATGTCGGAACGCGTCTTTGCAAGTACTTTTTTGCGTTTGTTTCAAATGGGGTGGTTTTGCAACCG
This sequence comes from Collinsella sp., assembly GCA_019414345.1. Lineage (GTDB taxonomy): Bacteria > Actinomycetota > Coriobacteriia > Coriobacteriales > Coriobacteriaceae > Collinsella. Next base: position 15,267 of record DXMF01000038.1, read on the forward strand.
TCACGCGCCACGCTATGCGAACGTGCCCCGGCTCGGATAAGATAGTGCGCGATAAAAACGATGCAAGGAGGCATATATGGCAATCAAAGCCATCGCGATGGATATCGACGGTACGCTCACCAACGATCAGAAAGTGATTGGTCCGCGTACGCGCGAGAAGCTGCTCGCGGCGCAGGAGTCGGGCATTAAGCTCATTTTGGCTTCGGGCCGTCCCGCATGGGGGCTGCACGCCTTGGCGCAGGAGCTCGACCTTCAAAACCATGACGGTCTGCTGGTGGCCTTTAACGGCGCTCACGTCGTCGATGCCCAGACCGACGAGGTGCTGTTCGATCAGGCTATGCCTGCCGACGAATTGCATCGTCTGATTGATCACCTGCGAAATTTTGACGTGATCCCTATGATTTCGCTCGGTCGCGATCTGCACGTCGAGGATTCGTACCATTGCATGATCACGCTGCCTGGCGGCTCGCAGAAGAATATCGTCAAGTATGAGCGCGACGCGTGCGATCTTAAGATTCGCGAGGTGGAGAGCCTGCATGAGGTCGCTGATGCTTATCCCGTGGACAAGCTGCTCACTGCGGGCGACCCGGCCTATCTGCAAGCGCATCACGAGGAGATGTATGCGCCCTTTAAGCAGGCGCTTTCGGGCATGTTTACGGCTGACTGGTACTTTGAGTACACGGCGCCCGGTATCGACAAGGCCCGTGCGCTCGAGGGTGCCCTGCCCAAGCTCGGCATCGATGCCAGTGAGGTCGTGTCGTTTGGCGACGGCCAGAACGACAAGTCCATGATTGAGTGGGCCGGCACCGGTGTTGCCATGGGCAACGCCGTCGATGAGGTTAAGGCTGTGGCCCAGATGGTGACCGCCAATAACAACGAAGACGGTATTGCGGTGGCGCTGGATAAGCTGCTGGGTTAGAATCGCCGATAATGCATGGTTCGGGCGCCTGCTTACAGGCGCCCTTTTGTTAGGGAGGGTGCCGTGTCCGCATTTCCGTTCGACGCCGTTATCTTTGACATGGACGGCGTCATTGTCGATACCGAGTATTACTACCTGGGCGAAACTGCCGCGTTTGCCAAGGAGCTTGGGCTTAACCTGACTCAAGAGGAGTTGAATGGGCAGGTCGGTACCTCGCATCAGTTCTTCCTGCATATGCTGATCGATTGGTTTGAGCGCGCCGGTAAGGGGCATTTCACTGGCGAGGAAGCGTTGGCCCGTTGGGACGAGTGGGCGCATAAGCGTCCGCGCGACTATCAGGCTTTGATTAACCCAGGCGCCGTGGATACGATTCGAGAGCTGCCGCGCCGCGGCGTTCGCGTGGCGCTTGCCAGCTCGTCTCCCATGGATAGCATCGAGGAAGTGCTCAATGCATGCGGGCTGTCGGATGCCTTTGAGTATGTGGTGAGCGGCGAGCAGTTTAAGGAGAGCAAGCCCGAGCCCGACATCTACCTGCATGCGCTGGACCTGCTGGGGCTGCCCGCGAATCGCTGCTGCTGCGTTGAGGATTCGGTGCCTGGCATCACTGCCGGCAAGCGAGCCGGCCTGACAGTTATTGCCAAGCGCGAGGAGCGCTTTGGCTTTAGCCAGGATGCCGCGGACAAGATTATCGACCAGCTGCCGGAACTGCTGGAACTCGCGTAGATCCTGGGCGGTACTGCTGTCACAACAGTGGTTCCGTTGACATAAGAGAGAGGTGGCGTCATGGCATTTAACGTGAGCGCACTGGGGTTTGGCGACAACGTCGTCGACCGCTACGAGCATATCCACACGATGTATCCGGGTGGCAATGCGGTGAACTTTGCCGTGTATGCCAAGAAATGCGGAGCCGCGCGCTCCGCGTATATGGGCATCTTTGGTAATGACGCTGCTGCCGAGCATGTGATTGCGAGTCTTGAGGATGAGGACGTTGAACTAGCCAAATGCAAGCAGCTCATCGGCGAGAATGGTGCGGCACGCGTTACTGTGGTCGATGGTGACCGTGTCTTCCTTGGCTCCAACGAGGGCGGTATCCGTGGCGATGCGCGCTATGTCCTCGATCGTTTTGATCTTTCGTACATGAAGCAGTTCGATGTGGTTCATTCGGGCAACTATTGCTTTACCGAGCGCGAGCTGCCTAAGCTGAAGGCAGCGGGTATTACCGTTTCGTTTGACTTCTCGGACGATTCGACCGACGAGTACTACGAGCAGATTGCTCCCTACGTTGACTTCGCGTTCTTTAGCGCGGCAGACGCTGCGAGCGAGGATGAGATTCGCGAGCGCCTTGCCTGGTTGAAGGGCTTGGGCCCATGTTTTGTGTCCGCAACGGCTGGCGCTGAGGGTTGCATTGCCTATGACGGCGAGCGTTACTATCGGCAGCATGCCAAGCCCGTGGCAGACATGAAGGACACCATGGGTGCGGGCGACTCGTTCCTGACTTCGTTCCTGATGTGCTATCTCGATTCCGCCAAGCGTGGCGAGGATGGTGCTGAGGCCATCGAGCGCGCACTCGACTTTGCGGCGGGGCTTGCTTCGACCGTATGCGGCATGGAAGGCTCCTGGGGCCATGGAGCGCCGATTTCCGAATAGGTGAGAGCAGTCCCGGTGAGTCGAATTGTCGCCTCCCTGGGACCCCGTGGGCAAAAAATGCCAAATATGAGTACTGTCACTAATTTAGTAACAGCGAAATCAAGCTTTTGAGAGCCTAGTTGGGTGTCTGCGAGCGATTAAAACCTGCTAAAAATGATTTTAAGCATCTTGATAATGAACAGCTGTGCATTATCAAGATGTTATTTTCCGTAAATAATGTGACTAGATTTGCAGCAGTACTCATATTTGGCATTTTTTGCACACAGGGGTTAGCGAAGGCCAAAAACAGAGCGTGAATTTCCCAAAACTGCCGACTCGATGTGCTCTGCGTCACAGTTTTTGAGTGAGGCGATGCGTTCTGAGGCCCTTGTGAGCGATCTAATGAGCGACTGCGCGCTTGTTTCTGCGTTTGCCTTCGCCGGCGCATCGGTCTCGAGCAGTAAACGGTCGAGTGGAATCTGTCGTACGTATTCGCGTCCACGTTTAGACGCGAGCATGCGTTCGTTGACTGAAAAATAACAGCCCGCATTACGCGCGCGGACGAGTTCGTCCGAAGTACCGCTAAACCAGTGGAAGATGATAGCGGGGGAGTTGGGGTTTGGGATGAGTAGTCCATGCGATTCGAGGACGTCCAGTACGGCTCCTGCCGAACGAACGGCGTGAATTGATATCACGCGCCCGACAAGAGGGTGCTGCACGAGCGCATCGCAGAGCCGGTCAAGCGCCTGTATTTGTAGCGGCTCGCTTCCTGCAAAGCGCGCGGAAAAGTCGAGTCCGATTTCGCCGATGTGGCGCTCTTGGGCAGCAACTTCGCAAAGCAGATCGACTTCGGCAGGACCGCATCGACCGTCGGCGATCCACCAGGGATGGAGGCCGGCGCCCGCGATAATGTTTGGGTAGCGGCTGGCCCGCTTTTTTGCTGCCGCGAAGTCGCGTGGGTCGACCCCGCAGTCAAAGAGCCCCAGACCCAACGCCGCCGACTCACTGGCTGCAGCATCGGGGCCGAGCATCAAATCAAGATGACAATGCGTGTCAAAGAATTGCGGTTCCATCGCAGGACATCCTGTTAGTCCAGGCGTTGGCCGTCGGCGCGCACGCGCTCGGTGCCGCGCCCGCTGATCTGGCGGATAACCTCGCCGGCAATCATCTGACCCATGATGGGCGGCATAAAGCTGGCGGTACCCAACTCGGTACGCTCGTGGATGTTGGAAGGGTCGCGGGGTTGGGTCTTAACCGATTCCTCGCAGCTAAACAGCACGTGCAGGCTTTTGATTCCGCGCTTCTTACATTCTTTGCGCATAATGCGGCTCATGGGGTCACGTACCGTATCGAAAATGTCGGCAAAGCGGAGGCACTCGGGATGGAGTTTGTTGGCCCCGCCCATGGAGCTAACCAAACGAATGTCGTGGTCCTGAGCATATTTGGCAATGGTGAGCTTGGCCGAGATGGTGTCGATGGCGTCGACGACGTAGTCGAGCTTGCCGCCCGTCTGCTCAAAAACACTCGCAAAGAACTCGTCGATGTTGTCGCTGAGCAGGTATTCGGTGCGCTTGATAACGGTGGCGGCGGGATTGATATCGCGAATCATGGTTTCCATCACGTCCACCTTGCGCTTGCCGATGGTGCTGTGAAAGGCGATGGCCTGGCGATTGATATTGCTGGGCGCGATGATGTCCTTGTCCAGAATGACGAAATGACCGATGCCGCCGCGGGCGAGTGCCTCGCAGCAATTGGAGCCCACGCCTCCGCAGCCGAGCACCAGCACCGTGGCGTTGGCGAGCTTATCGAGTGCCTCGCGGCCCATGATGATCTCGAGCTTGGTATCGCGCGTCTCGACGAGAGCAGTAGCGGTTTCGGTCATAGACATCCTCCGATGGGGAAGCGAATCGTGTTTTAGCTATCGCCATTATAGGTATTATCGCGATTCCATTTGAGCCCTAGGGGCTTGTTGAAATGAGGCAGAGATTCGCATAAGATGAAGCAGATGGCACCCGTTGCCGCGGGTTGGCCAACTCCCAAACACGTTTGTAGCGTGAGAAGTGGCCGTCTTCGCATTACGCGGGGGCGGCTATTTCATTCGACCTCCAATGTGGATGCCGAGCTCCATAGCCGCGATTACAAGCAACAACAACGTCAGGACATCGTCAATACTCATAGTCCATCTCCTTCTTGGGTAGAGGGAGCTGGCCCACCTGCTTCAACTTCCATTGTAGCTAAATACGAACGAATGTTCTATAGATGTTACTGTTTTAGATAATTAGACAAACATCTAAATATTGAGTATAGTGTGCACGTCATGAGAGATGATGAGAGGAGGTCTTATGCCGGGAGAGGGTTTTAAGGCGCTTGCCGATCCAACGCGACGGCGCATTTTGGAGTTGCTGCGCGAGGGCAATTGCACGGCGGGGGAGCTTGCCGAGCATTTCGATATCAGTAAGCCGTCGCTGAGCCATCACTTGGCGACGCTCAAAAACGCCGGGTTGGTGACCGACGAGCGCCATGGCCAAAACATCGTATACAGCTTAAACACCACCGTCATGCAGGATTTAATTGGCTGGTTTATGGGCTTTACAAACACTGAAGGTGATAAGGATGAATAACGAAAACAAGGGCATTCACCCCACGGGGGTATCGTCGCGCGTGTGGATTGCGCTGGTCGCTCTGTGCGTCGCCAATGTCGTAGCGCACCTCATGGTGATGCCGAGCTTGCCTGCGCAGATTCCCACGCACTGGGGCGCGAACGGCGCCGTCGACGGTTGGGGTCCTAGCTGGATGGCCTCCGCGCTCGGCGTGCTGCCTCTGGCGCTTCTCGCAATGTTCTGCGTGGTGCCGCGCATCGACCCCAAAGGTGAGGCATATCGAACCTCGGGCAAGTTCTACCAGGGCTTCGTAATCGCCTTCACCTTGTTCATGTGCGCCATAAGCTGGCTGGGAGAGCTTACGGTCTGGGGCGTGGTGCCGGCGGTCGGTTCGGTTAACGTGCTGATTTCCGGTGTTGTCGGTTTGCTGTTCATCGGCGTAGGCAACTACTTGCCGCGTGTGAAGCAGAACTATACGCTCGGTATCAAGACACCTTGGGCGCTTGCCGATCCCGAGAACTGGCGCCGTACTCAGCGTTTTGGCGGCGCCTGCTTTATGGTGCTGGGTATTGGCCTGATTGTGATGGGCGTGGCAGGCAGCGTGCTTTCGAGTGAAGTCGTCGCCGCGGTGATTGCGGTTCTGGCGTTTGGTTCGGTTGGAGCCGTCTACGTCTACTCGTATCTGTTGTGGCGCAAATCGCAGCGAGCCGCTCGTTAAGGTTGCGGAAAACTAGCGTACGCAGTTCATAGTATGTTCCGGGGGACTTTTCCCAGGTAGTATTAGGGGGTGTGGGCAACCATGCCCCTTTTTCGTTACGTTTCAGAGCTGGTTCCCTCATTTCGTTTCCACTAAAGCGAATCAAGAATAGGGAAACAGCAGGTAGAAAGGATAGAACAGACATATGGCGGAGTTTATCTACCAGATGTATCAGGCTCGCAAGGCCCATGGCGACAAGGTAATCCTTGACGACGTGACCCTGAGCTTCTACCCCGGTGCCAAGATCGGCGTCGTGGGTCCCAACGGCATGGGTAAGTCGACCCTGCTCAAGATCATGGCCGGCATCGAGGAGGTCTCCAACGGCGATGCCAGGCTCACTCCCGGCTACACCGTGGGCATCCTGCAGCAGGAGCCGCCGCTCGACGACGACAAGACCGTCATCGAGAACGTGCGCATGGCGTTTGGCGACATGATTGCCAAGGTCGATCGCTTCAACAAGATCGGCGAGGAGATGTGCGACCCGGACTGCGACATGGACGCCCTCATGGCCGAGATGGGCAAGCTCCAGGACGAGATCGACGCCGCTGACGGCTGGGATATCGATTCCAAGCTCGGCCAGGCCATGGACGCCCTGCAGCTGCCCGATTCCGACATGCCGGTCAACGTACTTTCCGGCGGCGAGCGCCGTCGCGTGGCCCTGTGCAAGCTGCTGCTCGAAGCTCCCGACCTGCTGCTGCTCGACGAGCCCACGAACCACCTGGACGCCGAGTCGATCCTGTGGCTCGAGCACTTCCTGCACAACTACCAGGGCGCGGTGCTTGCCGTCACGCACGATCGCTACTTCCTGGATAACGTTGCCGAGTGGATCTGCGAGGTCGACCGCGGTCACCTTTATCCCTACAAGGGCAACTACTCCACGTATCTGGAGACCAAGGCCGCCCGTATCGAGGCGCAGGGCAACCGCGACGCCAAGCTCGCCAAGCGCATGGAGGCCGAGCTCGAGTGGGTACGCAGCTCGCCCAAGGCTCGCCAGGCCAAGAACAAGGCTCGTCTGGCTCGTTACGAGGAGATGGAGGCCGAGGCCCGCGCAAGCCAGAAGCTCGACTGGACCGACATCCGCATCCCCGTGGGCCCGCGTCTGGGCAACAAGGTGCTCGAGGCTCATCACCTGCACAAGGAGTTCGATGGCCGTGTGCTCATCGACGACCTATCGTTCACCCTGCCGCGCAACGGTATCGTGGGTGTCATCGGCCCCAACGGTGTGGGCAAGACCACGCTGTTCAAGACCATCGTGGGCCTGGAGCCGCTGACTTCGGGCGAGCTCGAGGTGGGCGAGACCGTCAAGATCTCCTATGTCGATCAGAACCGTTCTGGCATCGACCCCGATAAGAACCTGTGGGAGGTCGTCTCGGATGGCTTGGACCATATGATGGTCGGCGAGACCGAGGTTCCGAGCCGCGCTTATGTGGCGAGCTTTGGCTTTAAGGGCCAGGACCAGCAGAAGCGCGCCGGCGTACTCTCCGGTGGCGAGCGCAACCGTCTGAACTTGGCGCTTACGCTCAAGCAGGGCGGCAACCTGCTGCTCCTCGACGAGCCCACGAACGACCTCGACGTCGAGACGCTGTCCTCGCTCGAAGCGGCACTGCTCGAGTTCCCGGGCTGCTCGGTGGTCATTAGCCACGACCGTATGTTCCTGGACCGCGTCGCCACGCACATTCTGGCGTGGGAGGGCACCGACGAGAATCCGGGCAACTGGTATTGGTTTGAGGGCAACTTCGAGGCCTATCAGGCCAACCGCATCGAGCGCCTTGGCGAGGACGCAGCCCAGCCGCATCGTATCCACCGCAAGCTCACGCGCGATTAGTCGAGCTCAGGTGACCTAACGAGAAAGGGACGATAACCTTGGGGTTATTGTCCCTTTTTGTTACTTGGTAGAAGGCTCGACTTTATCGATGGTCCAGGCGGCTCCGAGACCGCCGGTGGTGTTGCGGCGGATGCGCACGGTAACCTCGCGGCGCTCGCCGGCCTGCGTATAGTGCAGGGGGAAGCTTGCGCGGTTTCGCGCGGCCTCGATGGTGCCGCGCTCGCGGGCGATCCAGTAGTACTCGCCGATGATGCCGAGCGTGTCGGCGCCGTAGGGGAGATAGGTCGACAGCTGGTGTAGCAACGGGCCGGGGCAGAAGACCTCGGTTGCGAAATCGATGGGGAAGTCCTCGGG
>DXMF01000039.1 GCA_019414345.1 Collinsella sp.
TCTCCCCGCTGGAGTGCTCGGAGGGCGTCAGGCCGACCCACGCCGCGAACGAGCGTGCATTCCTGAACCTCGAGAACTCGCCGGCCTCGAACACGAGGTCGGCGGCGGACGCGGTGTCTACGCCCTTGAGGCAGCGGAGGGAGTCGACCCTCCTCCTCCACCTGGGCTTGCGGGCCTCGGCCTCGACGAGCCCCTCGAGCCTCGCCTTCTCCTCCGCCGCCCGCCTGACCGCGTCGACGTAGTAGGCGAGCACGTCGTTGTCGGCCCCCTCCGCGAACCCTATCGATTCGATCCAGGACCAGTGCGCCCGGGTCCAGTTGCCCTTCCTGCGGCCGGTGGGCGTCCTCTCGTCGAAGACGAGCCCGTGCCTGAGCAGGAACTTGGAGAGCCGCTGCTTCGAGCGCGAGAGGTCGTCCCTCGCGTCCTCGAGCGCCCTGGTCAGGTCGCGGGCGGCCTCGCACTCGTCGTCGGGGACCCACACCTCGACCACGTTGCCGACCGACAGCATGCGGGCGAGGAACTCGGCGTCGTTGCGGTCGTTCTTCCTGCGCCTGTCCGCGCTGGGCTTGATCATCTTCGAGACGGCGCCGACCGCGCAGTCGACCCCGAGGCCGGAGAGCCTCTTCTGCAGGTCGAACCCCGTGACCCCGGACTCGTACACGCACTTGGCCTTTGGGTCCACGGACCGCACCCACTCCGCGACTGCCCCGGCGTCGTAGCCGAAGGTCGCGCAGCGCACCTCCCCGGTCATGACGTCGAGGGAGACTGCCTTTATCGAGCGGGCGTGGACGTCGAGGCCGACGAAGGTGGTAGTATCGAGCATGGGAGCCCCTTCCATGAATGCGGCGTGGCCGCCGCGGTTGGATTAGACACTCACCATTGTCGGCCTAATCCGCGGTCTTTCATGCAGCAGGGGCTCTCAATGTTTTTATGTCCTGCTCATATCGTCTGTGCCGGCACCTGGGGACAGTCCTTATGTCAAGAGATCGGTGCAAGAGGGATAGGTTGCCTTGCGTCGATCTAAATAAGTTGCGGTGAGATAGTTCTTGAATTGGCCTTTTTGGGGCTAAACAGAAACTTTCTCACCGCAACTGAGTTGAGGCGTTTTTTGGCAGCTGGTTTACTTGCTCGCGAACAGCCAGATCAGGATGATTGCCAGAATCACGGCGACGATGCAGACGATGGCGCCAGTGAATTTGATGCGTGAGTCGCGGGTACGCTCGCGCACCGCGTCCTCGGTGGCCTCGAGCTGGGCGACTTCTTGCTCGGTCTCGGCGTGTTCGGCTTTGTCTCGGGCCAAGGATCCTGCAAGCGACTCAGTGATCTCTGGATGGTCATGCACCTCGGTCGCCTGCTCGATGATCGACTGTGCATGTGCGGCATCTGCTTGGGCGTTGGCGATGCTTTGCTCTTGGTCGCGGCGTGCCTTGTCCTCGGCGGCTATCTTCTCGCGCAGTTCGCGCTGGCGCGTCGTGGCGGCAGTTTTCGCCGTCTGCAGCTCGTCGCGCGCGGCATCGGCCTCAGTCGTCACGGCTTGGTGTGCGCGTTTGGCTTCGGCAATGGGGGCTTGAGCCTGCTCGACGGCCTGCTCGGCTGCGGCAAGCGAGTGCTCAAGGTCGGCGGTGATGCGCGGGACATCTTCTTCGGCTTTTCGCAGGGCATCTGCCGTGTCGGAGATCTGCATCGAGAGCTCGCTGGTGCGCACCGTATAGTTGGCGGGATTTGCCGAGGGATTGCGTTGCAGCTCGGCATACTCATGACGCAGCGTCTCGAGCTGGGCGCGCGTGGCGTCGACGGTTTGTTGTGCGGCCGCAATGCCGGCGTCTCGCTCGGCCTTCACCTTGTCGCGGATGCGCTTGGAATCCTCAAGACGTCGAACGAGGCGGTTGCCGGTCTCGCGAGAGCTTGCCTCGCGGGCCTCCACGGCGTCGAGCGCGGCCTTCAGGCGGAGCTCAGTCGCGTCATCCTCTGTCTTCATTTGTTCGAACTGACCCTTGAGCTCTGTCGCTTTGGCGGCGTGGGCATCACGGTCAATCTCGGCTGCCGCGGCGGCCTTTTGCGCTGTAGCAATCGCTTGGCGCTGGTCGGCGACGATCTGGTCGTAGCGGCCTGCGATATCCTGGCGCGTCTCGAGTTCCTCGGCCTGATCGGCAATGCGCTGCTCAAGTTCGGTCAGGTGGGCGCGGGCATCGGCAAGTGCCTTTTTCGCGGCGTTCATCTCGCGCATGGCCGAGGCGCCCTGGGCGATAAAGGTGCCCACGGCGTTCGCGGTGTTCGAGACAGCGGTCCCCAGATCGCGGCTCGCGGCGGGGGAGTGCGGGGCGGTCGGGCGAGTGGTGTCGGCAGCGTCCGCATCGGCAGTCTGCGGCGCGGCGATATTGCCGGTACCGCCCTCGACCACAGAAAAGCCTGCTGCGTGCGGATCGACCGCATCGGCGCCAATCGTGGGGTGCTCGAGCTGGAGAAACGAGGGCATGGTACTGCCCTGGTCGGCAACCGGAGTCTCGCCGGGCACAAAGGTCGAGGCCGCCTCGGCGGCCTCCTCTTCCTCGGCATCAATATCGGCATCGGCGACGGCGTCTTTCATCGCTTTGACGGCATCCATCATGGAGTCCATGACGGCATCGAGCTCTTCTTCCGAAGACACCTCGATGGGGCCTGCCGCCTGTGGCGCGGGGTCTGTGTCGGGTTCGGCATCGCTCGGCTCCGGCTGCTCGCTTTCGTCATGCTCGACAGTATCGTCTGTGTCTGTTGCTTTATCCGCATCGGCGTGCACATCTGCGGCAGCGTGCACATCTGCGGCAGCGGGCGCATCTGCGGTGGCGGGCGCATCGGTGGAGGCGTCGACGCAGGTAGGAGTATCGCAGTCGTCGACGGCGTCTGCGGAATGATCAATATGCTCTTGAGTCTGGGGGTCCAGCTCGTCTGTCATAGGCATGTGCTCCTCATCGTTGTTTGTCACCCTATGATAAGGTCTCGCGCCGACATCCCGCGCGCCGCAGCAAAGTTTCAAAACGTGTTCGATGGCTCGATCTGATAACAATAACTCGGCCGTTTTATCCAGTTTGTACTTGACAATCCCTTCGCCGAACTACGTGGTGCCGTTCGCCTACCGCGGTCTTTTATTTTTGCTTGAACACGCTAAAGTTGCATCTCAGCTTTTGGCGCGTGAAGTTGGATACGCGCAGTCGGCGGGCGTGCCCGTCGCGATTTGAAAGGACTTTGTATGGGACTTTTCACTGGTAAGACCGTGATCGTCACCGGCGGCGGCAAGGCCACGCTTAAGGACGGTTCCGCTGGCTCCATCGGCTACGGCATCGATATCGCATTTGCCAAGGAGGGCGCGAACCTCGTCATCACCGGCCGCAACGTCGCCAAGCTCGAGGCCGCCAAGGAGTCTCTCGAGGCCGAGTACGGTGTCAAGGTTCTGCCTGTTCAGGCCGATGTCTCGGCTGGTCAGGACAACGAGGCCGTCGTCCAGAACGTCATCGACAAGGCCATTGAGGAGTTCGGCCGCATCGACGCCGTCGTCAACAATGCTCAGGCTAGCGCCTCGGGCGTGACCATCGCCGATCACACCATGGATCAGTTTAACCTGGCCATTTACTCCGGTCTGTATGCTACCTATCTGTACATGCAGAAGGCCTATCCGCACCTGAAGGAGACCAAGGGCTCCGTGGTCAACTTTGCCTCGGGCGCCGGCCTGTTTGGCAACTATGGCCAGTGCAGCTATGCTGCCGCCAAGGAGGGCATCCGCGGCCTGACCCGCGTTGCCGCCAACGAGTGGGGCAAGGACGGCATCAACGTCAACATCGTGTGCCCGCTTGCTTGGACCGCTGCGCTCGAGAACTTCCAGGATGCCTATCCCGAGGCGTTCAAGGCCAACGTCCACATGCCGCCGGCTGGTCACTACGGCGACGTCGAGAAGGAAATCGGCCGCGTGGTCGTTCAGCTCTGCGGTCCCGACTTTAAGTACATGAACGGCGAGACCGTCACCCTCGAGGGTGGCATGGGCCAGCGGCCGTAGGGGTTACGCGGTTTTACCAAACCGCGTAACGGCTCGACGCTGCGCGGGCCGCATTTGGACAATCTGACGTTCAACTTCAAGGGCGCGACCAGAAGGTCAGCGCCCTTTCGTTTCACGTCACCTTGTCTCAAATGCGGCCCGCTCGCTGACTTATGCTCAACCTGCGGCGCCATTTTGCTTGAAGGCACCTTGCTCGCTCTGGCGGGTCTTCGCTCATATGACCCAATCCGCTGTCA
>DXMF01000004.1 GCA_019414345.1 Collinsella sp.
GGGGAAAGGTGTTGAAAAATGGGGCGGTTCCCCATATTATTGATGACGTCGACAGGCGGGGTGGTTTCCCGCGTACGTGCCATCTGAGTAACCGAGGGGAGGGCGCACATGGGAATGACTGGTGCATACGAGCGCAATCTCGATGCAAAAGGTCGTCTATCCCTGCCTGCGCCCCTTCGCGAGGAGCTTGGAGAGCACGTTCGCGTGTTTAAAGCCCTGGATGTCGATGCTCTGTACGTGTTCTCTGCCGAGGCCTTCGATAAGTGGGTCGAAGGACTCTTCGCGGGTCGTGAGGGCCACGAGGGTTTTAACCCGCGTGACATTAATGACCAGAAGCTCATGAGGGCGATCAACAAGCGCACCACGTCGATGGACGTGGACAGCGCCGGTCGTATCGGTCTTTCCGAGTCTCTCCGCAAGCAGGCGAACCTCGACCGCGAGGTTACGGTTGTGGGCAACTACGACCACCTTGAGGTTTGGGATCGCGCCGCGGCCGATGAGGACGATGACGATGAGGCCCTGCTGGACCTCTTCTTCTCGTAAGGGCAAGGCACGGGTAACGGATGGAGCGTGGGATCTTGACACAAGAATATCGGCATGAACCTGTCATGCTCGGCGAAGTGCTTGAGTCGCTGCGGCTAAAGAGCGGCTCCGTTGTCTGCGATTGCACCCTTGGCGGTGCCGGCCATTCGGTAAAGATGGCCGCGCAGGTGGGGGAGACGGGCCTTTTGCTCGGCGTCGATCAGGACGACATGGCCCTCGAGGCCGCTGGCGCCCGTCTGGACCGCGAGGTTCCCGGAGTTCCGCACCAGCTGCTGAAGGGCAACTTCGGCGACTTGGACGAGCTGCTTTGCTCGGCCGAGGTGCCCGGGGTCGATGGCTTCCTGTTCGATTTGGGCGTTTCGTCACCGCAACTCGATATCCCTGGCAGGGGCTTTTCGTATAACGAGGACGCCCCATTGGACATGCGGATGGATCCGGGTAATAACACCTTAAACGCAGCTGAGGTCATCAACACCTATAACGAACACGACCTCGCCCGGATTCTACGCGTCTACGGCGAAGAGAAGTTTGCCTCGCAGATCGTGCGCGAGATCGTGCGCCGCCGCGAGCAAGAACCGATCGAAACCACCGGCCAATTTGTCGAGATCATCAAGGCGGGTATCCCGGCTGCCGCTCGTCGGCATGGCGGACACCCGGCCAAGAAAAGTTTCCAGGCCATTCGCATCGAGGTCAATCACGAGCTCGATGTGCTCGAACGAGGGCTTGATGCCGCCACCAGGTGGCTCAACCCGGGCGGACGTATCTGCGTCATCTCGTATCACTCGCTCGAGGACCGTATCGTAAAGAACCACTTTAAGGAGATGAGCCAGGGGTGCACGTGTCCGCCGGAGATTCCGGTGTGCGTGTGCGGCAACGTGCCGATACTCAAGGTCATCACCCGCAAACCCCTGGTTGCCCAGCCTGATGAGGTTGAGCGCAACCCTCGGGCGAGATCAGCCAAAATCCGCGTGGCGCAGCGTCTGTAGGCGCGACCGCGCGATATTGGACCTCCCGCTCGCACCATAAACGAAGCTTAAACACACTACCAACGTACTCGGGATGGGAGGCGGCATATCATGGGCTACAACACTTCAAGCGCAGCACTCGCCTATGATATGAACGCCATGCCCGCCTATCGTGAGACGCCGCAGGCCCCCGTTGCTCCCCGTGAGCAGCGCACGCCGCGCTTTGATGTCTACACGGGCGCGGGCCGTCAGGCAAACCAGGCGGTAAGCCCGGTTTTCATGAGCGTTCTTAAAACGTTTTGCATCATTGCGGCTATCTTCATGACGATCGGCGTCGCCCGCGTGGCGCTCGCCGGCGTTACGGCCCAGGTGCTCAACAGCAACGCCGAGCTTACCAACACGCTCGAAAAGGCGACCGATGAGAGCTCCGACCTGGAGGTCATGCACTCGGTCTATGGCGCCGACACGCGCATTCGCGACCTTGCGGGCGCTTATGGCATGGTGGAGCCCAGCGAGAGCGTTACACTTGACTTTTCGCAGGATGCAGCCGCGGGCGCCAACGCGACCGCGACCGCTCAGTAGCAAGACGGTAGCTGAGTATGACAAATGACTATCGCCGCGGTTCCGATAGGGGCCGCGGTTCTGGACGTCCCTCGTCGCGGGGACGTTCTGGTTATCAAGGAACGGGTCGGCAATCTTACAACGCCGGGCGGTCCCGTGGCAACGACCCGGCGTCGCGACTTCGCGGCTCGGGCGGCCCTCAAGTGCATAACACCAGGTCGCGCAAGAGTTCGCCGACCGAATGGCTCACAGGCACGCCTCTGCCTCGCCGCAAAGCCGTCATGGGATTCATTGGGCTTGGCTTGGGCTTGGGCGTCTTTCGCCTTGCCGACTATCAGGTTGTCGAAGCCGATAAACTGCGCGAGCGTGCCGATGCGCGTCGCCTGCTTGCGCAGACCCTCTATGCCAAACGTGGCACCATCTACGACCGCAACGGTAACGTGCTGGCGTCGTCGGTCGAATGTCGCAACATCGCCGTGAACCCGCAGCTTGTCGAGGACGTTGACAAGACGGTGTCGGCGCTGGTCAAGGCAACTGGAATCGATAAAAAGACCTGCCGCAAACTCGTTGAGTCCGATGGAACCTGGGTGTATATCAAACGCCAGGTGGACGAAGACGATGCTGCGACGCTGGAGAAGAAGAACCTGCCCGGTGTGCTTTTTGAGCAGGCCATGAAGCGCGTATATCCATACGGCAATCTGGCATCGCAGGTGCTGGGTGTAGTGAATGTGGACAACGATGGCTTGACGGGTCTCGAAAAGCAATACAACAAGCTTCTGACCGGCACGAACGGTTCTCTCGTACGCGAGCGCGCGAGGGACGGCAGCTATATCGCGGGCGGTGCCTATAAAAAGGTGGCTGCGGTCGACGGCGTTGATATCGTGACGACGCTCGACGTCAATATCCAGCGTGCGGCCGAGGATGCCCTGGCAGAGGCAGTTGAGAAGACTAAGGCCAAGAACGGCTCGGCGCTGGTCACCGATCCTACGACAGGCGAGATCTTGGCAGCCTGCTCGTATCCGACTTACGACCAGACCAATCTGGAAAACGCCAAGACCGAGGATATGAACTTGCGCCTGGTCACCGACGCCTACGAGCCCGGCTCGGTCTTTAAGACGCTCGTGGCGGGCGCCGGCTTCGACTTGGGCGTCGTGCGATCGAGTACGTCGTTTGAGGTGCCGGCGAGCATCAAGGTGGGCGACGATACCGTCACCGATGCCGACAAGCGCGACTACGCCATGACCATGGATGTGCGCGAGATGATGCGCCGTTCGTCCAACGTGGGCTTTGTCCTGGTGGGGCGCAAGATCGGTGCCGATGACTTTGCCGCTTATGTGGACAAGTGGGGCATCGGTCACAGCTCTGGTGTCGATTTTCCGGGCGAGAGCCTGGGTATCGTCAAGGAGCGTGACCAGTATGACGGCGCCACGCTGGGCTCGATGAGCTTTGGACAGGCGCTGTCCGTCTCGCCGATTGAGATCGCACGCGCCGTGGGCGGCATCGCCAACGGCGGCGTGATGATGACACCGCACTTCTATAAGTCCAGCAAAGGCGACGAGAAGGACTGGGGCGAAGGCGAGCGCGCGATTTCGGAGGACGCCGCATCCCAGGTGACATCGTGCATGCAGACGGTCGTGTCCGAGGGAACGGGCGTTGGCGGCGCGGTTGACGGCTATGACGTGGCGGGTAAGACCGGTACGGCCGAACGCGCCGACGAGAACGGCGGCTACCTCAAGGAGAACTACATGTCGTCCTTTATGGGCTTTGCACCGGCACAATCGCCCAAGGTGCTGTGCTATATCACGCTCGACGGAACGCCGAGCGGCTCAGATGCCGCTGCGGTGCCGTTCCAGTCCATTATGGCCAACGCGCTCGACGTGCTGGGTATCCCGCACACGAAGTAGGGGGTTACAATCTTTGGGGCGTGGTTTGTTGTCCCATATGAGGGGTGTTCACATGCCCTGCACCACGCATGCGCGGCGCTGGGATACAATACGCCGATAGCATTATTTAGGTTTACAGGGGAGCTGCAATGATAGAGATCGCCGTCAACAACCTCGCGGCCGCAACAGGGGCCCGAACCGTGACGGGAGAAGTCGATCGGGTATGCCGCGGGTGCGTTATCGACTCGCGCCAGGTCGAGGAAGGGACGATTTTCGTCGCCTTTCCCGGTGAAAACGTCGACGGCAATGATTTTGCTTCCCGTGCGGTCCAGTCGGGTGCCGGCGCCGTCGTGATGACGCGTGAGCCCGAGGCCGAGCTGGTCTCGCTGGCGCAGGACAAGGGCTGTGCCATCTTGCTGACCGATGATCCCGAGGAGTTTCTGCTGCGTTTGGCGCATGCGTATCGCCTGGAGCTTGGCTGCCTGGTCGTTGGCATTACCGGCTCTATCGGCAAGACAACGACCAAGGACGTGCTCGCCGCGGTGCTCGCCAAGCGCTATCGCGTTTGGGCAACCAAGGGTAACTACAACAACCTGATCGGTATGCCGCTCACGGTGCTGGCGGCCCCTGCCGACACCGAGGTTCTGGTGCTCGAGATGGGCATGAACCATTTCCACGAGATTGAGCGCATGTCTCAGTCCGCCAATCCCAACCTTGCCATCGTGAGCAAGATCGGCACCTCTCATATCGGCATTTTGGGCAGCCGCGAGAACATCGCCCGCGCTAAGGCCGAGATTGTACAGGGCATGTGCGCCGCCGGCGACTATTTGCCGCTGCTGGTTTTGGGCGGCGAGGACGATTTTACGCCGTTCATTCGCGATACGTTCGCCCAGCCTGCTGGTATCGACGTGATGCTGGCCGGTGTCTCTGACGATGATGAGGTCCGCGCCCGCGACGTTCGCGTTGATGACGAGGGCCGTCCGGTCTTTACGCTCGATTTTGGTCAGGGCGAGACAATCGATACCATGCTTGCCATCCCCGGCGTGCAGTCCGTTCCTAATGCCGTTAAGGCCGCCGCGGTTGCCTATCGCCTGGGCGTGACGCCCGAGCAGATCGATGCTGCCTTTAGGGGCCTCACGATCACCGGTCACCGCCAGGAGATCAAGCGCGCCAAGAGCGGTGCCCGCGTCATCGATGACTCCTATAACGCCAGCGCCGAATCGATGGCAGCCGGTCTCGACCTGCTGTGCTCGCTTTCGTGCACGGGGTCTCGCATGGCGATCCTGGGCGAGATGGGCGAGATGGGCGATGAGGCTCCTCGCATGCATGAGCTCGTGGGCGCTTATGCCGCCGCCAAGAAGCTCGACATGCTGGCGTGCGTGGGTGGTGAGCTGGCCCAGCTTATGGCCGATGCCGCACGCATGATGGGCATGGACGAGGACCGCATCCAGGTGTTCTCCGATTATCAGCAGGTGCTCGACCGCATGGGCGGCGCGCTTGAAAAACATGATGTTGTACTGGTCAAGGGTTCCCGCTTTGTTGAGCTCGACCGCTTTGTGGAAGGTGTGTGCTAGCCCATGTTCGGCAATCCCTCGTATCCAACGTATCAGGCTTTTTTGGGGCTTGGCATCGCCGCAGCCATCGCGCTGCTACTCATGCCGTGGTGGATCAAGCTGCTCAAGGTCGAGGGTATCGGCCAACAGGTTCGTGCCGACGGCCCCAAGCGTCATTTGGTTAAGCAGGGAACGCCCACCATGGGTGGCGTTGTCATCCTCGTCGCGATCTCGCTGACCTGCCTGCTGATGGGCAAGCTCACCACCGAGCTCGTACTCGTGCTGCTCGCCACGCTGGCGACCGGCGTGCTGGGCCTGATCGACGACCTGACCTCCGTTACGCATGGGCGCTCGCTCGGTCTGACGCCCCATGCCAAGATGATCGGCCTAACCATTATCTGTGTCACCTTTACGGTACTTGCCGTCAACTGGTGCGGCGTCGCCCCCGAGATTCGTTTTCCCGGTGGGTTGACGATCGACCTTGGCGTGCTTTCGACCACCATCTGCGGCTATTCGTTCCCGTGGCTCTATATTGTCTTTTGCTGGTTGATGATTGCCGGTCTTTCTAATGCCGTGAACCTGACCGATGGCCTTGACGGTCTTGCTGGCGGCACCTCCATGATCGCCATGCTCGCCATGGCTGCCATGGCGTTTCTGCACGGAGACGTGAACCTGTCCATCTTCTGCACCGCGTGTGCCGGTGCCTGCTTGGGCTTTCTGTGGTTCAACTGCTATCCGGCGAGCATCTTTATGGGTGATACCGGCTCGCTTGCTCTGGGTGCCGCGTTTGCCTGTACGTCCATCATGACTAACACCGAGGTCGTCTCCCTCATCATCGGCGGCCTGTTTATCGTTGAGACCCTGTCGGTCATGATTCAGGTTGTCTACTTCCACTTTACGCACAAGCGCGTCTTCCTTATGGCGCCCATCCATCATCATTTCGAAAAGAAGGGTTGGGCCGAGACCAAGGTCGTCATCCGTTTTTGGATTATCGCTGCGGCATTTGGTGCCGTTGGCCTTGCTCTGTTCTTCCAGTTGGGATAGTGGTCTTTCATGCCTCTTGCTGAAGTCTTTAGCCTGCTCGTTTTGGGTCAGGGCAAATCCGGTCTCGATGTCGCCCGCTGGGCGCTGGCACATCCCGAGCGCGTAAGCGCCGTTACCGTGTATGGCGGCGGCACCTCTGAGCCCAATGACGCCACGCGTGCGCTCGAGGCTGCTGGTGCGTCGTTTGTCTATGGGACCGAACAGGTCGAGGGCGCCTATGACGCATGCGTGACGTGCCCGGGCATCTCGGAGTTCTCGGGCTTCTTTAAGGCCGGGCGCGAACATGCCGCCCAGATTATGGGTGAGCCAGAGTTTGCCTATCGCCTGTCGCCCGATAACTGGATTGCCATCACGGGCACCAACGGCAAGACGACCACCACGTCGCTGACCGATTATCTGCTTAAGGCTGCCGGCGAGGCCAGCGTAGCTGTCGGCAACATCGGCGAGCCGCCGGTCAACGAGATTGACGGCCGAGCCCGCAACGAGTGGTTTGTGGCTGAGCTCTCGAGCTATCAGATTGCTACGACCACCGAGCTCCACCCTCGTGTGGCGGTGCTGCTCAACATCACTCCCGACCACTTGGGCTGGCATAAGAGCCATAAGAACTATGCGCTTGCCAAGATCAAGCTGTTTGACAATATGGTCGATGACGATCTGGTGGTTGTCGACGTCGAAGACGCCGGCATTCACGAGTTCGATGAGTACATCTATACGCCGGGTCGCCGCATCTGCAAGGTCGCTTTTGACGAGCCCGAGGGTGCAGACGCCGCCTTTGTGCGCGACGGCAAAATGGTCGTGCGCCTGAAGGGCGTCGAGACTCAGCTTGTCGCCACGTCCGAACTCAAGATCTCGGGCCATCACAATGTTATCAATGCCCTGTGCGCTGCCACGGCTGCCCTGGCAGTCGGTGCCGATGTCAATGGTGTCTGCCGCGGTCTGGCCTCGTTCCAGCCGCTCGAGCACCGCGTGGAGCCGTGTGGCGAGATTGACGGCGTGCGCTACGTCAACGATTCCAAGGCGACCAACACCGATGCGGTCGAGAAGGCGCTGACGGCATTTCCCGATGACGACGTGATCTTGCTGCTCGGCGGCCACGATAAGGGCACGCCGCTCACGGACTTCGCGCGCGTTGTTATGGATAACGTACGCTCGGTCGTCTGCTTTGGCGATGCGCGCGAGCGCTTTACCGCCGCTATGGACGAGGCCGATGTCGATGGCGATGTGGATATTGCCCAGGCGGATGACCTGCGCGATGCCGTGGACGTCGCCCGTTCGCTGTCGAGCCGTGGCGACGTGATCTTACTTTCTCCTGCCTGCTCTTCGTTCGATGAGTTCTCGGGCTATGAGGAGCGCGGCCGCGTGTTTAAGGACTATGTGGCGCAGCTTGCCGCTGCGGCGAAATCGCAAATGGAATAGGGGTTGCCGGTGAGAGAGGAGAGCCCCCGACAAGGTATGAGGAGGCCCGACTCGGACCGTGCTTCCTCGCGGCGTAGCACACCGCGTTCCGGTCGCGGCGGGCAGTCGTTTAGCGAACGCTATATTGCCGGCGTTCCCGCCCGCATCATGCGCCCCCGTCTGATATTTATGGCCTGCCTGTTTACTTTGGTGTGCTTTGGTCTGCTGATGGTGTACTCGGCGTCTTCGGTCGAGGCGCTGCACGAGAATGGCTCGGCGACGTTTTTCCTGGGTCGACAGGCCGCGTTTGCCGTGGTTGGTGTTCTGGCGCTGATTGCCATCGTGCGCGTTTTGCCGGACAGCTGGTTTGGGGAGGATGTGCTTAGGATCTTCCTTATCGGCATGATAGGGCTACTGTTTCTGGTGTTCTTGGTGGGCAGCGGCAGCCGTGGCGCCACGCGCTGGCTCAACATCGCCGGTATTCAGTTCCAGCCTTCCGAGTTTTTAAAGCCATTTGCCATTGCGTATTCGGCCATCATGCTTGATCGCTTCTTTTCGCCCGGTGGCAACATAAACGAATTCCTTCGCAAGATGGGCATCTACCTGGGTATTTCGCTCTTTCTGATCTTTATCCAGCCCGATTTCGGTACTGTCCTGATCATCCTGTTGACCCTCATGTGCATGGCGTTGTTTGCGGGTCTCGACCCGAGATTTATCATCGGCGTGCTAATCTTCGGCATTCTCGTGATCGTGATTGCACTTGTCGCAGAGCCGTACCGTATGGTGCGTATTCAGGTTGCCTTGAACCCTTGGGCTGACGAGTATGGTGACGGCTATCAGGCCACGCTTGCCATCATGGCCTTTGCCTCGGGCGGTCTGTTCGGCCGTGGCATCGGCAACTCAACCATGAAGTACTCGTATCTGCCCGAGGCGCACAATGACTACATCCTGGCCATCATTGGCGAGGAAGTCGGCTTTGTCGGAACCGTGCTGTTCTTCTTGGTGTTTGCGATGCTGATCTACTCGGCGTTTCGCATTGCCGAGCAGGCGACCGATCGTCGGGGCGCGCTTATGGCGTCTGGCTCCGCGGTCATTCTCGCGGTGCAGTTTTTGATTAACGCGCTGGGCATCCTCAACGTGTTTCCCATGACGGGCAAACCGTTGCCGTTTATTAGCTACGGCGGTTCGTCGATTATTGTGTCGCTTATGCTTGCCGGGTTGATCCTGCGCGTTTCGTACGAGAGCGCCCGCCGCGATGAGTATGACCGCCGCCGTGAGAGCTTTGCCGTTATGGACGAGAGCACCGCCGGCGTGGCCCATGTGCGCGGTGAACGACCTTCGCGTAGCGGCTTTACCGTTCTGGATGGTTCTGCATCCGAGCCGGCAGCTCGTCCACGCTCGCGAACGGCTCCGCAAGGTCGTCCGCAGCGCCCCAGCCCTCGCAACGCGGGCGGCGGATATAATCGAATCGATTTGAACTCGGACCCGTCGGCGCGTCTGCGCACCGACGACCAGGGACCGCGTGTACGAAGGGACTACCATGACCGATAAAATGACCGTTGCTATTGCAGCCGGCGGCACGGCAGGACACATCAACCCCGCGCTCGCCTTGGCCGAAGAACTGCGTGACCGTGGCCACCACGTTGTGTTCGTGGGCCAGTCGCGCAAGCTCGAGGGTCGTTTGGTCCCCGAGGCTGGGTTTGATTTTGTGCCCATTACGGTCACGGGCTTCGACCGCTCCCGTCCTTGGACGGCGCTGACCTCGCTGTGGCGTGTCAATAAGGCCAAGCGTGCGCTCGCCAATCATTTCTCAAAGGTCGGCAAGCCCGATGCCGCCATCGGTTTTGGTGCCTATGTCGAGGTTCCGCTGTTGGGGTGGTGCAAGGGCGCAGGCGTTCCGTATCTGCTGCATGAGCAGAACTCTGTTCCGGGCCTGGCCAACAAGATGATGAACTCCCACGCCGCCCGCGTGTGCATCTCGGTGCCGGCAGCGCGTTCGGTCTTTGAGCGCGAAGGTGACCCTGACCACGTGCTCATGACCGGCAACCCCGTACGTCGCTCGGTGATCGAGGGCGATCGCGATCGTGGCCGCAAGGCACTTGGCGTTCCCGAGGACGCTACGCTGCTGCTCGTCTTTGGCGGTTCACTTGGCGCCCAGCACCTCAACGAGCGCGTGACTTCGCTCAAAAACGAGCTGCTTTCGCGCAAGAACCTCTATGTGTTGCATTCGACGGGTGCCGACGGCTTTGAGGAGACCGAGCGCGCTTTGGCGCTGACGCCCGAGGAGGCGAAGCGTTACCGCGTCCAGCCTTACATCGACAACATGGGCGATATGCTGGCTGCTGCCGATTTGGTGCTCTCGCGTTCGGGTGCATCGAGCGTGGCCGAGATCGCTGCGCTCGCCGTGCCCTCGGTGCTCGTGCCGTATCCGCATGCGACGGCCGACCACCAAACCACCAATGCTCGTTATCTGGTCGACGCCGGGGCCGGCGTGCTCTGCGCCGATGCCGATATCGACGGTTCTGCCTTTGCCGATGAGCTGCTGCACCTGGTCGATGACGCGGCGGCGCGCGACGCCATGCGTCAGGCGGCGCGTGGTCTGGCTCAGGATAGAGCCGCCGCTCTTCTGGCGGATGCGGTAGAGGGTTTGCGTTAGTTAGACGGGATATCTTCGGTCGCCCTCGCGCTGATGCGGTAGGTGCGGTACAGTTAACGGGTTACAGGCAGTGTTTACGCAAGGAGTACACGAGCACATGGCTGATTCCCAGACTGCAACCTCCGCGCCCGAGTTTAAGAGCGCCCACTTTATCGGTATCGGCGGCGCCGGCATGAGCGGCATCGCCCTCGTTCTGCACGAGCGCGGTTATGCCGTTACCGGCTCCGACCTTAAGACGTCACGTTATATCCGCCAGCTTACCCGCGCTGGTGTGAAGGTGCATGTGGGCCATGAGGCCGCCACGATCGACGAGGTCAAGCCCGACGTGGTTGTTGTCTCCACCGCTATTCCGGAGTCCAACCCTGAACTCGTGCGTGCTCGCGAGCTTGGTATTCCCGTGTGGCCCCGTGCCAAGATGCTCTCTGCTTTGGGCCACGGCTACACCACCGTCGCTGTTGCCGGCACGCATGGCAAGACCACCACGTCTTCGATGTGTGCCACCATGCTCGACCGCATGGGTCTGGATCCGAGCTTCCTGATCGGTGGCATCGTTGAGGGCTATGACACGAACGGCAAGAACGGCTCGGGCGACTACTTTGTCGCCGAGGCCGACGAGTCCGACAGCTCCTTCCTGTTCCTGAACCCCAACGTAGTCATTGTGACCAACGTCGAGGCCGACCACCTCGATCACTACTCGGGTATCGAGGAGATCGAGGCAACTTTCGCCAAATTCATGAGCCTGGTGGGCGAGGACGGCACCGTCATCGTCTGCGGTGAGGACCCGCATCTGGTCGAGCTCGCCAAGTCGACGGGCCGTCACGTGCTTTCCTACGGCTTTGCCGAGAGCAACGACATCGTCTGCATGCACCCGGATGTCAAGGGCATCCAGAGTGACTTTATCGTTCGCTTTGAGGACGGCACTGAGCGCGCTGTGGAGATCAAGAGCAATCCCGGTCGCCACAACATGCTCAACGCCACGGCGGTGCTCACCGTCGCCCATGTCCTGGGCCTTGACATCGACGCCGCCGCCAAGGCGCTCTCGAGCTTTGAGGGCGTCCGCCGTCGCTTTACCCACGTGGGCGATATCGATGGCATCACCGTGGTCGATGATTACGGCCATCACCCCACCGAGATCAAGGCGACGCTTGCTGCCGCTTCGTCGCTGGGTTACAAGCACGTCGACGTCGTGTTCCAGCCGCACCGCTATTCGCGCCTGCAGGCCCTGTGCGACGACTTTGCCGATGCATTTGCCAATGCCGATAAACTGCTGCTGATTGATGTGTTCTCGGCTGGCGAGATGCCCATTCCGGGTGTCACCTCTAAGATGCTCGCCGATACCGTGCGCGCCAAGCATCCTGGCAAGGAGGTCGTGTACTGCTCCAGCCGTCTTGAGCTCAATCAGGAGCTCGAGCAGATGGTGGGCGAGGGCGACCTGCTGCTCACCATGGGTGCCGGCGACGTTACGACCGTCGGTCCCGAGTTCATTGAGTATCTGACTGCCAAGAAAGACGCTTAAGTCTAATGGGTCTGTTTAACGCCGTCATGGCGCTCTCGGGCATGATCGACACGGATGTGATCGAGGACGAGCGCCTTGCGCGTCATACGAGCTATCGTATCGGCGGCAAGGCCGACCTCTTTGTGACGTGCCATAGCTATCATGCCCTCCGCCGCGCCGTGGCGGTGCTCGATCGCGAGCAGGTGCCGTGGGTCATCATCGGCAAGGGCTCCAATCTGCTGGTTGCCGATGGCGGTTATCGCGGTGCCGTCATTTCGCTCGGACGTGAGTTCCAGCGCACGGTTGTTGCCGATGACGGTTGTACGCTGACGGTCGGTGCGGGCGTGATGTTTGCGCGCCTGGTCAACGATGCCCTGTCGCGTAGCCTCTCGGGCCTTGAGTTTGCCGTTGGCATTCCCGGTTCGGTCGGCGGTGCGATATCTATGAATGCCGGCACGCGGACCGAGTGGATTGGCTCGCTGGTTGAGGATGTCGTAACGTTTGACCCGGCATCCGGTATCAAGCATTATGCGGGGTCCGAGATCTCTTGGGGCTACCGCGAATGTAGCCTTCCCCGCAATGAGATCATCCTCGAGTGCGTGCTCAAGCTTAAACCGGCGCCCAAGGCCGACATTCGCGAGCGCATGGAGCGGTACCTTACAAGGCGCAAGCGTACGCAGCCCATGGGTCGCGCATCCTGCGGGTCTGTCTTTCGCAACCCGCCCGATGCGAGTGTGGGCAAGCTTATCGAGGATTGTGGATTAAAGGGTTTTTCGATTGGCGGCGCGGAAGTTTCGCCCGTTCACGCTAATTTTATCGTTAATAACGGAACTGCCTCGGCCGATGACGTTGCCGCGGTTATCAGACATGTGCACGGAAAGGTGAGGGAGGCGTATGGCATCGAGCTCAGACCGGAAGTTAAATTCCTCGGCTTCTAGAGCATCGAAACCCACCTTCCGCCGCGCCGGAGGGCGTTCCGGCGCGCCTGCCAAACCTCAACGCAATACCGTCGCGCACTCTAAGTCTGTCGGGCATGCTCGACAGACCAGTCGTCCGGTCGTCGGCTCGCAGCTCGGTAATCGTCCGGCCGCAAAAAAGTCCTCGCGTCCCTCGGTGACGTCAAAGCCTGTTATGGGCGCCAAGCCTGCCCGTCCCATGGCAGCTCCCAAGCCCTCGACGGGAACTAAAGCGGCGCGTCCAGGTCTCACGCTGGGCGCATTGAAACCGCGCTCGCTGACATCGGTGCCGGCTACCGCCAAGAAGCCTTCGAGTAAAAAAGGTTTCAACCCGTTATCTTCACTTGGAGCGATGGCAAATAAAACATCAGACGCCGCTTCTGTCGTTACAGGCAAAGGCAAAATCGTGGGCGGCGTTCTGGCCGTCTTGGCCGTGCTCGTCGTCGTTGCCATCGTGGTGATCAACTCTGGACTGTTTACTGCCACTGATATTCAGATTCAAGGCAGCGAGCATGTGACGAAGCACGATGCTATCCAGCTGATCGACTTGCCCGAGGGAACGTCGCTTTTTAACGTCGATCCCGACCAGATTACCGAGGATCTCAAGCAGAACCCGTGGGTTTCGGGCGTGGATGTCCAGCGCCAGTTTCCCCATACGCTTATCATCACGCCGACGGAGCGTAAAGTTATCGCCATTGCGTATATCAGCTCCGACGACCTTGCCTGGGCTATCGGAGACGATGACACCTGGATCGCCCCGCTGTCGACGTCGGTCGAAGTGGACGACCAGGGCAACGTCATCACGACAGGGCAGGGCTCAAATACCTTGACCGGAATCGATGCCGCGCTGGCGCTCGCCAAGCATTATGGCGCGGTGTTGTTGACTGATGTCTCGGCGGATGTCGCTCCGGTTTCCGGCCAGGCGGTGAACTCCAAAGCCGTTAAGGCCGGCCTGGATTATGTGCGTGGTTTTTCGAGCGAGTTCTTGGGACAAGTCAAGGATATTTCCACGCCTTCGGTCGAAGCCATCTCGGCAAACCTCAATAACGGCATTGAGGTGTCGCTGGGCGATTCGGACGATATCGCCAAGAAGGAACGCGTAGTCACCAAGTTGCTTTCGCAGGTAGAGGGCGTAACGTATATCAATGTGCGCTCTCCGGGCAACTACACATTTAGGAATGCTCCGACCTCGTAGCGCTGGTTGATGCTTTGTTGAGGGGCCATACCACGCCGTTTATCTGGTTTGTTTGGTTTTCACGGTCAATTATTTGACTGATACGTTCATAATGTGCAAACATAATACGGTTTACCTTTGCATTTACTTTCAACCTGAAGGTTAATGTGCGCAGGGGTCGACCCATGCTATGGCTATAACCTTTGTTCGGAGGACCGACATGCACGAGACAGAGATCAACAACTACCTTGCCGTCATTAAGGTGGTCGGCGTCGGCGGCGGCGGTACCAACGCGGTCAATCGAATGATCGAAGAGGGCATCCGCGGCGTCGAGTTTGTTGCCATCAACACCGATGCTCAGGCACTCGCGATCTCTGATGCCGATATCAAGGTGCACATCGGCACCGACCTTACCCGCGGTCTGGGCGCCGGCGCCAATCCCGAGGTTGGCCGCAAGGCTGCCGATGAGTCCCGCGACGACATCGCCGAGGCGCTCGCTGGCGCCGACATGGTGTTTATCACCTGCGGCGAGGGCGGCGGCACCGGTACCGGCGCTGCTCCCATCGTTGCCGATATCGCGATGAACGAGGTCGGCGCACTGACCGTCGCCGTCGTGACCAAGCCCTTCACCTTCGAGGGCCGCAAGCGTAAGAAGAGCGCTGAGGAGGGCATCAAGACCCTCTCCGATTGCGTCGACACCATGATCGTCATTCCTAACGATAAGCTGCTCGACATCGCCGAGAAGAAGACCACCATGCTCGAGGCCTTCGCGATTGCCGATGGCGTCCTTTCCCAGGGCACCCAGGGCATCACCGACCTCATCACCGTCCCCGGTATCATCAACCTGGACTTCGCCGATGTTAAGACCATCATGAAGCAGGCCGGTACCGCCATGATGGGTATCGGTACCTCTTCTGGGGATACTCGTGCCGTCGACGCTGCCCAGCAGGCCATCTCCAGCCCGCTGCTCGAGAGCTCCATCGATGGTGCCACGCGCGTGCTGCTCTCCATCGCCGGTTCCAAGGACCTGGGCATCCAGGAGATCAGCGACGCCGCCGACGTTGTCGCCAACGCCGTCGACCCCGAGGCCAACATCATCTTCGGTACCGTTGTCGACGAGTCCCTGGGCGATCAGGTGCGTATCACCGTCATCGCTACGGGCTTCTCCGACTCCAACGTCAACCGTCAGGATGAGCTCTTTGCTGCTCAGCAGTCTCAGAGCAAGGCCGCTGCCTCCGCTGAGCCGCAGCGCACCGCTCCGGCTGCCAGCCCGGCTCAGGCCGCTCCGACCCGCAACGTCGGTGGTACCGAGCTGCCCAACTTTGGCAACGACCAGTTCGAGCTTCCCGACTTCCTGAAGCGCGGTAGCTTCTAGTTCGTTTTTCTCAACGACCTGCACGGGGTGTGTCCATTTGGATGCACCCCGTTTTGTTTCTCGTTTGTAAACGAAAGCCTCCAATCTCCTTACGTTCCCTTTACGTTTGGTCCCTACCGCTGCGGGTATCCTTTTAAGGAAGTATGACAGCCGTATAAACGCGGACTGCGCGGCGACGCCGCGGTACTTGTGTTATTAGGAGGCTTTAGTATGGCAGCACGTGCGGACAACGTTTCGCGTGTCGACCATGATGGAGTTACGTTGGTGGAGGGCGCGACATCCGATGTCCGCTTTGCCTTTACCGAGCGCACCGGTGGCGTTTCTGAAGATGCGTACTCCTCGCTCAACCTGGGCTCGCATGTAGGCGATGACCCCTTTGCTGTTCAAGAAAATCGTCGTCGAGCGCTCGAAGCTATGGGCGCCACTGAGTGCGAGCATAATCTGCTCGTGCCCAATCAGGTACATGGTGACCATATCGTTACGGTGACTTCGAACGGCGCCGACGATCTTGAGGCTGTTCGCGAGCAGATTGCCGAGGGCTGCGATGCCATCGTCTGTACGGCCCATGACGTGCCCGTGCTGCTCTGCTTTGCCGACTGCGTTCCCGTGGTGCTGGTGGCCCCTGGCGGATTTGCCGTGGTGCACTCCGGTTGGAAGGGCACGATTGCACGTATTTCTGCCAAGGCGTGCCAGGCGCTTTGCGATGCTGCCGGCTGCGATGCGAGCGACGTTTCCGCCTATATCGGCCCCCATATCTTGGCTGACGAATATGAGGTATCCCAGGAACTCATGGATCGCTTTGCCGTCGAGTTCTCTTGCATCGATGCGAGTGCCTCTCGCATGCTCGATCTTTCCGCTGCCATTTGTGAGGCGCTGGTAGATGCCGGTGTGGACGCGGATAATATCGTGGATACCCAGCTTTCGACTGTGCGTCAGAACGACCGCTTTTATTCCTACCGTAACGAGGACGGCACCTGTGGGCGCCATGCTGCGATCGGCGTGATGCTATGAGAAAGATCGCATCGGTCCTGAGTGCTGCAGTGCTTACGCTCACGCTGTGTGCTTGCTCCTCGGGATCTTCCACATCTTCTATTACCGTGGCCGGCTCGACCACGTGCCTTCCCATTGCCGAGATCGCAGCCGAGGGCTTTAAGGAAGAGGCCGGCACCGATGTGCTCGTCTCCGGCCTTGGCTCCTCTGCGGGTATCGAGGCCGTCAGCGCTGGCACGGCCGATATCGCCAGCTCCTCCCGTGGACTCAATGCCGACGAGCAGGATCTGGGCCTGACTCCCATCGTCATTGCCCACGACGGTATCGCGGTCATCGTGAACGAAGACAACCCCGTCGATAACCTCTCGACCGAGCAGCTCCGCGATATCTATGCCGGCAAGATCACCAACTGGAAAGAAGTCGGTGGCGAGGACCTGAGGATTCAGGTTATCAACCGAGATGAGGCGTCTGGCACGCGTGAAGCCTTCCGCACCATCGTGATGGACGGCACCCCGTTCGATCGCCGCTCCGCCGTTCTTTCGGGCACGGGCCAGGTGCGCGACGTGGTATCTCGTTCGCGCGGGGCTATCGGCTACATTTCGCTGGGCTTCGTCGATAGCCTCAACGCCAAGACCTCGGTCAAGGCCGTCTCGGTCAATCATGTTGAGGCGTCCGAGAAGACGGTTGCGAGTGGCGGCTATCCCATCTCGCGCGACCTTTACTTCTTTGTGAAGGGTGCGCCTTCGCAGCAGGCGCAGGATTACATCGACTACGTGACGTCCGAAAAGATGGACAAGCAGATTCGCGAGGCGGGCTTTATTCCCGTCACCAACGACGAGAAGGGGAGTGAGTAGCATGGAAGCACAGGAAAACTCCCAGACTGAGCAGAATGCTCAGGCGCCCAAGAAGCGCGAGCTGGCGCTCGTATCGCGCAGCACCTATATCAAGGAGAAGGCGCTGCAGTGGATTTTCTTTGCCTGCGCGTTCTTGGCGGTTGTTACCGTCATCCTGATTTTTGTCTTTACCACGTACTCGGCGCTGCCCGTCTTTACCGACATCGGTCTGGCGGACTTCTTTAGCTTTACGTGGGCGCCCTCTGAGGGCCACTACGGCATCGTGTCGCTGCTTGCCGGCTCGGGTCTGGTGACCGTCGGTGCGCTCGCCATGGGTGTGCCCCTAGGCGTGGGCACGGCCGTGTATCTGGTCGAGATCGCCAGCAAGCGCGTGCGCAAGCTCATCAGCCCTGCCGTTGACCTGTTGGCCGGCATCCCTTCTATCATCTATGGCTTCTTTGGCATGATCATCATCCGTCCGTTTATCGCGCAACTGACCGGTGGTCTTGGTTTTGGTGCGCTGACGGCGTGGTTCGTGCTTGCCATCATGATCGTCCCTACCATCACCACGCTCACCATCGATGCCCTCAATTCCATTCCCATGGGTATTCGCGAGGCATCGTATGCCATGGGTGCTACTAAGTGGCAGACCATCTATAAGGTCGTGCTACCTGCCGCCAAGCTGGGTATCGTGGATGCCATCGTGCTGGGTATGGGCCGTGCCATCGGCGAGACCATGGCCGTGCTCATGGTCGTGGGTAACGCCCCGGTTATTCCCGACAGCATTGCGAGCCCCATCTCGACGCTCACGAGCCAGATCGCGCTCGACATGAGCTATTCCTCGGGTCTGCACCGCTCGGCGCTGTTCGGCATGGGCGTGGTCCTGTTTATCATCTCCGCCACGCTGGTGGGCGTCGTCCGTCTGATTTCCAAGAAGAAGAGGGGGTAGGCTATGTCCGATTCCGTTGACACGACGGTCGATACGACCTCGTCGCGCGAGCGCATCAAGCGTGCCCTTTCCCATGGCAAG
This sequence comes from Collinsella sp., assembly GCA_019414345.1. Taxonomy (GTDB): domain Bacteria; phylum Actinomycetota; class Coriobacteriia; order Coriobacteriales; family Coriobacteriaceae; genus Collinsella. The sequence continues at coordinate 18,454 of DXMF01000004.1, forward strand.
AAGGGCCGCATCAACAAGGACCTGTCCAACAAGATCATGCTTGGCGTGTTCCGTGCCGCGGCATACATCACCACGCTGGTGCTTGTCGCTATCATTGCCTATGTGGTCATTAACGGCCTGCCGCATATCTCGCTCGACTTTATCTTCGGTTGGCCCCAGGGCGTCAACGCCGAGGGCGGAATTTGGCCCACGATCGTCTCGACCGTCTATGTGACGGCGCTCGCCATGCTTATCTGCACGCCGATTGCTGTGCTGGCAGCCGTCTATCTGGCCGAGTACGCCAAGCAGGGCAAGGTCGTCGAGCTCATTCGCTACGCTGCTGACGCTTTGGCCTCGGTGCCCTCCATCGTTATGGGCCTGTTTGGCTACGCCTTGTTTGTCGAGGCCATGGGCCTGGGCCTTTCGATGGTCTCGGCCGCTCTGGCGCTCGCGCTCTTGATGCTTCCCATTGTCATGCGCACCACCGAAGAGGCCATTCGCGCCGTCCCGCGCTATATCCGTTGGGGCGCGTACGGCCTGGGCGCCACCAAGTGGCAGGTTGTCTCCAAGATTGTGCTTCCTTCTGCCTTTGGCCGTATTGCCACGGGCATCGTCCTCGCCATCGGCCGCGCCATTGGCGAGACCGCGGTGGTGCTCTACACCATGGGCCAGGCCATCAATCTACCTATTTCGCCGCTCGATTCCGGTCGTCCCATGACGGTTCACCTGTACCTGCTTGCCAACGACGGCATCAACATGAACGCAGCCTACGGCACCGCGCTCTTGCTGATGGTGATCATTCTGGCCTTCAACCTGTTTGCGCGCTTCCTGTCGCGCAAGCGTCGCTAGTTAAGGAGTCCCATGTCCGTTTATCAGTCCGCTCCCACGCTGGAGCAAGCGGCCATTACGGCCAAGGATTTCAACTTTTGGTACGGTGACTTTCATGCGCTGACGGGGCTTGACCTCAACATCGCCAAAAACGCCATCACCGCCTTCATTGGCCCTTCGGGCTGCGGCAAGTCGACGTTTTTGCGCTGCATCAACCGCATGAATGATCTGATCGAGGGTACGCGCGTCGAGGGCACCATGACGCTCGACGGCAATGATATCTATGCCGAGGGCGTCGACCCGGTCGACCTCCGTCGTCGCGTGGGCATGATCTTTCAGCAGCCCAACCCGTTTCCCAAATCCATCTACGAGAATGTCGCCTTTGGCCCTCGTCTACAGGGTGTGACTAGCAAAAGCGACCTCGATGACATCGTGGAAGAATCGCTCAAGCGCGCCAACCTCTGGAAAGAGGTATCCAATCAGCTCAACAAGGATGGTTTGGCGCTCTCGGGCGGTCAGCAGCAGCGTCTGTGCATCGCGCGCGTGCTTGCGGTGCAACCCGATGTTCTCCTGATGGACGAGCCCTGCTCCGCCATCGACCCCACGTCCGTCTCTAAGGTCGAGGATCTGATGGCCGAGCTGGCGCCCGAGATGACGATCATCATCGTCACGCATTCAATGCAGCAGGCAGCTCGTATCAGCGACTACACCGCATTCTTCTTGCAGGAAGTTGCCGGCGAGCCCGCCACGCTCATCGAGTATGGTCAAACCGACGCGATCTTCACCAGCCCGGTGGACTCGCGGACGGAAGACTATATCACCGGCCGCTTTGGCTGATCGGTGCGACTAGTCCCAAGCCGATCGGACCTAGTCCGGTGCGTATTCACTGTGCGGGCGGCATGACCGCACCCAACTGATTGGAGTGAACCATGCGCAAACTGTTTTCCCGTCAGCTCGTCGAGGCCCGTCACGAGATGCTGAGCATCTATGAGGCCGTCGATCTGGCCCTCCACGATGCCGTGAAGGCCTATGTGACCGACGACCGCAAGCTCGCCACCAAGACCAAGAAGCGCACGCTTTCGATTGACGCGCGCTGCGCCAACCTGGAGGCCGTCTGCTACAACCTGATCGCCACGCAGTCACCGGTCGCCTCCGACTTCCGCCTGCTTCAGACGATCATCTACGTCGACTTTAACCTGCAGCGCATGACCGATAAGGTCCGTCAGATCTGCCGTGCCACGCGTCATATGATCAAGGCCGACATCTCGCTGCCCAAGGAGCTTGTCGGCACGGTTGAGGCCGAGGCTGAGGCCGTCTACCAGGTGCTAGGCTCGTCGCTTTCTGCGCTCGTCACCAACGACATGTCCATCATTTGCAACCTGGCCGTCGAGGACGAGCCGGTGCACGCCGCCTACGAGAAGTTCTTCCGCACCTTTAACCGTATGGATACGGGCGACTTTATGGACGACGACAGCAACTATGACGACCTGCGCCGCGCCATCATGGTTTCGCGCTACCTCGATCGCATCTCTTCCATTTCCATCGATGCCGCTTGCCGTCTGACCTTCCTGTTGACTGGTCAGCGTATGAACGCCGGCGATATCGCCCGTGTGGACGAGGATGAGCTCGAGAGCATGCGCGTGCCTTCGGGCGAGGGTGTTATCATGAGGCCCGCCGTCGACGCGCGTTACGTTGCCAAGGTGCCCGCCAACGAGGTCAGCGAGGGTCTTCGCTACCTGCTCGATCATCTTGAGGACGAGGACGATGGCGAGGACGACGAGGAGTAAGTAGCCCCGTTCGTCGAAAGATTGTAAATACCTAAGTGAGCGCGGCCTTGCACATGCGGGGCCGCGCTCTTGCGTTAGCATGGGACTACTTGTTTGGCTGTCAGCGGAGGCGATTGGCAATGGATAACTATTTGGATTTGATGCGCGCTCGCCGCGAGCAGATTCTGGAACGTTTTTATGCGGCGCTCGATCGCGCGGGCCGCCCCCACGACGCCGCGCGCCTCATTGCCGTGTCCAAGACCGTTGGTGTCGATGAGACTGTTGCTGCCATCCAGGCGGGGTATCGCCATTTTGCCGAGAACCGCCCGCAGGAGCTGGTTCGCAAGCTCACGGGTCTGGCGGAGCATCAGGAGCTGCCCGAGGTGCGCTTCGATATGATCGGCAACCTGCAGACCAATAAGATCAATGCGGTGCTGGGCTCAGCCGAGCTGATTCACTCGGTGGGTTCGCTGCATCTGGCACAGGCGATCTCGAGCCGTGCTGTCCGCAAGATTGAGGCAGGCGAGCTCGCCGGCCCCCAGCGTGTGCTCATCGAGGTCAATGTGAGTGGTGAGGAGTCGAAGGGAGGCTTTTCGCCCGATGAGATTCGCGCCGCCGCGGGTGAGCTTGCGGAACTTGAGGGAATTTGCGTACAGGGGCTTATGACTATGGCGCCCCGGGGGAATAAGGATGAGGCACGCCGCACCTTTGCGGGGCTTCGTGAGCTGAGGGATGAGCTGGAGGCGGCGCATCCCGATTTGAACCTGCCTGAGCTTTCCTGCGGCATGAGCGAGGACTTTGAGCCTGCCCTTGAGGAGGGCTCTACGCTCGTTCGCCTGGGCAGGGTAGTATTTAGCCCGGAGTTTGCAGTAAAATAAGGCTCTGAAGTGCGCACTGATTATCGGGGCGCCTGCACTAAACCGCGAGAGGACACAACCATGGGCTTCCTTGACGAGATTAAAAATAAGATGCACCTGGGCGGCCAGCAGGGTTACGACCAGGGTTATGGCCAGGACGACGACTACGGCTACGATGACGGCTACGATGATGGCTATCAGAACAACGGCTACAGCGGCGCCTCGGGCGAGGGCTTCTATACCCAGGACGAGCCGAGTAACGGCCTGCTGGGCCAGACACGCCGCGGTGAGGCCGAGTCGGTCGCCGTGTATACGCGCTCCGGCCAGCTGGTCGGCGATGACTCGCGTCATGCAACGACATACAATCCGCCGTCGCGTTCTCAGGATAGTGCCGCAGGCGGCTATCGCCCCGGCGCTTACGACACGCCGTCGAGCTACGCCGAGAACACCCGCGCCCGTGCCGCCGCTGCACCCGCGCCTGCACCGAGCGATGCCTCGGCCTATGCGAGCAATATCATCAACGCCACGCCGCAGCTGCCGGCCTATGTCCTGCGCCCCGAGAGCTATGACGACGTGGAGACCGTGGTGCGCCGCGTTCGCACCAAGCAGCCTGTCGCACTGATTTTTGTTGGCGTTCGCACCGAGGTCGCCAAGCGCGTCCTGGACTTTAGCTATGGCTTTGCCTGTGGCCTGGGCGCCACGGTCAAAGAAGTGGGCGATCGCGTATTCATGGTGCTGCCCGCCGGCTGCGAGGTTAAGGATTCGGACCTCAAGAAGCTTCGTGCCGACGGCTACCTTAAGTAAACCCAAGACGAGGAGATTCTCATCAACATCTACACCATTGTCCAGCTGGTCAACACGCTGTTCAACTTCTACTCCACGCTCATCGTGGTCTATTGCTTTATGACGTGGATTCCCATGAAGCAGGGCGGCCTGCTGCAGGATATCGCTGCAGTGCTCGATAGCGTCTGCGGCCCGTGGCTCAACCTCTTTCGTCGGTTTATCCCGCCGATGGGCGGCGTTGATTTTTCGCCGGTCGTTGCGATTATTGCGTTGCAGTTGGTGCAGAGGCTGATTCTGCAGCTTCTTATAGGTATACTCGTATAGAACTGACTTAGTAACTTACGTCGGGCGTGTAGCGCCGAGGCGATGAAAAAGGAGACTTGTTATGGCTATTACCCCTGCAGACATCCAGGCTCAGACTTTCTCTGAGGCCAAGCGTGGCTACGATCCTGCCGAGGTCGACGTCTTCTTGGAGACGCTGTCCTCCGAGGTTGACGCTATGCTTGCCAAGATCGTTGATCTTAAGGGTCGCCTGACCGCCACCGAGCAGCAGCTTGCCGACGCGCAGGCTCAGCTTGCCCAGGCTCAGGATGCCACCGCCCAGGCCGTTCCTGCCGCCCCCGTGGCTGCTCCCGCCCCTGACTTCTCCGCTCAGGAGCGTCAGATTTCCGCTGCTCTGATCGCTGCCCAGCAGACCGCTGAGACCATCGTCAACGATGCCAACGAGAATGCTGAGCGTATCCGCAACGAGGCTGACGCCAAGGCCCGCGAGGTTATCCGCCAGGCCCTGACCGAAAAACAGGCCGAGCTCGAGGAAATCGATCGTCTTAAGGCTTCTCGTGAGGAGTTCAAGGCCGAGTACCTCAAGCTCATCCAGCACTTCATGGACGATGCCCAGAATTCCTTCCCGGCCGATCTGATGGCCTCCACGCCGGTCGGTTCTGCCGCTTCTCCTGCAGTGACTGTTCCCGCCGAGCCGCTGCCCGTCGCTGACCCGGTTGTCCCCGTGGCCGATCCCTTCGCCCCGATCGACAACTTTGCTGCCGACGACTTGGACTAGCGCCAGAGCTACAATCTAGTGCCCTTAAGAGGAGCTCGCACCTGCGGGCTCCTTTTTATTAGATTTTTGGGATATGCCTTAATTTCTACCTTTTATCAATTTTATATACGGTGCTCCGCAGAGAGCCTGTCACAAGCTCGATATGCTTGAGAGACAATCCGATGCGTCATTTCACATTGTGGGTGAAAGCCCCGCAATCATTGACTAAGTTCGATATGTTCGAAATCCATATCACGTACATGGGTAATAACGGTATATGGAGGCTCGCAAGTAGTCAAAGTAACCGAACCGGGGCAGAAAGGTGCGCAAACAAACCGCGACGAACAGCTTCTTCCGCATTTCCTTAGGCAAGCGAAAAGAGGGATGGCATGATGGCCAAGAGCTACGTAAAGATTGTAATTGTTGTTCTTGCAGTTGGTCTTGCAATGGCGCTATGTGCATCGTTTGCGACGTATAGGTCCGAGCAGTCGTTTATTGATGGCGCTGAAAATGGGTTTGGCATAGACGGGATGTATGCCAGCGGTGATGCAATCAGGCCGTCTATGGCGATTCTTGCGGGCGAAGATATGGAATGGCAAATCTGTAATGCCGATGGCTCTTGTATGAGTGGTCGTTTGGCTGCAACAAGCGATCCGAATTCGTTTGATCTTCTCGACGATGATGGAGCGGATTGCGGTTCTGTTCACCTGTCATATGCATCGCGAGATGGGATGGACGGCATTCTCTATGTCTCTCACAAGATTGGTGATTTCAAGATGCGCAGGACTAACCGCGTGCCGGCTTTTATTGAGGAATGATGGTTGCCGTGTTAGTCGCCTACGGCTCGGCCATGCATTCGTGAAAGCTGTTCCATCTGTATTCCAATAGGGAAACGCGTGCGCCCTGGGCGCGAAAACGCCGAGCTCTGCGTGTGATAGGGCAGAACTCGGCGAAGGGCGCGTGGTAAAAGGTAGGTTTTAGGGCATGTGCCAATTACTACTTGAGGAGGAAGTCGGAGAGGGGAATGGTACGGGCCTCGCGATGCTCGGGATCGGTGATGTGGTCGGCAGGATAGCCACAGACGAGCATGTGATAGGGATAGACGCCCTCGGGTAGGTTGAACCGCTCTCGGGCTAGCTCGGGCTTAAAATGGCATACCCAACACGTTCCCAGGCCTTGCTCCTCGGCCTCCATCATCATTTGATCGCAAACAATCGAGGTGTCGATAGCGCTGGAGTTCATCTGGTCATAGGGGCGAACCCAAGCGTCGTCGGTAACGCTGCAAATAAGGAAGATGAGCGGAGCGCCAAAGATAGACCCATCACGAGCAAAGCGCGGCTGACAAACAGCAGCCTTTTCCAACAACTCCGGAGTATCAAGCACCATCACGCGGCTTGGATGATTATTACAAGCAGAAGGAGCAATACGCCCAGTCTCAACAATGGCATCCACCACAGCCTGCTCAACAGAACGATTCTCAAACAAACGACAAGAATAACGACCCCGAGCCAAATCCAAATACGCCATAACCAAACCCTCCAAAGTCAGCAAATCAATCCAAAACAATCCAAAGGGTACCCAAAGCTCCATCCACCCAAACGCTTAAGGCGGCCCCAAAGTTCCCAACCGGGCCCCAAGGCCCTGCCAACAAAAGCCCCATCGCTTTCAAAGTACCAGCCAAAGTTCAAATGGCGGTACGTAAGGGAGCGGGCCCGACCACTGATAACCTTTTGAACGACTCTGCTTGCAGCCGGAGTGAAAAAGGTTATCAGTGGTCGGGCCCGCGACCGGTGGGATACGTACCCCCAATTAACTGTTCTTCATGACAATCGAATCCACAACATCGGCCACATTCTCGCAGCAGTCGGCGCAGTACTCCAGGAAGGCGTAGACGTCACGCCAAGCGATGACCTCGAGCGGATCCTTGCCGTTAACGTGCAGGTTGCGCATGGCGTTGATGTAGAGCTCGTCGGCCTCGGACTCGATGGTGTTGATCTGGATGACCAGCTCGCGCAGCGTTTTGGACTTGCGGTAGTTGGGAAGCTCGACCATCAGGTCTTTCATGGCGCGGCAGGCGTCAGTCACCTTGTGGGCGATGACGATGGCGTCGGGATGGATGCTCTGAATGTTGGTGAAGTAGACGCGCTGCACGACGCCCTCAATACGGTCGAGCACGGTGTCGAGCGCGCAGCTCATCAGATCCAGATCCTCGCGCTCGAGCGGGGTGATAAAGGCGGTGAGCAGGGCGTCTTCGAGCTCGTGGTGCTTCTTGTCTGCCGCATGCTCAATCGCATGCATCTTATTGAGCATGTCGTGAATCTGCGCGGGATCGAAGTTCTCAAAAATCTGGGTAAGCAGCTCGGCGGCCTGGACGGCGAGGTCGGCGCAGGCGACGTAGTTGTCAAAGTAGAACGAATCGGGTTTCTTAGCCATGGGTGGGTCCTTTCGAGGCGAAGACGGGTGGGCGAAGTGTTGCGGTCCAGATGGACGTTCGGTTTGACTAGAGGAACATCATGAACAGCTTGGCCATGACAAAGCTGATGAGTCCGCAGGCGGGGAAGGTGAAGAACCAGGTGAACATCATGTCCTTAACGACGCCGAAGTTGATGGCCGAGAGGCGCTTGACGGCACCGACGCCCATGATGGCGCAGGTCTTGATGTGTGTGGAGGACACGGGGATGCCGGTAAGGGTGGCAAGCAGCAGGTTCGCGGCGCCCGCGAGGTCGGCGGAGAAGCCCTGATACTTCTCGAGCTTAACCATGCTCTGGCCGACGGACTTTATGATGCGCTCGCCGCCGACGCTGGTGCCGATACCCATGGTGGCCGAGCACAGCAGCATAATCCAGATGGGGATGCCGGCATCGCCGACGCTGGTCTGGCCGTTTGCGAAGGCCACGCCTAAAAAGAGCACGCCGATGAACTTCTGTCCATCCTGCGCGCCGTGCATAAAGCTCATGGCCGCAGCGCTCGCGATCTGAGCGTATTTAAAGAAGACATTGGCACGTCGCCTGTTGGCGGCGGCGAAAAGAACCGAGACGAGTTTGCACAGGACCCAGCCCATGACAAAGCCCAGGCCGATGGAGAGCGCCAGGCCGTAGATGACCTTCATCCACTCGTGGACGTTGACGCTGCTCGCGCCGCCGAGGGCGATAGCGGCACCGGTCAGGCCGGCGATAAGGCTGTGGCTTTGCGAAGTGGGGATGCCAAAACGCGATGCTGTGGCGCCGTAGACGACGATGGAGAACAGCGCTGCGCAGAGGCACGCGAGCGCCATGGTGCTGTTTCCGCCAAAGTCGACGATATGTGAGATGGTGTTGGCGACGCTCGCATTAAAGTGCGTCATGATGAGCACGCCGAGGAAGTTGAATGCGGCGCTCATGAGAATGGCGGCGCGGGCGGGCATGCAACGCGTAGTGACGCAGGTCGCGATGGCGTTGGGCGCGTCGGTCCATCCGTTGACGAAGATGGCGCCGAGCGCGAGGATCACGGTGACGGCAAGGACTGGGTTCGACACAATTTGGCCGAGGAAGGTTGAGAACGTTACGTCCATATATGGGCTTTCTCGAAGTTTGCAGGCACGTTACAAAAACATGATAAATCGTATCACCTCCTGTGGGTTTCTTAACGGAGTTCTGACGTGAGAAGTGGATTTTTTGGCACTAAAATTGAATATTAGTCCTGTTGACCGCGGGTATTCTTTTTGCTAACACGCCATGCGGACACGTGCGATTGCTACGACACTCCAAAACCACAGTCTGTTCGCTTTACAACATGCAAACATGCGTTCGATAATAGGAGGCATGGAATATCGACAGACAGACGGCAAAACTCGGCGCGTACACAAGCAGTATGTGGACGTCGTGGCTCGCATCCTCGCGGGCGGACAAGTCGTGCCAGTCGCCGTCTGCTGGGTCGACGGTCGTTGCTTTACGATTGACGAGATTGTCTCGACCACTGGGTTTGGCCTGACGGTTCACGGCATTCGTACGGCAACCTATAAGGTGCGTTTTGGCGGGCACGCGACCGAGTTGTATCTGGAGGACCAGACGCGTGAACGACCAGATGGCTCGCAGGCCCATCTGATGCGTTGGTGGGTGTGGGCATTCGACCGTACGCTCGAGGGCGAGCGCCGTAGGTAAGGACGCACGGCGTTCGGGTACAATGACAGGAATCTTGTCAGCTACTGCGCCGTTATTTGTGGCGCTTTTTGAAAGGACGAACCTATGAACGATATCCAGGGCTATCAGAACGGCCCCGTCGAGAGCGGCGCAAGCCGCGCCAAGGAGATGTCGCCGCGCGCGTACAATCTCGCCATGTCTGCCCTGATCTTCTTGGGCTTTTGCGCCATGGGCGCCGGCGCCTACTTTACGAGCACCATGTCGTTTGCGCGCATGATGATGAGCGGCGCCGCCTTGCCGCTGGTCTTTGGCTCGTTTATTTTGACCATCGTCGGCATGGTCATGATGTCGGCCGCCGCCAGCAAGCAGTCCGTGGGCCTGTCCCTTGTGGGCTACATAATCTTTGCGAGTACCTTTGGCCTGACCGCGTCGTTTGGCCTTGCCAACTACGACCTGCCCACCATCAACACTGCCTTTATCGCCACGGCCGCCATCACCTTTGTCTATGGCGCCTTGGGCGTGACGTTCCCCAAGTTTTTCCAGCGCGTATATGGCATCGGCTTTGGCATTCTGCTCGCCACTATTCTGGTTGAGATTGTGCTGATGTTCATGGGCGTCTCGCAGACCATCACCGATCTGATCGTGATCGTGGTGTTCGCCGGCTTTATCGGCTACGACACCTATGTTGCCACGACGGTGCCGCCTACGCTGCCCAACGCCGTGCTTATGGCATCCAACTTGTTCGTGGACATCATCAACGTGTTCCTGCGCATTCTGAACATCCTCGGCCGTCGCGACTAGTGGCGAATTGCGGCGGTGTTTGCCGTGCGTGTAAATCGATGCGAAAGGCGGTCCTTCGGGGCCGTCTTTTTTGTATGCGGCGGGGTATCATGGATGGGAAAAGCCGATAGCGGCAGAGACCGAGAAAGGTGACCACTTATGGCAGACGTCGACAACAGGAACCGTAACCGCAGGTCCAACCGAGCGGGTCAGCCCAATCCCAAGCGCGAGGCCCGTGCCAAGGCCGCCGAGCGTCACGTGGCAACTGTGTCCGAAGCGTGCGCCAAGGATATCGAGCGTTCGCTTGCCGGTGTTCGCGAGTTTGACGGTATGCCTGCCGGCTTTGTCGCGGCGATGAAGGCCAAGGTTCAGAGTGCTGTGGCCGCCGAAGAACAGGTTGCCGAGGACGTCGAGGGCGCGGAGGCTGCCGAGGTCGAGGCAGCGCTCGAGCCCGTCGAGGAGCCTGCCGAGGAAATCGCTGAAGCTGAGTCCGCGCCTGCTGAGGAGCCCGCTCCGGTTCTGCCCGAGGTCACCGTGCTCGATGCCTCCGCCACGCAGGCCATCCTGGACAACGGTCGTGGCTATGCGCAGTTCTGCGACATGGCCGTGCTCGCCTTTGCCTCGTTCACCAACCCGGGCGGTGGCTATATTCAGGGTTATCTGGGCCAGGAGGCCACGCTGTGCGCCGATTCGTATCTGTACAACGTTCTCGATATGCAGCGTAAGTGGTACGGCGAGAACCGTCGCCGCAACATCAACTGCGAGCTCTATCGCAACCGCGCCCTAGTGGTGCCTGCGGTGCGCTTCGACCGCAACCACGTGCATGCATACGCCGACGTGATCGTGGCCGCCGCGCCCAACGTTAAGCGCGCCCGCCAGGAGTATCGCGTGAGCGACGATGCTCTGCTGGATGCCCTGCGCGACCGCATTCGCTTTGTGCTTGCCATCTGCGACGAGCTGGGTCGCGAGAAGCTCGTGTTGGGCGCATGGGGCTGCGACAACAACGGCTTTGACGCAGAGGCCGTGGCCGAGCTCTTCCGCAAGGAGCTCGCGTCGGGCGACTTTAAGGTCAAGCAGGTCTTTTTTGCTGTGCCCTCTACGCGCTGGGACGAGGATTTTGCCAAGTTCGAGCACGTGCTGGCAAACTTCCCCGAGCGCAACGAGGAGTCCTATGCTCAGGTTGCTGCCCGCGCCGCAGCAGCCCGTGCCGCCGAGCAGGCCCAGGCTGCTGCCGAGGACGACGAGGATGACGATGACTGGCGCAAGTACCTGTAATCGGTACGTGCTGACAGATAGGTCGAGCCGGCGGGAGAGGCTGCTCCCGTCGGCTTTTTACTAAAGGAAGGGCTTACGATGAAAAACGTTCTATGTTTTGGCGACAGCAACACCTATGGTTACGATCCGGCGGGCATGCGCGACGGCACCGCGGTGCGCTATGCGCGGGATGTGCGCTGGTGTGGCGTGGCCCAACGTGACTTAGGCGAGGGCTGGCATGTAATTGAAGAAGGCCTCAACGGCCGCACGACGGTACGCGACGACATGTGCCATCTGGACACCAATCTTAACGGCATTCGCGCACTTCCGATGCTGCTCGAGGCCCATAAGCCGCTGGACGCCATTGTGATCATGCTGGGCACCAACGACTGTAAGACGGTCTTTAACGTGACAGCTTCCGATATCGCCCGTGGCGCCATGGCGCTGATTCGCGCGGTGCGTGCATTTCCCTGGACCAATGCCGCACCCTGCCCGCGTATTCTGCTGATGGCACCTATCAAGATCAAGCCGCAAATCGCCGATGTATATATGACCGATTTTGACGAGCGTTCCGTCGAGGCCTCGGAGCATTTTGGTGAGTACCACGCACATGTGGCTGAGCAGTTTGGCTGCGACTTTTTGAATGCCGCCGACTTTGCCGAGCCGGGCGATATCGACTATCTGCATATGATGCCCGAAAGCCATGAGAGCCTGGGTCACGCCGTGGCAGCCAAGCTCCAAGAGATGCTCGGTGAGTAGCGCGACCCCAAACCACCGCAAAGGTGCCTGTCCCCTTTGCGGTGGCTTGGGCTGCGAATCTTAATACTGCCACATGTGGTTGACAGGGCCGGAACCTTTGCCCATGTCAAAGCCGGCGGCGAGGGCGCCCGTTAGGTAGGCCTTGCCGGCGTTGACGGCGTCGGCAAGATCCATGCCCTGGGCCAGCGCGCAGGCGATAGCGGACGAGAGCGTGCAGCCGGTGCCATGCGTGTTGCCGGTCTCGATGCGCTTGTGACGGAACCATGTGGTGAGCGGATCGCCCAGGTGGTTGCCCTCGTCATCGAGCGGCGCGGGCTCCGCCAGCACGTCGTTGGCCTCGTTGACAAGATGTCCGCCTTTAACCAAAGACGCGCATCCAAAGCGGCGGGTGAGGAGCATGGCGGCATTTTGCTGCGTGCGCTCGGAATCGATCTCGTAGTCGAGCAGTGCCATGGCCTCGGGGATATTGGGCGTGATGACGGTCGCCAACGGGAACAGGCGACGCGTGAGCGCCTCGGCCGCATCCTCGGCAATGAGTCGAGCGCCCGAGGTGGCTACCATGACGGGGTCCACGACCACGTTCGTTGCGTTCCAGGCGCTCAAGCGGTCGGCGATGACTTCGATAATCTCGACAGAAGAAACCATGCCGATCTTGACGGCGCTCGGGCGGATGTCGTCAAAGACGGCGTCGATCTGCGCGGCGACGATATCTGGCGAGATATTCTGCACGGCGGTGATGCCCAGGGTGTTTTGCGCCGTGATGGCGGTTATGGCCGTCTCGGCATACAGACGGTGCGCCGTAATGGTCTTGATGTCGGCTTGAATGCCGGCGCCACCGCTGGAATCGGATCCTGCGATGGACAGGACGGCAGGTACCTTGCTGCGATCCATGTGCGCTCCCTTGTTCGGTCGGAATCAAATGGGTCTTTAAGCCAGCATTATAAAGATGCCCGGGCCGGCTGTATGCCGATCCCGGGCGGGCGGTGCAATCTTTACGCAAATGCAAGCAAATGTTCACACGTCAACAATTGACAGGTACCAGCTCGCCGCCAGAAGCGGCCGCGGCGACAGGGTTAGTCCTCCATGCCGAGGTCGATTGTCGTGCCCTCGAACACCTTGTTGACAGTGCGAACGGCGCACATCTTGCCGCACATGGTGCAGGTGCCCTCGGTGGCGGCGGGGGATTCCTCGTAGCGCTTCTTGCCGGTGACCGGGTCGAGGGCGCACTTCCACATGGCGTCCCAGTCGAGCTTGCGGCGTGCCTGACCCATCCTGTCGTCCATGTCACGGGCGTGCGGTACCTTCTTGGCGATGTCGGCGGCGTGTGCGGCAATCTTGGTGGCCATGAGGCCATCGAGCACATCCTGAGCGTTGGGCAGGCACAGGTGCTCGGCCGGCGTCACGTAGCACAAAAAGTCGGCACCCGAGCTCGCGGAGATGGCGCCACCAATGGCGGCGGTGATGTGGTCGTAGCCCACGCCGATATCGGTCACCAGCGGCCCCAGCACATAGAACGGGGCGTTGTGGCACAGGCGCTTCTGCAGCTTCATGTTGGCAGCGATCTCGTCGAGCGCCATGTGGCCCGGGCCCTCGACCATGACCTGGACGCCGGCGGCCCAGGCGCGCTTGCACAGCTTGCCCAGCTCGATCATCTCGGCGGTCTCGGTTGCGTCGTTGGAGTCGTAGAGACAGCCCGGGCGGCAGGAGTCGCCGAGCGAGATCGTCACGTCGTATTCGTGGCAGATCTCGAGCACCTCGTCGTAGAACTCGTAGAAGGGGTTCTCGTTACCGGTGACCTCCATCCAACCAAACAGCAGCGAGCCGCCGCGGCTGACGATGTTCATGAGGCGGCCAGTCTCCTTAAAGGTCTTGATGACCGACTTGTTGATGCCGCAGTGGACGGTCATAAAGTCCACGCCGTCCTCGGCATGCGCGCGCACGACCTTGAGCAGATCGTCCTTGGTCAGCTTGACCAGCGGCTTTTCCATGTAGCCGATGGCATCGTACATCGGCACCGTGCCCACCATGAGCGGCGTCTCGTCGATGAGCTGCTGGCGGAACTGGCGCGTCTTGCCCGAGTTGGAGAGGTCCATGATGGCGTCGGCGCCAAAGTCCTCGGCGATCTTGACCTTCTTCCACTCCTCGGCGGCATCGGCCTTATCGCCCGAGATGCCCAGGTTGACGTTGACCTTGGTGGACAGGCCCTCACCAACGCCAAAGGCACGCATGCCTTTTTTGATATGCACGATGTTGGCGGGGATGGCGATGCGGCCGTCGGCCACGCGCTCGCGGATGTACTCGGGGTCGCGATGCTCGCGCTCGGCAACCTCCTTCATCTGCGGCGTGATTTGCCCGGCGCGGGCGAAGTCGATTTGCGTGACGAGCTTGGGCTCGGTCTGTGTGCTCATTGGCACGGCTCCCTTCGTTGGCATTACCCATATCAGGTTTGCGGGTCAGGGCGGGCGCGCCCAATCTCAGCCTGCCGTCTTGTCCTGCAAGCCCCCCGTTATGTCATGGGCTCAAGTATAGCCTGAATGGGTACGATTGGGCCAACGAGCGTGCTTGCGGGGAGGCGAACATGGAAGACAAACATCTATATCGAGAGACGCAATGGGATGTATCGGCCGAGGAAAGCCGTGCGCACCATGGCCTTGTCGCGATTGGTTTTGCGGTGCTTGCCGTGTTGGTGATTGCCTTTTGTATTTGGACGTTTGGCGGTCGCGGCGGCGCTGCCTGGGAGTTTGAGGCCGACGATGCCCTGCCGATCATGACAGTGAAGGTCGCGGGCGGCAATACCGTTGCCGCGCCGGGCGACTATTGGTATCCGCGCAACGAGTTTGTGCAGTTGCAGCTGAGTGGCGGATCCATTCCTGGTGAAGAGATCGAGCGCGTGACCTTCGATGCGTCGCTTAAGACGCTGTCGGTCGAGCTCAAAGATCAAGGGGATGTGCCCACGACAATGGATATCGCGCTGACGGAATGGCGCCTGGAGCCCCCGTCGGGCGTCAAGGTGTCCGAGGTGGAGCATGTCAAGATTACCTATCAGGCCGGCTCGACAAATGAAATTGCCAAAGCCGACGGCTTGGCGGAATAGACGCCGTGCCTAGGCAGCACATTCAAAAGTAGCGGTGGTCCTACAAGGCCTGTTCGTTCAGGAAGACCAGAGTGTTTTTATTTGAAAGCTCGGGAAAGTGACGATAACCAACGTCGAACGCGGTGAGCCCGCTTACATCCTCGAGCTTGTTTTCTGCCATCCAGCGCACCATGGAGCCGCGCGCCTTTTTGCTGGCTGTCGAGCGCTGGATGGGCTTGCCGTTGCGGACACCTTCGCCAAAGAGACAAGTGACGGTTGTGGCGTCGCCTGCGAGATGGGGTAGAACGGCCTTGGCGTACTCCACACTGGCAAGGTTGACGATCGTGGTGTTAGAGCCCGCCGGAGCGATGGCCCGTGCGAGCTTGTCGCTCCAAAACGCGTAGAGGTCTCGGGCATCGTCAACGGCGAGCTTCGCGCCCATCTCCAGCCGATACGGTTCGACGGCATGAAAGGGACGAACGCACCCGTAGAGGCCGGAGAGGATCCACAGATGGTCTTGCAGCCATGCGAGCTGCGTGGAATCCATCACCTCGGGTGCCATGCTCTGGTATTGAATGCCGTGATAGGACATGACGGCAGGGGAGAGGTGACGGGCGAGTGCGGGATTGTCGAGATCGCCGCTTTTCAGGATGGGCCCGAACTCATGCAGTGTGTTGAGGCAAGGTCCCAGCAGTTTGTCACTCACGTTCCACAGCGCCTGCAGGCCGCCGCTGCCTTCATTCCGCTCGATATCTAGCAGTGCGCGGTGGAGGCGAGCCGTCTCGCGCACAAAGGGTGGGATGCCCAGGACTTCAAAAGCATCTTGGGCCGCGCGCATCTGCTTGGCGGGCGAAATGATGACCTGCAGCATGGACTCTCCTCTGCCAAAAAAGTTGCGGTGGAATACGGTCTGTTTTGGCCGTTTATGGGCCAGTTTAGTCCGTAATTCACCGCAACTGATGAAGGGTGGATTAGGCTCGCTCGATGAAGGCTTTGTAGCCGCGGTAGGCCTCGTAGATATCGGCCTTGTTGGCGACCTCCCACAGGGCGTGCATGGACAGGACGGCAACGCCGGAGTCGATGACGTTCATGCCATACTTGGCCATGATGTAGGCGATGGTGCCGCCACCGCCCGCGTTGACGCGACCGAGCTCACAGGTCTGGAAGTCCACGCCGGCCTCGTCCATGATGTCGCGGACGAGGGCCACGTACTCGGCATCGGCGTCGTTGGAACCGCCCTTGCCGCGGCTGCCCGTGTACTTGTTAAAGCACAGGCCACGACCCATAAAGGCGGCGTTCTTCGTCTCGAACTTGCCGGCATAGCCCGGGTCGAAACCGGCGGACACGTCGGAGGAGAGCATGCGGCTGCGGGCGAGCGCGCGGCGCAGGGCCAGCGGGCTATCCTCGCCGGCGAGCGTCATGATCTCGGCGACGGTGTTCTCGAAGAAGCGGCTCGTCATACCGGTGGCACCCACGGAGCCGATCTCCTCCTTATCGACGATGAGCGTGATGCTCGTGCGCTCCACGTTGGTGACGTTGATCTGGGCGAGCATGGAGGGGTAGGCACAGACGCGGTCGTCATGGCCATAGCCCAGAATCATGGAGCGGTCGAGGCCCATGTCGCGGGCGGGGCCGGCGGGCACGACCTCGATCTCGGCGGAGAGGAAGTCCTCCTCCTCGACGTCGTACTGCTCCTTGAGGATATCCAGGAACATCTGCTTGACGGGCTCCTTGGGGGCGTCCTTGTCGTCCTCATCGAACTTGACGGGGCGGCCGCCCACGATCACGTCGAGAATCTCGGCATCGACGGCGTCCTTGGCAGGCTTGGACATCTGCTCGCTCGAGAGGTGGATCAGCAGGTCGGAGATGGTAAAGACCGGGTCGTCCGCCTTGTCGCCGATATTGATGTCGACGGTGGTACCGTCCTTTTTGCAGATGACGCCCACGAGTGCGAGCGGGGAGGCCACCCAGTGGTAGCTCTTGACGCCACCGTAGTAGTGCGTGTCGAGGTAGGCCATGTCGCCGGCCTCGAAGGCGGGGTTCTGCTTAAGGTCTAGGCGCGGCGAGTCCACGTGGGCGCCCAGGATGTTAAAGCCCTGCTCGAGCGGGGCGTTGCCCAGGTTGACGAGCATGAGGTCCTTGCCGTGATTGGCGGCGTACACCTTGTCGCCTGCCTTGAGCTCGCGGCCTTCGGCGATCACGGTCTCCAGGTCGACGTATCCCGCCTCCTCGGCCATCTTGATGCCGGTCTTGACGCACAGGCGCTCGGTCTTGTTCTCGCTCAAAAACTGCTTATAGCCGCGGCAAAGCTCCTCGAGCTCCTCGACTTGCTGTGGCGTGTACTTTTTCCATGCGCAGGGACGCTCCATGACGCAGGCTCCTTTCGGATCGATCGTGCTGGTTGATGTACCGTGAGCCATCGTATCACGCGCGGGCTCACGGTGGCGGGGGAGCTTTATGTGAGGTGGCCGCGGGGCGGGGAGCGTGTAAACTGGAGTGAGCAAACCGTGCCCAGCCCAAAGCGAGGTATTTAATATGTCTGACAAGCGCCGCACTTTTGCCGTTATCGACGGCAACTCGCTCATGCACCGCGCCTTTCACGCCGTGCCGCCGACCATGAACGCGCCGGACGGTCGCCCCACCAACGCGATCTTTGGCTTTCTGAACATGTTTCTTAAGATGATCGATGCCTTTAACCCCGACGGTGTGGTCGTGGCGTTTGACAAGGGTAAGCCGCGCGTGCGCATGGAGATGCTGCCGCAGTATAAGGCGCAACGCCCGCCCATGGACCCCGATCTGCATGCGCAGTTCCCTATGATTAAGGAGCTGCTCACCGCGCTCAACGTGCCGATTCTGCAGTCCGAGGGCTGGGAAGGCGACGATATCCTGGGTACTATGGCGCGCCTGGGCGAGCAGGCCGGCTGTGACATGCTGCTGGTGACCGGTGATCGCGACATGTATCAGCTTGTTACCGAGCACGTCAACGTGGTCTCGACCCGTAAGGGCCTGTCCGACGTTGCGATTATGACGCCCGAGAGCGTGGATGACTTGTATCACGGCATTACGCCGGCGCTCGTGCCCGACTTTTATGGTCTGAAGGGCGACGCGTCCGACAACATCCCCGGCGTGCCGGGCATCGGTCCCAAAAAGGCGAGTGCGCTCATCGCACAGTACGGCAGCTTGGACGAGGTCATCGCGCATGCCGACGAGGTCAAGGGCAAGATGGGTGAAAACCTGCGTGCACACATCGACGACGCGCTGCTGAGCCGTAAGGTGGCGACCATCCGCACCGATGCGCCCGTTGAGCTCGATTTTGAGGCGACGTCCTTCCCGGCGTTTTCTGCCGATGAGGTTTCCGCGGCGCTGGGTACGCTTGGTATCACCGCCATGCAGAACCGTTTCTTGGCGCTGATCGGCGGCGAGGGCGGGGCTGCTGCCTCCAGTGTGTTTGAGATACCTGCTATGGTTCGCGCAGCCGCCGGCGATGCCGACGCGCTTGGTGCCGTTGCGGCTGAGGTCTCCCGCGCGATTGATGCCGGCGAGTGGGTCGCCGCCGTGGTGGACGACGACAAGGAAGAGGGCGCGCTCTTTGGGCTGACGCGCACGCTGTGGTTGGCGACGTCCAAGGGCCTGTTCGCGCTCGAGGAGGGCGACAGCTGTGCGGCGGCTGAGGTTGAGGGCTTCAACTTCGCTCACGGTGTGATCGCCGGCGTGCTTGCGCGCCTGTTTATGGAGGGCCGCGTGGCGAGCCCGGATACGAAAGCGCTGCTGCACGAGCTTTCGCCCATCGATTCTTCTGAGCCCGAGCTCATGGATCCGCTCGCTGCCGATTCCACGCGTATCTTCGATACCGTGGTCGCTGCCTATCTGCTGGATTCCGATCGCTCCGAGTTCGATGAGGCATATCTGGCCGATACCTATCTGCAGATGGCGTTGCCTGCGGCGCGCGGTGCAGAGGGTGCTGGTGAGGACGCTCCGGCGCCTGCCGCTCGTACTGCGGCTCTGACGCTGGCGCTCGTGGCGCCGTTGCGCGAGTGCATGGCCCGTGAGAACGCCGCCAACGTGTTCGATGGCATCGAGATGCCGCTCGTTCCGGTACTTGCCAAGATGGAGCGCGCGGGCATGCTCGTGGACCCCGACCGCCTGCACAGTCTGTCCGAGGGTCTGGCGACCCAGATCACCGAGGTCGAACGAAGCATTCGCGACCTTGCCGGTGACGAGACCTTTAACATCGGCAGCCCCATGCAACTTTCGCATGTGCTCTTTGATGTGATGGGCCTTCCGACCAAGGGTCTCAAAAAGACCAAGCGCGGTTACTATTCGACCAATGCCAAGGTACTGAGTGATCTTGCCCGTGACCACGAGATTGTTCGTTTGATCTTAGACTGGCGCGAGAAGTCCAAGATCAAGTCAACCTATCTGGACACGTTGGGCCCGCTGCGCCGCGGTGACGGTCGTGTGCACACCACGTACAACCAGACCATCACCGCGACGGGGCGTCTGTCTTCGAGCGACCCTAATCTGCAAAACATTCCGACGCGCTCGGAGCTGGGGCGTACCGTCAAGACGGCGTTTTCGGCAGGCGAGGGAAGCGTCTTTTTGGCGGTGGACTACTCGCAGATCGAGCTGCGTCTGCTGGCACATCTCTCGGGTGACGAGCACTTGGTGCGCGCCTTTAACGAGGGCGAGGACTTCCATGCCGAGACGGCGGCGCGCGTGTTTGGTGTGCCGGTGTCCGAGGTAACGCCCGACCTGCGCAGTCGCGCCAAGGCCGTGAACTTTGGCATCGTGTATGGCCAGCAGGCCTACGGCCTGTCGCAGTCGCTGCATATCTCGATGGCCGAGGCGCGCGACATGATCGACCGCTACTACGAGGCCTACCCGGGCGTGCGTACGTTCCTCGACAACGTGGTGGCGCGCGCCAAGCAGACGGGCTACGCCGAGACCATGTATGGCCGCAGACGCCATATTCCCGAGCTCAAGGCCAAAAACCCGCAACTCCGCGGCTTTGGCGAGCGCACGGCCATGAACCATCCCATGCAGGGCACCGCAGCAGACATCATCAAGATCGCCATGGCCCGCGTAAGCCGTCGCCTGGAAGAAGAAGGCTTTGCCGCCCACATGATCCTGCAGGTACACGACGAACTGGACTTTGAGTGCCCCGTCGACGAAGTCGAGCGCCTCACCGCCATGGTCCGCGACGTCATGGAGCACGTAGTAGACCTACGCGTACCCCTCATCGCCGAAGCCAGCACCGGCATAACCTGGGCCGACGCCAAATAGGGAAGCAACCACAGTTCCAAAGTAACCAAAAACAGAAGGACGCCCCTTATCAACAAGGAGCGTCCTTCGTTCAATTAAATTCAGCCAAAGTATCTAGGCGCCAAGACGTCATCCAAGCGGCAAGCAAGTCACCGCAGGACCTGGCCGGGCGAGGCGGGTAAGTTTTTCGTTGATTCCGCAAGAGCCGGCAAGCACTTAATGTGCTTTCCGAGCGAGCCCAGGACCTGACCGAACGAAAAACTTACCCGCCTCGCCCGGCCAGGTCCGACGAGCCACGTTAACGAGCCGCCAAGATGGCATCGATGAGCGTCAGTACGCCCCCGTCGTTGTTGCTCGGAATGCGCCACTTGGCGTGCGCGTTCATATGCTCTTCGGCATTGTCCACGATATAGCTATGCCCGACGCGCTCCAACATGGGGATGTCGTTGTAGGTATCGCCCACGGCGGCGGCGTCGGCGATATCGATGCCGAGTTGCTCGCACAGGTGCGCGACGCCCGAACCCTTGTCGACGCCCAGGTTCATAAAGTCGATCCACTCGCGGCCGGCATTGGTGACGTAGAGCTGGTCCGAGAACGCGGGGTTATAGTCCTCGCGAAATGCGGGCTCGGCATCGTAGGCGGGGAAGAAGATCGAGATCTTGTTGGAGTCGACGTCGAGGCCCTCAAAGGTATCGACGTAGTTGATCGTGTTGTAGTAAACGCTGAGCTCGTCGTGGTATTGATGGTCGCGAGCAAGCACGTAAAACTCGTCGAAGCAGCACAGGACGGGGACAGCGCGCGGATCCCCCGAGGCGCGGCTCAAGACCTGCTGATACAGCGCCACATCGATAGTGCTCTTATAGATATAGTTGCCGCGGTAGATCACGCAGGCTCCGTTATCGGGGCAGAAAGCAAGGCGGTTTTTGATGCCCTCGAACATCTCCTCGAGCTTGGGGGCGGGACGTCCGCTGGCGGGGCAGAACACGATGCCGGCGTCGGCGAGCTTGTCCAGGCGCTCATCGAGGCCCTGGGGCAGTACGCGCTCGTCGGTCAGCAATGTCTTGTCCATATCGACGGCAAGGATCTTGATGTTGCCGATAGCGGCGTCCGATTCGTAAGTTTGCATAAAAGCGCCTTTCCGTTTCTAAATTGTTTCGGGCGGAATAACCCTCCGGTTGGTAATCGAGCGTATTTTCGCAGGAACGAAGCCTGTTTGCATCACGATTCACAAAGTAATGAAAAAACTTTTCAGAAATTTGAATTTGTCGCTTGTGCTCCGGGCACTTTAGCGTAATATAGCGACCATCGAAAACGGAGACGGAAAAACAACCGCTTACCGAGGAAAGGGTACCGTTTGCGATATTTGAATTGCGCCCGGCGATATGTGAAAGGAGAGGCAGATGCAGTTCGTAAAGATCATCACCACTGCAGACAATGCCATCCGACGCCAGCGCGCAATTTCCCGACGACGATAACAATCGTCTCTGTCCGCATGGGGCGAATTGCCTCAACAGAGTCATTTTGAGGTCGTTGGGTTTTAGCACGACATTGCTGCATGTTTCTAGGGCATGTATGTGCTGATTTTTGCTATTTAACCTGATATTGCGCGGTATTTGACCTTGAAATGACTTGCAACTGACCGATGTTCTAACTAGCTACCAAGGGCGAAAGGAAACAGCCATGAGCAAGGAAAAAGTCGTTCTCGCATATTCCGGTGGTCTTGATACATCTGTATGTGTCAAGTGGCTCCAAGACGAGAAGAATCTCGATGTCGTTTGCGTCTGCGGCAACGTGGGCCAGGAGGAGACCGGCCTGGACGCCAAGAAGCAGAAGGCGCTCGACCTGGGCGTTCTCGATTGCCAGGTGCTCGACCTGCGCGACGAATTCTCCGATGAGTTCCTGACTAAGGCCATCGCCGCCAACTCCATGTATGAGAACAAGTACCCGCTGCTCTCCGCCCTGTCTCGTCCGCTGCTCGCCAAGAAGCTCGTCGAGGTCGCTCACGAGTTTGGTGCGACCTACGTTGCCCATGGCTGCACCGGCAAGGGTAACGACCAGGTTCGTTTTGAGGCTGCCGTCAAGGCCCTCGATCCCGAGCTTAAGGTTATCGCTCCGGTTCGTGAGTGGGATCTGAAGTGCCGCCCCGACGAGGTCGCCTATGCCCACGCCCACAACGTGCCGGTTCCCGAGGGTGCCAACGACAACCCCTATTCCATCGACGACAACCTGTGGGGTCGCGCCATTGAGTGCGGCCATCTGGAGGATCCCTGGAACGAGCCGCTCGACGACGCTTGGGTTATGACCAAGAATCCCGAGGACACGCCCGACACCCCGACCTACACAGAGATTGAGTTTGAGGCCGGCAAGCCCGTCGCCGTCGACGGCAAGAAGATGAAGCTCTCCGAGATCGTCATCGCCCTCAACAAGATTTCGGGCGACAACGGCTTTGGCCGTCTCGACCTGGTCGAGGACCGTCTGGTGGGCCTCAAGAGCCGCGAGTGCTACGAGGTTCCCGGCGCCCTGACGCTTATCACCGCCCATAAGGCGCTCGAGGACATTTGCGTTGAGGGCGATCTGCTCAAGACCAAGATCAAGCTCGAGCAGGATTGGGCTACCGCCGTGTACAACGGCCAGTGGTATAGCCCGCTCAAAAACGCGCTCGACGCCTTTATGGCCGACACCCAGAAGTTCGTGACCGGCACCGTCCGTCTGAAGTTCTTTAAGGGCAACTGCCACGTTGTCGGCCGCAAGAGCCCCTTTAGCCTCTACGACTACGGTCTGGCCACCTACGACCGCGACACTACGTTTGACGAGAAGGCCAGCGCCGGCTTTATCGAGATCGACACGCTGTCGCTCAAGACGTGGGCTAAGGTCCAGGGTCCCAGCTCCGCTGCCGCCCAGGCCTAAGGCTTTTCCTTCCCTTGGTATCCGCGCGGCCCATCCGCGTGATACAAAACGGGCGCACGGGGTCCCTACCTTTCGTTATGCTTGCTGACACTTCTTAACATCGGTGGCCCCTACGTTCCGCCCGCATATATGATGCCGCATCTGCGGCTGAGTCCGAGCCCCGCCGGGGTTGTCCGGCGGGGCTCTTTCTATCAATTTGAGGGCTTTACACCTTTATTTATTCGAGGAGTATCCATTATGTTCAATGCGGTTGGCGGGAGTCGAAGGGCGCCAAGTGCCAGGTGCGTCACTTCTTTGCAAATTAGCTGCATGGACCCGCGCACGGTGGGGGATGTGCAAAACTAGCGGTTGATAAATCGCTTTAGGGACAGGGTGCCTTGCTTTGGGCGCTTGTTTAGGTATTTGATGAAAGGAGACGGTTCCATGGCTCTTTGGGGCGGTCGTTTTGAGGCGGGCGTGGCCGAGGTCACGCAGGAGTTTGGCGCGTCGCTGCCGGTCGACAAACATCTTTATAAGCAGGATATCGCCGGCTCTAAGGCACATGCCAAGATGCTGGCCGCCCAGGGCATCATCAGTGCCGAGGACGAGCAGGCGATCTCCGAGGGCCTGATCGGAATTGAGCAGGATATCGATGCGGGCAACTTTACCTTCGACATCAACGACGAGGACATTCATATGTCCATCGAGAGCGAGCTGACGCGTCGCATCGGCGAGGCGGGCAAGCGCTTGCATACCGGACGTTCGCGCAACGACCAGGTTGCGACCGATACGCGCCTGGGCGTCAAGGCGCTCGCCAAGGAGCTCATGGAGGCCAATCTTTCGCTTCGCCATGTGCTGGTGGATGCCGCTAAGAAGTACGACAAAGTGATTCTACCTGGCTATACGCACATGCAGCATGCTCAGCCCGTGCTGCTGTCGCATCATTTGCTGGCGTATTCCTGGATGTTCGCGCGCGACTTTACGCGCCTGAAGGCCGCCTTTGATGCCGCCGACAACTGCCCGCTGGGTGCTGCCGCGCTTGCCGGCACGAGCTATCCGCTCGATCGCCAGATGACGGCTGCCGAACTTGGCTTTGCGGGTGTGATCCCTAACTCGCTCGACGCTGTTTCCGATCGCGATTTCCTGCTCGATCTGCATTACGCTGGCTCCGTTATGGCCATGCATCTGTCGCGTCTTTCCGAGGAGATCGTGCTGTGGTCGAGCTCCGAATTTGGCTTTATCACGCTTTCCGACTCTTACTCCACCGGCTCGTCCATCATGCCGCAGAAGAAAAATCCCGACTTTGCCGAGCTGATCCGCGGCAAGAGCGGCCGCGTCTACGGCAACCTGGTGCAGCTACTGGTGACCATGAAGGGCTTGCCGTTGGCCTATAACAAGGACCTGCAGGAGGACAAGGAGGGTGCGCTCGATACTGCCCATACGCTCATGCAGTGCCTGTCCGTTATGGCCGGCATGATTTCGACCTGGACTGTCAACGAGGATGCCATGGCGCGCGAGTGCGGCGTGGGTCACCTTGCCGCCACCGATGTTGCCGATTACCTGGCTAAGCGTGGTCTGCCGTTCCGCGAGGCGCACGCCGTGGTGGGCCATCTGGTCCTGATGTGCGAGAAGCGCGGTTGCAATCTTGAGGACCTGCCGTTCGAGGTGTTCCAGGAGGCAAGTCCGCTCTTTGAGCGCGATATTACCGAGGCGCTCGACATCCCGTCGATCGTTGCCGCGCGCACGACCGAGGGCGGTACCGCTCCTGCCGCCGTTGCCGTCCAGCTGGAGCGTGCCGAGGTACAGCTCGTGGCCGACGAGGGCGTGTTTGGGTCGCTGACCAAGGTCGTCGAGATGGGCCACGGGGCAAAGTAAGGGTTTGCTTGAGGCTTATTGGCCATTTATTGATAAATCGTTTTTGCTTCTTACGGGCGTCTGCTGATGTGGGCGTCTGTATTTTGTTGTAATGGGGGAGGGGCTTGTCGAGAACTTCTGTAGGACCTTTGGGCAGGTTGTGAAGGGGGGTACGTTCACAGGCGGCAACCGACCGTCCGCTCGGTTCGGTGCGGTTGATGGGCAGTCGGATGGTACTCCAGTCGGGCTTCGAAACAGAAGTGACACATATGGAACGCTTCAATTAATTGCAGCGATTCAATAAACATCTTTTTGTTTAACTGCAGCTAAAACTCTGTTACGATGCAGTCCAGGCGAGTGCCGGAATGGGACTTGGGCACGCGCGAACCTACTTGAAAGGCTACCTTATGGCTATCGAGAAGACCTTCATCATGATTAAGCCCGACGCCGTGCGCGATCGCAAGATCGGCGAGATCGTTGCTCGCATTGAGCGCAGCGGCCTTGTCATCGAGCGCATGGAGATGACCACGCTCGAGCGCGCTACCGTCGAGGAGCACTACGCTCATCTGGCCGACAAGCCTTTCTTTGGCGGTCTCTGCGACTTTATGACGAGCGGTCCGGTCGTCAAGATGGTCGTTTCCGGTCTTTCTGCTGTCTCCAAGATGCGCACTCTTATGGGCGCTACCAACCCGCTTGATGCCGCCCCCGGCACCATCCGCGGCGACTTCGCTGTCGATGTCAACGCCAACGTGATTCACGGCTCCGACTGCCTGGAGAACGCCGAGATTGAGATCAAGCGCTTCTTTGGCTAAACCAGCTTTGACTCCTTAAAGCTGTTAGCGTGTGGCTTAGGCGCCGCGGAACTCCATCCGCGGCGCCCTTTTTATCCCAGTAGATTTTTGGGACATGGCTAGAAATCTACCTTTTGTCGCACATGGACTGCGAAAGGTAGATTTCTAGGCATGCCCCAAAAATCTAATAAAGAGCCCCCGCCCGGATTTGCGTTCCGGACGGGGGTTTTCGTTGGCGTATGGCGTTGCAGGTCTTTAAGCTTCGTCGACGACCTTGAGGCCGCGGGTCTGGTCGATCTCGTTGAGGAGATTGACGCGACGCTCGTGACGGCCGCCCTCGAACTCGGCATCGAGCCACTCGTCGACGATCATCTTGGCGAGCTCGGAGCCCACGACGCGGGCGCCAAAGGCGAGCACGTTGGTGTTGTTGTGCATGCGCGAGAGCTTGGCGCTGAAGGGCTCGGAGCACACGACGGCACGAACGCCCTCGACCTTGTTGGCGGCCAAGCTAATCCCGACACCGGTTCCGCAGATCAGGATGCCCAGATCGACGTCGCCGTTGGCTACGGCTTTGCCCACCTTGTAGCCGGCGATGGGGTAATCAAAGCTCTCGGAGGTGTCGGTGCCAAAGTTCACGACCTCGCAGCCGCGCTCCTTCAGGTGCTCGGAAATGATGTTCTTGAGCTCGACGGCGGCGTGGTCGTTGCCGATACCGATCTTCATGAGTGGTTCCTCTCTGGTCCGTGCGGCGGAATTGCTAAAGGTTTTACCGCGTTCGACTGCATGATAGCGCGTCTTTTGCCTAAACACTCGGGCGTTTTTTGGTCAAACGCTTTAGCGGACACGAACATCAGCCCATCACGAAAAATGCCGCCAATTTGCTTCTGACGGCCGTCTGCCGGAACTCGACTTGCGGTTTTTGGTGCCTTGTTATCAAATGGAGAAGTTGATACTTGCGAGAGCAACCCGTTATACATGTAGGAGATACCTATGCCTACCGATTCCATCCGTGATGCCGCGTTTTGTGATGTTTTGAACCGCGAGCTTGTCTGTGCGCTCGGCTGCACCGAGCCCATTGCCGTTGCCTATGCGGCGGCGCTGGCGAGCCAGACGCTCGGTTGCGAACCCGAACATATGGATGTTGCCTGCTCAGGCAACATCATCAAGAACGTAAAGAGCGTGACCGTGCCCAACTCGGGCGGTATGCACGGTATTGAGGCCGCGGCCGTGCTGGGTGCCGTGGGCGGTGACGCCAAGAGCGCGCTCGAGGTGCTCGAGAGTGTTGGCGATGCAGACCGTGCTCGCGTGACCGAGCTGCTCGCCGACGCTGACTACTGCGATGTGTCGCTTGTCGAGGGTGTGCCCAACCTCTACATTAAGGTGACTGCCACGGCCGGAGGTCATACTGCGGTCGTCGAGATCACCGACCATCACACCAATGTTACGTGCCATACACTCGATGGCATTCCGGTGTGTGGCAAGTCGGCGGGGGAGTGTGCCGCCTGCGCCGAGCGCGTTGTGGCCGAGCGTGCCGCCGATAACGCCGGTACGCCCATGTCGATTGAGTCTATCATTGACTTTATCGAGGACGGCGACATCGAGGGCGCCCGCGCTGCCGTTGAGCGTCAGATTGAGCTGAACGGCGCAATAAGCGCCGAGGGCCTGGCGCACGCTTGGGGCGCTGAGGTAGGCCGTACGCTGCTGGGCGCTCGTGCCGACGACGTCGCCTGCCGTGCCCGTGCCCGTGCGGCCGCCGGGTCCGATGCCCGCATGAACGGCTGTGCGCTGCCGGTCGCCATTGTGTGCGGCTCGGGCAACCAGGGCATCACCTGTGCGCTGCCCGTTATGGAGTATGCCGACTACCTGCGTTGCGACAACGAGCGCCTGGTGCGCGCCGTGATGCTGTCCGATCTTATTGCTGTGCATATCAAGAGCTATATTGGTGCGCTCTCGGCGTTTTGCGGTGCTATTTGCGCTGCGTGCGGTGCCGGCGCGGCGATTACCTGGCTGTGCGGCGGCACGCGCGAGCAGATCGGCGCGACGGTCTCCAATACGCTCGGTAACGTGGGCGGCATCGTGTGCGATGGCGCCAAGGCAAGCTGCGCCGCTAAGATTTCCGCTGCCGTTGATGCGGCGATTCTGGGCCACGATATGGCCATGCAGGGCCGCGGCTTCCGTGCCGGCGAGGGCCTGATTCAGGATACGGTGGAAGAGACGATCGCCAGCATGGGCTATGTGGGCCGCGTTGGCATGAAGGATACCGACGTCGAGATCCTCAACATCATGATCGGCAAGACCATCGTCGACTGCTAGGGGCTCTGGGGCACTGCATCTTGTTGTTGAAACTATCGCGCTTGTGGCTGTAAAGCACCTGTCTGCATTGCGGACAGCGAGGATCTCGCGGTATGTCACCAGGTCGTTCTCGCGCTTGATGCGCTCGAGGACGGTCGCGACAACAAGCGCCGCTATCGCCGGCAGGAACGCCGCAGCCGCGGCGACGCCGGCGCCCCAGGTGCCCTCCATCCAGTTAAACGCCGGCGACAGTATCAGCGCGAACGCCACCGCCAGCAACGCGAGCATCAGCACGGCCAGCCATAGCATCCGCGTTCCCATGCGCTTGCGATCTCTTTCGACTGCCTCCTCCATAACGGTCACGTCTCCCTTCACGAGCGTGTCTATGGAGGTGTCGAATAGGATGCTCAGCATGAGCAGACTCTGGACGTCCGGATACGTCTTGTCCCGCTCCCAGTTCGAGATCGTCTGACGCGACACGTAGAGTTTCTCGGCGAGTTGTTCTTGGGAGAGCCCCATCGCCTCGCGCCGCGTCTTGATCTGGTTGCTGATGTCCATCGTCACCTCCCGGTCGTGAAGGAGCGTCCCGCGAACACGCCGGGTGCGCTATCGAATCTGTTGTACATCATATGCGGCAAGGTCCGCCGACCGCTGCAAAATCTGTTTTGCATAGGGTTTACCTGCATGATTGTTGCTGCGATGGCTTAGCGATGTTGTCGAGCAGTCATCCAAGTGTACAGGCCCATGGCGGCGTAGCCGATTGCGGTATAGGCAACCCCATGGAACGCAAGGTCCTGGCTGCCCTCGACCGCGAGGGGAAACAGGAGCGCGGATCCGATTCCGAGCGCCGCGGGTATCCAGAAGAGCGTCCTCGCGGAGTTCGCGGCGAGCAGGCCGAGGGCGATCGCAGTTACGGGGAGCACGAGGTAGATCAGCGTCATCATGGCGATCATGCCGGCATCGGATGGGACGATGCTCACCAGGAGGACGGGGATTGCCCAGCAGGCGCCAACGATTGCGATCAATGCGATGAGGGACGCGCGTACTGTGACGTTCATGGGGCACCTCCTAACGGGAATCGCCCCCATTCTGGCATACATCTTCAGAATGGGGGCAAAGGGGGATACCATTTTGGGGAACGGGTGCGTACCCGCGCTTTTAACTCAGCATCTTGGCGAGCATGCCGATGCCGACGCCCACCAGTCCGCCGGCGATGGCGCCGATGATGATCTGCACCGCGTTGCGCGTGCCCTTGACCCAAGGGTTCATCTCGCGCTCACGGCGCCCCTCGAGCGTGTCGCGATCGACCTGCTCGCCGCGGCTAAACGCCAACACCTCGCGGTACGTGACGAGGTCGTGCTGCTTCTTCATGCGTTCCATATACACGAACGCCACGAGCATCACGACGAGCGCCACGGCGGCAAACGCCGCGGTGGGCGCGATGTGCATGCCCCAGCCCCATTCGAACTGGAACGCCGCCCACGCGCTCAGCACCAAAAACACGACCGCGCTCACGACCGTGATTGTGGAGAGGGCGTTGTACTTCTTGACCGCTTCGTTCATTACCTGTGCCATGGTTTCCACATCTCCTTTGATGAGGGAGTCCACGGTCACCCCGAACACGTTGGAAAGCAGCAGAAGGCTCTGGACATCCGGATACGTACGGCCGCACTCCCAGTTGCTGATGGTCTGGCGCGACACGTAGATGCGCTCCGCCAGATCGTCTTGGGACAGTCCGAGCTCCGTGCGATGCTCCTTGATGTGCGAGCCCAGCTCCATGCGTTTGCTCCCTAGAGGGTCGGGGTGACCCCTGTCGAGAGCCACCATGTCATTGACGCGAGCATCGTACCATCAAAGGTCTTTATATTTGACCCCCACGGGGCAAAATCGAGCTGTCAAAAGGCTTTATATACGACATCTAGCTGGGAAAAGAACGGTCCCCAAAGGCGGATGCCTCCGGGGACCGGTTGGTGCGTATAGAGGGGGCGAGCTTGCTTTGGGTTGGTGTTGGCCCCGCCGCTCGGCTCGACTTTGGAGCGGCGGGGCTCAGCTCTGCCTCGGCGCTGGCGAGGCAGAGCGCGGCTTTGCCCCGACGTCGGCAGCGGCCGAGCCCTGTCTTCCCGGCTTAGCCCTCTTCGCCTTTGGGCGTGCCCTTGAACGAGGGCTCTTTCTTTGGCAGCCTTCCCGCGCGTTTGAGGGCGTCTCGCAAGATCCATTCCACCTGACCGTTGGCGCTGCGCATCTCATCGTCCGCCCAGCGTTGGACGGCCTCCCAGATAGCGGGGTCTATACGGAGTGGATACTGCTTGCGTGCCATGACGTGCCTTCTTGTCGAATGTGCAATTTTGCACCCGTCCCCAAATTACTCATTGGTGTTGGGGTTAGTACAGCGAGCCTGCGTTGAGCACCGGGTGCGCCTCGGATTCACCGCAGAGCACCACCATGAGGTTGCTGGCCATCTGCGCCTTGCGCTCGTCGTCGAGCTCGATGGTGCCGCCGGCGGCCATCTCCTTCACGGCCATGTCGACCATGGAGACCGCGCCCTCGACGATCTTCTTGCGTGCGGCGATGACGGCCTCGGCCTGCTGGCGGCGCAGCATCGCCTGGGCGATCTCGGGGGAGTAGGCGAGGTGCGTGAGACGTGCATCGTCGACCTCGACGCCGGCGGGCGCCAGGCGCATCGTTAGCTCGCGGCGCAGGGCTTCGGAGACCTCTTCCACATTGGCGCGCAGCGTGATGGCGCCGGCGGCATCGGACTCGTCCTCCAGGTGGTCGTAGGCGTACACGCTCGCCACGTGGCGCAGCGCCGTCTCGGCCTGCATGGCGACATAGCTCTGGTAGTCGTCGACGTCGAAGAGCGCCTTGGCGGTATCGGCGACGTGCCACACCACGACGGTTGCGATCTCGATGGGGTTGCCCATTTTGTCGTTGACCTTCAGGCGCTCGCCATTCAGGGTGCGCACGCGGGTGGAGATGGTGGTGGGGTTGCCCTTGGCGGCCTTCTGCGCCGCGGCCTTGGCGGCCTTGGAATCGCTCGTCTCGAGCTCGATCATCTCGCCGATCCCGGCCGATCCGCCCATGCTCTTGCTAAAGAACGGGTTGGCCCAGAAGAAGCCCTCGTCGCGGACGGTGCCCACGTACTTGCCGAACAGGATGCACACGCGCGCCTGGCCGGGCTGCAGCGAGAAGAA
This sequence comes from Collinsella sp., assembly GCA_019414345.1. Taxonomy (GTDB): domain Bacteria; phylum Actinomycetota; class Coriobacteriia; order Coriobacteriales; family Coriobacteriaceae; genus Collinsella. Next base: position 49,966 of record DXMF01000004.1, read on the forward strand.
TCCGTTGAGTGGGATGAACCACAGGCAAAACGCGAGGATGCTGAGGCCGAGCCCCCATCCGTAGACTGCGGGCGCGTCGACGCCGTCGGGCGTGCTCGCGAGCCCGATGGTGCTCCAGATAAAGAGGCCGATGATGGCGATGAGCGCCACCGCCACGGCGACGAGCATGCCGTAGCCCGACTTGGCCTTGAGTTGCTTTTCCACGCTCATTGTGAGTTCCTTTCACGACTGCGCCGGCGTTTGCGTGACGTCCCCGGCGCCGCGCTCCAGATTGCGATGGGGAGGAGGCGAGTCCCCGAGCAGTCCGTGCGGCTGCTGATTGCATTGTGATATCACATTGAGACCAAGTCAAGGAGAATCGGATGCCGTCTCTCATGGCATAAGTGGTTCGGGGCGCCCGGCATCTACGCTCCGTAGAGGTCTTCCTGTTGCATCTTGGCTCGCAAGTCCCTATAATAGCCCCACTCACGGCTGAAGGTTTACCTCGAGATTTGGAAAGGGGAGCTGCACCATGCTTGCTTCCATGAGGATTTGGCTCTAGCCACGGTCGCGTGAGCGACCGGTACTTCGCTGCGTACCACCGATCGCATCAAAGGATTATTCCATGACACAACCGAATCCCTGCGCTTCTTGGAAGCGCTCGCTCGCCATCGTTTGGATCGGCGAGTTCTTCTCCGTGCTCACGAGCTCCATTCTGCAGATGGGTCTCATCTGGCACGTCACCCTCACCACCGGCTCCGCGAGCGCCCTGTCGTTCGTGAGCCTGGCGGCCTTCTTGCCCATGGCGCTCCTCGGCGCCTTCGCGGGCACCATCGTGGACCGCACGTCCATCAAGCGTCTCATGATCGGCGCCGATCTCTTCATCGCGGCCGTGAGCCTCACGCTTGTCTTCGGCTCGCTTCGGGGCGACCTCTCTGTCGCCGTTGTGGCGGCGGTGCTGTTCGTCCGTGCGCTGGGCAGCACGCTCCATACGCCCGCCTTCAACGCGCTCACACCGCTCATCGCCCCGCCCGAGGTGCTCGGCAAGCTGGCGGGCATGCTGCAGTTCATGCAGTCGGGTAGCTATATCATCGGCAACGCCATCGCCGCGGTGGTCTACCCGGCGTTTGGTCTGACCTTCATGATCGCGCTCGATGTCGCCGGCGCGGTGCTCGCGAGCATCGCGGTGGCGACATCCGGCATCAAGACGCCGGCGCCCGAGCGCCATACGCCCGAGGAGAACGCCGAGGCGTCGCACCACGCGGTGCGGGCCTTCCTATTGGAGACGGCCAACGGGTACCGCGAGCTCAAACGCCATCACGGTCTGTTCGCCATGCTCTGGATCGGCTTCGCCTTCTCGGTCCTGTTCTCGCCCATATCCGCGCTGTTCCCGCTCATGGTGTTCGACCATTTTGGGGGTACCACTACGCAGTCGGCTATCGCGGAGATCGCGTTCTCGGTCGGCATGATCGCGGCGAGCGGCTGGATCGGGGCGACGGGTGGCCTTAAGAACCGCGCGCTTTCGTGCACGCTGGCCATCGGCCTCTTCGGAGCGGGCACGCTCGCGGGCGGCCTCGTGCCCCCTTCCGCGCTCGTTGTGTTTCTGGGGCTTACGTTCGCGATGGGGGTCTCGAGTCCGCTGTACAGCGCGCCGCAGATGGCGCTCATGCAGGAGCGCGTCGATCCCGAGTGCATGGGCCGCGTCTTCGGCCTGTACGGAGCGGTCTGCAGCTGGGCCATGCCCGTGGGGCTCGTCGCATCGACCTTGTTCGCGGACGCCATCGGCGTAAGCGCGTGTTTCGTGCTCATCGGTGCTGCAATGGTGATCCTAGCAGGCATCACCTGGGCGATCCCGAGCATCCGCAAGATTGGGTAGCGCTCTGGCGGAGTGCGTTTCGTTTCGGACGGCTCGTAGGGTCGCTGCGACGTGAAGGGTGGTCGACGGTGCGCCTGCGAGGGCGCCGTCGACCACCCTTTTGTTTAATTCGTCTGGCCCGGCGCCGATCATCATCTGTTCGCCGGGCGATTGCGATGCCGCCGCTTGCCGATACGCGGCTCCTTACGTTGTGCGCATCCCATCGTTCTGGCAGCGTTTCCTGCAGTTAATCTCCAGAGCCCGAGGCGGTGGCCCCTATGAGTAATCTGCTCGAATCCATTCTGCGCGTCGGTATGACCGTGTTCATCGTCGGCCCGCTCACTGCATGGGTCGCCCGCCGCGGCGCGCGCGAGCGCAGCGAGGCAACGGACAGCCTCGATTGCTTCACGGTGCGCATGCCCGCAGCCATCCGCACGATCATCGCCTGCTGCGCCGTCGCGTTCGAACTGCTCATGCTGGGTGTCTACGTCTGGCAGGGCGTCTCGCTGGGCGAGTGGGACCACGAACTTGTGTGGTTCGGTCATGCCATGGCGCTCGCGGGTATGGCTATCTGGGCCTTGCTGAGCATCCCGCGTATCGACGTGGACGGTGGGCGCATTCTCTCGCGTAACGCCTTCGGCATCCGCAAGGAGACGACGTTTGGCAACATCACCCGTGCAACGCTTCACGCGCAGATGATGAGGATCGACCTGTTCGAGGGCGACCGGAAGTTCTGCTCGATAAGCCTCGAGGGGGTGTGCTCGCTCAACCTCCTCGCCCGTCTGGAGGAAGAGGGCATCGAAGTCTCGGACGCCGTCGACGGTCCCATGACCAAGGCGGGCCTGTGTTGGTCTGTCATCAAGCCGTTGACGATTGTTTTCAACGGCATGGCCCTCGTCTTCTCGCTCGTCCTCGCCTTCATGGCGGTCTTCACCGACGAGGGTGCGCGCCTGCTCGTGCTCATCCCGTTCCTGTTCCTGTTCATAGGGGGGTTCCTGCCCCTGCTCATGCTCGGCATGCCGGCCCGCGGCATCCTCGAGATCGGCAGGCAGGAGCGCGCGCTCGGTTTCTCCTTCTCCGAGGAGATGGCAAGCCGAGGTGCCACGGGTACTTCGCTTGTCGATGACGATTGGTTCATCGAGATCAGCAACGCCCGCGTCGTGGCGTTTCGCCGCGATTACCTCAAGAAGATCACGGCGCACGAGAACAGCGAGAGCGGCGACCGCTGCACGGTGACCACGAGGGGTGGTCGCAAAATCAAGGTGTATGCAAGCGGGCAGCACGCTCGAGGACCTGCGCACGTGGTTCAAACAGGGTGCCAAGGTCAGAAGCACACTCGACCGCGCGGGGGACGCACTCGAGGCGACCGTTTGATTGGGTTGCCTGCCAAGGATCCAAAACGGGAAGGGGCGCTGTCGGCGCCCCTTGTCATACCAGGCCCGCTGGCCAGCGAGAGGCCTGCAGGTCGACATGTCCGTTGGCGAGGAAGGCAACGCCTTCGTCCTCGAGCAGTGTGCGCTGCGCCTCGGGCCCACCGAAGGCGAACCCCTCCGCGAGGCGTCCGTCGGCGAATACGATGCGATGACAGGGGATGGTGCCGGGTTCCGGATTGACGTGCAGGGCGTATCCCACGTATCGGGCTCGACGGGGCTCACCAACGAGCTTGGCGATCTGGCCATATGTGGCAACCATGCTGCAGGGCACCTGGCGTACCATGTCGTATACGCGGTTGAAGAATCCGTCGGTGTCCCGGTCTGCCATGCCGCCCTCACTTTCAATCGATATCGCCATTGTAGTCAAGAAAGGCGCCCCACATGCGCGGGGCGCCATTCCAAAGAGGTGTTGCGCGAGGGGAGGGAAGGCGCAACGTTCGTGTCGAAGGTCTTTAATTCGCCTGTGCCTTCATTAAGTTAACTATAGCTAATTCTCTGAGACCCAAGTCGTAGCCGACGAGCACACAGCCTCTCCATAAGTTAATCAAGGGTTACAAATAGAAAGACACAGTGACATGTGGTCGTTGGGGTTCAAGGAATCGCTCGATGAGTTCGGAGAACGCACCCTCAGTCCCAGCCGTTTCAAGGACGACATCGCAATACGGCCGCACGTCGTCGGTGACATTCGCCACGCCGACGCCCAGTCCCGCCGCCTTGATCATGGAGAGGTCGTTTGCGGAATCACCAACGGCGATGACCTCGGACATCGGAATTCCCAGCATATCGGCAAGGCGCGTGAGCCCCGTCCCTTTGTCAACGCCTGCGGGCATGAGTTCGAGGTAGCGCTTGGAGGAGAAGGTGATGTCAACGCCGAGTCGCTCGGCCATCGGCGCGAGCTTGCGGCCCAATTCCTGCAGCTCATCGAAGTCCCAGTCGACGTACAGGATCTTCACGATGCCACGGCCTTCAAGGAATGAGAGGTCGGGATGGTCAGATCCGCGAAAATGAGTGACCCCGGTGATCGATTCCAGATAGTCGCGCTCCCGTGTGGGTGCGTCATTCACGAACACGTGGCCGTCGGCGACGTTGACGTGCATGCAGAGTCCGAGTTCGAGCCCCTTTGCATAGATCGCGTTCGCGCATTCGTTGGAAAGGCCGCAGGTGGTGAGCGGGGTGGGGTCTCCCACGCGGTTGATGAAGCCGCCGTTATAGGAGAGCACATAGCCGTCTTCGATCAGCTCGCGGGCCTCCCCCGAGAAGTTGTCCATGATAGAGGAATACCATCGCCCGCTCGAAGGGACGAACAGCACACCGAGCTCCCTCATGCGTTTGAGTGCTCGGAGATTGGACGCCGGGATGGCGTGGTCGGCATCGAGAAACGTCTCATCCATATCGCTGGCAACAAGTCGGTACATGCAATCCCCCATACAACGTAAAAAACGAGGCGGGCTTATTATCGCCCACCTCGTAAGACCTTGGCTATGTCGAAGGCGTGGACACGTGAAGATGGCCCATTCGCGTGTCGCGGCGCGTTTCCGCGAGCCGGATGGCTTAGTACACCATTCCCATGGCTTCGCGTACCTCGGCGAGCGTGGCCTCGGCGACCTCGTTAGCGCGGCGGTTGCCCTCGTGCAGGACGTCCTTGACGTAGTCCATATCCTGCACGAGCTCCTTGCGGCGCGCGCGGATGGGGGCGAAGTGCTCGTTCACGCTCTCGGTGACGTACTTCTTGAGCGCGCCTGCGCCGCCCATGCCGATCTCCTCGGCGATCTCGACCTCGGAGCGGCCGGTGCAGATGGCGGCGGTGGAGAGCAGGCCGGACACACCGGGACGGGCTTCGGGGTCGAACGTGATCATGCGCTCGCCGTCGGTCTGGCTCTTCTTGATGCGCTTGGCCGTCTCCTCGGCGGTCATGGAGATGTTGATGGCGTTGCCGTAGGACTTGCTCATCTTGCGCCCGTCAAGGCCGGGCAGCAGCGGAGTGTCGGACAGCAGCGCGTCGACCTCGGGGAACACCTTGCCGTAGCGGTTGTTGAACTTGCGTGCGATGGTGCGGGTGAGCTCGATGTGCGGCAGCTGGTCGCGCCCGACCGGCACCACGTTGCCCTTGCAGAACAAGATGTCGCACGCCTGGTGCACGGGGTAGGTGAGCAAAAGGCCGGTGAGCTCATGGCCGCTGGCCTCCATCTCGGCCTTGACGATGGGGTTGCGCTGCAGCAGGGCCTCGGAGACGAGCGACAAGAACGGCAGCATGAGCTGGTTTGCCGCGGGCACGGCGGAGTGCGTGTAGATCATCGTCTTGTCGGGGTCCAGGCCGCAGGCCAGGTAGTCGATGACCATGTTGTAGACGTTGTCCTGGATGTTGTCGGTGTTGTCGCGGTCGGTGATGACCTGGTAGTCGGCGATGAGCACGTTGGTGTGCACGCCCATGTCCTGCAGCTCGACACGGCTCTTGAGCGTGCCGAAGTAGTGGCCGAGGTGCAGGCGGCCGGTGGGGCGGTCGCCGGTGAGCATGGTGTACTTCTCGGGGTGCTGCGGCAGGTCGGCGCGGATCTGGTTGCTGCGCTCGAGGCTGACCTCATAGCTGAGCTCGTTGGGCATGCTGTCTCCTTTTGGGTTGAGTGCCTGGCCGGCATTGTCGGTCTTGGTTGAAGATGAAGCTACCAGAGAAACGGCGTCTCTTGCCGGAATCAACGATGGTTTTCGCCGTGTCGTCCCGCAGGGTCGTTTCCCTTCTTGGGAAGGAGCCCCTCGATATGCTCGAGCCGCTCCTCATGGGCCACGTGCGCCGCGCGCTCCTCGGCGGCGAAAGCGGGGTCTTCGGGCGTGACGATCTCATCTCGCTGTCGACTCCGGTTCCACCGCGACGGCGCTCCTGAGCCTGCTCGTCGACAAGCCGGTGACTATCTACACCACCAACGGCTATGCATGTCGGTTTACGGGCGAGCTTGCTGCTAAGGTGGTGGTAATTGGCGGCGACTTCAACCCCGTTACCTGCTCGCTCACCGGTCCTATGGTTGAGAGCGCGCTGCGCGAGCTGTACTTTGACCGGGCGTTTATAGGTGTCAACGCGGTGGACGAGGACCGCGGTATCATGACGCCAGGTTATCCCGAGGCTATCAAAAAACGTATCGTGATGCAGAATTCCCAGGCGAGTTACGTACTCGCCGATAGCTCCAAGTTCCACGTGTTTTCAAATGTAAAGGTGTGCGACCTGGAGGGCTTTACTGTTATTTCCGACAAGCGCGACGCCAAAATCGGCGAACGCGTCAAAATGATCACGGCCTAGGACACTGGGGCATCGCATCTTGCCCTCAAGCCGTTGCCCACGTAACGAAGCGTGGGGCAAATGTGCGCCCCATTCCTGATTTGGGGACTAGCTTAGTTCGTCGGCTATTTGGTGCTCGTAGAAGGCTTCTACTACGGCGTTAAAGTCGCGGGCGAAGTCTTCCATGGTTCCACGCCAGGTGGCTCGGCCGGGCTTTCCTTGGCCCACATAGGCGGTTTGAATGCCGCAGTCGGGGCTGGGGAAATCGCGCTTGGGGTCGTTGCCCACCATGAGGACCTCATGTGGCTCGAGCCCCATGACCTGCAGCTGCTCTAGATAATATGTGGCATCGGGCTTGCAGCGCGTGGCGTTGCCCATGTGCGTTACGAGCTCGAAGGGCGCGTCTGTCAGCTCGCCCCAGCCCATGCGGCACTCGATGACCCCTTGGGGAAAGCTGGGGTTGGTGAAGAGCGCACAGCGCAGCCCCGCGTCCTGTACGGCTTGAAGCGCGGCGTGCGCACCCGGCATGGCTTTTGCGTTGATCATGTCATCGTTCTTGTACGGCAGAACTTCGTGATCGTAGTAGGTAAACGCCTCGTAGATAAGTGGGTCCGAGAGGCAAATGCCGCACCGGCGCTCGACCTCGGTCTGGTAAAACTCAAGATTGGTGCGATTGTCCGTGCTGCTGCGGCGATTGGCGTTGAGGTCGACCAGGATGGTGCCGAGGCGCGCCATCGTGCCCCCGCGGCTGCGACGTCCGATATCCGCGAGCATCGACGAGACATCCTTAAAATAGCGAAGGATGAACGCGTTGAGGTTGATGCTAAGAAGCGTCTCGTCCATATCGAAAACGACTGCTTTGAGCACGCGGGCACCTTTCTCGAAAAATCGTTCCAGAATCGTATGTCTGGGATACTTTACCCCAAAGCAGTGTGCCTAGCTGCTCATCGTCAACTTGTGGAGACAGTCGTTCACAAGATTGCGAAAAAGTCTCCATACGAGTAAAAAATCGCAGTTCACGCTTGAAATCGAAGCGATTTCCCCGTAATCTATACGGACGTGATTGCATAAGCGTCACATCAGTATCTGTCGGCTCCCGAGTGTTCCTAAACGTTGTGTGCTTGTCGCACCCATCTGTAGGTCCTAGCAATCGGGGCCCCGTAGTTCGAAAGGGGTCCACCTTTGAGTGAGATTCAGAACTCGTCCATTTTCTCTCTTGACGATGTCAACGAGGAGGAGATGAACAACCTCATCGACGGTACGATTACCGACTTTGATGAGGGCGATCTCGTTAACGGCACTGTCGTTAAGATCGAGCATGACGAGGTGCTCGTTGACATCGGATTCAAGTCCGAGGGCGTTATCCCGGTCCGCGAGCTGTCCATCCGCAAGGACGCTAACCCTGCAGACATCGTTGCACTCGGTGATCCCATCGAGGCTCTGGTTCTCCAGAAGGAGGACAAGGACGGTCGTCTGGTCCTGTCCAAGAAGCGTGCCGAGTACGAGCGTGCTTGGAACCGCATCGAGGAGAAGTTCAACTCCGGCGAGAACGTCGAGGGCGAGGTTATCGAGGTTGTCAAGGGCGGCCTGATCCTCGACATCGGCCTGCGTGGCTTCCTGCCCGCTTCCCTCGTCGACCTCCGTCGCGTCAAGGACCTCACCTCCTACATGGGCACCCGCATCGAGGCTCGCGTCATCGAGATGGACCGCAACCGCAACAACGTCGTCCTCTCCCGTCGCGTCGTGCTCGAGGAGTCCCGTAAGGCCGAGCGCTCCGAGATTCTGTCCAAGCTCAAGTCTGGCATGCGTCTCCAGGGCACCGTTTCCTCCATCGTCGACTTCGGCGCCTTCGTCGACCTCGGCGGTATCGACGGCCTCATCCACATCTCCGAGCTTTCCTGGAACCACGTCAACCATCCTTCCGAGGTTGTCAAGGTCGGCCAGGAGGTCGAGGTCGAGGTTCTCGACGTCGATCTCAACCGCGAGCGCATCTCCCTGGGTCTCAAGCAGACCACCGAGGATCCGTGGCGCGCACTGGTCAAGAAGTACCCCGTCGGCGCTATCGTCGAGGGCACTGTGACCAAGCTTGTCCCGTTCGGCGCTTTCGTCGACCTGGGCGAGGGCATCGAGGGCCTGGTGCACATCTCCGAGATGGCCAACAAGCACGTCGATCAGCCTTTTCAGGTCACCCATGTTGGCGACAAGGTTCAGGTCAAGGTCATGGAGATCGACCTCGACCGTCGTCGTATCTCCCTGTCCATGAAGTCCGCTGCTGAGACTCTGGGCGTTGAGATCGAGGTTACTCCGCTGCCTTCCGAGAAGAAGGACGAGGAGACCGACGCCGAGTAAATCGGTTTGACGATCACTTGTTTTAAGGGATCCGTCCGCAATGGACGGGTCCCTTTTTTGCATTTGGCGCCGAAATGCGCAATGCTGTCCGGGCTGTCTATTTACTATTGGGTTGTCGATGCATGAAAAATGCCGACATCCCGCCTCGGGGAGGAGGCGGGAACACACCGAGTAGACGGAGGGGTGCGGAGCGCGGTCGCGTCTCGACTGACGACGTTGCCCATCGACAGGACCATTGTAGCGCATGCCGGTTCTTGGTTTATCGTGTCGAACGCTTGCGTTGTGCCATTGCCTGCGGCAACGGTGTGCTACACTCTTGCACTGCTGAGTGGGCCAGACGGTCGCGCGATGTGCTGCTTGCAGTACGCGTGAGGAAAGTCCGGGCTCCAGAGGGCGGGATGCCGGCTAACGGCCGGGCGGAGTGATCCGACGGAAAGCGCCGCAGAAAAGAAGACTCCCACCTGCGCCGCAAGGCGTAAAGGGAAAAGCTGAAACGGTGGTGTAAGAGACCACCAGCGTCGTGGCAACACGGCGGCTTGGCAAGCCCCATCCGGAGCAAGCGCGAATAGGAACGCTATGGGCCGGCCCGGTCCGCGTTCGGGTAGCGTGCGTGGAGCTGCACGGTAACGTGCAGACAAGATAAATGACCGTTCACGACAGAACCCGGCTTATAGGCCCACTCAGCAACTATGTTGACGCTGCGACGGCGTCAGCTGGCCGATTTGGCGCTCATTCGTCGGTCGCCGCCATAAGGCGTGCTCCCTCCTCTTTCGGGCCAAATCGACTCAGCTGACGCCGTCTCGCTCATATGACCCAATCCGCTGTCAAGAGCCACAATGGCCCCGCCGACCGCCTGCAATCGGTCGGCGGGGCCTGCCGTTGAACCCGTCCCGGTCCGCCCCCGGCATGTCGTCGACGCCTTCGGCTCAGTCTCATATCCGCGGATACCGCTCCGGCGGCCCGCAATCCTCTCCTTCGGCGGGGTTCCCCAAGTCTGTCGACGCGGATGCGGCGGCCGCCGCGCGCACAGCGAGAACGGGGGTGTCCCCGAAGGCTGCCCGGCTCGCCGGGACGGGGGCTATGTCTATTCGCCGGCCTCCCGGCACATCGCGCCGAGTGCCCACAGCCACCTCACGAGCTCGGCGGCGGTGGCGGCGTTCGCCTTCGCCTGGGGCATGCCCCTCTCGAGCATCTCCTCGCGTCGCCGGAGCAGGCGCTCGGACCCCTTCCTCCCGTGCATCCTTACCTCGAGGGGGACGCCGGAGCCCTTGGGCATCAGCTTCGGCTGGTGGCCGGCCTGGGCGTAGCACCAGGACCCCTCGACCGCCAGCTTCCTGACGAGCGCGTTGCCGGCCCCGCTGATCCCGCCGAGGCGCACGGAGTCCGCGCTCGACCTCTGCTTCGGGGCGAGGCCGAAGTAGGCCGTCACCTGCCTGCCGGAGCGGAACCTCGAGAAGTCGCCGACCTCGGCCGCGAAGGCGGCGGCGAGCGCGAACCCGCACCCCTTGATCGACTGGAGCGCCTCGACCTCGGCCGAGAGGGGGCCCGCCGCGACGGCGGCCCTGTATTCGGCGAGGACGGCCTCCCTCGTCTCGTCGGCCGCCTCGACCTTGTTAGCGCTACTGTAAAAACAACCATTTTGACCAACGCTCAACAACCAATCAT
>DXMF01000040.1 GCA_019414345.1 Collinsella sp.
TGGAGAGAACGCTCCCGCAAACTGCCTCTTGACAACTTATAGGAGCGTCGGTTTTTCGTTTATACTGCAATCGTTGAAATGCCGGTACGCTTGCAGAATCGTACCTGTTCCGATTACAGAAAAGGGGCCGTCATGCGTAAGCCTGCCTCCTGCGTCCTTTCCATCGCGCTCTCGCTCGTAATGACGGTTGGTTTTATCCCGTCACCCGCGCTTGCCGAAATCGCCAGTGCGCCAGAACCCGCCGCGCAAAGCGCCGGCAAACCTAACGAGAGCCCAGCCGAAACCACGTCGGGCCAAGCCCGGGCAAACGATCAAATCAGCGCCGCCTCCGGCACCAATGTAACGGCCAACGCAACGCAGCCGATCGACGCCAGCATGTTCAGTATCGAGGACACCGACATTCGCTACACGGGCAATCCCGTGATGCCCACCGTCACGTCGTCGACCGTGCCGAGCGACCAGTACACTGTCGCCTACGAGAACAACGTAGCCATCGGTCAGGCGACCGCCGTTGTGACCGCCGACGACCAGAACTACAGCGGCACCTGCGCGATCCCATTTGAAATCAAACCGGCGAACGCGGCCGCGAACTACCAGCACAGCACCACCGCGCAAAGCGGCGACATCACGCTCACCGTCCAATGGAACGACCCGAGGCTCGGCCAGGAGACCACGTTCCATGTGACTGCGACGGGCGGAAGCGGTGCGTACCAATTCCGCATGGACGCACCGACGTATATGGATCCCGACGGTAGCAGCGAAAGCGTTGCCGACCCCAGCCGTAACCAGTGGCAGCAATACACCGGCGAATGCACATCGCACGACTACCAGTTCGAAATGACCGCTAGCGGCACCTATTACCTGCGCTTTTACCTGATGGATAAGGCGGCCGGCGTGTACTATCTGCGCTCAAACGTGTTTGCGAGCGCGAACGACGACGCCTATCCGGCGGTCAGCGCCATCGTGAAGTCCGCAGTCGACAAATGCAGCGCCGATACCGACGGGTCCGACTACGCCCGCGCCCTGTGGCTCCACGACTGGACGCTCGACCAGCTGGAGTACGACCACAGCCTCAACTGGTGCTCGGCCGAAAGCGGCCTCACGCGCCACCAGGGCACCTGCGAGAGCTACCAGCGCATCTACTCCAAGCTCCTTGACGCCGCTGGCATCGCCAACGGCCGCATCACCGGCAACGGCCACACCTGGAACGCCGTAAAGATCGACGGCGAATGGTGCCAGATGGACCTAACCTGGGACGACACCAGCGACAACTGGTACGGAGACCTGGACCAGCGCCATCTGTACTTTGGCCTGACCGACGAGCTCATGGCAATCGCCCACTCAGACCACACGGCAAACTATCAAAAGGCCGACTACGCCTACCGCTCGACCGACCTTTCCAACAATTACTTTGTGCGAAATGGGAAGGCTGATGAATGGGCGGAGAAGTATGCCGACCGCATTCAGCAGCACCTTGATGCCAAGGAAGAGAGCTTTTCCATCGATGCGGATAACCAATCCTTCCCGCCGAGCATCTCGGGGATTCAGAACGGGATTATTGCTTATGCGATGAATCAGAGGGAGTGGAAAGTCCAAGGCGCCAAGGTTGATCTAACGGTGGCATCTAACGTCACGAAAGAATCGAGCCGCAAATGGAGCGCTAAGTACGACCTGAAAGCTGAATACAAAGCAGCAGCATTAGAGAAGGCCGTCGACGACGGCCCCTACCGCCTCGCGACCGCCCTCGACGGCTCCATGGCCGTCTCGGCCTCGGCGTCGGGCTGCTCGCTGTCGCCGGGCGCGGGCGCGCTGGCGTTCGAGCGCGACGCCGCCACCGGCCTCTACAGGATCTCCTCGGGCGGCATGCTGCTGACCGAGTCCGGCAGGTCGGCGGTGCTGGCCGAGGCGGACGGCTCCGCCTCCCAGCTGTGGCGCGTCTCGGCCCTCGGGGCGGGATACACGGTCACGTCCGCCTCCGGTCTGGCCCTCGACGTCAGCGGCGCCGACGCGTCGGAGGGCAACGCGGTGTGGCTCTACGAGCCCAACGGCACGCCCGCGCAGAAGTGGCAGCTCGCCGACCCGGCGATCCCCCGGGCCGTCGACGACGGCCCCTACCGCCTGGCGAGCTCCCTCGACGGCTCCATGGCCGTCGCGGCCTCGGCGTCGGGCTGCTCGCTGTCGCCGGGCGCGGGCGCCCTCAACCTCGAGCGCGACGCCGCCACCGGCCTCTACAGGATCTCCTCGGGCGGCATGCTGCTGACCGAGTCCGGCAGGTCGGCGGTGCTGGCCGAGGCGGACGGCTCCGCCTCCCAGCTGTGGCGCGTCTCGGCCCTCGGGGCGGGATACACGGTCACGTCCGCCTCCGGTCTGGCCCTCGACGTCAGCGGCGCCGACGCGTCGGAGGGCAACGCGGTGTGGCTCTACGAGCCCAACGGCACGCCCGCGCAGAAGTGGCTGCTCGCGGACCCGGCGATCCCCCGGGCGGTCGACGACGGCCCCTACCGCCTGGCGAGCTCCCTCGACGGATCCATGGCCGTCGCGGCCTCGGCGTCGGGCTGCTCGCTGTCGCCGGGCGCCCTCAGAAATCATGTGCTACAATTGCAAACAAGTTAGCCCCGGTACGACCGCTGATTCAAGTCGCCGGGGCTCAATTATTTTCTGAGGAAAGGTCTCCAATGCCGAACGCTCCGAAGATAAACGGGGCGCACGTCATATCTTGGCTTTCTGAACCCCGATATAGCAAATATCTCGAAGTAACACGAGGCGATGACGCCGTCGCACTCAGCCTCTACCTCTGGAACATCGGTCTTGCGCAGGCCGTCTTGAAAGACGTCTCGTTCTTCGAGGTCGCCCTCAGAAACGCGTACGACAGGGCAATATCTTCCACCTGGAGCGGGTCCGACCACTGGCTGTTCGACGGCGCCTCTCCCGTAAGACGCCCGATCCTCAGGACGAATAAACGCGGACAGATCAACGACGCCAACAGACTGAACAGGAATTCGATCGACCATCTGAGAAACGGCCTTCGTGAGAACGCGACCGCAGACGATATCGTCTCTAACCTCACGTTGGGTTTCTGGGCCCACATGACGGACCGCAGCCATGAACGCGATTTGTGGATCCCAATCATCCATAAGGCATGGCCAAAGGGAGCAGACCGAAACGACATCAATGAACGGATAGCGGGAATCAACAAGATCCGCAATCGCGCCGCTCACCACGAGCACCTCTTCGCACATGCGGGATGCGAATGCGGGACTTTGCGATCGTGCCGAAACGCCGCTTTGCTGTTCGCTCAGCTTGAGCCAATTGCGCACAGCTATGTTTACGAGGGAAGCATCAATAGATGCTCGGTCGACAATTACCTGGAGGAGCACCCAGCCCCTTGCGACGTTGCTGTCTGAGAAAACCCACGTACGCAAGCCCCCGTAAGAATCACCCCTCTCCAAGCCACGCGCTACAAATCCCAGCGGAAATCTGGGAGTGACTGAAGGAGCGATCCGCGGGTTTTGCGAATCAATTGAGTCATTCCAAAAAAACCGCGGATTAGAGGGTTGATTCGCATCTTTAGTAATTAGAACTGTTCGTTCAATAGTAGGGGCACGCCGGCGTTAGCCGGTGCGCCCCTACTTTGGGAAACATAAAACTCGCTTTTAATCGGTTGCCTACGCTGCATTCGCCTCTCACCTCGTCCAGCCGAAACAGGCGCCACTGCGGAGGCGTGCGGCACCTAGAAGCGCCGTCCCCAGCAGGAATAGCGCTAAGGAGGAGGCGATCCAGTTGCTGTCGGCGGTCTTGGGGAGCGTGGCGGCGGCGCTGGCGGTCCTGGCCTTGGATGGCGTGGTCGCCGTGGTCTTTGCCACGGTCGTTTTGGTTGTCGTGGTTGCCTTGGGCGTCGTGGCCGCGGGCTTCGAATCGGGATCCGTCGCGGACCCGGCACCGGGCCGCCCGACGGCAGGGCCGGCGCCACCGGCCGGCTCGCCCGCGCCGCCGGGCGTCTCGCGCCCGTCGTCCTCCCCCGCCGGCGCCGTGGCGCCCTCGGGCTCAACCACCACATGCGGCGCCATGGCCCCGGAGGCATCCACCACGCCGCCGGTGCCGAAGGCCCCGGCCGCAGGCGTCACGAACCGTGCGGACACGAGCGACCCGCCCGCGCATCCGACACCGCCATCGGCACCGGTCGCATCGAGCCACGAGGCATCAACGGAAAGCCGACAGCCGGCCGCACCATCGCCAAGGCCCGCATCTTGCAGATACACGCCGTAGGCGCGCACGCCCGCTCCGGACCCGGCGCCCGCGGCGACGACGCGCCCGCCGCCGCGCACGGCCATGTCGCCGGCGATTACGCCCGCCACGGCCTCGTCCGTAATATCGGCCCCATCCGCCCGGGCATCGACGGTGCAGCCGTCCACCGCGAGCGCACGCAAGACGTGGATCGCGCACTGCGAGCCCGATGCCGACAGGGACCCAGTGCCGCGGAGCGTCAGGCTGCCCCACACCTCCATGCCGCACAGCGTGATGTCCGCATCGGGCGCATGCGACTCCGTCACGGAGTTCTGCCCGGCAAGCGTCAGCACCAGGTCGCCGTCGGCGCCGATGGCCTCGCCCGCGTAGCCGTTGAGCTCCAGGTGGTCGGCATCGTTCCAGACCCAGCCGGGGCCCGACACACCCGGCTCGTAGTACGTCGCGCCCGCGATGACCAGGCTCTCCGCGCCCGCGGCATAAGAAGGCCCGCCCAGCAAAACGCATAGGCAGGCCATGGCAACAATCGCAATGTGATGACGGCTGGTGTAGGACTCGGCAGCAAACATACCCGCTCCGATCTTCGCAGGAGCCAATAGAATGTGCACCAGAAAATGCCCTGGTAGCAGCAGTTATTAGTTTAGCGAGATCGATGAGGGGGCAAAGATAAATCGCGTGGGTAATGTCGACAATTAGGTGTAAATCGTTTTGCCAGTCGGTGAAAGGAGGAATGCAGGGTTATGCGTTAAGACGCGCTATCTTTGACACTCACGTTGCATATAGCTTCTGGGAATCTACTACCCGTTCCAGTTTGCTTCACCTTCCGCTCGCATCAGAGCGCGCCAAAGCTCACTGAGTCGCTAACTCGCTGTAATTAGCGAAGACGATTCCCCCCCCCCTCTATCCTGGATAAGACATGTAAAACCGATTTTATTATTCAGACCCTGTTGTTTATATATTCGTCTGTTGCCCCATCTCGAGAAATGATTTTGCATGGGTGCCCAATCACAATCGAATGGCTTGGTACGTCGCAGTTAACATAAGTGTTCGGTGCAACGAGAACGTCGTTGCCTAAACGAACGCCACCAACAATAGTTGAGTTGACACCAAGCCAAACGCAATCGCCAAGAACAGGCGCACCTTTTCGTTTGCCGCGGTTTTCCCGACCAATTGTCACACCTTTGTGCATATTGCAGTTGCGACCGATAACGGCATTCGGGTTTACCGTAATGCCAAAAGCGTGACCCAGATACAAGCCTTCGCCAATCGAGGTGGCAGGCGCGATCTCGAGACCATATTTGCAAGCCATCCTCTTTCGAAAAAGATGCCATAAAGGATTGTGCGAATTCTGGCACTTTCGAAGTAGCCAAACAAACCTCAAAGCATGGTTTGAGAGAATAGACCCCCCCCCAAAGCGAATACGGTCACTGCTGTATACATTCGACATTGCTATCACCCAGCTAATTCCCGTAGAACTCGCGATACCACTTCGCGAATTCACGAAGACCGTCCTCGAGCGGCGTTGCGGGTTTGTAACCAAAATCGCGCTCCAAGGCGCCAGTATCCGCATAGGTTACAGGCACGTCACCAGGCTGCATAGGAACGAGCTGCTTATGCGCCTCGAAATCGTAATCGGCGGGGAGCACGCCCTCCTCAACCAGCACACGCTGCAGCGTATCAACGAAGATCAGCAAGTTCTCGGGATTCGAATTGCCGATGTTATACACGCGATGAGCGGCCATTGGCAAACCATCAACACCGATCTTGACCTCAGGAGCGCCGTCCATGACCCTGCGCACGCCCTCCACAATATCGTCCACGTACGTAAAGTCGCGCTTACAATCGCCCATGTTGAAAATCTTAATCGTATCGCCACGACGCAACTTCTCGGTGAAGCCGAAGTATGCCATGTCGGGCCTTCCCATGGGCCCATACACCGTAAAGAAGCGCAGGCCCGTGGCTGGGATGGAGTAAAGCTTGGAGTAGGCCGCGGCCATTAGCTCGTTGGACTTCTTTGTGGCGGCGTACAGGCTCACCGGAGAGTCTACACGGTCGTCCTCCGAGAAAGGCACTTTCTCGTTGCCGCCGTAGACGGAGGAAGAGCTCGCGTAGACAAGATGCTTCACCGGGTGGCGCCTGCAAGCCTCCAATATATTGAAGAACCCTACCAGGTTGCTGTCTATGTAGGCCTTGGGGTTCTCGATGGAGTATCGCACACCGGCCTGGGCGGCCAAGTTCACCACAACGTCGAAGCCGTTCTCAGCGAACAGGCGCTCTATCAACGCGGCATCGCACAGGTCGCCGCGCACGAAGGCGAAACGCCCCGCCTTGTCCACCTCCGCCAGCATTCGCAGGCGAGCCTCCTTGATGCCAGGGTCGTAGTAGCTGTTCACGTTGTCCAGACCGATGATCGCGTCGTCGGTGGTTTCGAGCAGCCGCTTCACCAGAAACGCCCCGATGAAGCCGGCGGCGCCAGTGACGAGGACTTTTCTATCCTGCATATATACCCCACTCTTTCGTTTTAAGGAAGTCCTGAGATGGAACTCCCAACAAGTTAATTACAGACCTCAAAACGTTTTAAAGCCGCCGCCCTTGACCAGCTTCAGCAGCACCCTCCTACTCTTGGGCAAAGCAAAGCAAATCGCGAAATAGACAACGACGCACCCTACAATGTCCAACCCGACGCCAAGCCAGTTGCTAGATGCGAGTCCATACGTCACCCATGCAAATGCGCACATCATCGATGTGCAGAAAATGGGCTCCTTGAGCGACAACATAGTGCGCCCAAACGAAAGGCCAACCACGAAATATGTGACCACTTGGTTGATAGCAATCAAAAGGATTCTCAATCCCGCATCAGCCCACACGACGGCATCGAACCCTTGCATAGCCGCCACGGTCATAAGCGGCGTCATCAACACGAGGTACATCACCTGCACAAGCGTAGACACGCGCGGTTTACCAAGAGAGCGATACATCTCGCTGCTGTAGTATGAGAGCAGCACCATCGGCCCCTGCACCAGCCCATACAACCCGAACATGAGCGTCGCCTCGCCCCACTGATCGCCGAGCAACAGGGCCACCAAAGGCTCGCGGAATACGAAGATACCCGCAGACAACGGCAACAGGAACAATGCCACCATGAACTGGAAGCGTCGCAGATAAGCAACGTATTCTTCCCGATCAAACTGAAGGCGCGAAAGTGACGAGAACAAGATGGGCGTCGTAGCGTTCGTGATAATCCCGAAGCACCCGCTCACAAAGGTGACTGGCGTCTTGTAATATCCCAACTCAGCCGCACCCAGGAAATGCCCCACGATAAAGGTGCCCGCCCAAGAGGAAAGCCATATGGTGAACGACTCCAAAAGCGTCCATCCGCTGAATGAGAACATAGCCTTCAGCATGTTGAAGGAGTAGAAAAAACGCGGCTTCCACTCAGACAGCAGAGTCAGCCCCACTGCATTTACAATATTCGCCGCCAAAGTGCCAACGATAAGTGACCAGTAACCAAATCCCATAAACGCCAGTACAAGCGTCGAGCCGAAGTTAAGTAAGGTCGACGTCAGTCTCACCGGCATAAGCGACTTGAAATCGAGATTACGGTGGAACAACGCCATCTGAATGCTCGAAAACGACGTCAACGGGAGAGAGAGGCAGGCCACGGCCAAGGGAAAGCCCAGCGACGGATTGCCCACGAAGGTGGCCACCGGATCGTTGAATATGGCAATGAGACACCACAGGACCACCGATATGCCGAAGTTCGTCCAAAAGGCCACGTTAGCGTTGGCATGCAGGTCTTTTTTGCCTCGGAAGCTGTGTTGCACCAGGTACTTCTGGAACCCGGCGTCCGCGAACATGTCGGCAAAGCTCACTACCATGGTGACGGTCGCCACCATGCCAAACGCCTCTGGCGCCAGCAGCCTCGCTAAGACGAGCTGCGAGATAGGCGAGATGATTTTGGCGATAATCTCGGTTGCCAGAGACCACTTTGCCGCGCTTGCCGACCTCGCCCGGAGGTCTTTTGTGTCGGACATACTAAACCTCCATGAAGAAACGCCGGAGCGCGCTTACTGGCTGATTATCCATGCGCACGCACTGAATGCAGCTTTCGTTTGCCATCATTCCTCGTTTTCACGTTGGGGCAAAGAAACCATTTGCCCCAACGTCCTCTCCGCCTCAGCGGGGCTGAAAGGCGTAAACCCGCCCCACGGGTAGAAAGTCAGCTCGCCGACGAGAACGCGCCCCTTGCAGATGAAGAGGTCGACCCTCAAGAAAGGTACACCGTCACTCAGTTTCCTTGATAGCTCGAGCATCTCGCTGAGCTGCTCCGGGGCAGGGATCGTCTCTTCGGAACTCGCGTATCCCATCGCCAAAGGCAGCAGATTCCACTCAGTGTCGTAGAAATCGTTGTACCTCTTCTCAGAATCGTTCTTGTCCCCGTGGCAATAAGAAATCAGCCGGGGTTCCCCGTCAAAGCAGAAGAAGTCGAACTCGTCGATGCCTTCCCAGTTATCGTCTTCATCACGGGCATTATCGCCCTCGCTCTCCAAGAACTCCTCGGCGAACACGACGGGCTTCACGTTCTTGTAAGGCCATTCCCTGCACCCGTAAAAATAATTCTGCTTCAAATGACCCCGAAAAAAGTCCTTGGCACTGTTGAGATCGAAGTGTCCCTTGTCAGTGCAGATGAGCACGCCGCCGCAGTCGTGGTTCGTTTTGAGTACGAACTTCTCCGGTAGCCCACTCACATCGATGTCATCAGCGGAATTCCAGGCGCCCAACGTCTTGACCACGTGCTCGGAGCCCACACGCGAGGCAATGAGGTCCTTAGCGCGGTACTTGTCGACCATGGTCGTGTACGCAGGGTTGTGATCGTTAAGCTTCAGCCACTGCATCTTCTCAGTGAAGGTCACCGGCGAGTCTATGCTAGGCCACATGCCCAACTTGGCGCGATGCATCAATCGAAGGTGCGTCCTGTCGGAAACCCATTTCGTTAGACCCTTCGACGTAAAGGCACAGTAGGCCATCCACGGGTCACTTAGGTATTTTTTAATTTTGCTTTCCATATATACAATTTCCTTAAGTCCGAGCTTAAACAAAGCGTTTTACTTTTTAATTCTCTGCGCTACACATGGAACAAGCCCTGGGCGTATGCAAACCACCAACGTAGACTTTGCTCGTATATGCCCGAAACGGTTTCGGGCACTATTTACCCCATCCAGACGAACGAATAAGACTCGATACCAAGCCCGGTATGAAGCAGATAGGCATAAAAGGCGTAGAAAAGGAACCAGACAACTAGAAAACAGCCAAGACAAAAACGGGCTTTTATTTTCCGAGCGTCCTTCACGAAGCCTCCGAAAATCACGGGGCCTAATACGGTGAAGTAATAGGCTATGCGGCCGGCGTTGGCAATCACATAAGAGGACGCCGAAGCCAAAATGCCTAAAGCGTAAAACACGAGCGGCATCCGGTTGGCTTTGAGCCGCGACGTTCCGTCGCTCTCAACCGGGGCAACATTCGCAGTTTCGCGGCTGACGAAATATGCGATCGCGAGGACGGTCGCCTGCGCAAAAACCATCAACCCGATGCTCGATTCGTTCACGGAGTAACGCGCATACCGGTCGACGAGCTTAGAGCCCGCATAAGCTGCCAGGAACAGCAGGGCAACCGATGCAAGCATCTTCGCGGCGAACTGCGATCGGCTCTTGCTTTTGTTGGAAAATAGGTAGTAGATGAGGAATAGGACCCCTATCAGGGCGGACGCGTGCAAAAGAGCGCCAACAGCCCACCAAGCGCAAAAAAGCAACGGCTTATTCTGTTCTAAAAACCTGGTTGCGTAGAAAACCAGCGAGACTGCAATCATCTGGCACGTCAGACACATAGACAGCGGGAACACCGTTGCCGTATAGACGAACATCGCAAACGAGAGCGATGCCGTTCGTCTAAAATCCCAAAGCCTGAAAGCAAAAAAGGCGTTGGTGATCAGCGACTCGACGACGAGCAAGAACGAGTAATTGTTACAGATATGGAGCACCGCACTTGTGAAGACACCGTACGGAACGCTGAACGTATGGTTCCACATCGTGGTCCCATACGCGTAGAAGTACTCGATTCCCTCTTTATAACCCAGGGTATCCTGCCCAACCGCATACGACCTCAAGCCCCCGACGGCGGTAAGAAGAACCACGGCAGCGACCAGCCCAGCCTTACTTTTGCCGTTTTCCGACATGCGCGCAAGCGCCGCTGAAAGCAAAACGACAAGAAAGTAGAAAAGCGATGTTTCGATAAAGTTCATCCGAATACCAGCCTCACGAAACCGGGAAGCTCCGAATTGATTTCATAGCCCGAGCCTTTCAAATCCCTCGCACTGGCGCTTGACCCTATGCGATCCGCGGAGAGCGCGGCGTCGGCCCATTCGTCCAGAGCGTCGCCCAGACTTTTGTAAACGACGTTCTCGCAAATGCCAACCTCCCGCGTGATGGAGTCGCTAATCACGCAAGGGAGTCCGTTTGCCTGCGCCTCGACGACGACGTTCGGCAGGCCTTCGTAGACAGAGGGGAAGATGAAGACGTCCATAGCCGAATAGAGACGGCGGACATCGCTCCTAACCCCGGCAAACACCACCCTATCGGTCAATCCGAGCTCGGCAACGCGCCTCTCAACGGCCGTGCGTGTCTCGCCTTTGCCGACGAGAATGAGGACGGCGTCTGGCCTTCTCCGGGCGATTTCAGCAAAAACATCGACAAGGAAGAGGTGGTTCTTCTGCTCACTGAACCTCCCGACGTGCCCGACGACATAGGACTCGGCAGGAACGCCCAGTTCGCGCTTAACATCGTCCCGTGTCGAAGCGTCATAGGCGTAGTCCTCGAGGTTGAGCGCGTTCTTCATGAGATGGAAACGCGGCCCCGATACCCCCGCCTTGCCGAACATGTAGACGCCCGCCTCGGTAGACGGGGCGGCGAAGTCGGTCGCCGCAACCCTGACAAGGGGCTTGAAAAGATTGTGCAGCAGGGTCTCCTTTTTGCTGTTCGAAACTGTACCCGTGTTGCTTGACCTGAATATGGTTCTGGACACGCCTCCGAATCTCATGGCGAGCAAATCAAGACAGGAAAGACTGTGCTGAGACGACCTGACAGCACAGCAATAACCGCCGTCCCGGGCTATCTGCATGAGCCGCTTGAACGAAGCGACCGGCCCGGCCTCGGTCTTCTTGACTGTGTGCACAATTCTGCCGCCCATCGACTCGATTTCGGCGTCGTAAAAGCCCGGCACGTCGGACGACACACAGAAGTCGAGCTGATAGCGCGACTTGTCCAAAGCCCGGTAATACTTCATGAATACCGTCTCGGCCCCGCCGGTGTCCATCGAGGTCACGATATAGAGGGCCTTCTTCATTGGACGATCACCGCATCGGATTTCTCGATCAGCTTCTGCAGCGCCTTTTTAGCAATCGCCTTCCTGCGGTTGGCCGGAGATTCCTGATAGCGCTCGTATACCTCGGCCTTCACCGCGAACCTTGCGTCGCCTGAAAGATCCGCCATTGCGCGGAGCTGCGCTATATGTAGATGATGGTAGGCGGGAGAGGCGATACGCTTTTCCATGTCGTAATAAGACCAGAAGCCGGCGTCATAGTCATCCAAATGGCAAGCCAACGTCTCCGCAGAGTGCTTGAATGGCCCGGCGAAGCGCGCGTCGACCAACGATGCGTCATAGAGACCGAAAAGGCTAAACACCCAACCGTTCATGACACTGCGCCTGGGGCGTTGAGGGTACTCCTCCAGGAACAGTTCTCCCCCGTCATGCGACGACACGCCGCCATTGTCCATGTCGATAAGCATGAACTCGGCAGCTTTCAGCGCCGCAACTCTATAGCACTCGTCCCCGAAAGCCGCATGGGCCCTCAGCAGCATCGAGCACCCCTCGCCTTGGGCCATCGAGGAGACGGAGTACTTAGCGCTGCCTATCGGACCAAATGCGTCCCAAGAGCCGTCATCCCGCTGGGCGCCGATCGCCCAATCCGAGCATACCCTTAGTGCGTCGAGAAAGCGCTCAACTTCATCCGACCTGAGAATGCTCAAGTCGTAACAGCCCAAACCGTATTGGAAAATGGCGATGGGGAAATGCACCCGCGCCCCACCGGCGATGACGCTAACAGGGACACCGCCCTCGTCGAGCAGAGTACTGCCAGTGACCTTGCCGGTCAAATCGTTGTAGTACCCGGACAACTGTCCGACATTATAGGCCCTGCCCATGCTCTGCTCTACGGCCACAGCCGTCTTGCCAGTGAGCATTTTGCTCCACCTTTTGAGCATGGTCATCTTCTGCGCAATCTGGCCCATCATTCACCTTCGTTTCTGTAATCGACTCCGAGCGAGCGCACAAGCCCCTCCACGTTGGCCTCCAAACGGAAGTCCCTCTCCCAAACGGCCCTTGCAGCGCGCCTCATAGAAGACCCCTCGGCCTTGCCCAAAAAGACGAATCGCTTTATGGCCGCGGCGACATCTTCCGGTCCACAGTCGCTAGGTAGGAGAAAGCCGTTGACGCCATCGCTTACTATCTCGTGGGTTCCGCCAACGTCCGTGGCGATGACGGGAATGCCGAATCCGCAGGCCTCCATGATCGAAAGCGGCAGGCCCTCGCTTGACGAGACGTTCACGAAGACGTCGAAATGCTTCGCTGCGTACTCCCCCAAAAGCGCGTCGTTCGGCAAAGCCCCCGCGAACTTCGCGGTGGAGTGCGTCAGCAACGAGCAGGCGGCCCTCGCCTCCTCGAGCTGTGGGCCGTCGCCGTAATGGGTCCATTCGACGCGAAGCCCTTCGGCATCAAGAAGGGTGACAGCCTTAGCAAGAAGAGGCACGCGCTTAACGTCGACAATACGCGAGCACGAGACGACCCGCAACGGGCAGGTCAACGGCTCGCCGGACTTGTCTGGCATCTCCCGCGTTCCGAGATAGGAGGTCGTCACCTTGCCCTCATGGCCCGGCCAGTTCGCGTTTATGTATTCCTCCCCGTCTTTCGAGCAGGGAAGCACTCCGGAAAGCTTGGATAGGAGGTATCCCCGGAAGGGCAAATAATGCACATCGGTACGATCTGCATACAGATCGTACCGATGTGCACGCGCAACGGCGCGTGCACATGGGTACGTGCCGGTCAGCCAAGCAGCGACCAAAGCGGTGTCGTAAAGCCAAAAGCTGTATATGTGCGTGGGCTCAAAGCCAAAGCGGACCAGTTCCTCCGCAAGCACGTCCGCCTTTGCCTTCGCCCTCGCGGCAAAGTAGCCCCGAAACACGCGCTTTCCGATTCCATGAACGGATTCTGTGGCATAGGCCTCACGAACGTCCGCACCGCCCAAAAGGGGAAACGCGATCCCTTTGACTGCAAGCAAAGCCTTGTCCTTGGAGGTATTACCGCAACCCAAGGCCAGGGGCGTCACATTGCCCGGCAGCGCGCAGGTGGGCGCGTCACCCGGCTGCGCCTCGGTCCCCACGGCGAGCACCTCGTCGAAATAGGTCGAAAGAACGCCTATCTCGTTCTCGAGATAGGACTCAGCGGCGACCTCGCCGCGGTTAAAGGGGAACCTCCTCGTCAGAAGGAGCAGCCGTCTCTTTTTTTTATCAGCAGTAATCGCCACAAATACTAATCCCTCTTGAATAGGTCGCGGGTATACACCTTGCCGGCAACATCGGCCAGATCGTCGCTCCACCGGTTGGCAATGATCACGTCGCACTCGGCCTTGAACTTCTCAAGGTCATGCGTCACCTCGGAACCGAAGAATTCCGGCGCGTCCAGCGTTGGCTCGTAGACAACGACCGGCACTCCCTTGGCCTTCACGCGCTTCATAACGCCCTGGATGGAACTGGCGCGGAAATTGTCGGAGTTCGACTTCATGGTCAGGCGGTACACGCCCGCCACGGGCTTCTCCTTGCCTTCGTATACCTTGTCCCACAGCAGTTGCAGTACCTCGTCTGCAATGTAGTCCTTGCGAGTGCGGTTGGCATCGACGATGGCCTCGATAAGGTTCTGAGGCACGTCCTTATAGTTGGCCAGCAACTGCTTGGTGTCCTTGGGCAGGCAGTAGCCGCCGTAGCCGAAGGAGGGGTTGTTGTAGTGGGAGCCAATGCGGGGCTCTAGGCACACGCCATCGATGACGTCCTTGGTGTTGAGTCCCCTCATCTCGCAGTAAGTGTCCAGCTCATTGAAGTACGCCACGCGAAGTGCCAGGTAGGTGTTGGCGAACAGCTTCACGGCCTCCGCCTCGGTGGTACCAAGAACGAGCTGCGGGATGCCCGTCGTGCCATCAGGGTTGGTGCGCTCAAGCTCGGCGGGGCCGACGCCTTGGGCGAGCAGCCCAGCAAACGTCTTTGCGGCCTTCACAGCTTCCTCGTCGTCCTTGGGCGCGCCCACAACGATGCGGCTAGGGTGCAAATTATCGTAGAGCGCCTTGCTCTCTCGAAGGAACTCGGGGCTGAAGATGATGCGGCTGTCGCCAAGCGTCTCGCGAAGCGACGAAGTGTAACCCACAGGGATGGTCGACTTGATGACAATCCAGGCCGTCGGGTTCACCGAGCGGATTGCCGAAATTGCGGCTTCAACAGACGAGGTGTCGAAAAAGTTGCGGTCCGAGTCGTAGTTCGTTGGCGTGGCCACGATGGCGAAATCCGCGCCTGTATAGGCCTCGGCGACGTCCACGGTTGCATGCAGGTCGAGCTTCCTCGTGCCCGCCTTAGCCTCGGCCAGGAAGAGCTCAATCTCGTCGTCCTGGATGGGCGACTGAAAAGCGTTAATCTTCTCTACCTTCTCGGAGACGATGTCGAGCGCGCGCACCTCGTTGTGCTGCGAGAGCAGAACGGCCAACGAGAGCCCCACATAGCCGGTGCCGGCGACTGCTATCTTCTTTTTTCGGACATATCATTCAACCTTTCGTTAAGAGCAGGCACACATATGAAATAGTTAGGATTTC
Organism: Collinsella sp.; assembly: GCA_019414345.1. Lineage (GTDB taxonomy): Bacteria > Actinomycetota > Coriobacteriia > Coriobacteriales > Coriobacteriaceae > Collinsella. The sequence continues at coordinate 15,206 of DXMF01000040.1, forward strand.
GCCTTGCCGAAGAACTTCAGCGCCTCAGAGACGCAGGCGGCGGGCGATGAGGCAATGGCCTTTAAGGCGTAAATCACAGCCTGGCCTGGCTGGTTGCTGCGCTTCATAGCGAAGGCGAGCACGGCGTTGTGGCGAAATTCGATGTAGCGCACATCCTTCTTGCTGAGGCGCGGGTAGTAGCCGCGCACCACCTCGTGCCTTGCGACCTCGCCGTTTACCTTGTTCTTGCCAAGCGAGAGCCTCTCGCCGGAATGGAGGTACTGCCTCACGTGCACCTCGGGCATGTAGCCCATGTGGGCGCCAGCCTCTATGCAGCGCAGCATCAGCCACCAGTCTTGGCCGGTCGCCACCTCGCCGAAACCCTCAGTGCGGTCGAACAGGTCGCGCCTGAGCATATAGATGGCCGTTGGGCTTATCGGCGTTAGGAGGTGCGCGCGCAGCAGACCCTCGGTGGAGAAGTCCTCGCAATGGTCGAGCCTGCGGTGCTCCACAAGCCGGCCACGTTCGTCATACCACGAGACATCCTGCCAGCTCATGTCGAGGGAGTTTTCCTGCATGAAGGCGACCTGGGTGGACACCTTGTCAGGCAGGAACTCGTCGTCATCGTCGAGGAACGTGAGGTACTCGCCCGTCGCCTGGCGGCAGGCGTAGTTGCGCGCCGCCCCGCCGCCGGTCTGGCCGGAGGTGTGCAGCAGCCTAAAGTGCGGAAGGCTCGCGGCATAGGGGGCGACCGCCGCGTCGGTCTCGGCGCTTTCCGGCCACTCCGGCCGATTGTCGCTCACTACAATCAGTTCGATGTTCTCCGCGCCGTAGTCCTGCGCGGCGATTGAGTCCAGGGCCACGCGAATCCTGTCAGAGCGCTTGTAGGTCGGCACCACGATCGAGACGAGGGGTTTGTCAGCACTCATGCGCTACCTCCCCGTCTTCTTCTTGCCGAACATGACGCCAAAGGTCTTGAAGAAGACCTTCCAGTCTGCCTTGAGGCTGGCACCCTTCGCGTAGGCAAGCTCGAACTCCTGGCGCAGGCCGTTCTCGAAGGTCGCGAGGTTGCGCGGGCCCGACTGCCAGGCACCGGTAATGCCCTGCGGGACGGCAAGCACCTGCACCTGTTGCTCGTGCGTAAAGTTCCCGAGCTCCTCGTAGGTGATGGCGCGAGGGCCGATGACGGAGAGCTGGCCCGCGAGCACGTTGAAGAACTGGGGCAGCTCGTCCAGGGAAGTCTTGCGCAGGACGCGGCCTAGCTTGGTGATGCGGGGATCGTTTGTGACCTTCCGCTCGCGGTGCCACTCCTCGATCTGCTCGGGGCTGAGGTACTTCTCCACGTCGTTGGCGTCGGCGACCATGGAGCGGAACTTGAGCACGCGGATGGGGCGACCGAAGCGCCCAGCCCGCTCGTGCGCATAGATGGGAGCACCCTTGGTGTCGGCCGCAATGAACGCGCAAAGAACCGTGCCAGGGATAAGAGCCACGACGCAGACGCACGCACTGAACGCGATGTCGAACGTGCGCTTCACGAAGCGGTAGCCAAGCGATCGCGTGTCGAGCGCACGGGACTCTGCAGCGAACTCGAGCGCGGGAGGCTCACCGCACCCGTGTTTGCAGCGGAGCCGACCCCAGCACCCGCCGTGCCCTTGCGCCGGTCCATGGCCCGAGCAATGAGCGTCGCCCCCACGGGCGCATTATTCTCTGTTACTTCTTTAGCAGTCACAATAAAACTTTCGATCCTGTCCCCAGGACCCCCCCCAATCCACAAATTCAAAAACCAAATGAATTGCCAATGCGACGTCCCCTTACGTCTTACTGGGCACGTCCAACGGAAGCAGCTCCCTAAAAGCGGAGTCGCCTTCGCCCACGTCTACCAGGCACCAGCGCTTATGACGGTCGATCTTCTTTACACGGGCCTCTTGCCCCACCAGTGGGCCCTGCTCTATGTGCAGCACGCCGTCTTCTATGCGGGCTACGCTGTTGCGTACCACGCCCTCGTCGTCGAGTACGCTGCGGTACCAGTCCTGCGCATCGTCCGGCATGGGCGCATAGGCCCGCTCCCTGCAGCCAGCAATGCGACAGCCAAAGCTCAACTGGGCCAAAGCCTTGTCGAGCAGAGCGGCATCGCGCGTGGCGACGAAGAAGTATTCCTTGTACATGGGTTTGGTTTGGAGCGACCAGGCGCCGTCCCGCTTAAACCAGAACTCCTTTTGCATCACAAAAGCGTCCTGCATCAGCTCATGCGGGATAATGCGGCGGACCTTTTCGCAGGTCTCGCGCTCTTTTCCATTGGGGGTGTGGACCAGATACCAGCGAACACGGCCATGCTGGCTGTTGGTAGTAGCGCCACTAAAGGCACCGGGCAGCTGCTCTTGGCGCCGCATTGTCTGTTCCATCTCTCGCCCCCTTTTCTTGTCTCCGCGACGCACACGGATGCAGAGGCGTTAAGAACAGGCGTCTCGCTCGCAGCTAGGCGCAGTCGCAAAAGTACAGGTTTTTGTATCTTTCGACGGAGTTCATTATACCAGCAAACTGCTCGCGTTTTCCCAGATTGCACAAAATGCGCCGCGAATGGGTGCATCTCCATACGCCTCTACAAAAACCTGTACCTTTTTGCACAACAAAAAAGCCGCTCTAACCAGCGGCTTTTCTTCTATAGATAACAAAAAAGGCGACCGCCCGCGAGGACGATCGCCTTTGTTAATTCTTGTATTGTTTGTGCTAGGCGCGAGTCTTGATCTCCTCGAGCACCTTGGCCACAAACTCGTCAACGCTCATCTGGACGGTCTCGTTGGAACGATCGCGGACGGAGATATTGCCGGCCTCGACCTCCTTCTCGCCCAGAATGAGCATGTAGGGCACGCGGTCGATGCTGCGGGCCTCGCGGATCTTGTAGCCGATCTTCTCGTCGCGGTCGTCGCAGACCACGCGAATGCCGGCCTCCTCCAGCTTGGCGCACACCTCGTGGGCGTAGTCGCGGCTCTTCTCGGAGACGGGAAGCGCCTTGACCTGCACGGGAGCCAGCCAGGTGGGGAACTTACCCGCAAAGTGCTCAATCAGAATGCCGATGAAGCGCTCGATGGAGCCAAAGCACACGCGATGCAGCATGATGGGGCGCTTCTTGGTGCCGTCGGCGTCCACGTACTCCAGGTCAAAGTTGAGTGGCATCTGGAAGTCGAGCTGGACGGTACCGCACTGCCAGGTACGACCGAGCGAGTCCTCCAGATGGAAGTCGATCTTGGGGCCGTAGAAGGCGCCGTCGCCCTCGTTGACCTCGTAGTCCATGTCCAGCTTCTCCAGAGCGGTGCGCAGACCCTCCTCGGCGCGAGCCCAGTCCTCGTCCGACCCCATGGAGTCCTCGGGGCGGGTGGAAAGCTCAACGTGGTACTTAAAGCCAAACTTTTGGTACACGGAGTCGATGAGGTTGACCACGCCCACGATCTCGTCGGTCAGCTGGTCGGGACGCACAAACAGATGGGCGTCGTCCTGGTTAAAGCAGCGCACGCGGAACAGGCCGTGCAGGGCGCCGCGCAGCTCGTGGCGGTGCACCAGGCCAATCTCGCCGGCGCGAATGGGCAGCTCGCGATAGGAGTGCGGCTTGGAGGCGTACACCAGCACACCACCCGGGCAGTTCATGGGCTTAATGCAGTACTCTTCGTCGTCGATAACGGTGGAGTACATGTTGTCCTTGTAGTGGTCCCAGTGGCCCGAGGTCTTCCACAGCTGCTTGTTCATGATAAGCGGTGTGGAGATCTCCACGTAGCCGGCCTTGTGGTGGATCTCGCGCCAGTAGTCCAGCAGCGTGTTCTTAAGGATCATGCCGTTGGGCAGGAAGAACGGGAAGCCGGGAGCCTCGTCGCGCATCATAAAGAGGTCCATCTCGCGGCCGATCTTGCGGTGGTCGCGCTTCTTGGCCTCCTCCAGCATGTGCATATGCTCGTCGAGCTCTTCCTTGGTGGCAAAGGCGACGCCGTTGATGCGGGTGAGCATCTTGTTGTCCTTGTCGCCCTTCCAGTAGGCGCCCGAGACGCCGGTGAGCTTAAAGGCCTTCAGAGCCTTGGTGTAGCAGATGTGGGGGCCGACGCACATGTCGATGTAGTCGCCCTGCTGGTAGAAGGTGATGCGGGCGTCGTCGTCCAGGTCGCCGATGTGCTCGACCTTGTACTTCTCGCCGCGCTCCTCCATAAGGGCGATGGCCTCGGCGCGGGGCTTCTCGTACACGGAGAACTTGAGGTTCTCCTTGACGATCTTCTTCATCTCGGCCTCGATCGCGGGGAAGTCGTCCTCGCTGATCTTTTCGCCCTCGGGCAGGTCGACGTCGTAGTAAAAGCCGTTGTCGGTCGCAGGACCGTAGGCAAAGTCGGCCTGGGGGTACAGGCGCTTGATGGCCTGCGCCATGATGTGCGCGGCAGAGTGGCGGATGACGTGCGTGACCTCGTCCTGCGGGAGCTCGGCCACCGAACCGTCATTGTAGAGTGCCTTCATGGGTATGTTTTCTCCTCTCGGATGCCTGATGCAAGTGCGTGCGATGCGCTCGGCGTTTTTGACTTGCATCATTATAGGCAGGTTGCCTTGGTATACAAGCGCCCGCCGCACCTTAATGGCACGGCGGGCGATTTTCTACGCATGCTTCATCGTGTGGGGCGGGGTGCGTGAGGCTTGTGGCGCGTGCGGCGCCCGTGGCTTACGACCGGCCCGGCGATGGATGCGCTATTGAATGCGAGTTCGGCAGTAGGGGCAGACCTTCCAGTGCGCGTCGAGCGGGCGATGGCAGCTGGGGCACACGTTGCGAACCTGGGTATCGCACACCGGGCACACGACAAAGTCCTTCTCGATGGGGGCGCCGCACTGCGGGCAGGTGCCGTACTGGGCAAGCTGGCGCTCGCGCAGGGCCATGTCCAGCTCCTGCTCCTCGCGGTCGGCCGCGTAGGAGTGCGGGCGCAGGACCAGGTAGGCGATGAGGCCCACAAACGGGATAAGGGCGATGATGCCCCATGCCACGTAGGCGCTGGCACCGCGGCGGCGGGCGTCGATGAACACATAGACGACCGACAGCACGTACAGGGCGATGATAAAGCCAACAAAGGCATAGATGACGCCCATAAGCTGCGGCGACATGAGCTCAGAGATGTACTTAGACATTGAGATGTACCTTTCGGGATATTTACAGTCTTGTCAAGTTTACCACGGGGTTTGTTTATATGGGACTACGGTTGCAAGCGGGGCTGGTGCGGACACAAACATCTCAATCTGTAACAGATGGGAGCGGAATCCGGGTCTAGATGTTACAGATCGAGACGAACGGGAGGGCCGCCGAACAAACGTCTCGATCTGTGACATCTGGAACCAAAATCCTCGTCTAACTGTTACAGATCGAGACGAACGGTTGCCGCAGTTGTCGGCAAACGAGGCCGACATTCGTGCCGAGTCTCCCCTCGTCTGCCGTTGGCGGGTGTTGCGGGGCTATTCGCCGCATTGCCGCCGCACTGGGGGTGTGCGGACCGTAGGATAGTCTTATTGACGGCCTGTCAACTCGTCTGGGAGGCACTGTGACAGAAACGTTTGATATCGCGATTGTCGGCGCGGGCATCACCGGATGCGCCATCGCGCGGCAGCTCGCGCGCTATGACCTGTCCATTTGCGTGGTCGAGGCGGCTAACGATATTGCGCTGGGCGCGTCGAAGGCCAATGGCGGCCTGGTGCACGCCGGCTACGATCCGGCACCGGGCACGGTTAAGGCGCAGGTCAACGCCCGTGGCTGCGAGTTGTACGGTACGTGGTCGCAGGAGCTTGGCTTTCTGTTCTGCCGCACCGGGTCGATGGTGTTGGGCTTTAACGACGAGGACCGCGCGCATCTGGAAAAGCTGCGCCAGAATGGCCTGGCCAACGGGGTGCCCGAGCTGTCAATCATCGGACCCGACCGCATCCACGAATTAGAGCCGCGCGCCAGTGCCGATGCAACGTGCGCGTTGTGGTGTCCCTCGACTGGGTTTGTCGACCCGTTTGAGGTTGCCATCGCCGCGCTGGAGAACGCCGTGGCCAACGGGGTGACGTTTATGCGGTCCGCGCCGGTGGAAGCGATTGAAGTCGCGGGCTCGGGCGACGACGCGCGCTTCACGCTGGTGACGCCTGCCGGCGATGTGTGCTGCCGCTACCTAATCAACGCCGCGGGCAACGGCGCCGCAGACATCTCGCATATGGCAGGCGCCGAGGAGTTCCAGATGGTCTGGCGTCAGGGCAACATCGTGGTGCTGGACAAGGAGCCGCGCACGCTCATGCCGCTCTACCCCGTGCCGACTCCGGTGTCGAAGGGCGTTATCGTGACGGGCACCGTGCACGGCAACACCGTGATCACCGCCACGGCTGCCGTGCGCGAGCCGGGCGACACGCAGACCTATGCGAGCGATGTGAACGCGCTGCTGACCGGCGCGCGCAAGCTGGTGCCCGATCTGGACACGCGCCGCGTGGTGCGCGCATTTGCCGGCGGGCGTCCGGTCATTCAGGGAACGAACGACTTCTTTATTGGACAGTCGGCCGTGGTGCCGGGGCTTTTCCAGGCGGCGGGCATTCAGTCGCCGGGCGTGGCGAGCGCGCCGGCCATTACCGAGCGCATGGAGCTTATGATGCGTGAGGCGGGCGTTGCCCTGCATGAACGGAACGATTGGGACCCGATTCGCCGCGCGCCGGACGATTTTGACCGTGCACCGCTGGCGCGCAAGGAGGAGCTGATCGAGTCCGATCCCGCGTGGGGACAGATTGTCTGCCGCTGCGAGACGGTGCCCGAGGCCGAAATCGTGGCCGCGATTCGACGCCGCCCGGGTGCGGTTTCGGTCGAGGGCGTCAAGCGGCGCTGCCGTGCGGGCATGGGTCGGTGCCAGAGCGGCTTTTGCCAGAGCCGCGAGGTGGCGATTCTGGCCCGCGAGCTGGGCTGCGACCCCAGCGAGGTGCTGCTGGAGGATACCGGATCCTGGTTGGTTGAGGGACCGATGAAGGGGGTGCGCTAGGATGGAGAGCTTTGAAGTAAATGCAGCGAGCGCGACCGACGGCACCGCGGACGCCGTGCCGATGCAGGCCTTCGACGTGGTCGTTATCGGCGGCGGACCTGCCGGCATGGCGGCCGCGCTGGCCGCGCATAAGGCAGGCGCACACGTGGCCATCGTGGAGCGCGAGCAGCACCTGGGCGGCATCCTCCGACAGTGCATCCACCCCGGCTTTGGCCTGTCGCACTTTAAACAGGAGCTCACCGGCCCCGAGTACGCGCAGCGCTTTATCGACCAGGTTCGCGCGACCGACATCGCGCTGTTCTTGGACAGCATGGTGCTGGGGATCGATTCGGAGGAGGGCGATGACGCGCTGGGCGCGGATGCCTCGAACGCAGAAGCCGGTGCGGGTCATACCGTCACAATCATGAGCCGCGCCGGCATGCTGCAACTCGCCGGGCGAGCGGTCGTCCTTGCCATGGGTTGCCGTGAGCGCACCCGCAGCGAGATCAAAATCCCCGGCAGTCGTCCCGCCGGCGTGTTTACGGCCGGTCTGGCGCAGCGATACATCAATATCGAGAACCTCAAACCCAGCTCGCGAGCCGTCATTTTGGGTTCGGGCGATATCGGGCTGATCATGGCACGTCGCTGCACGCTCGAGGGGATTTCGGTCGAGGGCGTATACGAACTCATGCCGTTCGCCAACGGCCTGCGCCGCAACGTCAAGAACTGCCTGGACGACTTTGGAATTCCGCTACACCTGTCTACCACCGTCACGCGCGTGATCGGGCACGACCGTTTGGAGGCCGTCGAGGTAAGCCGGGTCGACGAGCATCTGGCGCCCATTCCGGGGACCGAGCGCGTTGTTCCGTGCGACACGCTGCTGCTTTCGGTGGGCCTGATTCCCGAGAACGAGCTTTCGGTGGGGGCGGGCGTTGAGCTTGACCCGCGCACGCGTGGCGCCGTGGTGGACCAGAGCCTGCAGACGGGCGTGCCTGGCATCTTTGCCTGCGGCAACGTGCTGCACGTGCACGACCTGGCCGACAACGTAACGACCGAGTCCGAGAGGGCTGGCGCAGCTGCAGCGGCGTACGCGCTGGGAACCGGCGCGGGCGCCGTTCCGGACTGCGAGCTCACCGTCTCCCCTGCCGGCATTGCGGGATACGCACTGCCGGGACGCATTACGGCTGTGGCGCTCACCAAACTCAACTTCCGTGTGCGCCGACCAGTCGATGCCGCCCGCGTGCGCATTCTTGCTGGCGGCGTGGAGCTGTTTGCAGGCAAGGTCCGCCCGTTTAAACCGAGTGTAATGGAAAGCTTCCCACTGCCGGCAAAGGTCATCAAGCAGGCGCTCGACCTGGGTGCCAGCAAGATTGTCTTGTCCGTCGATCCCATTGAGGAGGCATAGCTCATGAGCACGAATGCGACCGAAACGTTGCAGTTCAACTGTACGACCTGCCCATCCGAATGCCTTCTGACCGTAGAGGTGGAGCGCGACGCCAATGGCGCCGTGGTGGAAGTGCGCTCCGTAACCGGTAACAACTGCCCGCGCGGCGATAAGTTCGCACATCAGGAGCTCACCTGCCCCATGCGCGTGCTCACGACGACCGTGGCCGTCTCCGGCGGCGACGAAGCCCTGCTCCCCGTGCGCACGGCCGAAGCCATCCCGCTAGAACTCCACGCCCAAGCCATGGCCCTCATCCGAGGCCTAGTCGTCAACGCCCCCATCCGCATGGGCGACGTCGTGCTGAAGGACCTCCTCAACACCAATATCAACCTAATCGCCAGCATGGACATCGAGTAGCTAAATTGGGACGGAGCTCTTTTAGCTGCTTTTGCAAGGAGTGTCCCCCGGTGCCGTCATAAAAGGAACGTCCCTATGTGCCGGGCTTGGGATACCATGGTGGCAGCCTAGCGAAAGGACGATGCATGGCACATATCGATGACCAGCGTGTGGTGCGCGTGCTCGATGCGCTCGAGGCTCAGCACCCCGGCACGCAGCTGCTCGTAAACGACCCGTGGTCGATTTATTACCTGACCGGCTTTTATGCCGATATGTTCGAGCGTTTTTGCGGCGTGCTGCTCGCGCGCGATGACGAGCCCGTGATCTTGGTCAATGCCCTGCATCAGCTGCCCGAGTACGACAATGCCCGCGTCGCCTACCACACCGATACCGATGTCGTGACCGACGCCATCGCGAGTGAGATCGACCCAGCCAAGCCGCTTGGCATCGACACTGTCATGCGTTCCGGCTTTTTGATGCCGCTCATGGAGCGCCACGCCGCGAGCGAGTTTTTCCTGGGCGACTTTGCCGTCACCGCCGCGCGCACCCACAAGGATGCCGCCGAGCAGGAGCTCATGCGCGTGTCCTCGGCAGTCAACGACGCCGTGATGGCCGACGCGATCAAACTCGTCCACGAGGGCGTGACGGAGCGCGAAATCGCCGACCAAATGCTCGGCCTGTATCGCAAGCACGGCTGCGAGGGCTTTAGCTTTCCGCCCATCGTGAGCTTTGGCGCCAACGCCGGCGACCCGCATCACGAACCCGACGACACCGTGCTCAAGCGCGGCGACGTGGTGCTGTTCGACATTGGCGGACGCCGCTGCAACTATTGCTCGGACATGACGCGCACGTTCTTTTGGGGCGAGCCGGACGAGGAGACGGCACGCATCTACGACATCGTGCGCCGCGCCAACGAGGCCGCCGAATCGCTTATCGCCCCGGGCGTGCGTATGTGCGACCTGGACCGCGCCGCGCGCGACGTGATTGAGGATGCAGGCTATGGGCAGTACTTTACGCATCGCCTGGGTCACTCGATCGGCCTGCAGGACCACGAGCCGGGCGACGTCTCGCTCGTCAACGAGCAGGTTGTCGAGCCGGGCATGACGTTCTCCATCGAGCCGGGTATCTACCTCCCCGGCCGCACCGGCGTCCGCATCGAAGACCTTGCCCTGGTCACCGAGTCCGGCGTCGAGATTCTCAACGCCTACCCCCACGACCCAGTCCGCCTAGACTAGACAATGCGGCAAAGGGGCTGTCCCTTTGCCGCATCACATGAATGCCGCCACAAAAACGGCCTATCTACTACGTTTAACCCACATGGTTCGACCATACCCGCGTTTTCGCAAAATCCGAAAGCCGTCTACCTGCGGTTTTCATTTCACAATCCTCGGTGTGGTCAGAGGTATTCGCTAAAACGTAGTAGATAGGCCCATTTCGTGGCAAGCAGCCCAAATTGGCTGCCCCCGTTGGCGGGGTTAGCGGAGCAGGCCGGCTACTTCGCCGGCTAGGGTGATGGTGCCGGCGGCAACGAAGGACTCGCCTGCGGCATCGAAAGCCGCGAGGGCCTCGGATACGCTGGGATACACGCCCGCGAGCTTATCGGCGTCCACTAGGGCGGCAAGCTCCTCTGCCGGCAGGGCGCGGTCGGAATCGGTCTGGGTCACGACCACGCGCGGAAAAGCTGGAATCAGCACGTCGACGATACCTGCCACGTCCTTGTCGGTCAGCGCAGCGCACAGCAGCGTGGGGCGATTCTCTACGCACGGATCGATCTCGTCCAGCGCACTCACAAAGTTCTCGCAGCTCTGGGGGTTATGACAGGCGTCGATCAGCTTGAGCGGATCAGTCCCCAACACGTCAAAACGACCCGGTGTGGGGCAACCCATAAGCGAGGCATCAAGCGCATCGTGGTCGAGCTCGCGACCCAGATACCCCTCGCACAGCATAATCGCGCACGCGGCATTCTGCGGCTGATAGGCCGGCTTGACCATGCTCGACGCATAGATCGCACGCGGCGTGGTGCAACTAAACTCAACCGTATCGCCCACATGCGCCGGCACCTTAGTCGTGGCGTGGCTCACCACGAGCGGCACGATGCCGCACGCGCGGCAACGGGCATCCATCACGCGCTGAACGCTCGCCTCGTGCGTGCCCTCGCCCAAAACAACCAAGCGCCCGGGTTTGATAACCGCAGCCTTCTCACCCGCGATGGCCTCGAGCGTATCGCCCAAAATACGTGTGTGATCGAGCCCAATACCCGTAATGGCAACGGCGACAGGATCGGTCGCACTCGTGGCGTCCCAACGTCCGCCCATGCCAACCTCGAGCACGGCAACATCCACCGCGGCCTCGGCAAACACGACAAGCGCGGCAGCCGTCAGCAGGTCAAACGGCGTGATGGAATAGGCGCGCTCCCCCGCCGCCACACGACGGGCATTCACTCGATGCCCTGCCTCAACAGCTGCCGAAACGCCACGGGCAAACGCCTCATCGCTCACGACGCGTCCATCGAGCTCCATGCGTTCGGGATAGCGAACAAGCTGCGGCGACGTATACAGCGCGGTCTTGAGCCCCTCACCGCGAAGAATGGCAGCCGAAAAACGCGTGGTCGAAGTCTTGCCATTGGTACCGGCAACCTGAATGCAATCGAAATACTCGTCCGGACGCCCAAGCTCATCGAGCATATCGACAACCGTCTCGAGCAGAGGACCAGCATCCCCAGAAATCCGCCCCGTATCAGCAGCCAGCCCAACAGCCTCATCAAACGAAAGCAAATCAAACTCAAAAGGAACGGTATACAAGCCAGAACGCTTAGGCATTTTTAGAACCGCCATTCATAGAAAAATAAAACAGTATAGGTTGAGGATAGTCAGCGAAAACGCCTCTGATGAGCCAAGGTGCCGTGAAACAAGGGCGCATAGGGCTTATGCCCATGCGCCCGAAGTTGAACGGCAGATTGGCCATCAGAGGCGTTTGCAGCGTCGAGTCAGCCGCCGTTCGTTAGAACGGCGGAATAGGTGTCCGCAGTAGCGAGCAAAGCGTCGGGACGCGCCCCTCAGTAACGCCTACGAGAAGTCAGCAACCTGAGCAGTCAGCGCCGCCAGGACCTCCTTGAGCTCAGCTGCACGGTCCCTCTTCTTCTGGACCACCGCGGGCGCGGCCTTGGCCACAAAGCCCTCGTTGGCCAGCGTCTTCTCGCAGCCGGCGAGCTCCTTCTGCGCCGCGGCAATCTCCTTCTCCAGGCGTGCCTTCTCGGCCGAAAGGTCGACCTTGCCCTCGAGCACCACAAAGACCTCGACGCCGCTATCGACCACGGCAATGCTCGCGGCCGGCTTCTCAACATCAGTACCCATGACCAGCGAAGCGGTGTTCGCCAGCGGCTCGATGGTCGAACGCAGGCTCTCGAGCTTCTCGATGTCCTCGGCGCCGGCGCGCACGACAACGTCGAGCTCGGCCTTGGGGCTCAAGCGATAACGCGAACGCGTGGCGCGGGCGGCGGAAACGACGGTACAGCACAGCTCAAACGCGCGCTCGGCGTCCTCGTCAACAAACTTGGCGTAGTCGGCGGGCTCGGGCCACTTGGCGATCATGAGCGCCTCGGCGCGGTCAACGTTACCCTCGGCGTCCAGGTCGAGCACGCTCGCCGGCATGTTGTCCCAAATCTCCTCGGTGACAAACGGCATAAGCGGGTGCATCAGGCGAATGGAGGTGTCGAGCACAAAGATCAGGTTGCGCTGGGCCTGCAGACGGCCCTCGCCCTTCAGGCGGGCCTTGGTGACCTCGACGTACCAGTCGCAGACCTCGTTCCAGAAGAACTGCTGCACGCCGCGGGCCATATCGCCAAAGGTGTAGTTCTCAATACCCTCGGTGACCATCTTCACGGCCTTGGCCAGGCGGCTGAACATCCAGGCGTCGGCCGGCGTCTCCACGACGGGCTCGCCGGGCGTGTAGCCCTCCATGTTCATGAGCAGGAAGCGGCTGGCGTTCCAGATCTTGGTCACAAAGCTCTTGGCCTGGTCGGTACGCGGGCTGTCGATGAGCTTCTTGGTCTTCTTGTCGATGTTCGCGTCAAACTTGACGTCCTGGTTGTTGGTGCACAGCGTGAGCAGGTTGAAGCGCATGGCGTCGGCGCCGTACATGCCAATGAGGTCCATGGGATCGACACCGTTGCCCTTGGACTTGGACATGCGGCTGCCGTCCTTGGCCAGAATCGTCGGGTAGATGACGACGTCCTTAAACGGCACCTCGTCCAAGAAATACAGCGAACTCATGACCATGCGGGCGACCCACAGCGCGATGATGTCGCGTGCGGTGACGAGCGCCGTCGTGGGGTGATGGCCCTCGAGCAGCTCCGGCTTTTGCGGCCAGCCCTGCGTGGCGAAGGTCCACAGCTGCGAGCTGAACCAAGTGTCCAGCACGTTCTCGTCCTGATGCACGTGATGGCCGCCGCACTTGGGGCACACGTCGGTGTCCTCGGTAAGGGCGTCCTCCCAGCCACAGTCCTCGCAGTAGAACACGGGGATGCGGTGGCCCCACCACAGCTGGCGGCTAATGCACCAGTCCTTGAGGTTCTCCATCCAGGTGGTGTAGGTCTGCGTCCAGCGCGCGGGATGGAAGGTGACCTTGCCGGAGTTGACGGCGTCGAGCGCCGGACCCTTGAGCTTGTCGACGGCCACAAACCACTGCTCGGACAGCCACGGCTCCAGCGCGGAGTCGCAACGGTAGCAGTGCATGACGGAGTGGTCGAGCTCTTCGACGTGGTCGAGCAGGTCGTGCTCCTCGAACCACTTGATGACCGCCTCGCGGCACTCGTCGCGGTTCATGCCGGTGAACTCGCCATAGCCCTCGACGACCACCGCGTGCTCGTCGAAGATGTTGATCTGCGGCAGGTCGTGGGCCTGACCCATGGCGTAGTCGTTGGGGTCGTGGGCCGGGGTGACCTTGACAAAGCCGGAACCGAAGTTGGCGTCGACATGCCAATCCTCAAAGATGGGGATCTCGCGGTCGACGATGGGGAGCTTGACGGTCTTACCCACAAAGGCGGCCTTCTCGGGGTCCTTCGGGGAGACGGCAACGCCCGTGTCGCCGAGCATGGTCTCGGGGCGCGTGGTGGCGACGACGATGTAGTCCTGGCCGTTGACCGGCTCGGTCAGCGGGTAGCGCAGGTGCCACAGGTGGCCCTTCTCGTCCTTATACTCGGCCTCGTCGTCCGAGATGGCGGTGGTGCAGTTGGGGCACCAGTTGACGATGCGCTTGCCGCGGTAGATCAGACCATCGTGGTACCAGTCGCAAAAGACCTTGCGCACGGCCTGGGCGTAATCCTCGTCCATGGTGAAGCGCTCGTTGTCGAAGTCGACGGAGCAGCCCATGCGCTTGATCTGCTCGACGATGATGCCGCCGTACTCGTGGGTCCAGTCCCAGCAGGCGTCAACAAACTTGTCGCGACCGATCTCCAGGCGGCTGATGCCCTCGCTCTTGAGCTTCTTGTCGACCTTGGTCTGCGTGGCGATACCGGCGTGATCGGTGCCCAGCACCCAGCGCGTGGACTTGCCGCGCATGCGGGCCATACGGATGATGGCGTCCTGGATGGAGTCGTCAGTAGCGTGACCCATATGGAGCTTGCCGGTCACGTTGGGAGGCGGAATGGTGACGGTGCAGTCGCCCACGCCCTCACGGCGCTTGTAGTAGCCGCCGTCGAGCCACTTCTGCAGGATCGCCGGCTCGTTGGTCGACGGATCGTAGTTCTTGGGCATCTCTTCCATATATCTCTCCCTTGCCCGTCGGGGAGGAATGTAGGCCCGATTTTCGCTCGGTCAGGTCCTGGGCTCGCTCGAAGACCACATTAAGTGGTCTTCGGCTCGTGCGGAATCTACGAAAATCGGGCCTACATTCCTCCCCTTAGGTATCGATTACTTCAGTCTGAATTGACTTCGCTGAGGCTTAAACAAACACACAGAATAACACAGGTAGTTGGGGTTATTGCGTATATATAAAATAGCCTCCGACCGCGGATGGTCGGAGGCTATCAACAAACACGCTTGGGCTGATTTACCCGTAGATGCGGTGGGGTTGCTCTTCGCCCTTTACGGAGGCTTCGGTTACGATGACCTTGGTGACGCCTTCCTCGCTGGGGAGGTCGAACATCGTCTGCTGCAGCACGTCCTCGCAAATGGAGCGCAGGCCGCGGGCGCCGGTCTTGCGGGCGAGCGCCATGCGGGCGATCTCGTGCAGGGCCGCATCCTCAAACTCAAGCTCAACGTCCTCGAGCTGGAACATCTTGCGGTATTGGCGCACCACAGCGTTCTTGGGCTCGGTCAGAATCGACACCAGATCGTCCTCGTCAAGCGCCTGCGTCTGGGTGACAACGGGCGTACGTCCCACAAACTCGGGAATCATGCCAAAGGCGTTGAGGTCCTGCGGGAGCACCTGACGTAGCAGGTCGTTCTCGTCGACCGAGGTGGGGCCGGCGATCTCGGAGTTAAAGCCCACGCCCTTGTTACCCACGCGGTCGGCGATGATTTTGTCCAGGCCCACAAAGGCACCGCCGCAGATGAACAGGATGTTGGTCGTATCGATCTGCAGCAGCTCCTGCTGGGGATGCTTGCGGCCGCCGGTGGGCGGAACGCTGGCCACCGTGCCCTCAAGAATCTTAAGCAGCGCCTGCTGAACGCCCTCGCCCGAAACGTCGCGGGTGATGGAGAGGTTCTCGGCCTTGCGGGCGATCTTGTCGATCTCGTCCACGTAGATAATGCCAACCTGAGCGCGCTCAATGTCGCCATCGGCAGCATTGATGAGCTTGAGCAGGATGTTCTCCACGTCCTCGCCCACGTAGCCGGCCTCGGTGAGCGCGGTTGCGTCGGCGATGGCAAACGGCACCTCGAGGATGCGCGCAAGCGTCTGGGCGAGCAGGGTCTTACCGGTACCGGTGGGACCGAGCAGCAAGATATTGGACTTGGCGAGCTCCACCTCGTCCATATCGTCGTCGAGCTGGCCGCCCATGCCGCCAGCCTCGTCGAAGGCCGAAAGCGCAGCGCCGCCCTCGATCACACGACGATAGTGGTTGTACACGGCAACCGACATGGCGCGCTTGGCGTCCTCCTGGCCCATGACATAGGCCGAAAGCTCGTCATAGATCTCGTGCGGCGTCGGCACGTGCGTAATAACCTGGCGGGCGTCGTCCTCCAGCTCAAAACCCTCGGCCTCAGGATCTACAGCGGGCTGACCGGCAGCCTGGCCGTGGTCGTTAAGGAAGCCCGGCAGCTTGCCGTTGCGGGCGGCGTCCATAAAGTCCGAAGCCAGCGACTCCTCCAAGATTTCGGAGCAGGCGGCGACGCACTCGTCGCAGATAAAGATGTTGGTGGGGCCCTTCACCAGGCGGCGAACCTGACCCTGCTCTTTTCCGCAGAAGGAGCAGCGGATGGGGTTGCCGTTCTCGTCGAAGCCGTCCTGCATGTTACCGGCCATCCTAGGCGTCCTTCGCGGCGAGGTCGCGCGAGGTGACAATGCGGTCAATCAGACCGTAGTCGAGGGCCTCGGCAGCCGTGAGGTAGTTGTCGCGCTCGGTATCGGCCTGGACCTTCTCGATAGGCTGGCCAGATGCGTCGGACAGAATCTGGTTGAGCTCGCGACGGGTCTTCTTGATCTCCTCGGCCACGATCTCGATCTCGGTCTGCTGACCCTGGGCACCGCCGCTGGGCTGGTGAATCATGACCTTGGAGTGCGGCAGGCAGAAGCGCTTGCCCTTGGCACCGGCCGAAAGCAGCACGGCGGCCATGGACGCGGCCATACCGACGCAGATGGTGGAGACCTGCGGCTTGATGAAGTTCATGGTGTCCAGAATCGCCAGGCCGGAGTAGACCTCGCCGCCGGGCGAATTGATGTAGAGCGAGATATCCTTCTCGGCATCCTGGCTCTCAAGATGCAGCAGCTGGGCAACGACCAGGTTGGCGCTGACGGAGTTGATCTCCTCGCCCAAGAAGATAATGCGGTCGTTGAGCAGGCGCGAATAGATATCGTAGCTGCGCTCGCCGCGCGGCGTCTGCTCGATAACGTATGGCACGAGGGCGGAATCGAACTTAGCGATCATACGCATCTCCATTTCTCTTACGGACCAATAGTGGTTCTAGATAAACGTACGGTGCCCGCATGCTATGCATTGGCTGGCACCGTACGAAGCAACCGGATAACCGGTGTATAACTTTACCCCATCGCGGGCACATGCATGCGCTCGCGAGCAAGGTGGCGAGAATTACTCGGCGTCCTTGGCGGTCTCGTCGACCTCGGTCACCTTGGCGTTCTCAACCAGGTGGTCGACGGCCTTGGAGCGACGGATGGACTCGCGGACGGCAGGCATGCGGCCATCGGCGATGAACTCAGCCTTGGAAGCCTCGACGTCCTTGACGCCGGCCTTCTCGAACTCGGCGTTGATGTCGTCCTCGGTGACCTCGATCTTGAGCTCACGGGCGAGGGCGTCGAGCGCCAGGGACTCACGGGCAACGTCGTTGGCCTGCTTGTGCAGGTCGCCGATGAACTGCTCCATGGTCAGGCCGGAAGCGGGCAGCCAGGTGTCGAGGGTCATGCCGCGGGCAGCGAGGTTGGACAGGAAGTTCTGGCCAAGCTCCTCAAAGACAGACTGCTCGTAGTCGGTATCCATCTCGTCGAGCTGCAGGCGCTCAGCGAGAGCGGAGACGCAACGGTTCTCCTTCTCGGCAGGGAGGCGGGAAGCCTTGTCCTGCTCGATCTCGACCTTGATGGCGTCGCGCATAGCGTCGATGCTGTCGAAGCCAAAATCGGACTTGACGAGCTCGTCGGTGAGCTCGGGGGTGTTGCGGACCTTGATGCCCTTGACGGTGACCTCGACGGTGTGGGTCTCGGCCTCCTCGCCCTCCTCGAGCTCGTCGGTCCAGGTGACGGTCTTGACGTCGTCAACGTTGGCGCCGATCAGGGCCTCGTTGAACTCCTTGGGGTTGCTGTCGCTACCGGCGATGAGCATACGGCCCTCGGCGGCAAAGTTGTCGGCGTTCTCGACGGCCTTGAGGTCGACGGTAACGTAGTCCTCGGCCTCGACAGCGCGGCCCTCGACGTCCTCGAAGGTGGCACGGTAGTTGAGGAGCATCTCGACCTGGTTGTTGATCTCGGACTCGGTGACCTCCGCAGGGGGCATCTCAATCTCGACAGCGTCGAAGGAGGAGAGCTCAGCGGCGGGACGCAGGGAGAACTCGACGGTGTAGGTGTAGTCCTCGTGATCCTTGGCGAGGTCGAGCTCCTTGTAGTCACCGCTCTTGGTGGGGACGATGTCCAGCTCGTTGAGGACGGCGGGCTCGTTGGCGGCGATCAGGTCGTTGGTGGCCTGAGCGAGGGTAGCCTCGGCGCCGAGAGCAGAGTCGATGACCGGACGGGGGGCCTTGCCGGCACGGAAGCCCGGGAAGCGGTACTTCTTGGCGGTGTCCTTGTAGGCCTTCTTGATCGCGGCGTCGACGTCGGCGGCCGGGATGGTGACCGTAGCGGTGAGCTTGGCGTCCTTGACGTCAGAAGCGGTGATGTTCAACACGTTCCTCCTCATACTGCCCAGCTTATCTGAGGTGCTGGTACCTTTATGCAACAAGCGTCGCGAGGGCATAAGCCGACGCGGGTGCGTTGGTGCGGGCGAAAGGACTCGAACCTTCACGGGAATCCCACCAGAACCTAAATCTGGCGCGTCTACCAATTCCGCCACGCCCGCATGAGCGCACAGACTAGGAATGATAGCAGATACGAGCGACAAGCGCACGCACACGTTTTACAGGCTCACGACCTCACCACGAGTGCAAAAGGCGAGGCGAGTTGCCCCGCCCCGCCAATTGCGACTTGTTCGCTGATCCGCTACTCCCCTAGCAGGGCCTTCTCGGGCGTGATCGGCAGCGAGCGAACCTGGTGGCCGGTGGCGTGTGCCACGGCCGAGGCGACGGCGGCGAGCGGCGTGTTGATGACGACCTCGCCGATCGACTTGGCGCCAAACGGGCCCGTCGGCTCGTAGCTCGGCTCAAAGGCCACGCGAATGCTGCCGATATCCAGGCGCGTAGGCAGCTTGTAGCTCATAAAGTTGCCGGTGCGCAGGCGGCCGCGCTCATCGTGCTCGACAATCTCGTAGAGCGCGTGGCCGATGCCCTGGGCAATGCCGCCCTCGGCCTGGACGCGCGCGAGCGCCTCGTTGATCACGGTGCCGCAGTCGACGGCCGCCGCATAGTCCACCACAGTCACCTTGCCGGTGGCCTTGTCGACCTCGACCTCGGCAATGCCGGCCATAAACGGCGGAGGCGAAACGGGCAGGCAGGCAGAGGCATGCGAGGTCAGCGCGTCGCCTCCCGCGATGTTCTTGACGCACAGGTTGGCAAAGTCACGCAGCGTGAGGTAGCGGTTCTGCTCGCGCGCGGCACGCTCGTCGGACAGGCGCACGTACTGGCCATCAAAGACCACGTCGGCGGCGTCCACGTCCCACATCTGGGCGGCCTTAGCGCAGATCTTCTCGCGCAGCTCGGTCGCGGCGTTCTTGGCTGCCAGGCCCGTCACGTACGTACCCGAGCTCGCGTACGAGCCGGCATCGAACGGCGACACGTCGGTGTCCACGCCGCGCACCACAATGAGCGAGCTCTCCACGCCCAGCTCCTCGGCGGCAATCTGCGCCAGGATCGTGTCGACGCCCATGCCGTTATCGGTGGCGCCGGTGCCGATGGAAATGAAGCCGTCCTCTTCCAGGCGCATGTCGATGCCGGCGATATCCACGTTGGAAATGCCCGAGCCCTGCATGGTGAGCGCACAGCCCAGAGCACGCACGCGGTCGCCCAGGTCGACGGCCAGCGGCTTGTCGCGCCAACCGATCATGTCCATCGCGCGCAGCAGGCAGCGGTCGAGTGCGCAGGCGTTGAGCTTTTCGTTGTAGTACTGCGGCATGATCTCGCCCTCGCGCACGATGTTCTTAAGGCGCAGGTCGGCGGGGTCCATGTGCAGCATGTCAGCGAGCTCGTTGACGGCACTCTCCACGGCAAACTGGCCCTGGGTGGCACCGTAGCCGCGATACGCGCCGCCGCGGTTGGTATTGGTGTAGACAGCGTCCCAGCTAAAGCGGCTCGCCTTTACATGGTTGTAAATCGGCAGGCTCTTGTGGCCCGAAAGGCCGATCGTCGTGGTGGCGTGCTCGCCGTACGCTCCGGCGTTGGACAGCGTGTGCAGGTCGATGGCCGTGATGGTGCCGTCGTTCATGGCGCCCAGCTTAACGGTCATCTGCATCTGGTGGCGCGAGTTGCCCGCAGTGATGGTCTCCTCGCGGGTGTAGCAGCAGTAGCTCGGACGGCCAGTCTGCTGGGTGACGAACGCCACGAAAATCTCGCAGCAGCCCGTCTGCTTGGAGCCAAAGCCGCCGCCGATGCGCGGCTTAATGACCTGCACCTGCGACTGCGGAATGTCGAGCGACTGCGCGACCATGCGGCGCACGTGGAAGGGCACCTGCGTAGAGGTGGTCACCGAGATGCGGCCGAACGCGTCGGTCGTCGCGAAGGCGCGGAAGGTCTCCATGGGCGCGGTCTGCGTGGCCTGGCTGGTGTAGGTGCGCTCAAAGACGATGTCGCTCTGGGCGAAGGCCTCGTCCAGATCGCCGTAATCACTGGTACCGCTGCACACCAGGTTGCGCGGGACGTCGCCGCCCTGCGGGAAAATAAAGGTCACGTCGCCCTCGGGGTGGACCACGATGTCGTTATCGAGTGCCTGGGTAAAGTCGAGCAGCGGCTCGAGCACCTCGTAGTCGACCTTGATGAGCTTGAGCGCCTTGTCGGCGGCCTCCTCGGTCTCGGCGGCGACAATCGCCACCTCCTCGTTTTGGTAACGGACGAGGTTCTCGAGAATCAGGCGGTCGTAGGGACTCGGCTGCGGATAGCTCTGGCCGGCGATGGTAAAGCGGCGCTTGGGCACGTCCTCGTAGGTGTAGACGCCCACCACGCCAGGCACCTTCAGGGCGCGCGACGTATCGATGGAGCGGATCTTGGCGCGGGCATACGGGCTGCGCTTGAGCTTGACGATCAGGGCGCCGGCGGGCACCAGGTCGCCCGTGTAGACGGGACGGCCCTCGAGCAGGGCCTTCGAGTCCTTCTTGGGCTGCTTGTGGGTGATCTGTTTATACGCGACGCCGTCGCAGCTGGTGTCGTTGACCGGCAGCTCGGGCATCTCAAAGCCCACCTGCACGCCGGACTCGTTGAGGAAGCGCACGATGGCGCGCAACTGGCTCTCGTAGCCGCTGCAACGGCAGAGGTTGCCGGCCAGCTGGCGAGAGAGCTCCTCGCGCGTGGCGACGAGGCTCGGGTCCTCCTTGGCGGCGCGGGCAAGCGCGAGCACGTTCATGATGAGGCCGGGGGCGCAAAAGCCACACTGCTCGGCGCCTTCGGCAGCCATCGCTCGGGCCAGTGCCTCGGACTCGGCCTTGAGGCCCTCGAGCGTGGTAATGGAGCGGCCCTCGACGCGCGCGGCGGGAACCGAGCAGCTCAGCACCGGTTCGCCATCGAGCCACACCGTGCACAGGCCGCAGTTGGTGGTCTCGCAGGCGCAGCGCACCGACGCACAACCCTGCTCGCGCAGCAGCGCAAAGAGCATGGTATCGGGGGCAATCTGAACCTTGACCTTGCGTCCGTTGAGCGTAAAGGAAAGATCGATGAGTTTGGCAGCCATTAGCGCACCTCGCTAGAATCGACGCCGGGCACGCGGCGGCAAGAATACTCGTCCGTGGCATATTTGGGGACCTGAACGGTCTCGAGCTCGCGGGCAAGCGCGGCCGAAAGCTCGATGCCGGCGGAGCGGCGCACGGCCTGAATCGCCAACGGGGCCGAGATGCGGCGGCGGTACTCGGCCGAGCCCCACATGTTGGTGCCATAGCTCAGCGCGCACACGGACGAGGCCAGGGCGCGCAGCTCGTCCTCGGAAGGCTGCTCGCCGACAAGGCCGCATGCCTCGCCCTGCAGCAGGGTCGCACGCAACGGGCGGGCGCCCACGGTGACATGCCAGCTGTTATCCCACCAGGCGGCGGTGACGTTTAAGGAGGGGAAGTCGGTCGCGGCCTTGCGCACGGCCTCGTAGCTTGCGCGGTAATCGTGCTTAACAACCACGACGTGCTCGATCACGTCGCGCACATAGCCCATGTTCACAAACTCGGCGAGCGGTACGCGGCCGGCACCCGTCAACTCAACGTACGAGTCGAGTGCCAAAAAGGCCGAGAGCACGTCCGAAAAACCAAAGCGTCCGTAGATGCTGCCGCCCACCGTGGCGGTATTGCGCAGCTGCACGCCCACGATGTCGTGGACGGCAAACTCAAACACATTGTTGACGAGCGCGTTGAGCTCGGCATGGCGCTCGAGCTGGCGCAGGGTGCACATGGCACCGATGCGAAACTCGGTCTCGGTCTCCTCGATCTGATCGAGCCCGCAGGCCGAAAGGTCAATCGCCGTCGCCACGCGACGCGAACCCAGGCGCATCCAGATGCCGCCGCCCACAATCTTGTTGTTGCGGTTTTTCTGCAAGAGCTCATAGGCTTCGGCCGCGTTTCCAACACGGACGTAGGTACCGAACTTGAGCACGTTCTCCCCCATCTCTTCACTTGTCCAGTACTTTTAAGTGTACCAAACGAAGGGCCGCGACCTTCCACAGCACAAAAACCTCCCTCCCATCCATAACTTGCGGTGAAATACGGACTGTTTGTCGGGCTTAGGGCGCCCAACAGTCCGTATTTCACCGCAACTTAAGGGGCGGCCGGCAGAGGGCCGAGACATAATGATCCGTTTTCCTCCGTCCCCAACGGATCAAAAAAGGCTCCCAGCCGGAATGGCTGGAAGCCTCATCACATGCTATGTCGAGCGAAGATTTAGCAGACGCCCTGGGCGATCATGGCGTCGGCGACCTTCAGGAAGCCGGCGATGTTGGCGCCCATGACAAAGTTGCCCTCCTGGCCATACTCCTTGGCGGTGTCGTCCACGTTGTGGAACATGCCGCGCATGAGCTGCTCGAGCTTGCCGTCGACCTCCTCGAAGGTCCAGGACAGGTGCTCGGCGTTCTGGCTCATCTCCAGGCCGGACACGAGCACGCCGCCGGCGTTGGCAGCCTTACCGGGCATAAAGGCGACGCCGTTCTCCTGGAAGTAGGTCGTGGCCTCGATGGTCGTGGGCATGTTTGCGCCCTCGCCGACCACCTTGCAGCCGTTGGCGACGAGCGCCTGGGCGTCCTCGAGCAGCAGCGTGTTCTCGCGAGCGCAGGGCAGCGCGATGTCGCAGGGCAGCTGCCACACGCCGCGGCCGTCGCCCTCGTGCCACACGGCACCGGGCTTCTCGTCAACATACATGGCGAGCGTGACGCCCTTGTCGTGGCCGGAGCGCTTCTGGTTGTAGACGTGCTCGAGCACGGAGTAGTCGATACCATCGGGATCCTCGACCCAACCGTGGGTATCGGAGCAGGCCAGCACCTTGCCGCCGAGCTGGGAAACCTTCTGGACGGCGTAGATAGCGACGTTGCCGGAGCCGTGAACGACGACGTTCTTGCCCTCGAAGGAGTCGCCACGGCTCTTGAGGTACTCGTCCACAAAGTAGACCAGGCCGTAGCCGGTGGCCTCGGTGCGGGCGAGCGAGCCGCCAAAGGAGAGGCCCTTGCCGGTGAGGACGCCAGTCCACTCGTTGGTCAGGCGCTTGTACTGACCGAACATGTAGGCAACCTCGCGGCCGCCAACGCCCAGGTCGCCGGCGGGGACGTCGGTGTTGGGGCCGATATGGCGATAGAGCTCGGTCATGAAGGACTGGCAGAAGTGCATGATCTCGTTGTTGGACTTGCCCTTGGGGTCAAAGTCGGAGCCGCCCTTGCCGCCGCCCATGGGAAGGGTGGTCAAGCTGTTCTTGAGGATCTGCTCCAGGCCCAGGAACTTGAGCATACCCAGGGTGACCGTCGGGTTAAAGCGCAGGCCGCCCTTGTAGGGTCCAATGGCAGAGTTGAACTCGACGCGGTAACCGCGGTTGACCTGAACCTTGCCCTGGTCGTCGACCCAGGGAACACGGAACATGACGATGCGCTCGGGCTCGACGAGGCGCTCAAGCAGGGCGGCCTCCTCGTACTCGGGGTGGGCGTCGAGCGCCGGCTGGATGGTGCCGAGGATCTCGGTCGCGGCCTGGATGAACTCAGGCTGCTCGGGATAGCGGGCCTTGAGCTCTTCGAGAACTTTCTGCGTGTAGCTCATGCTTCCTCCAATGATGGGAAACGAAAAGTGTCGGTCGCGGCACCCTATGCGCCGCGAGCTTTATCGAGTATGGATAATATCGCACTGTTGCGGCAAAGTTACGAATAAGACCGCGGGCGC
The DNA here is from genome assembly GCA_019414345.1 of Collinsella sp. GTDB lineage: Bacteria > Actinomycetota > Coriobacteriia > Coriobacteriales > Coriobacteriaceae > Collinsella. The sequence goes on from DXMF01000040.1 coordinate 39,309, forward strand.
ATGTTTCATTTTGATTACGATGCAGGTAGAGGCATTTTTGAGCATCTGACGCGCAAATTGCTTGTTTCGAAGCTGTTTCTCGCGCGTTTCGAAACCACCACAAAGGGGACAGGCACCTTGGTGGTGGTTTGGCGAGATGCGTTGGCGGGAACGTATGTGAATCGAACACATCCAAGACGTTTTGCACGCCTCGCAACGGTTTTGAGGACCGCGGGGCCCACCGGAGCCCATCCGTTCCCAAGCGTGGCGGTATTTTACCAAACCGAACAGACCACAACCGAAAAGAGCGATGCGGAAACCGCTAGCGCAGCGATCTCAGACCGCCGGCCTCCTTGTCGAGCACTGTAAAGCGCACGGCATCCAGGTGCTCCAAGATGCTAATGGCTCGCTTGCGCGACACGCCCAGGGCTTCGCGCAGCACACTCGTGGTGGCGGCGCCGTCGGCAGCCACGAGAGCCGTCGCAACAACCTCACGCGCATGGGCCTCGGCGGCGACGGACAGGGCAACGTCACGCTCGACCTTAACGATCGAGTGGTTGAGCGAAAGCTCGCGCAGGGCACGCGTCATGGTGTCGCGATCGAGCTGCAGCTGCTCGCCCACCTCGGGAAGCGTCGGCGCATTAAGACCCGCCTCGTCCAGCAGGGTAACGATACGCTGGCCAGCCTCGCGTACCACGCGTATCGCCGCAGCAGCGGAATGCGGGTCGAACACCTCGGCGCCGTCGACGGCGCACACGCCACGCGCACAGCCCTCGGCAATAAGTGCCATCGCGACATCGTTGCCGGCACCCGGCCAAGCCATATGCGCGACTGCACCGGACGTAAAGCCGATCTCTTTGGGAGCCGCCGCTTGCATAGAGGACAAGGCCGCAGCCAGCGCATCCATTGCAGCATCGAGAGCCGGGGCATCTGCGTAGAGCACCGCATCGCCCGCAGCAAGCTCGCACACGGCAGCCTGGTCCACAAGCCCACGCAAAACGACCTCGACCTCGCCGGTAACAAGATCGAGCGCTGCGGCAACACTGGAAGCAGCAACAGGTAGCGCCTGCAGCGCCAGCCACGCGTGCACGCCGTCCGCGACATCTCCGGTCTCAAGCGCCGCATACAACGCGCGCTCCCCCGCCGATAGAACCCGCGCGCGGCGACAGCGCGATAACAGGACGCGTCCGCCACCAAGCAGCGAAACTGGCGAATACGACAGAATGACGGCATGATCGCCGGCGCGCAACGGCAGCGGCCGTTCCAGGCGCACCTGTACCACACGCGTCTCGCCGACCGCGAGGGGCGGCTCGTCGTCTAATAGCATAATGCGGCCGAGCACCTCGGCCGTGCCCGCCATGACGTGCACGCGCGTACCCGAAGCAAGAACGCCGGATCGCACCCCATCGCGCCCTACATATGTCAGCTGCATCAAAAAGCGCAGCGTCTGGCCCACGCGACCCTCGACGCCGAGCATCTCGCCGCGCTTGAGGCCCGCCACGCCATCGCCCACCAGGTTCAGGGCGACGCGCTGGCCGGGAACCGCGCACTGGGTATCCCCGTGAACCTGCACCCCGCGCACGCGACAGCGCGTTTGCGACGGCAGCGCAACGAGCTCATCGCCAACCGAAACGGGGCCGTCGTGCAACGTACCTGTCACGACGGTTCCGGTGCCGCGAATGCTAAAGCAACGGTCGATGGGAAGTCGGGGCGCGCCGCCCGAGCCAGCGGTAGCCTCCAGGCGCTCCGACCAGCACGAGCAGACTGCGTTATCGAGCACCGTAAGCAGCTCATCCAGGCCCTCGCCCGTCTTGGAGGACACCGGCACTATCGAAGCCCCCGCAAACACGGTCCCGTCAAGAAACGCCTCGACATCGAGCTCCGCCAGCGTGGCAATCTCGTCGTCGGCCAAATCGCGCATCGTGAGCGCGACGACCATGCGCCTCACGCCCAACAGCTCCAGAACCCGAACGTGCTCGCGGGTCTGCGGCATCACGCCCTCAACGGCCGAAACCACCAGCAGCGCAACGTCCACGCCGGTGGCGCCCTGCACCATGGCGCGCAGATAGTGCGCATGCCCGGGTACGTCGACCAAGCCGACAAGCTTGCCGCTGGGAAGCTCGAGCTCGCCAAAGCCGAGCTCAGTGGTCATGCCTCGGAGCCGTTCGACCTCCAGACGGTCGGGATTTTTGCCGGTCAGCACCTCGATAAGGGCCGACTTTCCGTGGTCAACGTGCCCCGCCGTTCCAACGACAACGGGACATTCGACAAGCTCGCGCGCGGTCATCGACGCAAACCTACCCGCACGGCATCTGCCAACGCAGACGCGCACAGATCAAGGTCGGTGTCGTGCAAAAGCGTGCGAACGTCAAACAGCACCTGGTCGTGCTGCACGCGCGTCACAACCGGCGTATCGGGCTCCTGAACCAAAGCGCGCTTCAGGGCATCGGCAGACAGGCGCACATCGACGGGGCAGACGGCAACGCAAAATGATGGGAGCTCGACGGTCGGCAGCGAGCCGCCGCCGGGGGCAGAGGCACCCTCGACAACCTGCAGATCCACGGCCTCTTCGCACTGGGCCTCGCGAAGCTTGCGAAGCATGCGGTCGTGCAGGCGCTTGGCCTGACGCTCGAGCGGGGCCGGCGCGCCGGAAAGCATGTTGAGTACCGGAATCTCCCGATGCGCCGTATCGGATCCGGTCACATACAGACGCAAAGTGGCCTCGAGCGCCGCGAGCGTGAGCTTGCCAGGGCGAAGCGCGCGCATAAGCGGATGCGAGGCACAGGCGGCGATTACCTGGGCGCTGCCGAGAATAAGCCCCGTCTGCGAAGCACCGAGCAGCTTGTCACCCGAGCACGAGACGACGTCAACGCCGGCGCAAAGCGAGGCGGACGTGGGCTTCTCCCCCGCATCGGCGAGCACCCCGTCTGCAAGCAAAGCGCCCGAGCCCTGGTCCTCGTACAGCAACAGCCCGTGCTCATGCGCCAGGGCAGAAAGCTCCGCCGCGGAAACCTCCTCGTGGAAGCCCTCGATACGGTAGTTAGAAGGATGAACTTTCAGGATCATCGCCGTGTTGGGCGTAATGGCGCTTCGATAATCATCCAGATGCGTGCGGTTGGTGGAGCCCACCTCGACAAGTTTGGCGCCCGAAGCCGCCATGATGTCAGGAATGCGGAAGCTGCCGCCTACCTCGACGAGCTCGCCACGGCTCACAATCACCTCTTTGCCGCTCGCATGCGCGGCGAGCACCAGCAGCACCGCCGCGGCGTTGTTGTTGACAACCAGGGCGTCCTGCGCCCCCGTGAGCGTGCGCAGAAGACGCGCGGCGTGCTCCTTGCGGCCCCCACGGGCGCAGGTCGCGACGTCATACTCAAGCGTGCTGTAGCCGCGGGCGACATCGGTCACCGCCTGCACCGCTGCGGGAGCAAGCGGAGCGCGGCCCAGATTGGTGTGAATCACAACGCCCGTCGCGTTGACGGCAGGGCGCAGGGTCGGCAGCGACAGTCGGTGGCACCGCCGCTCAATGGCCAAGGCGAGCTCGCGCTTATTCCTAGCGGGGGCGCCAGAGCGAATCGCCGCGCGCTCGGCATCGAGCTCGGCATCAATCGCCTCGCGCACAATCGTGTCGCCCGCATCGCCGGCAGCCTTCATGACCGGCCACTCGGACAGCAGCTCGTGAACGGCGGGAATGGAGCGCAGGCGGTCGCGCACCTCGGCAGGCATGGATTCGCAGTCGCTCATGGAAAGCCTTTCGACATGTTCAATAAAAAGCAGGTCCCCTTTGGTCGTCATCGGCCAAAATGTGACGACGCGTATGCAAAAGGGACAGGTCCATTATGGCAGCTCGCGACAAGACGGCGAAGCGCCTCGTCCAAAACCTGCCAAAATAAACCTGTCCCTTTTTGGTCGGTTATGGCCTGGATCCTTTAGGCCTCTTTGTTGGCGTAGATAAACCAGTAGCCCAGCGCCACGATCAGGGCGCCGCCCACGATATTGCCCAGCGTGGCGACCGAAAGGTTGAGCGCCAGCCCGGTGGCGTTGAGGGCATCGGCGCCGGCGACATCGGCTCCATAGCCGCAGGAATGCATCAAAATGCCCATGGGCAAAAAGTACATGTTGGCAACGCAGTGCTCAAAACCGCAGGCCACAAAGGCAGCGATAGGCAGCAAAATGCCCACGACCTTATCGACCACGGTCTTGCCGGCAGTGCCGATCCATACGGCGAGGCACACAAAGATGTTGCACAGAATGCCACGGAAGAAGATGGTAACGGCGTCGATCGTAACCTTACCGGCGGCGACGCTCACCATGGTGTTGGCGACGGCCTCGCCGTTGAGCTTATAAATAGCTGCCATGTAAATCAAAAAGACAACGAACAGGGCGCCGGCAAAATTGCCGATCCACACAATAGCCCAAGCCTTGAACATCTGGACGAGCGTAATCTTTTTGCTCTTAAGCGCGCAGACCATAAGCGAGTTACCGGTAAACAACTCCGCGCCGCAAATGAGCACGAGCACCAGTCCCAGGCAAAAAGCAAGACCGCCCACGAAGCGCTGGGCGCCCCAGCCAAGCGTGGGATCGCTCAAAAAGACCGTGAAGAACAGGCCGCCGAAGGCGATAAACGCGCCGGCGAACATAGCGAGCAAAAAGGCCTTCGAGACCGGCAGGTTGGCCTTGGTAACGCCGGCAGCCTCAGTCTTGGCCTCGATCGCGGCGGGTGCCAGACAGTCGGGGGTGGGATATTCTGCTTTACTCTGTGCCATGGCAATCACTGCTTTCTTACGATGTGGGACAAACACTCTTGGTTAATATGTCCCATGATGTCGGACGGTATAAAAAATATCGCAAGCCAAATAAGCATATTGACCGGCGATTAATTAGCTTGGAGTGGACGACGGGAAGTCCAAGGATTTGCTCCGCAAATCCTTGTTTCGCTGCGGGCCTTCGGCCCTTGCGTGCTGCGCTGGAAAATGCTCACGCATTTCCTCAGCTCCGCACCCTGGCGGGTTCGATTCCCGTCGCCCGGCACACTTACGAAAACGGCTCTGATCCCAAAAAGAACCAGAGCCATTCATCTATCTTATGGAGCGGGCGACGGGAATCGAACCCGCGTCATCAGCTTGGAAGGCTGGGGTTCTACCATTGAACTACGCCCGCAAGATATGGTCGGGACGACAGGATTTGAACCTGCGACATCCTGCTCCCAAAGCAGGCGCGCTACCAAACTGCGCCACGTCCCGAAGGTGTTGAGCAGCTAAGGTCTAAACCTTGCGTGTCCCAAAGCGAAGAAAATTATAGGGGAGACTCCCCGCCTGTGCAAGCATTGATGCCTTAGCTCCTCGAATGTGCAACAAAACGACGATGGAGCAGGCCTATCACAAACGCCACCACGGCGACCGGCGCCCACGCGGCCCCAATGTCCGCCAGCGGCAGCGCGTCGAACGGCAGCCACGCGCTCGCAAAGAACGCGTCACGAACCGAGGTGATCACGCTCTGCACCGCGACAACGCCGCCGACCCAAACCCACACCTGCGGATGCGCGTCGCAAAAACCGTGCACCAGGCCCATAAGAACCAGCACAATGGCGACGGGGTACAAGGCATTGAGCATGGGCACCGAGAACATAAGGATCACGTCGAGGCCCACGTTGGAGAGCACGCACGAAAACGCTGCGAACACAAAGGCAAGAACCGCAAAGGGACGACGCATAGCCTCCTCGGAGGCCTCCGCTCCCCCTTCGACCACATACGTCTCGCAGAAGTAACGCGAGCAGCAGCTGATGAGGCCGATGCACACGTTCATGCAGGCGAGGAAAAAGATCGCAAAGACCACGACCGTGCCGACAAGGCCAAAGTGCATGGAGGCAGAGCGGGCAAGGATGGCGGCGCCATTGGTGGCATCGGGCATCACGGTGCTGAGCTGCGTGCCGGCAAGCGCCAGGCCGCAGTAGATGATGGCCATGAGCGCGCCGGCGATCACGCCGGAGCGCGAAATCTCGAAGGCCACGCGCTTGTCATCGGTAACGCCCAGCTCGTGGATGGTCTCGGCGATGATAATTCCAAAGGCGAGCGACGCGAGCAGGTCCATGGTCTGGTAGCCGGTCAGAAAGCCCTGCACAGCAGCACCGGCATCGTAGGGAGCCTGAGGCGCGGCAGCCGGTCCCAGCGGCGAGATCACGGCGGCACCCACGACCAGCACGATGAGCGCAATGAGCGCGGGGCCCGTAATGCGACCGAGCACGCGCGTGATGACGCCCGGACGCAGCGTGAGCGCAAACGCGACGACAAAGAAGCCAACGGCAAACACCAGGCGCGCCGTGCCGAGTGAAACACCCTCGGGCAGCAGCGGCACCAGCATCTCGAAGGCCGTGGAGCTCGTGCGCGGAATGGCCAGGCACGGGCCGATGGCCAGATACACCGCCGCGACAAAGAACTCACCAAACTTGGGGTGCACGCGGCCGGCAAGCTCGCGCGCCGTTCCGGCAAGTGCCACGGCAATAAAACCCATGACGGGCAGGCCGATGGCGGCAATCAGAAAGCCGAGCATGGCGACCGGCGTGGCAGAACCTGCCTGCAGTGCCAGCAGCGGCGGAATAATGAGGTTGCCGGCGCCAAAGAGCATCGAGAACAGCGCAATGCCGACGGTAACGACATGGTCGGAGCGCAAACCGCGCGGAGCGGATGAGGCCATATGCACACCTTTCGGGTCGAAACAAAAACGGGACGGGCAAAAACACCCGTCCCGCAAGTATATACGCTCTAGCAGGCTAAATCGCGCAAAGCGTCAAACGCGGTATCGACTTCCTCGTCCGTGTTGAAATACCCAAACGAGAAGCGAACGATACCCTGGCGCTCGGTCTCGAGTGCGCGGTGCATGAGCGGAGCGCAATGGGCGCCGGGGCGCGTCGCAATCCCCCACCCTTGCATGAGCGCGTCCGAGATCTCAGCAGAGTCGATATCACCCACGTTGAGTGAGACGATCGCCGAGCGCGACGGCTGGTCAAAGGCGCCGTAGAGCTTGATCTCCGGGATTTTGCGCACGCCAGCGAGAAAGCGATCCGCCAGTGCTCGCTCATGCGCCGCGATCGCCTCGACTCCGCCTTGCGCCTCGATAAAGTCGAGACCTGCGGAAAGTCCCGCGATGCCGTGGCCGTTGAGCGTGCCCGCCTCAAGGCGCGTGGGCCACCCAAGCGGCTGCAGAGCATCGAAGCTGTGCACGCCCGTGCCGCCCATGGCCCACGGAGCCACATCGACGCCCTCCGCCACGGCCAGGCCGCCGGTCCCCTGCGGACCCATGAACCCCTTGTGGCCGGTAAAGCACACAATGTCGAGCCCCATGGTTTGCATATCGATATGCGCCGTACCGGCAGACTGAGAGGCATCGACGATCACCAGCGCACCGGCCGCATGGGCGATGGCAGCCACACGCGAAACGTCGACCGCGTTGCCGGTCACATTGGAAGCGTGCGTCACCACCACGGCACGCGTACCGGGCGTGACCAACCGCTCGAGCTCGTCGTAGTCGAGCGCGCCGTTCGCGTCGCAGCCCGCATGCTCAACCGTCACACCCTGCTCCGTCGCCAAGCGATTGAGCGGACGCAGCACGGAGTTGTGCTCAAGCACCGTCGTGACCACGCGGTCGCCGGGGCGCACCACGCCATTGATAGCGGTGTTGAGCGCCGCGGTGGAGTTGGGCGTAAAACACACATGGTCCGCCCTCGGGCAACCAAAAAGGCGCGCAAGCTTGGCGCGGCAGCCGTGGATGGTACGCGCGGCGTCAAGCGCACCCGACGTGGCACCGCGCCCGGCATTGCCGAGCGAGCACATCGCCTGCGTCACGGCATCGATGACCGCCTGCGGCTTGTGCATGGTCGTCGCCGCGTTATCCAGATAGATCATCGCACGACCTCCCACATATCGATCACGGTATAGCCCTCGGTGGGAACGCCCGCCGCGGCGAGTTCGCCGCGCAGCAGCTCCTCATCGGCAGGCAACGCCTTCCACGCCAGACCGCAGCCGGCAGCGACCTCCCCGGGCACGGGAATCGTTCGCCCAGGAAGGCCGCGCTCGATGCATAGGGACTCGCAGCCCATGGCGGCCGCCGTGGTGGGAAACGTGATGACAAGCGCCGGGCGCTTCTCCCTCATGACAACTCCAACCAATATGCTACGGGCGCACGACGCGCACGGCCTGCTCCATCTTCTCCACGATCACGTACATGTTGGTGACCTCGCCCACCGCAAGCTGGTCTTTAATGCCATAGTGGTCGAGGCAGGTACCGCAGGTGAGAATCTCGACACCCTGCTCGGCCAGGCCCTTCAGATCATCGAGCACCGGAGAGCCCTCGACGGTGAGCTTGGCGCCGCCGTTGTAGAACAGCATGGTCGCGGGCAGCTCCTCCTGCTGCGTCACGGCAAAGATGAAGGCCTTCATGAGCTTGTGGCCCAGCTCGTCGTCGCCACGGCCCATACAATCGGTGTAGACGGAAATGACGAGTTTGCCCTTGCTGGCGCTGGCACCACAGAAGGCAGCGCCATCCTGCTCGGGATCGGCCACGGCAACGGCGCCAGAAGTCGCGACGGTCACGTGCCACTCGGCGTCCGAGATCTTCTCGACCGAGGCCGTGCAGCCCTTCTCCTGCGCCATCTTGGAGATGTTCTTGACGGCGGTCTCGTTGTCGACCGAGGTCACCACGGCGCCCTCGCCGTCAAGCTGTTTGAGTGCCTTAAGCGTCTTGACGACGGGCAGCGGGCAGGCATCGCCCATGGCATTGACTTCAATTTTGGTAGACATAGTAAATTCCTTTCGAATGAATCAATCAAGAACGATAGATAGTTGAATAAACAAACCGTTAACGGACAACGCGGACGGCAGGACCGCCCGGCTCCGCCTCGCAAACGCGACCGACGACGGCGGCAACGCGCCCCTCGGCATGCAGACGACGCGCAAGCTCATCCACATCCGCCGCGGGCGCCGCAATAAGCAAACCGCCCGAGGTCTGCGGATCGTACAGCGCATCCAGCATGCCCGGCTCCAGGTCCTCGTCGGCCGCCACGCGCGGGCCAAAGAAGTCCTGGTTGCGGTAGGAGCCCGCGGGGATAATGCCCAGACGCGCCATGTCGAGCACCTGGTCAAAGAGCGGCACCGCCCCCGATGCAAGCTCAACCTGCACGCCCGAGCCCTCGGCCATCTCGCACGCGTGCCCGATCAGACCAAAGCCCGTAATGTCGGTGCAGCCGTGAAGCTCAAGTCCCTCGGCCAGACGAATCGGTGCCTCGTTGAGGGTTCGCATCGAGTCAAACATGGCTGCGGCCTCGTCCTGCTCGATGAGCTCGCCCTTAATGGCCGTGGTGATAATGCCCGAGCCGATGGCCTTGGTCAGCAGCAGAACATCGCCCACGCGCGCGCCGCTGTTGGCGAGCATACGGTCAAGCGCGACAAAACCGCTCACGGACAGGCCGTACTTGGGCTCGTCGTCGTTGATGGTGTGACCGCCCGCGATGGAGCAGCCGGCCTCGACGCACTTGTCGGCGCCGCCCGCCAGAATCTGACCGGCAACCTCAACGCCCAGGCAGCTCGGGATGCACAGCAAGTTCATGGCATGGCTCGGCCGCCCGCCCATGGCGTAGATGTCCGACAGCGAGTTGGCCGCGGCGATCTGGCCAAACAGAAACGGGTCGTCGACCATCGGTGGGAAGAAGTCGATGGACTGCACGAGTCCCAGGTTCTCCCCTACGCGGAAGACGCTCGCATCGTCGAAGGTATCGAACCCCACGAGCAGGTTGTCGTTATGCACATTGGGTAAATCGCCCAGGACCTGGGCGAGGGCTCCGGGGGCCAACTTAGCGGCTCAACCGCTCGCGGCCGTCATGGACGTGAGCTTAATCTGATCGTCAGCCATCGATACCTCCTCTCATCGGTCAATCATTTCCTCCCAGTATACGCATGAATGCGAGCCTACGGCGGATGCATTAATTGAGCGCCTGTGCGCGAATCGCCGCGCCGATGGCTCCGGCAAAGCGAGCCTGGGGCGAGGTGGTCACCGGCGACCCCAGTAGCTCGCCCAACCGCTCCACCACGAATGCGTTCTCGCACAGGCCTCCCGTCAGGTAGTACGGGGCGCCCGCCGCCTGCCCAGCCATGGTCGCCACGCGCGAGACCACGCTGTCGATCACGCCACGCGCAATGTTCTCGCGCGGCTCACCGCGACCGATCAGGCTGATGACCTCGCTTTCGGCAAACACCGTGCACATGCTGCTGATCTTGGTGGGTTCGCCGGAACGCGCAAGGTCGGCCATCTGCTGTTGGGAAATACCCAGACGGTCGGCCATGATCTCCAAAAAGCGCCCCGTGCCGGCAGCGCACTTGTCGTTCATGGCAAATTTGGCCACGCGACCGCCCTTGATCTGAATGACCTTGGTGTCCTGACCGCCCACGTCGATCACGGTGCCGTGGTCGCCAAACAGGCGCACAGCACCGGTACCGTGGCAGGTAATCTCAGTCACGACCTTATGCGCATAGGGCACGGCGACACGACCGTAGCCGGTCGCGATCACGCGCACGTCGTCGGCAGCCACGTCATAGCCGGCCGCGGCAAGCTCGCCGCGCAGACGCTCCGCCGCATCGACCGAGGAGAACCCGGTTGGCTGCACGCACGTCCACGCCACCGAACCCCCTCCATCGACCACAGCAGCCTTAGCCGCCGTAGACCCGATATCGATCCCGATCCCTATCATGGCTCTCTCCCAATCTAAACATCAAAGGTAGCGGCGCGTTCAGGCGCCTTAGCTCTAGGTTTCTCAGGTGCCGGAGATTGACCCGAAAGAGGAGCGCAGCGTACATTGGGTACGCAAGCGACGGTTTGAGGAGCAAGATCCGGTGCCTGAGGAAGCTAGAGGGTTTCGATGAAGGCGGCGATGCGGGTCTCGATCTGTCCCATGTCGCCGTTGCTGTAGTCGGTCTCGATCTTCATGTACGGAATGCCCGCACCCTCGACAGTCTCCTGCATGCGCGCACTCTCCACGTTAAAGGTGTGGCACGCCTGGAGCACGCTCTCCACTACGCCATCGACGTGATACTTCTCGCACATGGCCAGCGTGTTTTCCATACGACCGTCGTTGGGCGTCATGACCGAGCAGTTAATGTCCAGGTAGCGGTCGGCGATGGCGCGCAAGATGTCGGGAGCCTCCGGGTCGATCATCATGGCCGCCGTGCGCTCGCCCGAGCAGTCGTCCATGCACACGACCACACCACCGTTGGACTCGATGGTGCGACCGATCTTGTTGATCACGCCGCCCACCGGGCAGCCGGTGATCAGAATGCGCTTGGCGTCCGCCGCAACCGGGCGCTCGCCCGCGTCGTAGGCCTCGCGCAGCATGGCGACCTTTTGCTCCAGCTGCTGCGTATAGGCCTCAATATCAAAGCTGAACGTACCGGCAAACATAGTGCTCATCAAGTCGACGCCGCTCATGGCCGCCGGCTGATTGGCCTGCAGCGCAAACATCTCGAGCTGGGCCGCACGCAAGCGGTTGCGACGACGGACGGCAGCACGCAGGTCATCGTCGGTAATCGTGATGCCGTAGAAGCCCTCGAGCTCCTCCTTGAGCAGGCGGCACTCCTCGTACCAGCCTTCACGCTCGTAGGCGCGATCACGACCCTGCGGAAGATGCAGAATGTGCGTGCGCTTGAGCTCGTTGAGTAGCTCGTACATCTTCTTCTTGCCGTCGCAGGTGGTCTCGCCGATGATCATGTCGCTAAAGTACGTAAACGGGCACTTTTGCGAGTAGGCAAAACCGTAGGTCGACTTGATGAGCGGACACAGATTTGCCGGCAGCACCTTCTCGGCCTCGGGAATCACCTCGTCGGATGTACCGCACAAGGCCACACTTGCAGCGCCCGCGGCATCGATGATCTCGAGCGGCGTATAGCTGCACAAAAAGCCGACCAGGCGATTGCCCGCCTGCTTGTAATCCTTAACGCGAATAAACGCCGCCTTGCGCTGCTCGTTGAACTCCTCAAACGTGGATGGCAACGGCTGCTCCATATTTTCCGACATATAACTCCTTAACAAACCTTTTAACCAACCAAGGAAACGGCTTTCCCAGGTGCCCGAGGTTGCCGTGAAAAAGGAGCGCCGCGTACTTTGGTACGCAAGCGACGGTTTGAACGGCAAGATCGGGTGCCTGGGGAAGCCGCCGGGACGAATAGTCCTAAATGGTTTCCAAGAAAGCCTCAATCCTGGTTTGCAGTTGGCCTGCATCCTCGCCGGCGTAGTCGGTCGTGATGTGCATAAACGGAATGCCGGCCTCCTCGGCAGCCTTCTCCACGGCAAACGACTCCATCTCGTAGAGCGTGCAGAACTGCAGGGCCACGTCGACGATGCCGTCGGCATGCAAGTCCTTGGCCATCTGGACAATGTCCTTCATACGCTAATCGTTGGGCGTAAAGACGGCGCAGTTAATCTTAAAGTAGCGCTCGGCGATGGCGTCGAGCATCTCGTCGACCGTCTCACCGGACTCGTCGACCAGGTCCTTGTAGTAGCGCGAGCCCGTGCAGGACTCCTCGCCTACCACAACGCCGCCGGCCTTCTCGATGAGGTTGAACAGCTTCCAGTTGGGCACGGCCATGGGCGTGCCGGTGTACAGGATGCGCTTGGTCCCCTTGGGCGCCACGCCCTCGCCGGCCTCAACGCGCTGCTCGCACTCGGCGGCCATCTCGTTGATGGCTCCGGTCAGACGCGGCGTATCGTCCATAAAGGCGGCCTGAACGGTCAGCAGGCTGTCGAGACCGCTGATGGGCGCCGGATCGGCAGCGCGCGTGGCAGCCAGACGCTGCAGGGCGCGACGCTTCTCGTTGACGGCGTGGATGGCAGCCTTCAGGCGCTCGGGCGTAATCTTGACGCCGCACTCTTCCTCGATCTTGGCGGCAAGCTTTTTAACCTCGGCCTTCCAGGTCACGAGCGTCGACTCGTCGTGCACGTTGGGGATATCCATGACGTACATGTTCTTTTGCGTGGCAAAGAACTCGTAGGCCTTCTTCTTGCCATCGCAGGTGTTCTCGCCCACCACCAGATCACTCGACTCAATTTAGGGGCAGACCTCGCCCAGCATAAAGCCGGCAAAGCTCTTGATAAGCGGACAGGTGTTGCGCGGCAAGTGCTCCTCGACCTTGTCCGTTGCCCAGTCGGCACCCGAGCACAGGCCCACGGGGATGCCATCGCAGGCAAGCACGATCTCCTCGGGCACGTAGATGCAGAACGAACCGACGATCTTGGTGGCCTCGCCGGCCTCCTTCTTGTCGAGCATCTCCTTAATACGGCCGCTGTGGATGTTGGTGGCGACAAAATCCAGGTAGGACGTAGACTTGGGGCGATTGTTCTGCGTCAGGAACATATCGCCGTACATCTGGCCCACGGCGCCCAGCAGCATGTCGTGGTCGGCAAGATTCATGCCGAGGCTCTCCCACATCGGATGGAAATCGAATTCTTCAGCCATGACGGTTCCCCTCTCGAACCAAAAATGAATAGCTACGGTATTTCTGCACGGTGGGTGGCGAAAACCCAGCCGTGCTCAAACCCGGAATTTTGGGGAACCCGCTTTGCGGTCGATTATTTAGTTGTGCGTCGTCTCTCCCGGAGCCGTGAACATACCTGCTCATATGCGGCTCCGAGCCATATACAGGGCGCGCGCGGCAACGCGACGCGAATATGTCTTCTGCAGCATCGGCGCGCCCTCCTTTTCTCGTCGAAGGTAACTATATCAACGGTTGTCGTCAAGACGAACACCGTCGACGCGCGTACGACAACGTTGGGATGTGAGCATCTCGCTGTCTGATAATTAATTATCAGACTGATAAGGTTTAGTCATGTAGAAATCGGCGAACGGCGAAGTGAAAACAAAGCGGTCGAGGACTACCTCCTCGACCGCATCGCACCCGCATTATCGGCAAACGAGATGAATCCTGCTTGCATCAAAATGCATGCGCAGAGTCTCACCCGCCTGCGGCAGCTCTTCCACGGGTACACTCACCTTATTCACCTTCCACTGCAGACGCGTGGGCGCATCAGCACGCGGCACGTCCAGCAGCACCAGCCGCTCAAAGCGCGAATCGCTCACACGGGCCACGTGCAAATCGTAGCTGTTGCGACCGCGCTCCGCGCGATTGTCAACATGAAAGTAGCTCGCACGAATACCGAGGTACGTCACGTTATCGGGAACCTCATGGCCCACGTTAAAGGTCATGCCCCAGTCCAGGGCTTCAACTTCCTGAGACCCGATCTTGCGCGCCCGGCTTGTGTTCTTGCAGCCCGTCAGACGCAGCGCCGCCAGCGTCTGCGGACGGCGGACCACGTCCTCGACGGAGCCGATCTCCTCAACATGCCCGTCGTGCATCACGCAGATGCGCTGGCACAGGCGGCACGCTTCGTCGATGTCGTGGCTCACGTAGAGCACGGTGCGGTTGCATACATCGAACAGGTCGAGCATGTTTTGCTCAAGCGCGCTCTTGAGATACGCATCGAGCGCGCTCATGGGCTCGTCGAACATAAAAATGCCCGGATGCGCCGCCACCATACGGGCAAGCGCCACGCGTTGCTGCTGCCCGCCCGAGAGTCGCGCGGGGTAGCGATCGACAAAATCGGCCAGACCGAAAATGCCCAAATAGCGCTCGGCGAGCTTTTTGCGCGCGGCGGCGTCGCCAGCATCCTTTACACCGGCGCATACGTTATCGGCCACCGTCATGTTGGGAAACAGCTGATAGTTTTGAAACAACAGGGCGCATTTTCGCTCCTGGGGTGACAGGTTGATGCCAGCCGCCGAGTCAAAAAAGGTCACGCCGTTGACGACGATCTTGCCCTCGTCGGGCGTCTCCACGCCGGCAATGCAGCGCAGCGTGCAGCTCTTGCCGCAGCCCGAGGCACCAAGCAGCGCCACACGCTCCTCGCCGGCCTCAAGCTGCATATCGAGCATAAACCCCGGATAGCGCTTTTTTATGTCCAGAACGAGTGACATGGCCTATCGACCTCCCTGCATAGCGGGCTCATCGCGCATGAGCTCGGCCAGTGCCTCGCGATCGATACGCAAGGCATCACCGCCCGCCGGGTCGAGTGAATCGCCCTGTCCGGCGAGATCTTTGGCCTGCTTACGTTCCGCACGGGAAAGGCCACGCTCGCGGTATTTTTGCGAATGCGCCGTGTACATGTTGATGAACAGGATGACTAGGAAGCTGAACGCTATTACGACCACGACCCAAAAGAGGGCCACCGACGTATTGCCGCCCATCCATTCAAAGAAAATCGCAATGGGAATGGTCTGCGTAATACCGGCATAGTTGCCCGCAAAGAACAGGGTGCAGCCAAACTCGCCCATGGCGCGGGCAAAGGCGAGCACCGTGCCGGCGGCAATCGAGGGCCAGCCGAGCGGCATCATGAGTTTGGTGAAGATGCGTCGCTCGGACCAGCCCAGCGTGCGCGCCGCATCGAGCATTTGCGTGTCGAGGCTCTCAAAGGCGCCGAGCGCCGTACGGTAGACCAGGGGAAACGATACCACCACGGCAGAGATCACCGCCGCCGGCCACGTAAAGACAATCGAGACGCCGTGCGCGATAAGCCACTGGCCCACCCCGGTCGAGCGGCCAAACAGCATAAGGAGCAGAAAGCCGCAGACCGTGGGCGGCAACACCATGGGGATGGTAAAGACCGAGTCGAGCAGGCCCTTGATGCGACTCGAGGTGCCCATGGTCTTCCACGCGGCAAACAGGCCCAGCGCAAAGGAGATCAGCAGGGCAAGGCCGCTCGTTTTAATGGACACCCAAAACGGTCGGTAGTCGATGCCGCCCAATAAGGAGGCCAGAGAGGTCAAGGGCCCCTGCTCATCCCGCAACACGACAGACGATGCTTCTACCATTTGAGCGCTATCAAGCCAACGCGCGCCGCCTTTGGCATCACCCGAGGCTGATGCAATCACCACATAGCGGCCCCCATCCGCACCGCGCTCGTCAAAGCCATAGGTATACCCGCCGGCATCAAACGTTGTTTCCGCCGTGACATACCAAGGAAGATCCACGTCCCCTAGCTGCGCACCTCCCATACAGTTTGCGCTGTCGAGCTCACAGACGAGGGCCTTGAGACCCGATACGCACTCGTTGTTCTGCGGATCCAATCCATACCTCTCGATCGCCTTGGGCGATATCCACACCACAACGCGATCGGCAGCAGGCGCCACTACAAGGTCCACGTCCTCGTCAACGGGAAACCGGTAGCCCTCAGGCTGGCCCTCCATGGCACGAGCGGTCCCCTTGGCCAACCGCTCAAAACCCTCGATCCCATAGGAAAGCCCATGAGCAGTCGCAGCAACCTGGGCCCCGTCCTCAGCGTCCCCAGCAAACGCAAATCCCGGCACCCAGCAAAGCGCGAAGGTCAAAGCACAGGCGACAAGGATGCGGAATCTATTAAGCACGAAAAGCTCCAAGCGAATATAAGGACGGAGTGAGACACAAAACGATGGAATTATCGCGCCAAGCCGCACTACGCGGAAAGCTCAAAGCCGTACTTAGCCCAAATCTTCTGAGCCTTCCTGTTGGACAGACAGAAGTCGATGAACGCCTTGGCTTCGTCGGCGTGCTCAGAGCTCTCGGCAACGGCACCCGGATACACGATGGGCTTGTGCGAATCCTCGGGACACACAAAGGCCTCCTCGATGCCGTCGTAGCGGAAGATATCGGAGCTGTAGACAAAGCCGGCCACGCAGTCGCCCGTGGACACATAGGCGGCGGCGGTACCAACTTTGTCGGCCAGGGCCACCTTTTCGGCGATCTCGGGCGCATACTCGCCGTCGTCGCCCTCGGTGCCGGTGTAGAGGCCCACGGAAGCCAGCGCCTGGTTGGCGTACTTGCCGGCGGGGACGGTCTTGGCGTCGCCAATGGCGATCTTACCGTCCAGGTTCGCGACGTCGGCGATGGCCTCGACCTTGGTGTCGGAGCCCTCGGCGCGAATGATCACGAGATCGTTGACGAACATGTCCTCACGCGTGTCGGCGTCGACGAGCTCGGCGGCCTCGGCGTCGTCCATGGTACCCTTGGAAGCGGTGATGAGCACGTCGACGGCGGCACCGGCGCGCATCTGCTCGACAAGGTCGCCAGACGCCTTAAACTGCGTGTCGGCAAAGGTGGTGCCGGTCTGGTCGGTGTAAAGCTCCTGAACCTCGGGCAGAGCCTTCTCGAGCGAGTTGGCGGCAAAGACCTGCAGCTCGACAGCCTTCTTCTTAGAGAAAGACTTGGCGGAGCCGGCATCGGAACCAGCGGGCTCGGACGTCTTTTTGCCCGAGCAACCGGCAAGGCCAAGGCCGGCGGCAGCGGCAGCAGAAAGCGAGACAAAACCGCGGCGTGAAACCATATCGAACATATTCAACCCTTTCGAACGCTATGCCCGGGCACCCCGCCGCAGGCTTTATTCTGTTACTAGATTATACTTCCGCGCGAATAATGATAATGAGAAATTATTCTCGCTAGAGAATATAGTTTCGAGTTGCCGTGCACCTCGGCGTCGCTTCGGCGGAAAACAAAGGCGGAGCAGCCGTTCAGGTCGCCCCGCCGCAGGTAAACCGCTTAGTTGGTATGTCCGCCGCCCGCTGTCATCTGAGCCGCATGCTCCAGCTGGTCTGCTATGGCCTCCCAGCTTTCGCGGGCGGCCTTCGTAGAACCGGGAAAGTTTACGACAAGTGTATGACCTCGTTGCATGCAAATAGCGCGCGAGAGCATAGCGCGGCGCGTCTTGGTCATCGAATACGCACGGATTGCCTCGGCAATACCCGGCACATCGCGGTCACAGACGGCACGCGTCGCCTCGGGTGTTACGTCGCGCATCGAAAGCCCCGTGCCGCCGCAGGTGAGCACGACATTGGCGTGGCACTCATCGGCGGCTTCCGCAATGGCATCACCGATCTCGCTGACGTCGTCACGCACGACCACATGCGAGGCGACCGTCCAGCCCTGTGCCACGATAAGCTCCTCGAGCGCAGCACCCGCCTCGTCCTGGGCAAGATCGCGCGTATCCGAGCACGTCACAATCGAAATCTTCAACTCCATAGCATTCCTCCTATAGCACCGTGCCCTCAGGCAGGTCGACACGCACGACATCCACGACGTCGCCCGCCGCAAGGTCGCACGGTCCTTCGTGAATACGCAACAGGCAGTTCGCACGCTGCATGGTTCCAAGCAGCGCCGAATTCTGCGTCTTGGCCTCGGTCACCAACAACTCACCGGTCTCGGGGTCGCGCAAAACCGTGGCGCGATCGAAGAAGCGGCGATGCTGTCGCTTTTTCACGCTATGCGTGAGCGTCGCCTGCTGCACGGGACGCGCACCCTCGGCAAAGCCGCGCATCTTGCGAATCGCCGGACGGGCGAGCATCTCAAAGCCCACATACGCCGCGGCAGGATTGCCTGAAAGCCCCAGGTAGGGCTTACCCCCGAGCAAGCCAAACGTGATAGCCTTGCCCGGACGCATCGAGATGCGGTCGAAGAGCACCTCGCCCTCGCGATGGACCAGTGCCGTCACATAGTCGTAGTCGCCCGCCGAGGCACCGCCGCTCGTAATGACAAAATCGCACTCCTGCACGGCACGATGCACGAGCTCGGCAATCGCCTGCTCATCATCGGGCGCAATGCCGTAGAACACGGGCTCGGCGCCGGCATCGAGTGCCTCGGCCATCAGCGCCGAAGAGTTGGAATCGCGAATCTGACCGCGCGCCGGTACCTTACTCGGTGCGACCAGTTCCGTGCCCAGCGAGATAATGCCCACACGTGGGGCAGCGTGCACCTTCACGCTCGCATATCCGGCGCTTGCCAACAGACCCGCGCCCGCCGGAGCCACGACCTCGCCGGCGTGCATCACAACATCGCCGGCATGGGCCTCCTCGGCGGCAGAGCGAACGTTCTCCCCCACCTTGGCCGGCGCCGAGAACCTCACACGCGAGCCCTCGTTGCCGTCACCGTCAAGCACATCGACGATCTCGTACTTCACAACGGCATCGGCACCTTCGGGTACCGGCGCGCCCGTCATGATGCGGACCGTCTCGCCCGCGCCGATTGCGCCCTCAAACACATGGCCCGCGGCCTCGTGTCCGATAACGTCGAGCGTCACCGGCGCCTCGCCAGATGCCTGCGCCAAGTCCGCCGAGCGCACGGCATATCCGTCCATAGCGCTGTTGGCAAACGGCGAGATGTCGATATCGGCCACCGCGTCCTCGGCCAAGGGAAGACCGGCGGCCTGCCACACGGGAATCTCGATGAGATCCGTCGGAGCAACGTGCGACAGGACAATCGACTGCGCGTCCTCCAGTGGAATGAGTTTCTCTGCCATATGCACCTCTTAATGCCACGGCGCACAACAGGGGCGCCGATTCTTTATGCTTTTCTCAGTATAATCCCCCGATGCACGGCCGCGACTCGGCCTGTACCCGCAAATACACCTGTCGGTTGCAGGCCGCGAAACAGAATGGAAACCAACCCACCGGCTCGTCGCGTTTACCGCGTTTTATAATGCTTGCGTTGCAACCTAAAAGAGGAACGTATGGCTCATAACGACAAAACCGAAAGCGCAAACGAAACGCAGGATCATTCCCAGCCGCTCGACGACGGCGGCTTTTTCTCCCTGAACGACGTCATCATGGCAGGCAGACATCAGCTCACTCGCTCCGAGCATCTCTTAGCTGCCGACACGCGCCGCAACGTCCGCAACCTACTCGTGAGCGCCAAGTTGCTCGTGCTCGTCGTCACCGTATCGCTCGCCATGGGCGTTGCCGCTTGGGCGTTTTTGGCCTCGTTGAATATCGCGACTGACTATCGCGAGCACCATGCGTGGATTTACGCGCTGCTTCCCGTTGTGGGCGTTGCCACCGCATGGGTGTACAAAAACCACGGTCTTGCCGCCAAACGCGGTAACAACCTGGTCATCGACTCCGCTCTGGGCACACGCCTCATCCATATGCGCATGGCCGTCCTCACCCTCGTCTGCTCCACGCTCACGCACCTCACCGGCGGATCGGCCGGTCGTGAGGGAGCTGCGGTGCAGATTGGCGGCACCATCGCCAGCAACATCTCGAGCCTCGCCCACCTCAAAAAGCATGACCACCACGACCTCATGCTCGCCGGCATCTCGTCGGCCTTTGGCGCCGTATTCGGTTCGCCCCTTGCCGGAGCTTTCTTTGGCATGGAGATGTGCTTTATCGGCAAGATCGACTACACCGCGGGCATCTACTGCCTGGTCGCCTCGTTTACCGGCTACTTTACATCACTCGCCCTGGGTACCGAGTACGAAGCGAATGTCATCGCCAGCGTTCCCAACATGACACCACGGACGGTTGTCATCGTTGTTATCAGCGCCATTATCTTCGGTCTGACGGCACGCCTCTTTGCCTGGTCAGTTCGAACCGTCAAGAGCCTGTACGGTCGCTTTATCACCAATTACCTCGTTCGCGCACTCATAGGCGCACTCGTGGTTTTGGCCGCCTATGCCCTTCTCGACGCCTGGGACTACGCCGGCCTTTCCACGTGGCTTTCCGGCGCCGGATTTGCCGGCAACACCACCCTGGCAGACGCAGCCATCAAGTTGGTCGTCACAGCGCTTACCCTGGGTGCGGGCTTCCAAGGCGGCGAGGTCACGCCCCTGTTTGGCATCGGTGCGGCGCTCGGCGGCTGGATCGGTTGCCTCGTCGGAATCGACCCCAGTTTTCTGGCGGCTCTCGGCATGCTCGGCGTGTTCTGTGCCGGCCTCAACGTGCCCATCACCACCTGCATGATGGCCATCGACCTGTTCCACGGCACGGCAGCCGGGTTCTTTGTCATCGTGGCCTTTATCAGCTACCTAACTGCCGGACACCGCGGCGTGTACCCCGCCCAGCGCATCATCTCGCCCAAGCGCCGTTCGCTTATTGTGGATGAGGGCGGTACGGTAGCGGATGCTATCGAGCGCCACAACGACCTGATAGAGTAGACGTAAGTATTCGACGTGCAGCCACAATCGGGGGCAATTCGACCTGAGCGCGACCGCACCGTCACGTCATACGCCGGGAGTCGCCCCATGCACGCAACTGATTTTGGCCGCACGCTCATCATCGCCAACCCAGCCGCCCAGTCGGGTGCGGCGCACGAAGTTGCCGAGCGCCTGCAACGCTTTTTGGACATGACTGCACGCGCATCCCAGTTTGACTTGGTGCTAACCGAGCGCATGGGACACGCCAAGGAGCTGGCCGCACAGGCCCAGGGCTATCGCACCGTTATCGCCCTTGGCGGCGACGGCGTGATTCACGAGGTCGTCAACGGGCTTATGACGCAAGAGGAGGACACCCGCCCCGCTCTTGCCATCCTACCCGTGGGCTCTGGCAACGATTTTGCCCAAACGCTCGGCATCGACGATTTCTCCGGTAAGGATTTTGGCGCGCTGCTCACCTGCGAGCTGCAGCGTCAGGACATCGGGCGCATTCGCTCGTGGAGCCCTGCGAGCGGCAGCGGCGAGGCTACCGTTGAGTACTACGACCAGACGCTCTCGGTCGGCATCGATGCCGCCATCGGCCTGGGCACCACCGAGCTGCGCAAAAAGACGGGCCTCGCCGGCGCTCCGCTCTACACCCTATCGGGACTTGAGCAGTTTGGCCTGCGCTATCGCAACTACCCCATGACCATCAGCTTTGATGGCGCGCCCGCCGAGCGCGTGCGGGCGATCATCATGGCAATTCAGCTGGGTCCTACCTATGGCTCGGGCTATCGCATCTGCCCCGATGCCGACCCCTGCGACGGCGTACTCGACGTCTGCTACGCCTGCGGCCCCGTTCCGCGTGCGGTTGCCCTGCCTATGTTTCTTTCGGCCAAGGACGGCCACCATACCAAGTTGCCGCCGGTTCGCATGCGCCGCTGCCGCCATGTCGAGCTCACCTTTGAGGAGCCCGACTACCCCATCCAGGCCGACGGCGAGCCCGTTGTCGCCTCGCGCATCGAGGTCGACATCCTTGCCGGCGTCCTCCACGTCTGGCATCCCACCCGCTAACCCCACCTAAGTTGCGGTGAAATAGGGACTGTTTAGGGGGTGCGGACGATTTCTTGGACCGCGCCTAGGCGTATCCAAGCTTCCTGCGG